>NZ_JBEXMY010000005.1:703928-739526 GCF_040610805.1 Kribbella sp. NPDC003557
GGCTTGCTTGCGCCGCGGTCGTCGGCCGGTGCCAGGTGTACTTGCCTGCGCCGCAGTCGTCGGCCTGCCTGCGCCGCGGCCGTCGGCCTGCGCCAGATGTACTTGCCTGCGCCGCGGTCGCCGGTCGGCTGCCGCGCCTCACCGACCCGCCGCAGCACAACAGCCTCCTGCCCGCATGGCCCGCGGAGAGGAGGTTGTTGTTGTGGTGTCCGGCCTCAGCCGGTCGCTGCGAAGGCGGCCGCTTGCTGAAGTGCAGCCTCGTCGGCCCGCCATCGCGACCGGTCGGCGTCGGTTTCCTCACGCCCAGGTGACTCGGCGTCCGGCGGCGCCGTACTCCGCACCACGGAGGTGGCCGACGAGTCGGCCCAGCTCGGGCCGGCGACGTGGATGCCCCCGTCGGCGACGCTCTCCACGCGGCCGGGTGCCCCGCCGCCCGGCGACACCGGACGTAGCAGCGTGTCCGGCGGCGCCGTACTCCGCACCACAGAGGTGGCCGGTGGGTCAGCCCAGCCCGGGCCGGCGATGTGGATGCCGCCGTCGGCGACGCCCTCCACGCGGGCGGGTGGCCCGCCGTCTGGCGACGCCGGACGTAGCAGGGTGCCCGGCGGTGCCGTACGCCGTGGCTGGGTGTGCGGTGGTGCCGTATGCGGTGGCTGGGCGTGCGGTGGTGCTGTGCGTCGGGTGGCGGTGATGGTGCGTGAGGGTTCGGCCCAGCTTGGGCGGGCGACGTGGACGACGCCGTTGGTGATGGTGACGTGCCAGCGGCCGGCGTGGAGGTCGACGTGGTGACGTCGGCACAGTAAAGCCAGGTTCGAGACTTTGGTGTCGCCGCCGTCGATCCAGGAGAGCAGGTGGTGGGCGTCGCACATGATCGGCGGCGCTCCGCAGACCACGCAGCCGCGGTCGCGGGCGTCCAGGGCGCGCCGCATCGCCTTGGTGACCAGCCGCTCGCGGCGCCCGACATCCAGCGGCTCGGAGTTCGAGCCCAGCACCAGCGGGATGATGTTCGCGTCACAGGCCAGCCGCCGGATCGTGGCCGCCGACAGCCCGCCGCTGTACACGGTCCGCCCGATCGCGTCCGCGGTCGCGGCCTTCAGGTCCTCGAAGTCGATCGTCACGGTGATGGTCGCCTTCGCGCCGTACCCGGCCACCCGACGATCCTTCCCCACGCTCCCCGCACTCCCCGCACTCCCAGCACTCCGCGCATTGCCGGCACTGCTCGCGGCGGCTGTGGTCGCCGCTGCAGGTCCGGTAGCTCCGGTGGGCGCGGTGGGGCCGGTGGTGTCCCACGCGGCAGCGGCGATGCCCAGCGCGGTGGACAGCGCGTCGGCCTGCCGCTTGTCGCGGGGGCGCGGGTCGTGTTCGCCGTCGACGGTCTTGTGCGGGCGGGCACCGGCATGCACGACCGCGCGCAGGAGCTCGGCGTTCTCGTTGGCCAAGAAGCCCTTGAACTTCACCCCGTTGTCCGCGGCCGACAGCGTCAACGACTCCCGCTCATACGCCTTCAGCTCCTCGGGTTCGGGGCCGTCGGAGTCGAGCAGGTCGGCGATCTCCTTGGCCGCGGTACGCAGCTCGCCGGGCGACAGGTGACCGGCCAGTCCCACCAGCTGCTCCGCCGCCGCGTCCAGGTGCTCCACCGGTACCCGGGAGCGGACCCGGTCGAGCCCGAACACGATCGCCGCCGCCTGCCCCGGCCGCAGCAACCACCGACCACCCACCCCACCCTCAGCCGCACCCTCCGCGCCGCTGTCAGCGCCGCCGTCCACCGCACCAGCGGCAGCGGCAGCGGCATCGGCATCGGCATCGGCATCGGCATCGGCATCGGCATCGGCATCGGCATCGGACATGGTGGCGTCGGGTACGTCGGACGTCGCGGAGCAGGCGGTCTCCTTCAGGGCGGCGGCCACGGCCGGGTAGCGCGGGGCGGTCTGGGCGAGGCGCACGGTGCGGCGGGCGGCCGGGGCGTCCAGCCGGTACCGGAACCGCAGCAGCTCCGCGGTGTCGCGGGCGCCCAGCTCCTCGGCGTACCCGGTGGTCTCGATGGCGGCGATCAGGTCCAGCTCGTAGGACTTCAGGCGGGCGATCTCGGCCTGGACCGTGTCGAGGGTGGACAGCAGTTCGCCGCCACTCATCGACCACGCCGGCCGTTCGCCCAGAAGCTCCATGACATCGACCCTAGACGGTCCCACCGACAGTTCTCGAGCCGGAATCCCCTTATTTTGTGGGCTGTTCGTTGGCCCACACCAGCAAACACCCCAGCCCAGCCGCACACCTCCATCCGCCTGGGAGCTGGATGCACGGCCGCTGACAGTCGGCAGGTAGGAACAGATTCCGACCGGCCACGGCAGAAGATTGCAGGCCGTCAGGCGCGCCGCCCTCGGGCCGCTGCAGCTACTACCCACTGGGTACGGGAGCTCTTGCTGGAGCAGTTCCGCCGGTTGTCCGCGCGATTGCCGGTCAGCGGCACCGTTCTCCACAGGCACCGATGTCTCCCGGCCGGGCCACCGGGGCGGGCCGGCAAACCGCACCTACATGGCGAGCCGACCACGCGGCCAGACCACTCCATTTCTTCTTCTCTGCTCCCGCCATCAACCGGATGGCTGATGGCGGGAGTATCCCGTTGGGTGATGTGAGCGGCGTACGCCGTCCGCGAAGCTCGATGCATGACCAGTGCTTCCCCGATCGTCGAAGTCAGTGAGCTGCGCAAGGCGTACGGCGGGCGCGCCGTCGTTGACGGGGTGTCGTTCAGTGTCGACGAGGGCGAGATCTTCGGCATCCTCGGACCGAACGGCGCCGGCAAGACCACCACGGTCGAGTGCGTCGAAGGGCTGCGCGTCCCGGACGGCGGACGGATCCGGATCGCCGGGCTGGACCCGGTCACCGACCGTGCCGCCGTCACGCAGGTGCTCGGCGCGCAACTGCAGGAGAGCGAGCTGCAGGCCAAGCTCACGGTCCGCGAGGCCCTCGAGTTGTACGCCGCGCTGTACCCGCGGCCGGCCGACTGGCGGCCGCTCGCCGAGCGCCTCGGCCTGACGAGCCGGCTGACCACCCGCTTCGGCGTGCTCAGTGGTGGCCAGAAGCAACGACTGTTCATCGCGCTCGCGCTGATCGGCAACCCGCGCGTGGTCGTCCTGGACGAGCTGACCACCGGCCTCGACCCGCGTGCCCGCCGGGAGACCTGGGAGATCGTCGAGGACGTCCGTGAGCGCGGCGTCACGGTCCTGCTGGTCACGCACTTCATGGAGGAGGCCCAGCGCCTCTGCGACCGGATCGCGCTGATCGACCAGGGCCGGATCACCGCGCTCGACACCCCACACGGGCTGATCAGCCGGACGGCGGGCTCCACGATCATCTCGTTCACGCCGTCCGTCCCGCTCGACGACGAGGATCTCGCCGCGCTGCCTGCGGTCGCGACCGTCGCGCACAAGGACGCCCGGATCACCCTCGGCGGGACCGACGAGACCGTGACCGCGCTGCTGTCGCTGCTCGCCCGCCGCCGCATCACCGCACACCAGCTCCGCGTCACCGACGCGACGCTCGACGACGCCTTCCTCGACCTGACAGGAGCCAACCGATGAGCACGACCGCGACGGTACGTCGTCCCTCGCCGCGGACCGCCGTCCTGCGGGCCGAGGCGCGGCTGTTCCGCCGGGAGGCCGGCGCGCTGTTCTGGACGCTCGGCTTCCCGCCGCTGCTGCTGGTGATCCTCGGGTCGATCCGGAGCTTCCGGAAGTTCGACCCCGGCCTCGGGATGCGCGTCATCGACGTGTACGTGCCGACGCTCGTCCTGGTCGCGCTGATCGTCACCGGTCTGCAGGCGATGCCGCCGGTGATCACCGGCTACCGCGAGCGCGGCATCCTGCGCCGGATGTCCCTGACCCCGGTCCGGCCGTCCGAGCTGCTCGTCGCGCAGATGGGGCTGAACGGCGCCGCGGGCGTCCTGTCGGCGTTGGTCTGCCTGACGATCGGCCGGCTCGCGTTCGACGTCCGGCTGCCGCAGCAGGCTTTCGGGTACGCGCTGGCGTTCGTGCTCACGGTTACCGCGGCCCTGGCGCTGGGCGCCTTGATCTCCGCGCTCGCTCCGACCGCGCGGCTCGCGACCGGGATCGGCACGTTGGTGTTCTTCCCGAGCCTGTTCTCCGCCGGTCTGTGGGCCCCGGTCCAGTCGATGCCACACACGTTGCGGGAGATCGTCGTGCTCCTGCCGTTCGGTGCCGCTTCCCAGGCGCTCCAGCAGTCTGCGGCCGGGCACTGGCCGGACTGGTCCCACCTGGGCGTGCTGACCGCGTGGGCAGTGGTCCTGACGGTGGCGGCCGCGCGCTGGTTCCGCTGGGAGTAAGGCCCGGTTCGTGCACACTGGATCCGTGACAACGACGGACAGCGACCTCGACCGGCACGAGGCGGCGTTCCACCGTTGGGCCCCGTACTTCCTGCTCGGCCTCAGCGCGTTCCTGGCCCTGGCCACCGCCGACCAGATCATGCCGTCGGACCAGGAGCACCTCGCGGCGTACGCACTGGTCGGGGCCGCGCTGCTCCTGCAGCTGTGGTGGAGCTGGAGTGGTCGCCTCCACCGCGAGCCGAATGCGGTGTCCGTGACGTACTACGTGATCCGCTGGGCGATCGCGGCCGCCCTGACGAGTTTGAGCGGCTTCTTCGCGTTCTACGTGGCCGCCGGCTACTACGACACCGACGAGGTGGTCCCGGGCCGGAAGCGGAAACGGCTCGCGCTGTTCGTCACCACGATCCCGATCGCCAGCGCGCAGACCGGGAGCTTCCCGCCGGAAGGCCGCACTGGCTGGCTGGCCTTCTTCGGCCTGCTGGTCGCGAACAACGCGCTGCTGACCGTCGTCAAGCACTTCGCCGACCGCCAGGAGGCAAGGTCACGGGCTCGCGCCGACACCATCGCGGAGCTCCGGCAGGCGCACGAGGAGAACGCCGCGCTGCAGGCCCAGCTGCTCGTCCAGGCACGGGAGGCCGGGATCGCCGACGAACGGCGCCGGCTGGCCGCGGAGATTCACGACACCATCGCGCAGGGCCTGACCGGCATCATCGCCCAGCTCCAGGTGGTCGCGAACACGACCGACCCGGCCACCGTGACCGAGCACGTCGGCCGCGCGACCGAGCTGGCCCGGCACAGTCTCGGCGAGGCCCGCCGCTCGGTGCAGAACCTCGCACCCGCCGGCCTGTCGTACGACGGTCTCCCCGAAGCGCTCCGCAAAGCCGTCGACCAGTGGGCCGAGCGCACCGGCGTACCGGCCGAGCTCACCGTGACCGGCACGGCGCAGCACCTGCACGGGGAGGTCTCCGCGACCATCCTGCGCATCACCCAGGAAGCCCTCGCGAACGTGGCCAAGCACGCCGCCGCGCTCCGCGTCGGAGTCACGCTCAGCTTCATGGACGACGAGGTGACAGTGGACATCCGTGACGACGGCAACGGTTTCGACCCGCTGGCGCTGCCCGCCCGGACCGGCACCGGCGGCTTCGGGCTCGACGGCATGCGGGCCCGCGCGGAACGCATCGCCGGCTCGCTGACGGTCGAGTCCGAGCCCGACTTCGGGACGGCGGTCTCGGCCCGTCTACCGTTGGTGCTCCATGGCTGAGATCTCGCTGCTCCTCGTCGACGACCACCCCGTCGTCCGGAACGGGCTGCGCGGCATGTTCGAGTCGGCGCCCGGCTTCACCGTGCTCGCGGAGGCCGCCAACGGCGTCGAAGCCGTCGACCTGGCCGCCGACCTGGACCCGGACGTGATCCTGATGGACCTGCGGATGCCGGGCGGTGGCGGGCTCGACGCGATCACCGAGCTGACCCGCCGCGGCATCCGGGCCAAGGTGCTCGTCCTGACGACCTGGGACACCGACACCGACACGCTGCCCGCGATCGAGGCGGGCGCGACCGGCTACCTGCTGAAGGACGCGCCGCAGGACGAGCTGTTCAACGCGGTCCGGCAGGCGGCGGCCGGGCGCACGGTGCTCTCCCCCGCCGTCGCGTCCCGGCTGGTCTCGGCTGTCCGCTCGCCGGCGCCGAGCCCGCTGGCCGCCCGTGAACGGCAGGTCCTCGAGCTGGTCGCGAAGGGTACGTCGAACCGCGACATCGCGCGCGAACTGTTCATCAGCGAGGCCACGGTGAAGACCCATCTCAGCCACGTGTTCACCAAACTCGGGGTCGCCGATCGCGCCGCGGCCGTGGCCAAGGGCTACGAACAGGGCATTCTCGGTCGCGACTGAGAATGCACCGAAGTCTGGCCCGCCGGGGAATCTCGGATTAGCCTCTGCTCAGGCAGGCGCCGCGGGGGTGCCGGCCGTACGCCGGTCCCGGGGGGGTTCGGTCACAGGGGTGAGGTGTTCGTTTCGTTGGGGGTCTCCTGACGCTGCCTCCTGCCGTGACGGCGTTTTCCGTCTCACTGGAGGCCCGCGCATGAGGTCACCGATCTACCGACGAAGTCCTCGAACCGTCATGGCCGGCGTGTCCGCCGGTCTGCTCGTCGCCGCGTTGCTGCCCGCATTGACCGCGGCGGCCGCCGATCCGTCCCCGACCGCGCCGAACGGCAAGCCCTGGAAGGCCACGCCGCTGACCGTCGCCAGCACCGTCAACGGCGCGAAGTCGCCCAGCGGGCAGCTCGCGAAGAGCGATCCCGCGCTGGTGAACAGCACGTCCGCGAAGCAGGTCCGCGTGGTCGTCAAGCTCGACTACGACTCGCTGGCGGCGTACCGCGGCGGGATCAAGGGCCTGCCGGGCACCAGCCCGTCGGTCACCGGCAAGCGCCTCGATGTGAAGAGCGCGAACGCCGCCAAGTACCTGAAGCACGTGTCCACGGTGGAGAACGACTTCCTCGCCGCGATGCAGGCGCGGGTGCCGACCGCGAAGGCCGGCCAGCGGCTGCGCACCGTGTACGGCGGCATCGCGCTCAGCGTGCCGGCGAACCGGGCCCGCGACCTGCTGAAGCTGCCGGGCGTGGCCGCGGTCCAGCAGGACAACCCGCAGGAGCTGCTCACCGATTCCAGCGGCCAGTTCATCGGCGCGCCGACGATCTACAACCAGCTCGGCGGCTCGGCCAACTCCGGCAAGGGCGTCATCGTCGGCGTCCTGGACAGTGGCGCCTGGCCGGAGCACCCGTCCTTCGCCGACCCCGGCACGCTGCCCGCGCCGCCGCCGAAGGCCGACGGCACGCCGCGGACCTGCAACTTCGGGGACAACCCGCTGACACCCGCGAACGACCCGTTCGTCTGCACCAACAAGCTGATCGGTGGCCGGCCGTTCCTCGACACCTACAACGCGGTGATCGGCGGCGACGTCTACCCCGACAGCGCCCGTGACTCCAACGGTCACGGCACGCACACGGCCTCGACGTCGGCCGGCGGTCCGGTCGCGAACGCGAACCCGCTGGGCATCAACCGCGGCGCGATCGCCGGGATCGCACCGGCCGCGGCCGTGTCGGTCTACAAGGTCTGCGGCGCCGAGGGCTGTTTCCCGTCCGACTCCGTGCAGGCCGTCTCGCAGGCGATCCTGGACGGCGTCCGAGTGATCAACTTCTCGATCTCCGGCGGCAGCGACCCGTACAGCGACCCCGTCGAACTCGCCTTCCTGGACGCCTACGCGGCCGGCGTGTTCGTCTCCGCGTCAGCCGGCAACTCGGGTCCGGGCGCGAACACCACCGACCACCGCGGCCCGTGGGTCACGACGGTCGCGGCGTCCACGCAGAGCCGGACGTTCCGCTCGACGATCAGCCTGTCCGGTGGCGGCTCGACGGCCACGGTCTCCGGCGCGTCGATCACGGCCGGCGTCAGCACGCCGGCGCCGGTCGTTCTCGCGTCGGCTCCGCCGTACAACAACGCGCTCTGCACCACCCCGGCTCCGCCGGGCCTGTTCGTCGGCAAGATCGTCGTCTGTGAGCGCGGCCCGAACCGGGTCCTGAAGGGCTTCAACGTCAGGCAGGGCGGTGCCGTCGGCATGCTCCTGTACAACTCGTTCCCGTTCGACGTGTTCACCGACAACCACTGGCTGCCGACGGTGGCCCTGGAGAAGCCGGACGGCGACGCGCTGCTGGCGTTCCTCGCGGCGCACCCGGGCAGCACGGCGTCGTTCACCCAGGGCGCCAAGGCCACGTGGCAGGGCGACGTGATGACGTACTTCTCGTCGCGCGGCCCCGGTGGCGACTTCCTCAAGCCCGACGTCACCGCGCCGGGTCTGCACATCCTGGCCGGCCAGACACCGACGCCCGAGTCCGCGGCCGAAGGCCCGCCCGGCAACCTGTACCAGGTGATCGCCGGTACGTCGATGTCGTCGCCGCACGTCGCCGGCTCCGCCGCACTGGTCCTCGCCCTGCACCCGTCGTGGACGCCCGGCCAGGTCAAGTCGGCGCTGGAGACGACCGCGAAGACGTCGGTCACCAAGCCGGACCGCATCACCCCGGCCGACCCGTTCGACTACGGCGGCGGGCGGATCGACCTCACCAAGGCCGGCGACCCCGGTCTGACACTGGACGAGACCGCGGCCAACTACGCGCTCTCCGCGACCGACCCGCTGAACCGGATCGATCTCAACCTGCCGTCGGTGAACGCGCCGACCATGCCGGGTCTGATCACCGCCACGCGGACGGTCACCAACGTGACCAGCCAGACGCTGACCTTCTCGGCAAGCGGTACGACGGTCAACGGCGCGAGCATCAGCGTCCTGCCGCCGGTGTTCCAGGTGAAGCCGGGCAAGTCGCAGAAGCTGACGATCGCCATCACCGCGCCCGACGTGCCCGACGGGCAGTACTTCGGTCAGGTCAACCTGAAGCAGGTCGGCGGCAGCCGTCAGCTGCACCTGCCGGTGGCGTTCTTCCGCCAGGAGGGCATCGTGCCGATCGACCAGACCTGCACGCCGTCCACCATCAAGAAGAACACCGAGCAGTCGACGTGTACGGTCACCGTGCAGAACAACAGCCTGAAGAGCACTGACGTGACGGCGGTCAGCACGCTGAGCTCGCAACTGCGGCTGAACAGCGTCACCGGCGCGACGAAGGTCGGGACGCAGATCGCGACGAAGACAGCGACGCTCGCCGGGCGCCAGCCTGACAGCCCGGGCATCGCTCCCGGCAGCCTGGCCGGCTACATCCCGCTCGACGCGTTCGGCACCACGCCGACGCCGATCGGGGACGAGCAAGCGCTGAACTTCGACGTCCCGCCGTTCGTGTACGCCGGCCAGACGTACAACCGGATCGGCGTGACGTCGGACGGATACTCGGTCGTCGGCGGGACCACGTCGGGTGACGACGTCCAGTTCCTGCCGCAGACGCTGCCCGATCCGGCCCGGCCGAACAATGTGCTCGCGTCGTTCTGGACGGACCTGGACGGCTCCGGTGCTCCGGGCATCTTCGCGAACATCCTGACCGACGGCGTGTCCAGCTGGATCGTCATCGAGTGGCGGGTGAACCTGTTCGGGACGAGCAGTCTGAAGGTGTTCCAGCAGTGGATCGGGATCAACGGCACCGAGGACATCACCTACGCCTACGATCCGGGGAACCTGCCCGGTGACCCGGGGCCGGCGTACGGACTCACGGTCGGTGCGGAGAACTTCGAGGGCACGGCCGGCGGCCAGATCACCGGTCCGCCGGTCACCGACTACCGGATCACCAGTACGCCGGGAGCACCCGGCGGGTCGATGACGTACTCGATGAACATCAAGGGTGTGCAGAAGGGGACCGGAACGGTGACGACCGGCACCTCGACGCCACTCGTCAAGGGCATCACGATCGAGGTCGACAAGATCATCGTGAACTGATGTGAGCACGTCCGGGCCGGGCCTCACGGTCCGGCCCGGACGCTCCGCTCGCCCAGGTTAGCCGCGGGGTACCTGTACGCATGAACAAACCCCGCGCCATCAGGTCCGCCCGCCGTCCGGCAGAGGTGAGCGGGCCTTTCGTCTGTAGCTGGAGCTCCGTCGGTGAGTGTGCGGTCGTCCGGGTGGCGGGCAGGGTCGACGTCTGCACCGTGACCACGTTCGCCGACGAACTGCGGCACGTGATCACCACCAAGCTGCCGCGCCTGGTGGTCGACCTGCGGCGCGTCACCGCGATGGAGGCGAGCGCCCTCGAGGTCCTCGCCGACGCCCACGAACTGGCGGTCCGGCACGGCGGCTGGCTGCGCACGTCCGGGGCCGGCCAGTGGCTGGGTGACCTCATCCGGGCCACCACCACCAGCCGCCCTCTGGACCACTACCCCACGCTCGCAGAGGCCCTCCCGTCCTACCGCCCCGCCGCCCCCGGGCCGGCGAGCCTGTGATGGTCGGCACGTCCGGCATCACCCGATGTGCTGACGTCGGACATGCGGCAGGTCAGGTCTTCGAGCCGGACAGCGCGATGCCTTGCACTATCTGACGCTGGGCGATGATGAAGATGAGCAGCATCGGCAGCGCCGCCATGGTCGTGGCCGCCATCAGGCTCGTCCAGTCGGAGGAGTAGGCGCCCTTGAACTGGTTGACCACGAGCGGAATCGTGAAGTTCCGATCGCTGTTCAGGAAGATCAACGGGGAGAAGAACGAGTTCCACTGTCCGAGGAACACGAAGATGCCGAGGGCCACGAGCGGGGTCCGCAGCAGCGGCAGGATAATGGTCGTGAAGATCCGGACCCGCCCCGCGCCGTCGATCGAGGCGGCTTCCTCCAGCTCCAGCGGAATGCCGCGGACATATTGGCGCAGAAGGAAGACACCGAAGGCGTTGAACAACGCCGGCGGGACGATCAGCGCCAGGTGGGTGTCGATCCAGCGGAGCTGCCCCATGATGACGTACAGCGGGATCACGGTCAGCTGGAACGGCACCATCAGGGTGGCCAGGAAGATGCCGAAGATCAGGTTCCGTCCCGGGAAACGGATCCGGGCGAAGGCGTAGGCAGCCATCGAGCAGGTGATCAGGGTGAAGATCGTGACCAGGCCGGCGATGTAGACACTGTTGAAGTACGCCCGCGCGAAGTCGGCGCCCTGCCAGGCGGTGACGAAGTTCTGCGGCTGCCAGAGCTTCGGCAGCAGCTTCGGCGGCTGGGCGAAGATCTCGTCGAGCGGCTTCAGGGCCGAGAACAACATCCACAGGAACGGCACGAACATCGCCAGGGAGCCCGCGATCAGCAGCAGGTGCAGCGGAATCCAGGACGGGTTGAACCGCCCCCCGCGCAGGCCATGAGAAGCATTCTTCCGACGCGCCGCCTCGAGGTCCCGGGCGGCGATCTCGCTTGATGAGGAAGTCATTCGGTGTAGTGCACCCATTTCTTCTGAGCAAGAAACTGGAGGCCGGTCAGCGCCAGCAGGATGAGGAACAGGTACACCGCGATGGCCGCGGCGAACCCGAACTTGAACTGGCGGAAGGCGAAGTTCACGATGTCGTACACGATCGTGTGGGCGTTCGCCGGTGCTGTGGTGTCGAAGAAGAAGTAGATGTAGTCGAACACCTGGAAGGACCCGATGATCGAGGTGATCGACAGGAACAGGATGGTCGGCGACAGCAGCGGCACGGTGATCCTGCGCAGCTTCTGCCATTCCGACGCGCCGTCGATGTCGGCGGCCTCCATCAGGGTGGGCGAGATGTTCTGCAGACCGGCGACGAACATCACGATCATGTAGCCGAGGCCCTGCCAGATCGACACCACGGCGATCGCCGGGATCGCCGTCCGCGGATTCTGCAGCCAGTCCGGCGGGTTGGGCAGCCCGAGCGACTTCAGCAGGGAGTTGACGGGACTGATCTCGGGGTTCAGCAGCCAGAGCCAGATGGCGCCCACCGCGACGGTCGACGTGACCTGCGGCGCGAAGAAGAAGATCCGGTAGAACGGCGTCAGCCGCCCCGCCTTCTGGATGAAGAACGCGAAGAAGAAGCCGGTGATCAACAGTCCGGGGACCTGGAGGGCGGTGAACCACGCGGTGTTCAGCCAGGACTGCCGCAACTGGGCGTCCTGCCAGACACCGATGAAGTTCTGCAGGCCGACGAACGTGCGCGACCCCAGACCGTCCCAGCTCGAGAACGACAGGACGATGGCGAAGATCAGGGGGCCCACCATGAAGGCGATCAGGCCGATGAGCTGGGGGGTGAGAAAGGCGTACCCCCACAGCGCTTCGGTCCGCCGTCGGCGCTTCACATCCGCTGCGAGCGCCATGTCTCACTTCCCGTTGTTGATGAACTTGCAGATCTTGTCGGCCCAGACCTTCGCGCTGTCGCCGGCCTTGATCGACTTGTCCATCTCGGTGCCGAGGTTGGCTCCGACCTCCGCCTTGGACGCGATGGCCGACGGGATCGCGTAGCCCTTCTTGGCGGCTTCCGTGAACCAGGCACAGTGTTCGGGCTGCTTGTTCTCCATCACGACCTCGTCCAGCCCCGCGACGGCCGGCACCGCGTTGCCTCCGCCGGAGAGCCGGGCCTTCTGGCCGTCCTTGGAGACGAACCGGGTGGCGAAGTACATCGCGGCTTCGGGATCCTTGGCGTTGGCGTTCACGGCCATGGCGGCGGTGTAGACGATCGCCGGAGGGACGGTCTTCCCGTCGGCGGACGGGAACGGTGCGATGTCGTAGCCGAACTTCAGCTTCTTGAGGTTCGGCAGGATCCAGCGTCCGACCTGGCAGCTGGCGAGTTGCTGGCTGTAGAACAGGGCGTCGATGGCCTGCCCCTTCGGCAGTGACCCGCCGTAGGTGATCTTGCCTCCTGCCATCCCCTCCCAGAGCCACTCGAGGGTCTCCATCGACTTCGCGTCCTCGTTGAAGATCATCTTGTTGCCCTCGACGACCTTGCCGCCGAACGCGGTCATCCAGCTGAGCATGGGGCCGAAGCCGCCCTCCAGGATCATGCCCCGCTTGCCGGTGGCCTTGATCTTGGTCAGGAAGTCGTCGACGGCGTCCCGGTTCCAGCCGCCGGACTCGTGCAACTGCGCGGGGTTCTGGGTGATGCCGGCGGCCTCGCACATGTCCTTGTTGAACCAGAACACGATCGGGTTGCAGTCGACGACCAGCCCGTAGGTGCCCGGACTGCCGTCGGCCGGCTTGCACCAGCCCATCAGGTTCGGGTACAGGTCGTCGATCTTGACGGGCGCGTCCGCCTTCGCCGTGAACTCGGTGAAATCGGCGACCTTCTTGTTCTGGATGAGCCGCTGCATGCCTGAGTCCTGCACGTAGAAGACGTCCGGGGCGCTGCTGCCGGCGAGCTGGGTCAGCAGCTTGGCGCCGTAGTCGCCGACGACCACCTGGAAGGTGACCTTGGTACCGTGCGCGGCCTCGTAGTCCTTCGAGATCTGGCGGAACCGCTCGGCCTCGCCCGGATTGGCCCACGAGGCCCAGGTCACGGTGCCGCCTTTGCCGCCGGCACCGCCGGCGCCGTCCTTGCCTCCGGCGCTCGACGTGCCCCCCGCGCTCCCGCCGGCGCAGGCCGTGAGCACCGCGCTCGAGCCCACTCCGGCGAGGGCCGCGGCGGCCAGGAGGCCACGCCGTGTGATTGGTCGTCCCAAGGGGTTTTCGTTGGTCGGCATCACAGTTCTCCTTCTCATGGTTCGGATTTCGGCAGACGGCCGCACCGGCGAGTTCGGAGCTGAGAGCCGGCCCGGCGGCACCTCGAAGAAGGCGGATATTAGCGGTAAAACATAGGGATGCCGTGCAATTCCGTCAATACTTCGAAACACCTTGTTTTACCGCTATAGTCCGGCGCGTGACGACCTTTGAGATCCGCTCCGCCGACCGTCGCATCGTGCGCAGCGCGAGCCTGACCGGCCCCGGCACGCTGACGGAGCGCGCGGCGGACGAGCCCGATGTCCTGCGGTACGACGTAGTTGCCGACGTCGCTGCCGGTGGTCCGGTGACGCTGCTCTGGACCTGGCCGGCCGATGACGCGGTGACGCTCTGGCAGGCGTCCCAGGGATCACGGCGCAACCTCCCGACCGACTGGGGCTCGCACCGCGACGTCCGGTCCGTCCGCTCCGCACCCGTCGCGACGCTTGTCGACGCGCAGGACCGCAGCCTGTTGACAATCTCCTTGTCGTCGAACGTCCGAGGGTGCGACTTCGCTGTCGGAGTGAGCGAGGAGACCGCGGAACAGCTGATCGAGCTGACCGTGACGGATCTCGAGGGCGAAGGCTTCGCCCTGCGGATCGATCCGCGGGCCCAGCATTTCGCCGAGGCGTTGCGTGCCGTGACGGCCGAGTGGACGGCCGAGCTGGGTGACCGGATCGCCGACGTACCGCCGGTCGCTCGACAGGCGATGTACTCGACCTGGTACAGCGACCACCAGCACGTCTCGGCCGAGTCCGTCGAGCGGCACGCCCGCGCCGCAACGGCGTACGGCACCGAGGCGGTCATCGTCGACGACGGCTGGCAGACCGACGACACTCGGCGCGGGTACGCGTACTGCGGCGATTGGGAGCCGACCAGCCCCAAGTTTCCGGACATGGCCGAGCATGTGCGCCGCGTCCACACGATCGGCCAGCAGTACGTGCTGTGGATCGCGCCGGCGCTGATCGGTGTGCACTCGAAGGCCTGGCGCAAGCTGAAGGACCGCACACTCGGCTTTGCCGACGGCGAGGTGACCGCCGTCCTCGACCCCCGCTGTCCCGAGGTACGCGAGCACCTCCTGGAGTGCTGCGTTCGTCCGGTGCGTGACTGGGGCGTCGACGGGCTGAAGATCGACTTCATCGACTCTTGGGCGCGGAGCAGCGTCCCTCCGCCCCCGGGCAGTGACTGCTCCTCCGTCGACGAAGGCGTGGAGCGGTTCTTGCAGGCCGTCACCGACGAGCTACGGAAACTGCGGCCCGACGTGCTGATCGAGTTCCGTCAGGACTACGTGCACCCGAGGCTTTGGCGGTTCGGCACGTTCTTGCGCGCCGGCGACTGCGCGCTCGACGCGGTGGAGAACCGTGTCCGGACGATCGACTGTCGCCTGCTCGCCGGTGACCGCGCGGTGCACTCCGACATGCTGATGTGGCACCCGTCGGCGCCGGCGGAGAACGTCGCGCAGCACTTCATCGGTGCGTTGTTCAGTACGCCGCAGGTGTCGATGGAGCTGGACGCGCTGCCGCCCGGGCACCAGCAGGTGGTCCGGTACTGGCTCGGCTTCATGCGCGATCACGCCGACGCGTTGCTGCACGGCGTACTGCTGCCGTCACGGCCGGATGCGCGGTACACGCAGGTTCGCGCGATCGGTGCGACCGAAACCGTGGTTGCCGTGTACACGAATCCTGTCGTACGGCTCCAGGAGTCCTGCACCGTCGTGGTGAACGGTGGCGCCGAGCGGAGACTGTACGTCGAAGGTGCGTGCGACCGGGTTGCCGACCTCGTAGTCTCGGACTGTTCGGGCCACGAGGTGCACCGAGAGACGACGACGCCGCCCGCGGTGTGGGGTATTGACGTTCCGGTCGGAGGATCGGCCCGGATCGTGTACGACTGAGGGGGAAGGGTTGGCTGAAGACAAGCCGCGGCGTACGACTGTCGCGGACGTCGCCCGATTGGCCGGGGTGTCGGCGATGACGGTGTCGAACGTGCTCAACGCGCCACACCGCGTAGCGGCACCGACAGTGCGGACTGTGCGCGCCGCGATCCAGGAACTCGGGTACATCCCGAACCACGCTGCCCGCGCGTTGTCGTCCGGACGCAGCCAGGTGATCGGCCTGCCGATGTCCTTCGAGGACGACCTCGTGGACGACGACAACCCCGGCCTGGGCGGGTTCCTGCACAGCCTGCTCGGCGGTCTGGTCAAGGCGGCCGCGGTCCCGGGCTACGGCGTCCATGTCGTCGAGACCCCGGCCGACAGCGCGACCGAGATCGTGCTGTACGAGAAGCTGATCGCGGCGCGCCAGGTCGACGCGATCGTCGTCATGGAGACGATGCCGCACGACGAGCGGATCGAGTTCCTCAGCCGGCGGCGGTTTCCGTTCGTGGCGTTCGGCCGGACGGGACCGGAGCACCGGCAGTGCTGGGTGGACGTGGACAACGAGACGTCGATGGCCGGCATCGCGGCGCACCTGCGCTCGACCGGGCGGGAGCGCGCCGTGTACCTGGCGACCGACAGCCCGTTGCCGTGGGTGCATCAGCGCCAGGACGGGTTCGTCCGGGAGTTCCCCGCCACGACGGTGCGATCGTTCGGTTCGCTCGACGCGGTGGCGGCGTACGTCCAGGAGACGGGTCTGCCGGACGCCTTCGTCGCGGACAACGACGCGTTCGCGGTGGTCGCGATGCGGACCCTGCAACGGCGCGGCATCACGGTCGGTCAGGACGTCGCGGTCACCGGCTTCAACGACTTTCCGTTCGCGAGCATGCTCGACACGCCGCTGACGACGGCACGGATCCCGCTGCGCGACATCGCCACCTCCCTGTTCGACCGCGCCCTGCGCGAGATCGCCGGTGAACCCGACGAGCCGGGCCGGCTCGTCACCGCACCGCTCGTGGTCCGCTCAAGTGCGTGAGACCGCGGGCGGTTCGGTGGAATGCCGGACCGCCGCCTCGACGAAGCGGGCCAGCTCGGCGGACCGGCTACCGGCGGGCCAGACGACGTACATCCGGTACGGCTCGACGTCGGTCACCGGCCGGTAGACGACGTCCGGGCGGATGTCGCGCTCGGCCATCGACCGCGGCACCAGCGCGACCGCCTGCCCGAAAGCGACGACTTCCAGCAGTTGTGCGGAATCCTGCACGACCGGCCCATCCACCGCGTCGTCCGGCCGCGCCGACCAGTAGTTGCGCTGAGCAACATCAGCCCGTCCGTCGCGCACCATGTCCGCCTGCTCCCCGAACCCGCTCACCACCACCTCGATGCCCGGGAAGTCGTCCCGCAGCTCGGTGACGATCCGGTGCAGCAGCTCGGTTGCGACACCAGGCTTCGCCGTAACCGAGCCCTTTCGTGGTCTGCCCCGCACGTTGCGTCCGGCGGACGGCGGAATCGAGCGCGTCGAGCACCGGGCCCGACTCCTTCAGCAGCGTCTCCCCCGCGGCGGTCAGCGCGAGCCGCTGGCCGGAGCAGTCGAAGAGGTCCACGCCGAGCCGGTGCTCGAGCCGGCGCATCGCACGCGACAACGGCGGCTGGGCGAGGCCGAGCCGCTCGGCGGCGCGGGTGATGTTCAGGTCCTCGGCGACCGCGCGGAAGTACCGCAGCTCGCACAGCGCGGACTGACGGTGCATCTCGCGGCGCGCAACCCCGCGCTGGGCGCCCGCGCCGCGGAGGAGCTGGCCGGCGAGGGGCTCGACGTACGGTTCGTGCAGCTGGACGTCACCGACGTCGAGTCGGTCGCGGCGGCCGCCAAGCAGGTCGAGGCGGAGGCCGGCCGGCTCGACGCGCTGGTCAACAACGCCGGCATCGTGTCCGAATGGGGTACGGCGGTCGCGGTGGCGTTTTCAGAGGGCCTGAGTCGCTGGCCGACGTGGCTCCGTGGTGAGGGCCTGACGGGCGATCAGCAAGGTGGTCGCCGTCCCGAGGACGCCGGCCAGCGCGATCGTGAGACTCGGGTCGAGGAAGGAACCGACGACGCCGCCGAGCGCGATGCTCACGCCCTGGATCGCCATCAGCCCGCTGGTCTGGATTGTGAACAATCGACCGCGGTACGACGGCTCGGTGTGCCGCAGGATCAGCGGGTCGACGCCCTGGTTGAAGGCGTAGCCGGTGCCGGAGATCGCGAGCAGCAGCGCGGCGACCGGGATCGGCGGCGCGGTCAGGAACGCGATCGCCGGGAGCTGGCTGACCAGCAGGAACGGGACGACGAGCCGTCGCCGCGCGGAAGGGGTGAACCGCGCGACGACGAGCTCGCCGAGCACGCTGCCGACGGCGTACCCGGTGAACAACGCACCGGCGGCCGCGGCGGCGACGCCGACCTGGGCGGTGTAGGCGACGGCGAGCCCGTCCGGGAGGGACGAGAACGCCGGCGCCACCCAGGTCAGCAGGATCAGGTTGCGCAGCTTCGCGTTCGCGAACAGCAGCCGCAGGCCGGTCCACGAGTCGCCGACCGTGGAGCTCTTCCGCTCCCCCGGCGGTGTCGACGGTGTCCCGGTGCCGATCAGGATTGCCGACACTACGAATGTCACCACTTCGACGATCAGCAACCACCTCGCGCCGATCGCCGCCACCGCGACGCCGCCGACCGCGAAGCCGGTCAGGACCGCCGTCTGACCGATTGCCCGCAGCAACGACCGGCCGATCGGGAACAGGTCCTGCGGCAGCAGGTGCGCCAGGCTGGCGGCCCGCGCCCCGGCGAAGACGGGCGCGATCATCCCGGTGCAGACCAGCAGGCCGAGCAGCCCGCCGACGGGCATGCCCGGCAGCAGCATGCACGCCACGCAGGTCGCGCTCAGCAGGTCGCACGCCACCAGCACCCGTCGCGCCGGGAAGCGGTCCGCGACCGAGGACAGCAGCAGCCCGCCCACGGCGTACGGAAGGAACGAGCACACCAGCACGAGGGCCGACAGCAACGGGGACCCGGTCCGCTCGAAGATCAGGATCGACAGCGCGACCTGCGCACCGACGGTGCCGAGCATCGTGACGGTGTGCGCGGCGTACACGGCACGCATGCCGGGCAGGCTGAGTACAGCTCGGTAGGACCTCACGCCGTGAGCGTGCCCGAGCCCCGGACGACGGGCGTAGAGTTTTGGTTGTGACCGAAAGTTCGCGCTCATGACCGTGCTGCGGTTCACCCAGGCGGACGCGCTGCGCTGCCGGTTCGGGGCGTCGCCGTTGTGGGAGACGATGTCGGCGGTGCGGGTCCTCAACGGGTCGAAGCACCGGCCGCTGTACGGCGACTGGATCGCGGCGAAGCGGGACGCCGCGCGGACTCTTGACCTGCGGCTGTTGAAGGCCGTGCAGCCACGCGTCGGGTTCACCCCGGACTTCTTGACGCCGCCACCCAAGGCGTCACGCGCCAAGTTCGCCACCGAGATCGCCCGGGTGCGCAGCACCCCGCTCGACACGGTCCGGACCGAACTGATGCGCTCCCGGGACGAGTTGAAGAACCCTGCCGCGCCTGAGATCGACGTGATGCTGACCGACCTGAGCGGCAGCCGAGAGCGACTGGCCGACGAGATCGAGGCCGCTTGGGAGGCCCTGATCAAGCCGGACTGGCCGCTGATCAGCCGCGTCCTCGAGGACGACATCGCGTACCGCGGTCAGCAGTTGACCGACGGTGGCCTGGGCGGCCTGTTCGACGACCTGCATCCGACCCTCGCCTGGGAGGACGACAGGCTGATCGCCACCCGGTACCGCTCCGAAGACCGCGATCTCACCGGGCAGGGCCTGCTCCTGGTGCCCGGGGTCTTCGCCTGGCCGTACCTGGTGATCGTCGTCGACCCGGCGTACCACCCGACCCTCGTCTACCCCGCCCGCGGCGCCGCACGACTCTGGTCCGACGCCCCCGCTCCCCCGGACCCACTGGCCCGCCTCCTCGGCCGTACGCGAGCCACGCTCCTCGTCGCCCTCGACCCGCCCGCAACGACCAGCGCCCTCGCCGCCCAGTACAACCTGGCGCTCGCTACGGTCGCCGAGCACCTGTCCGCGCTGTACGACGCGGGCCTCGCGACACGTCGCCGTACCGGGCACCAGGTCCACTACCGGCGTACCGAAGTAGGACAAGCCGTCGTCGACGCCTCCGTCGGATAACCGCCCGGCGGCGCGAGAATGCTGGGGTGAACAAGCCGACGAAGGCACCGCCTCCCAGCACCCGCCACACCCGGCGCTGGCCGGCCTCGCTGGCGGTGCTGGCCGTGCTCGTCCTGCAACTGCTGGTGCCGGCGCAGATCAACGCGTTGCCGCGCTGGCTGATGCCGGCCCTCGGCTTCCTCCTGCTGCTGCCGCTGGTCTGGATGAACCCGTTCCACCTCCGCCGGGACGAGCCCTGGCTGCGGTCGGTGGAGATGACGCTGGTCGGCGTCCTGGTGGCGGTGAACGCGTTCTACCTGGCCGGGATGATCTTCTTCCTGAACAACGGCGATGCCAACGAGGGCAAGGTGCTGGTGAAGAGCGCCGTGCTGATCTGGGTGACGAACGTGGTCGCGTTCGCGGTCTGGTACTGGGAGATCGACCGCGGCGGCCCGTTCGCGCGGGCGCCGGAGCACGAGCGCGAGACCGAGCGGCCGGATCTGCTGTTCCCGCAGATGACCGTCGACCTGCCGGGCTGGAAGGGCTGGCTGCCCGGGTTCACCGACTATCTGTTCGTCTCGTTCACCGCGGCGACGGCGTTCAGCCCGACCGACACGATGCCGCTGTCGGCCCGGACCAAGATGCTGATGGGCATCCAGTCGGCGATCGCGCTGCTCACCGTCGCGATCATCGCAGCCCGCGCCGTGAACGTCCTGTGAGATTGCACTCGACAGCGATGTAATGGGCATGAGAGCGTTATGCCCATGTACAGCACGAAGTCGGTGGGGTTGGGGTTCGCGGTCTTCTCCGCGATCACGTTCGGCGGGTCGGGGCCGTTCGCCAAGGCCCTGATCGGGGCCGGTTTCACCCCGCAGCAGGCAGCCTGGTTACGGATCCTCGGCGCGGCCGCCGTGCTCGTCCCGCTCGTGCTGATCTTCCGCGGCCGTGGCGGTCTGCGCGCGGCGCGGGCGTCCTGGAAGGCCCTCGTGCTGTACGGCCTGACCGGGATCGCCGGATGCCAGACGCTGTTCTTCGTCGCCGCCAGCCGGCTGCCCGTCGGCGTGGCGCTGATGCTCGAGTTCTCCGGGCCGGTGCTGGTGGTCGCCTGGCTGAAGTTCGGCCAGAAGGTCGCCGTCCCGCGCTCGGCCGCGATCGGCGTGAGTATCGCGGTCGTCGGTCTCGCGACCGTGGCCGAGATCTGGTCCGGCCTGCGGATCGACCTGATCGGCCTGATCGCGGGCCTCGGCGCGGCCGCCTGTCAGGCGACGTACTTCATCCTGATCGACAAGCTCACCGGCGCCGCGGACCCGCTGGTGATGACGGCCGCGGGCAGCGTGGTCGGCGCCGTCGTCCTGACGTTCATCGCGGCGCCCTGGGGTACGCCGTGGCACGTGCTCGTGGACACGATCGCGATCGGCGACCGGCACGCGCCGGGCTGGGTGATGGCCGCCTGGCTGATCCTGGTCAGCACGGTCGTCGCCTACCTGGCCGGCGCGGCCGCGGTCCAGCGGCTGTCGGCGGCGATCGGCGGCGCGGTCGCCTACGTCGAGGTGGTCGCGGCCTGCATCTTCGCGTTGATCCTGCTCGGCGAGACGCTGACGACGAACCAGATCGTCGGCGGGGTGATCGTGCTGGCCGGCGCGTTCGTGGCCCAGTCGTCGGTGGGGAAGGTCGTCCCGCCGGAGATCCCGGACTCCGACACTCCCCGCACCGACGTTCTCGAACCCATCCAACCGGTCTAACGCAGGGAGTCGACGAGCTCACGGGGCAGCCCGTGGGTCTCGTGCAGGTACTCGTAGTCGGTGTCGTCGAGCGACTTGTGGAACCGCTCGTGGCTGAGCACCTTGCGGCCGCGGTCGAGCAGGTTGCTGAACCGGATCTCCTCGTCGATCAGGATCCGCCGGATCAGCGTCACCGTCTCGCCCTGGTGGAAGTGCTGCAGGGTGTGCTCGAACAGCTCGATCGGCAGGTCGGACAGCGAGCGCGACTCGTCGGTCTGCCACAGGAGCGTCAGCATCCGGCGGATCAGCCGGCGCAGCACGTACCCGCGGCCGGTGTTCGACGGGTGCACGCCGTCGCCGACGATCACGATGCTCGACCGCAGGTGGTCGATGACGATCCGCTGCGAACGCTCGTCCAGCGTCCAGAGCTTCGGCACGATCCGCATCCACGGCTCGAACAGCGAGGTCTCGTACACCGAGCTCTTGCCCTCCAGCAGCATCGTCAGCCGCTCGAGCCCGAGGCCGGTGTCGATGTTCTGCTGCTTGAGCGGTTCGAGCGAACCGTCGTCGAGCCGGCGGTAGCGCATCATCACGTGGTTCCAGACCTCGACCCAGCGGTCGTCGGTGGTCGGCGTCCCCTCCGGTTCGCCGTCACCGGTCCAGACGAAGATCTCCGAGTCCGGGCCGCACGGACCGGTCGGGCCGTTCGACCACCAGTTGTCGTCGGTGGTCAGCTCGATCGGCAGGCCGAGCTCCTGCCAGGTACGCAGCGACTCCTGGTCCAGCGGCACCTGGCTGTCGCCGCCGAACACCGTCACGTACAGGTGGCGCGGATCGAGCCCGTAGCCGGTGGTCAGCAACTCGTACCCCCACTTCAGGGTCTGGCTGCTGCCGTAGTCGCCGAGCGACCACGAGCCGAGCATCTCGAACACGGTCAGGTGGGTCGGATCGCCGACCTCGTCGAGATCGGTGGTGCGCAGGCATCGCTGGATGCCGGTGAGTCTGCGCCCCAGTGGATGGGGTTCGCCCTCCAGATACGGCGTGAGCGGATGCATACCCGAGGTCGTGAACAGCACGGGATCGCCGAGCCGCGGGATGAGCGTGGACCCCGTCGTCGGGACGTGGTCGCGGTCGATGAAGAAGTCGATGAAGGTCCTGGTGATGCTCATGGTTCTCGTCCTTGTCGAATTCAGGACCGGAACCGGACCACCGGGGCTACGGAAACAACAACACCGGCGAACCGTTTCCGGTCGCCGGTGGAAGTTTCAGGATGTCAGGCCGCGGCAGCCGGAGAGCGAGAAGCTCGTACGGCTGCGGCAAGTCGGAACATCCGGTGCATGCCGGCCAGAGTACACGACCTCGCCCACCGTCTGTCCAGCAATTCCCCGCACCCCCGGCGTGTCACACGCCGAGCAGGTCTCTCAGCACGGCGCCCGAGCGCGACCAGGCCCACTCGTCCTCGACCCACTTGCGGCCCGCCGCGCCAAGAGCCTCACAGTGCCGGGTGTTCGCCAGCAGCTCGCTCAAGCGCGCTCCTACGGCAGCTGGGTTGTACGGGTCGACCAAGTACCCCGTCGTCCCGTGCAGCACCGTGTCGGAAGCCCCACCGGAATCCCCCACCACTACGGGCTTTCCGGTCGCGGAAGCTTCCAGCGTGACGATCCCGAGCGCCTCCGGCTCCAGCCCGAACCGCCGCGTCCGGCACGGCATCGCGAACACGTCCGCCGCGTCGACGTACGGCGGGAGGTCGGCCCACGGAACCGGCCCGGTGAACACCACCGCGTCGGACACCCCGGTGCTCACGGCCAGCTCCTCGAGGTACTCCCGGTCAGGCCCGCCGCCGACGAGCAGCAGCGTGGCGCCCGGCACGGACCGACGAACGCGCGGCCAGGCCCGGATCAATGTGTCCTGCCCCTTCCGGCGGATCAGCCGCGAAACGCACGCGACCACCGGAACACCTTCCAGACCGAGTCCCTTGCGGACCTGTTCTCCACCACACCCAGGCGTGAACCGGGTGGAGTCGACCCCGGGCGTCAGCCTGCGTACTCGTCCGGCGGCCGCCGGTGACAGTGCAGGCACGATCTGCTCCTCGCACCACGACGACACCGTCGTGACCGTGTCCGCGGCGTCACCGATCCTGCGCAACGCCCGCCGGGCTCCGGGTACGCCGGCCCACCACGTCTCGTGCCCGTGCGTCATCGCGACGATCGTCCGCGCGCCGGCCCGCCGCAACGCCGGACCCATCAACCCGAGCGGTGCCGCCGCCCCGAACAGGACCCGGTCGGCCCCGTACTCCCGCATCACCTGGACGGCGCGCTTCGTGACCCGGGCCGTCGGCAACAACATCGACGACCGGTCCCGCACGACGGGGAACGGCAGCGTCGCGTCGTACGCCGCGTCGCCCGGCTCGCGGGACGTGTAGACGACCACCTCGGGCAGCTCGTCGCACAGCGAACGGACGAACGTCTCGATCCCGCCCTGCCGCGGCGGGAAGTCGTTGGTGACGACGAGAACCGTCATCGGGGCGCCAGCGGCGGAACCGTGCCGCCGTTCTCGGCCGCCCAGGCCCGGCCCATCGCGATCCGCTCCGGCGCGGTCGGATGGCTGGCGAACATCCAGTACCGCCAGCGGCTGGGCTCCAGGCCGGAGATGTTCCGCACGGCCAGGTCGTGCTGCATCGCGACGAAGTTCCGCGGGTCGTTCGTCAGCCGGAGCGAGTGGTAGTCGGCGCGTGCCTCGATCTTGCGGCTCACCAGATTCTGCACCGGGCTCGCCAGCGTCGTACCGGCCACGATCAGCGCGACCAGGACCGCCACACGACGCGGGTCAGCCAGCCGAGGCCCGAGCAGCAGGTACAGCAGCGTGATGCCGAACGCCGTACCGAGTACGCCGATCAACGTGCCGTGCAGGACATCGTCCTCCGCGGCGTGACCGAGCTCGTGCGCCACGACGAGCCGGACCTGCGCCGGCGGCGTGTCCTTCAGCAGCGTGTCGTAGACGACCAGCCGCCGGGTCGAACCGAAGCCGGACACGTACGCGTTGAGTGCCGTGGTCCGCTTCGACGCATCCGCGACCAGCACGTCCTTCACCGGCACGCCGTCCTCGGCCGCGAGCTTCAGGAAGTCGTTGCGCAAGGCACCGGCCGGCATCGACGTGAACTTGTTGAACCGCGGCTCGACAAGCACCGGGTACGCGAACGACACCCCGAGCACCAGCAACGCCGCGACGATGGCCCCGGGCAACCACCAGCCCTGCGGCCGGCGTTTCGCCACCGCGATCAGGACGATCGCGAGCACCGAGACGCCGAGCGAGGTGATCGCCCAGTTCACGCCGCGGTCCCACACCCACAACCGCCAGTTCTCCACCGCCAGGCCGTACTTCAGGCTGACCCGCTGGGCGAGCACGTCGGTCGGGACGGTGAGCAGGTTCGTGATCAGGGCGATCCCCGCGACCGTGACCGGTACGGCGAGGACCCACCAGCGGATCCGCAGAGCGTCGTACAGCCGGCGGCCGAGCGGGCTGAAGCCGATCACCAGCGGGACCACCACCGAGATGATCCAGGACGCCGTCGACCACCGGAGGATCTCGTGGCGGAACGCGTTCTGGCGGGCGATCTCGGCGGAGGTGAAGTCCAGCGCGGCGTCCGGTGCGGGCAGGTCGATCAGGTGCCAGGGCGTGGTGACGGCGATCGTGAAGACCAGCGCGAGTGCGAGCAGACCGCCCGCGGCGCGAGGCGCCCACGGACCGGACGTTGCTCTAGGCACCGGCGAGCCGTTCGAGGTACTTCTGCCACTCGGCGACGAACTCGGCCTCGGTCATCCCCAGCACCGACTTGAACGCGTCCGCCAGCCCGGCCGACGTCGTCGACGCATGCACCGCGCGGTAGAACCTGACCAGTTTGTCCTGCCCCTCACGCTCGGCGATCAGCCGACAGGCCAGCCACGCCGACTCGTACGCCTGCGGCAGCTCGGTCGCCGACGCCGCGAACGCCTCCGGCGACGGCAGCGAAGCCGGCACATGCCCCGCCCGGACCGCCTTGAACAGCTCCTTCGCCGCCGACTCGTCCTGCACCGGCACGGCGGTGAACGCGACGTAGTCCGCGAAGCCCTCGGCCAGCCACAGCGGCACCGGAGAAGCGGTGGCTGTCGACGCGACGTGGGTCGTCTCGTGGGTCAGCACGATCCGCCGGCCCTGCTTGCCGAGCTCCTCGAACAGCTTCGGATTGGCCACGATCCGCACCGGCGCACCGACGGCGGGCGTGTCGAGCTCGGCCATCGTGACGGCCGCGATCTGGGTATAGGTGTTCGGCTGGGCGCCGAGCACGTTCTCCATCTGGGATTGTTTGGCCGGCAGGTAGACGACCACCTTCTGCCGCCAGCCCTTGCCCCACACCTTCGTGACCGACTCGACCGCCTTGTCCGCGACCGACACGTAGCTGCGCGCCTCGGCCTCCGACTCGAGGCTGATCACCAGGCTGTGCTCGCCCTTGGCCAGCTCGATCGGGCCGAGCGCCCAGACCGGGCGACGCTGTCCCGCCACGAACCGCTCCGAGAACGACGCGGCGTACGTCTTGCCGTCGCGGGTCACGAAGGTCACCGGGAGCGTCTCGCGGGCGGGTTTCACGTCGTACCCGGCGAGTTGCCAGGAGACCTCGACCTGCGCGAGCCAGGACTGGGTCCCGCCGAGCTCCGCCTGCCGGTCCGGTGTCAGCGCGGCCGCGTCGTCGCTCACGTAGCGCAACTGGAATGTGCCGAGCGGGAGCGTGGTGAGGTTGCTGTAGATCGTCCGCGCGCTGGCCCGGAACTGCGTGGCCTTCGGGTCGATCGTGTTCAGGAACTCGGTACGGTCCTCGTTCTCCACCGCGTCGGTCATCTTCTGCAGGACCGCCTCGCCGGCGACCGCCCGCTGCACACCGGCCTGGGCCTGGTCGGGCGTGGTCGGCGTCGACTGCGGCGCCTGGCCCGCGCCGGGAGCGTTCGGGTCGGCGGGGGCGTCGGCGATGTGCTGCAGGCCGGCGTACCCGGCTCCGGCGACCAGGCAGACGGCGACGCCGAGCGCGACCTTCTTCAGGATCGGCGCGAACGGCGGACGCTGCGGCCCGTCAGCGCGCGACTCCGGCCGGTGGTCGATCGGCTCCCGAGGGTCACCGGTAGACGGGATCACCGGCAGCGGAACCGTATCGCCCTGTTCGTCGATCACCTCGGCCCTTCGCTGCTCACCTGCCCCGACCAGGCGGAACACTACGTGCCTCCTCCGACCCTACGGCACCGCCGTGAAAAGCCGCGGCTCCGGGGGACCCCCGGAGCCGCAGAGTATGTCAAAGGTCGCAGGTCAGCCCGGACGGACCGCGGTGTTGTACGGGTTCTCGTCGAGCGGGGCGATCTCCACGCTCTTGCCCGGACGCGGGGCGTGCACGATCCGGCCGTTGCCGAGGTAGATGCCGACGTGGCTGATCGGGCTGAAGAAGAAGACCAGGTCGCCCGGCATCAGGTCGGACTTGCTGACCCGGCGGCCCTCGCTGGCCTGTGCCTTCGAGGAGTGCGACAGCGAGACGCCGGCCTTGCCCCAGGCGTACATGGTCAGGCCGGAGCAGTCGAACGAGTTCGGGCCCGTGGCGCCCCATACGTAGGAGTCACCGAGCTGGGCGAGCGCGGCGTTGATCGCGATCTTCGCGCGGCCGCTGGCCGGGACGTTCGGCAGGTCCTTGTCGTCGCCGGTCCGGTCGCCGTTGCGGGTCGGGCGCTGGTTGCGCGCCTCCTCCGCCTCCTTGGCGTTCTCTTCCTCGATCCGCTTGCGCTCGGCCTCGCTGAGCTTGTCGAGGACCTTCTCGGCGGCGTCGAGCTTGACCTGGATCTGCTTCTTGAACGCGTCCTGCTTCGCCTGCACGGCCTGCAGCGCGGACAGCTCGGTCTGCTCGCTGGCCTGCAGGTCGGTGAGCTTGCCCTGAGCGACCTGGTAGCGACGCAGCGCCGAGTTCTGCTGGCCGGCGAAGGCCTGGGCGGTGGACGCCTGGCTGAGGAACTGGTCCGGGTTGCTCGACAGCAGCAGCTGCGCGGTCGTGGAGATGCCCGACGTCTGGTACCCGGCCACCGCGAGGGAGCCGATCTGCCGCTTCACCGAATCCACCTGGGCCTGCTGCTTGGCGATGCCCGCCTGCAGGGCCTTCACCCGGGCGGTCGAGGCGGTGATCTGCCCGCGCAGATCGTTCGCCGACTCGCCGGCCTCCTCGGCCTGGTGCTGGAGCGCCGCGATCTGCTTCTTCGCCTCGTCCAGCGTGGGCTTGGGGTCGGCGTCAGCCGCTCCCTGGATGAAGATCACTCCCGCGGCGACGGCGGTGCTGGTGATGGCGGCGAGGGCGATACCCCTGGTGCGGTTGATGCGTCCGATGGACACAGCCCGGTCGGTCCCTTCCTCTGCTCGCGCCGTCCCCGTTGATCAGGCCCTCCGCACGGACTCTCGGTCCGCGGATCCGCCGGATCACTCCCTCGGCTTGCCGCTGCCCGGTCGGCCGGAGCGGCCGACACCCTGAGGCAACGAGAGGTAACAGTAGTGACCGTTTCGTGACCAGTGCAATTCGCCCCTCGGGTTTGATCGAAAATTAACGCAGAGGTGGCGCGGAGAGGTGGTGCCGTCGCGAGCGTCGTCCCGCGGAGTGCTGGGCAAGGCGGAGGAGGGAGGCAGGACGGAGTCCTTCCGACCGACGACAACGCCGCCCAGTGCCCGCGGGGCGGCGCGCAGCAGGCGCCATCTCTCCGCGTCACCTCTCAGGCCGGGCCCGGCCAAACGATCGTTTCGCCTTCGTCCGTAGGGGTCCTGACGGCACGGGACGGTCAGCCGGTCTGCTCCTCCGGCGCGTCCTTCGGCTCGATGCTGTTCACCGCGTGCACGAGGCGCAGCGGCGGCACCAGGCCGGACTCGGCCAGCGCGTCGAGCGCGGCCTTCTCGTCGTCGTCGATGCGCAAGCTGCCGGACCGTTCGGCCGAGAACCCGAGCACTACGGTGACAACGCAGTCCTGGCACCCGGGACCCTTCATCACACACGCGTCGCAGTCGATCAGCACAACATCCTCCAAGGGGGGGAAGCACCCGGACTTGCATCCGGCTGAGAAGGACGCTAGAGACCCCCGCCGACAATTTCTGTGGTCAGGCGCGGGCGATGCGTGCTACGAGGCTGCTCGCGGTGAGCGCGCGGGCACCGAGTTTGACGATGCTGTCGGCAACTTCGCGGTCGGTGGAGACGACCACGACCGGGCGGCCGGGCGGTTCGGCGCGGACCAGTTGCCGGATCACCTCGTCGGCGATCACCCCGGCCGGACTGAACCGCACCCGCACACCGCGAGGTGGATTCAGCTGGACCGGCCCGGACAGCTCCGCACCGTCGAAGACCACGGTGACCTCGACCCGCCGTTGTGCGACCAGCGCACCCAGGGCGGTGACCAGCCGCTGACGCTGCGAATGCAGTGGCGAGTTCGGCCAGGCGGTCTTCGTCACGTTGTAGCCGTCGATGATCAGGTGCACCTGCGGCAACGCCAGCAACTCGTCGAAGAGCGCGGGGTCGTCCTCAGGCGCCGTACGGCCGACAGGCGCGGCCTCGGGCTCGGAGCCGGCCACCGTGTCCGCGGGACGGAGCTCTCCCCCGGGCGGCAGAGCCAGCTCACGGCGCAGACCGCTCGCTGCCTCGAGCAACGTGTCCAGCAACAGCCGGGTACGTGTCGACGCGAGCTCCCGCTCCTGTCCCGCCGTACGCCGGGCCGCGTGCTCGATCGCCTCCAGCTCGGTGATCCGGGCGCGGAGCTTGCGCAGCTCACGGTCGACCTCGGCGCGCGCCGCGTCGACGCGCTCGTCGGCACTGTCAGCCTCCTTGGTGCGTTGCTCGACCTCCGTCTGCAGACCGGTGATCCGCTGGCGGGCCTCGTTCAGCTTGCGCCGGAGCGTGACGTTCTCGGCCTTCAGCTCGTTGACCTGTTCACGAAGCCGTTCGCGCACCTGCCGGGTCTCGGTGCGCGCCTGGTCGAGCTGATCGGCGAGCCGGTTCACGGCGTCGGTGTCGGCCTGCGGGTTCTCCACCGGGACCTGGGCGGCCGCGGCGATGTGCTGCTCCCAGTTGTCCGGCCGCAGCAGGTACGCGAGCGCGGCGACCTCGACCGGGTCCGCGGCCGGGACCGGGACGCCTTCGGCCACCGCGTCGCCCAGCTCCGGGTGCTCCCGCCGTACCTCGAACGCCACCAGCCGGCGGAAGTGGTCGTCGGTCTCCAGGATCGGCCCGAGCACCGAGGCCGACAGCTTCGCCCGTTTCGCCGGCGCGAAGCTGGCGAACCGGCGCAGCGGGGCCGGGATGTCGGTCGCGGGCAACTGACCGAGTGCGTGCGCGGCGAGGGTCAGGACGCGTTGCCGGACCGGTTCAGGCAAAGTCGTAGCGGCGGAGCTCGCGGCGGTGCCTGCCTCAGTCACCGGTCCGCAGTCCGGCTGGAACGACGACCTGGCAGCTGCTGCTGGACCAGTGACGCAGACCACAGCGAGCGGGCAGCGGGCCCGGTTCCGCGGTGATCGCCTGTGTACGCATACCGAGAGCGTAGTCGACTCTCCTGCGTGTCACCTGCGGAATTGTCGGTGGCGGCTCCTAGCGTCGTGGCCATGACCAGCCCAGGGCATGCGCCGGCCCCGGATCCGTTGATGCCGATCCGCGGCGTGCAGCACAGCTTCGACGACCTCGGCACGCCGCTGCACGCCATCACGTTCTGCGTCGTGGACCTGGAGACGACGGGCAACCCGCCGGGCGAGGGCGGCATCACCGAGATCGGCGCGGTCAAGGTGCGCGCGGGCGAGGTGGTCGGCGAGTTCCAGACGCTGGTCAGGCCGTCGGAGTCGATCCCGGCGTTCATCGCGGTGCTGACCGGCATCACGAACGGGATGGTCGCCGCCTCGCCGCGGATCGAGTCGGTGCTGCCCGCGTTCCTGGAGTTCGCGCGCGGCTGCGTGATGGTGGCGCACAACGCGCCGTTCGACATGGGCTTCCTGAAACACGAGAGCCTGGTGCACGGGTACGACTGGCCCGACTTCACCGTCGTCGACACCGCGCTGCTGGCCCGCCGGGTGATCACCCCGGACGAGGCGCCGAACTGCAAGCTCGGCACGCTGGCGAAGCTGTTCCGGACGACGACCACACCGAACCACCGCGCGCTGTCCGACGCCCGCGCGACCGTCGACGTGCTGCACGGGCTGTTCGAGCGGGTCGGGTCGTTGGGCGTGCAAACTCTGGAGGACCTGCAGACGTTCTCGTCCCGGGTCGCACCGGCCGTCCGAGCCAAGCGCCACCTGGCCGAGTCGTTGCCCCACGCACCGGGTGTGTATCTGTTCACCGACGACCGCGGCGAGGTGCTGTACGTCGGGAAGTCCAAGGACCTGCGCACCCGCGTCCGCTCGTACTTCACCGCCTCCGAGACCAGGAACCGGATCGGCGAGATGGTCGGTATCGCCACCGGCGTCCGCGGGATCGAGTGCGGGACGCCGCTGGAGGCCGAGATCCGCGAGCTGCGGCTGATCGCGGAGCACAAGCCGCGGTACAACCGGCGCTCGAAGTTCCCGGAGCGGCAACAATGGCTGAAGGTCACGGTCGAACCGTTTCCGCGGTTGTCGCTGGTCAAACAGGTCCGGGACGACGACGCCGGGTATCTCGGGCCGTTCAGCTCGCGGAAGACGGCCGAGCGGGCGATGGCCGCGCTGCACGAGGCGTTCCCGATCCGGCAGTGCACCGCCCGGATGTCCAAGCACCCCTCGTCGTCGCCGTGCGTGCTCGCGGAGATGGGCCGGTGCGTGGCGCCGTGCGACGGCCGGATCTCGATGGATTCGTACGGCGAGTTCGTGACGGCGCTCCGCTCGGCGCTGACCGTGGACCCGACACCGGTCGTCGACGCGCTGGACCGGCGGATCGACCTCCTGTCCGCGGACGAGCGGTTCGAGGACGCCGCCGTCCACCGCGACCGGCTGAGCGCGTTCGTGCGCAGCTCGGCGCGGATGCAGCGGATGGCGTCGATCACCGGATGCGCCGAGATCTGTGCCGCCAGGCGGACCGACGACGGCGGCTGGGAGCTCCACGTGATCCGTCGCGGGCGGCTCGCGGCGGCCGGGTTCAGCCCGCGCGGCACCGACCCGCGGCCGCACCTGGAGATGCTCCGCGCGTCGGCCGAGACCGTGCTGCCCGGCATCGGGCCGGTCGCGGCGGCCTCGCCTGAGGAGATCGAGCTGATCCTGCGCTGGCTCGAGCTCCCCGGCATCCGCCTGGTCGAGATGGACGGCACCTGGACCTGCCCGGTGAGCGGCGCCGGCCGGCACCTCACCCGCCTCGACAACTCCCACTCCGACCAGCACCATCACCCCACCGAGCGCCGCCGCCACCTGCGCCCGCTGGGACCGGCCCGGGTGGGCTAGGCCTCGATGAACTGGTAGTCGGTCAGGATCCGGCCGTCGGGAGCCAGCTGCAGGAGATCGATGCCGATGGCAAGCGGCTCGCCGCCGCCGGCCGGGACCATCGCCCAGCGCAGCTTCACCAGGTCGCCGAGCGCGGCGGCGTCGCCGTGCCGCACGAACTCGTACTGGCCGGGGGCGACGAAGTCGTCGTACGCCCGGGTCACGCGCCGGACCAGCTCCGCGTGTCCACGGGCCTCCAGGGTCGCGGTGACGCCGATCTCGGCGGCCCGCTTGACGATCTCCTCCGGCGGCTCGAGCAGGTGCACGCCACCGTCGGTCCACAGTTCCTCGACCGCCGTCGTGCGGGCGTCGGCGTCGGCTTCGTTCCAGACTGCTACATAGCGATTCGCGAGTTCTTCCGCTGCGTTGTTGTTCACGTCCACGACTTTGCCGGGGGCATCGATCGGCGGCAATTCCCTGCTGGGTATGGACTGTCGGTGGCATGGGTTAGAACTGCGGCATGGCATCCGAACTGTCCACGGGACTGCGGTCGTGGCGCACCCGCCGGCGGGTGAGTCAGCTCGAGCTGGCCGTCCGCGCGGGGACCACGCAGCGGCACGTCAGCTTCATCGAGAGCGGGCGCTCCGTGCCCGGGCGCGACATGGTCATCCGGCTCGCCGAGTCGCTCCAGGTGCCGCTGCGGGAGCGCAACCAGCTGCTGGTGTCCGGCGGATACGCCCCGGCGTACGACGAAACGCCGTACGACTCGCCCAGTCTCGGCGCGATCCGGACCGCGCTGGCCGGGATCCTCGACGGACACCATCCGAGCCCGGCCGTCGTGGTGGACCGGCGCGGCGACGTGGTGCTCGCGAACCGGTCGTTCCACGCGCTCGTCGCCGGTGCCGCGCCATACCTGCTGGAAGCGCCCCTGTCAGTGCCGCGGCTGTTCCTGCACCCCGACGGGCTGGCGCCCCGGATCGTGAATCTCGCCGAGTGGTCGTGGCACGTGATCGACGGGCTCAGCCGCGAGGCCGCCCTGGTGCCGAACCTGGAGGCCGACGCGCTGATCGCCGAGCTGGTCACGCTGATCCCGCCGCGTCCTGATACCGGGCCGGACCACCTCGGGTTCGCCGTACCGCTGCGGCTGCGATCCTCCTCCGGGGAGCTGCGGCTGATCACCACGCTGACCCGGTTCGGGACGGCGATCGACGTGACCGTGTCGGAACTGCGGATGGAGGCGTTCCTGCCCGCCGACGAACCGACGGCGGCCGCGCTGTGGGGACTCGGCCGCGACTATGCTTCAGCAGGTTGAAATGTGAGTGTTCTGAGGAGAGGACGGCATGGTCACCGCGATCGTGTTCATCAAGGCCGACGTCGCACGGATCCCGGAGGTCGCCGAGCAGGTGGCGGCGATCGACGGCGTCAGCGAGGTGTACTCCGTGACCGGCGGGCTCGACCTGATCGCCCTCGTCCGGGTCGCGCGGCACGACGACCTGGCCACCGTCATCCCCGAGCACGTCAACCGGGTGCCGGGGGTGCTCAGCACCGAGACCCACATCGCCTTCCGCGCGTACTCCAGCCACGACCTGGAGGCGGCCTTCAGCCTGGGTCAGGAGGACGGTGTCTGAGACGTGGTCCGAACGGATCAGACTGACACGAGCTGAAGTTACGGTGAACACATGAACGTCCGGGGTCAGTTCCATGCCGAGCAGGTCCGCGCAGTAGCGCCGGCATCCCAGCGAGGACGCGGATGAGCAACCCACCCGCCGGCTGGTACCCCGACCCCACCGGCCAGCCCCACACCATCCGCTTCTGGAACGGCGAGAAGTGGACCAACAAAACCAAACCCGAACACGAGGCCCCGGCCGAACAGGCCGACCCCACCCCCGGCCAACCACCCCAGGCCGCCCCCGAGGCAACGCCAGCCCAGACCACGGGCAAGACTGCCCCATCTGAGCCCAAGTCCCCCCAAACGCCACCCGCCGAGGCCGCGCCGAGCAAGGCTGCGCCATCCGAGGCCGGGCCGAGCCAGGCTGCCCAGACTCACTCTGAGCCCAACCAGCCTGCCTCGCCCCAGCAGCCAGCCCAACAGCCCTGGCCTGCGCAGCAGCCGGACTCTGCCCAGGACCCGTCTTGGCCCGTGCAGCCGGACTCCGGCCAACAGCCGTCCTGGTCAGCCGAGCAGGAGCCAGCCCAGCAGCACACCTGGTCGGCGCAGCCAGACGAGCAGCAGCAATCCTGGCCGGCACAACAGCAGCAGCCTGCCCAAAACCAGCCCTGGCCGGCACAGCAGCCCGACAACGAGCAGCACCCCTGGCCCGGACAGCAGACGCCCGCCCAGAACCAGCCCTGGCCAACACAGCAGTCCGACGGCCAGCAGCAAGCGTGGTCCGCCGACCAACAGCCATGGGCAGCAGACCAGTTCACCTCCTACGAGCAGCCTGACGCTGACCAGCAACAGCCTCAGCCCACCCAGCAGCACCCCACTGCCAACGACACCACGCAGCAACAGCCCTGGTCGGCAGACCAGCAGCCCTGGTCACCAGACCAGTTCAGCTCGTACGACCAGCCCAACGCCGACCACAACCAGCAGCCCTGGCCCGCCCAGCAGCACCCGGCGGCTCAGAACCAGCAAGAGCCCTGGCCCGGCCAGCACCAACAGCCCGACCAGCCCTCGACGCCCCACGACACCACCCAGCAGCAATCGTGGTCCGCCGACCAGCAGCCATGGTCAGCAGACCAGTTCACCTCGTACGAGCAGCCCGACGCGGACCAGAACCAGCAGCCCTGGCCTGCCCAACAGCAGCCCGCAGGTCAGAACCAGCAACAGCCCTGGCCCCCTCAGCAGCAACAACCGCACGAAGCCCAGGGCGAGCAAGAGCCGTGGCCGGGACAGCAGCAACAGCCTGACCAGCACTCCACCCCGCACGACACCACCCAGCAGCCGTGGTCCGCGGACCAACAGCCATGGTCGGCAGACCAGTTCACCTCCTACGACCAGCCCGACGCCGACCAGAACCAACAGCCTTGGCCCACCCAGCAACAGCCGGACACTCACATCCAGCAACCGTGGCCAGGCCAGCAGCCAGGCACTCAGAGCCAGCCACAACCGTGGCCGGGCCGGCAGGAGCCGGACGCCCAGGACCAGCAACCCCCGTGGCCGGGTCAGCAGCAACAGCAGCCCGACGCTCAGAACCAACACCAGCCTTGGCCTGCCCAGCAGCAGCCGGACCAGCACTCCACGCCCCACGACACCACCCAGCAGCAGCCGTGGTCAGCGGACCAGCAGCCGTGGTCGGCACACCAGTTCAGCAGCTACGAACAGCCTGATCCTGACGCCGAGCAGACTCAGCAGCAGTCGTGGTCCGCCCAGCAGGACTGGTCTCAGCAACCGACCGCGCAGGGCTCCGGCTCCCCCGACCTCGAGCAGACCCAGCAACAGCCCTGGTCAGCCAACCAGCAGCAATCCTGGTCGGCCGACCAACAGCAGCCGTGGAGCGCCGACCAGCAGCCGTGGGCGCCGGACCAGTTCACCGCGTACGACCAGCCCACCGAAGACCACCAGCCCCAGCCGCAGCCCGACCAACTCCACTCCGAGCAGGTCGCGGCCGACAACTGGAACACGCAGCCCCAAGAGCCAGCACAGCACCAAGCGACGCCGCAGCAGGGCTCAGCCCAGCAGGGGACGACTCAGCACGCGACGGCTCATCAGCAAGGGGCAGCTCAGCAACCGACTGATCAGCAGCCAGGGGCGCAGCACCCAGGGACGCAGCAGCCAGCGGGTCAGCAGCCAGCGGGTCAGCAGTCGACGGGTCAGCAGCCGACGGGTCAGCAGCCGACGGGTCAGCAGCCGACGGGTCAGCAGCCGACGGGTCAGCAGCCGACGGGTCAGCAGCCGACGGAGCAGCAGCCGACGG
>NZ_JBEXMY010000005.1:739625-756667 GCF_040610805.1 Kribbella sp. NPDC003557
GAGCAGCAGCCGACGGAGCAGGAAGCTGGCGTCGCGGGTGACGGGTCTGCGGAGCCAACGCGGCCGGTGTCCGTCCAGCCTGTGACGGATGCGGGCCAGGGCACGCCTGGCCCCGGGCTGCGTGCGGTGCAGGAGACCAGCGCCGCTGAACCGACCGAACAAGCCGAAGGCGGCGGCTGGTGGCAACCTGCAGCCACACCACAGCTGTGGAGCACGACTCCGGCGACCGACGGACCGACCGGCGGCACACGCCTGCGCGCAGTCGCCCCCGACGAAACCGCCACGTCACACCAGTCCGCTCAGACCGCATCAGCTCAGCCGCCATCAGTTCAGACTGCCGAGCCGACGCAGACGGCCGAGCCAGCTCAGTCAACCGAGTCGGCACGAGCAGCAGCGGCAGAAGCGGCCGAGCGTGCACGCGCGACCTGGGGCGCCCCCGAACTCGCCCCCGCACCCCCGGAACACTGGACCCAGCGCGAGATCTCCCCCGAGCTCGAAGAACCAGAGTCCGCCACAGTCACCGACGGACAGCCAGACGAAAAATCCACCGGCTGGACCCTCAAACTCGCCCCGGCCCTACCCGACGACGCCACCGACACGACGCCCGCATCGGCAACCGAAGCCGACTCGCAGGCCGCCGACGAACGAACTGCAGACACCCAGACCGCTGCAAGCGAGCAAGCTGCAGCCGCCCGAACTACGGACGAGCAGACCACGAACCAGCAGGCCACGAACCAGCTGGCTGCGAACGAGCCGGCCACGAGCCAGCTGGCTGCGAACGAGCAGGCTGCGAGCCGGTCGGCCACGGATGGGCAGGCTGCTGGCGACGGAGATGCGGACGAGCAGGCTGCCAGCCAGCGCGCTGCGGACGAGCAGGCTGCCAGTCAGCGTGCCGCGGACGAGCGGGCTGCTGAGCTGGCGGCTGATGAGGCGGAGGCAGCCGGTCTGCTGCAGCCGGACTGGGGTAGCCCGTCCGGTGACGAGCAGGACCAGCAGGCAGCCGACGTACCGGCGTGGGGCGTCGAGGCACAGGACGACGAGGACGAGCAGACACCAGAGAAGTCAGCTCCGCTCTGGACCGTTCCCGAGACAACGGACACCCCGCGAGAGCAGCCAGTCCAGCTCTGGGGCGACCAGCCGAGCCAGACCTCGAACGTGGGGCAGAGCGCCCAGGCCGGACAGGTTTGGGGCTCACAGCAAGGTACGGCAGGAGCTGATGCGCCCGCCGACAACGGCTGGGGCGACCACAACGGCGTACAGGAGTCTTCGCCGTGGGGCCAGCAGTCGACCGGTCAGCAGGGTGGCGAGCAGGAATGGGGCGGGCAGTCCTGGCCCGTGCAGCCGGCGGCCGCTCAGCAGAGCGGCAACGGCTGGGGCGACAACCAGCAGACCGCTCAGCAGGACAGCCAGCCGACCCAGCAGCAGTGGGGTGCAGGCAGTCACCAGGGCGGTGACCAGGCTTGGGGCGGGCAGCAGACGCAGCGCGCCTGGGGTGACGACGGCAACGAGGCTTGGGGCGGTCAGGCCGACCTGAGTGCCGGCGTCGGCAAGCGGGACGGCGGCAAGGGCAAGAAAAAGTCCAAGAGTTCCGTCGGCGGTGGTCCGTTCGGCGGGAAGATGCCGCTGATCATCGCCGGCGGGGTCGCGGTGGTTCTGCTGATCGTCGCGGCGGTGGTCCTGCTGACGAACGGCGACAAGGAGACGGCGGACCCGGATCCGAACGGTACGCCGACGCAGAGCACCTCCCCCACGCCGACGAACCAGACCAGCGGCAAACCCGGCCAGTCGAAGAACCCGACGCTGCACGAGGGCGCCGGCCGGATCGCGTCGGACGCGATCTCGTTCCCGCGCCGGAACCCGCCGTGGTCGGACCGCAAGCGCCTGGTCCAGCAGCTGATCAACTCGAACGGCCAGCGCATCGTCCTGAAGGAAGACGTCGTCGAGGGTGACGACTGGAGCGCGGACATCTTCGTCGGCGGTCTGGGTACCGCGTCCGGCTTCAACGGCGACCCGAAGGCGACCGCGGCGGCGCTGTCGCTGAAGGTGCGCGAGAGCATGTACGGGAACATCCCGGTCTCGTACAAGACGATCGCGAACGGCCCCGTGAAGCGGACCGACAAGGCCGGCTGGGTCTTCCAGCAGTCCGTGACCGCGACGACGACCGCGGTGACCGATCGAGTACTTACCCTGACGGTGGCCGTTTTCGACCTCGGTGACGGGACGGCGGTCGCCTACATCAGCGGCATCCCGAACAACCGCCCGGACCTGAAGAAGGCCGCGGACCAGGCCTACCTAGGAATTCAAGTTGGCTGACAACGACAACACCCCGCCCCAAGACAGCTCCACCCGCCAGCCGGGCTCGGATCCCCTGTCAGGCACCCCGCAAGCACCTCCAGTTCCAGGCGCTCACGAGGCCCAGAGCACGAGCGAGACGCCGGGCTTCGGCCAAGCACCGGGTGCGGGTCAGCAACCAAGCCTCGATCAGACCCCAGCACCGGGCCAGGCGCCGGGCGCCGGTGGGGCACAGGCTCCGGGCCAGGTACCGGACCTTGGTGAGTCGCGGGGTGCGGGGCACGTTGACGGTGGGTCTTCGGATGCTCTGTTCGGGCAGTCACCTGCTCCGGCCCCGCCTCCTCCCCCGCCGCCGGTCCGGCCGCAACACGCGGCCCCGCCGCAGCAACAGCACTGGACCAGCCAGCCATCTCCCCAGCGGCAACCCACCGCTCAGCAACCAGCCCAGCCCCATCCTGGCGCCCAGCCGAGCGGGCAGCAGTCGGCTGCCCAGCAGACATGGCCCCAGCCGCCGAGCGGCCAGCAGCCAGACGGCGCGCAGCCGAGCGGAGGGCAGTCTGGCGCACAGGCGCCGGGTGCCGAGCAGACATGGCCCCGGCCGACGACTGGCCGGCAGCCAGGCGGTGCGCAGCCAGGCGGCGGGCAGCAGCCAGCTGCCCAGCAGACATGGCCCCAGCCGACGAGTAGTCAGCCGCCGGGCGACGCACTGCAGACGGGCGTACAGCAGTCGGGTCCGCAGCAGACATGGCCCCAGGCGACGACTGGGCAGCAGTCGGGCGGGCAGCAGCCGGGGGCGCAGCAGCCTGGTGTGCAGCCGGCGCGGGGGCAGCATGCGGCTCCGCCGGCGGGTGCGCAGTACGGCGGACAGCGTCCGGTGGAGCCGACGGGGCTAGGTGAAGCAGGTCGGCCGGAGGGTGGGCAGGGACAACCGCGTCAGCCGCAATCTCAGCCCGGACAGCAGAGTCCTGCGCAGCCGGGTCCGAGGCAGACCGGCGGTCCGCAGGCAGGACCTGTGCAGCCGGCTCCTGGGCAGGTAGCTCCTGGGCAGGTAGCTCCAGGGCAGGTCGGTCCAGGGCAGGTCGGTCCAGGGCAGGTCGGTCCAGGGCAGGTCGGTCCAGGGCAGGTCGGTCCAGGGCAGGTCGCTTCTGGGCCCTCCGTTTCGGGACAAGGTGGTCCGGTGCAGCCGGGCGGCGCGCATGGGGGTCAGGGGCAGCTGGGCGGTACGCAGGCGACACCTGGGCAGGCCGGCGCTGGGCAGGCCGGCGCTGGGCAGGCCGGGCAGATGTGGGGTGTGCAGCAAGGTGGTCAGTCGGCTGGTGGCTGGCAGTCGCAGGGTCTGGGGCCTCAGCACGGTGGGCCGCAGTTCGGTCAGCAGGCTGGCGCCCAGGGTGGACAGCGCGGAGGACCGCAAGGCGGGCAGTTCGATGCGTCGCAGGGCGGGCAGACCGGTGGACCGCAGGGCGGCCAACAGCCGGGGCCGCAAGGCGGTCAGCAAGGCGGGTCACAGGGCGGTCAGCAAGGCGGGCCGCAGGGTGGTCAGCACGCCGGAGGGCGAGGCTCGCAGCACGGTGCACCGCAGGGTGGGCAGCACGCGGGGCCGCGGGGTGGTGGGCCGGGTGGGCAGGCCTTGTTTACTGAGGTGATTTCGTCGGCGGCTGGGCCGCAGGCTGCGGGTGGGGCAGCCTCGGGAGCGCCTGGTGTGGGAAGGCCCGGTAGTGGTGATCCGCGCTTGGCTGGGCAGGACGCTGGGGCCGGGCACGGGGCTCACGCCGCCGGTTTGCCTGGTGCTGCGCAAGGCCCGGGCGGAACCACGGGGCTCGCAGACGGCCAGCGAGCTGGCGCTGGGCAAGGCCCGGGGACCTCGGCGTCCGCGGGTGGCCATCGGGCTGGTGGGCAGCAGGGCTCAGGCGGGACCTCGGCGTCTGCGGCAGGCCATCGGGCTGGTGGGCAGCAGGGCTCCGAGGGGACTTCGGCGTTTGCGGCAGGTCATCGGGCTGGTGGTGAGCAAGGCTCAGGCGGGACCTCGGCGTTTGCGGCAGGTCATCGGGCTGGTGGTGAGCAAGGCTCAGGCGGGACCTCGGCGTTTGCGGCAGGTCATCGGGGTGGTGGTGAGCAAGGCCACGGTGCGGGGTTTGCGGGTGGCCATCGCGGTGGCGGGCAGGAAGGTGAGCCTCGGGGGTTGGCTCGGCATGGGGGCGGCGGGAGTGGGGGTAATGGGCGGGCTCGGGCTGTTGGGGCCGTTGTTTTGGTGGTGGCGGCTTTGGCTGCTACTGGGTTGAGTGTGGGGTGGGTTTGGAACCGGGCCGAGGCGATCAGTCCGGTGGCGTTGCCTACGGCGGCCGAGAAGCCGATCGAGACGGTCAGTCCGTCGGTGAAGCCGTCGAAGACGCCGACGCCGTTCGGCAAGGTGCTCGGGACCGAGATGGTTGCGGCCAACAGCGACACGATGCCGGTGATGAGTTCGGCGTGGGGCAACAACTACGAGCGGACCGGGCTGTGGGGCGGCGCCGCGGTGTGGCTGACCGTGCACCCCAACTACAACGGCAAGAACTCGTCGTGGGGCAACTACGTCTCGTTCGGGCAGCTGCCGCCGGACATCACGTACCAGAACTCCGCGGCCGGCCGTAAGCAGGCCGCGATCCAGATCGGCGCCCGCGCGCTCGTCAACCTGTACGACAAGAACGTGACGGTGGTCAAAGGAAGCAGCACCCACAAGGTGATCACGGTCAACGGCCACCCGGGCCACGAGCTGACGGCCAGGGTCCCGGTGAAGGTGCCGATGCTGGCGGAGACGTACTCCACGATCATGATCGCCGTGATCGACCGCGGTGACGGTACGGCGGACGTGTCGATCGCCGACCTGGCCGGATCCACCCCGGCTTGGCAGAACGTCTGGCGCTACAAGGTCAGCCAGATCAAGGTCAACAAGTAGCAGGGGCCGGCGGGCACACCCCGCCGGCCACCCAGCAAATCAGCCGCGTACCTCGGTGCAGGCCGTGATCCAGCGGTCCAGCACGTCCTTCGCGGCGCCGGAGTCGATCGCCTCGGCCGCGCGGTCCATGCCGATACGGATCCGCTCCGTCACGGTGCCAGGCTCCGGGGTGTACGCCGCCAGCGCCGCACCGGCGTTCAGCAGTACGACGTCCCGCACCGCCCCCGGCTCGCCGTCGACGAGCGCCCGTACGACCTTCGCGTTGTACGCCGCGTCCGCGCCCTTCAGCGCCTCCGCGGCCACCGGCTCGATGCCCAACTCCCGCGGGTCGAGCGTGATCGGTCCCTCGACCTGACCGCCGCCGACAGTCCACACCTGCGACGTCGTCCGCGTGGTCAGCTCGTCCAGGCCGTCGTCGCCGTGGAACACCAGCGCGTCGATCCCGCGCCGGGCGAGGACGCCGGCCATCAGCCCGGCGATCCGGCCGTCGCCGACACCGACCGCCTGGGCCGACGGGTTCCCGGGGTTCGCGAGCGGGCCGAGGAAGTTGAAGGTGGTCGGCACCCCGAGCTCCCGGCGCGGTACGGCGGCGTGCCGCAGCGCCGGGTGGAACGCCGGCGCGAAGCAGAACGTGATCCCTGCCCGCTCCCCCACCTCGGCCACCTGCGCCGCGGTCAGGTCGAGCGGGATGCCGAGCTCCTCGAGCACGTCCGCCGCGCCGCACGCCGACGACGCGGCGCGGTTGCCGTGCTTCAGCACCTTCGCGCCGGCCCCCGCGGCGACGATCGCGGACATCGTGCTGATGTTCACTGTGTGGGCTTGGTCACCGCCGGTACCGACGACGTCGAGCGTCCGGCCGGGCACCGAGATCCGGGTGGCGAAGTCGCGCATCGTGGCGACCAGCCCCTCGACCTCGGTGACGGTCTCGCCCTTGGAGCGCAGCGCGACCACGAACCCGGCGAGCTGCGCGGGTGACGCGGCGCCGGACAGGATCTGCTCCATCGCCCACGCGGTCGCGGAGGCCTCCAGGTCCTCACGCCGCAGCAGCGGATTCAGTACCTGCGGCCACGTGTAGGCGCCCATAGGTCAGGCGGTCGTCGCGGGCAGCTTGGCCAGGCGGGCGCGGATCAGCTGCGCGGTGACCTCGGCCAGCTTGATCGGGTCGATCGGGTGCGAGACCGCGCCCTCGGCCCGCGACCAGGTCGCCAGCCAGGCGTCCTGCGGCCGGCCGGTGATGACCAGGACCGGCGGGCACTGGAAGATCTCGTCCTTCAGCTGCCGGGCGATCCCCATGCCGCCGGCCGGAACGGCCTCGCCGTCGAGGATGGCCAGGTCGATCCCGCCCTTGTCCATGGTCTTGATGACGGCCGGCTCGGTGGCGCACTCGACGTACTCGAGCTCGGGCAGATCGGCCGCCGGCCGCTTGCCGAGGGCCAGCCGGACGGACTCCCGCGTCGTACGGTCGTCGCTGTAGACCAGGACCTTCAGCGGACGCTCTGAACTCATCGATCCATCCCAAGCTGTGCTTTAAAGAAAACTGGACACCGGAATGCTACCGGGGCGACTGTTCAGCCCGGCGAGCCTGTTCCTCCAAGCGGTCCAGCCGCCGGTCCTCACGGCGCGCCTCACGCTGCGACTCGCGCACCCACTGGACGAACAGTACGGCGAAGAACACCAAGCCGACGATGTCACCCGAGCCCCACAACAGACCGCCCGCGATGTACTGGTCGTGCAGCGGCGAGGGCGGCCAGGACCGGCCGAAACTGGTGTACCAGTCCTCGGCGATCAGCGTGTTCGCCGACATGATCGTGATGCCGAGGAAGGCGTGGAACGGCAGGGTGAGGAACACCAGGATCAGGCGGAACGGGTAGATCACCCGGCCGGGCACCGGGTCCAGCCCGAGCAACGGCCAGAAGAACAGCGAGCCGACCAGGATGAAGTGCAGGTGCAGCAGGTCGTGCAGCACGGTGGAGTGCAGCGTCGCGTCGTACCAGCCGCTGAAATAGAGCGCCCAGGGGCTCAGGACGAACAGCGCGAAGCCGATCAGCGGGAAGCAGATCACCTTCGCGAACCGCGAATGCAACACGGAGAGCAACCACTTCCGCGGGCGCTGCGGCAGCGTCCGTAACGCCAGCGTGACCGGCGCGCCGAGCGCCAGCGCGAGCGGCGTCAGCATCGACAGGATCATGTGCTGCACCATGTGCACGCTGATCAGCACCGTGTCGTATGTGCCGAGCGCCGACTGGGTGGCGATCACGGCGCTTCCCAGTCCCACCCCGACGAACGCGAACGTCCGGCCGCGGGACCACTTGTCACCGCGCCGACGCAGCCGGTGGACGCCGTACAGGTACACCGCGCCGAGGAGAATGATCACGCCGAGTAACACCGGTTCGAAGGTCCATGCCGTCAGCAACCGGACCGGAGTCAGCGGCTCGATCCGGTCTCCGGGCGTGGCGTGAAGGGGAAGCACGCTTCCACAGTAGGAACAACGGTTCGGCGACATGCACGGGGGTGGTCGTGGCACTGAACAGCGGGACCGACATAATGACCGCGTGGCCACTGCAACCGCGCTCCCAGCGTCTCGTGAACACGGACACCACGACCGTCCCAGCATGGTCAGTGTCGGCACGATCGTCTGGCTCTCGAGCGAACTGATGTTCTTCGCCGCCCTGTTCGCGGCGTACTTCACGATCCGGTCGGTGACGACCGCTGCCGCCGCTCCGGGGACGGAGACGCTGTGGCAGGTCATGACCGAGCGCCTGGATGTGCCGTTCGCCTCGGTGAACACGCTCATCCTGGTGGCGTCGTCGTTCACCTGCCAGTTCGGCGTGTTCGCTGCCGAGCACGGCCGGGTGGGCCGGACCGGCTCGCTGCTGAACCTCCGCTCCTGGGGCATGCGTGAGTGGTTCATCCTCACGTACATGATGGGCGCGATCTTCGTCGCCGGTCAGGTGACGGAGTACACGGCGCTCGTGCAGGAGGGCCTGACGATCTCGTCCAACGCGTACGGCTCGGTGTTCTACCTGGCCACCGGATTCCACGCGCTGCACGTGACCGGCGGCCTCATCGCTTTCGTGTTCGTCCTGGCCAGGACGTACATGGCTCGCAAGTTCACCCACGAACAGGCCGTCTCGGCGATCGTCGTGTCGTACTACTGGCACTTCGTCGACGTGGTCTGGATCGCCCTGTTCGCGACCATCTACCTGCTCAAATGAGTGAGAAGAGACCTTCCTTGTCACCGGCGCGCTTTCTCTCCGCGCGACGACGGCACCGGTCCGCCGGCCTCGTCGTGCTCCTGTTCGGCCTCCTGGCAGTGGGCTCGGCGTACGCCGCCTTCGCCCCTGACAACGCGGTGGCGGACAACTCGGCCCAGTCCCAGCAGATCGAGGAGGGCAAGAAGCTCTTCGCGGTCGGCTGTGCCAGCTGCCACGGCCTGAACGCCGAGGGCGGCGGGAACGGCGAGGGCAAGATGGCCGGTCCGTCGCTGATCGGCGTCGGCGCCGCCGCGGTCGACTTCCAGGTCGGTACCGGCCGGATGCCGGCGATGCAGCCGGGCGCGCAGATCCCGCGCAAGGCCCCGGCGTACTCGGAGGAGGAGATCGAGGCCCTGGCCGCGTACGTCGCCTCGCTCGCCCCCGGTCCCGCGGTGCCGGCGTCGGAGGCGTACGACGTGAGCAAGGCCACCGACGAGCAGGTCACCCGCGGTGGCGAGCTGTTCCGCACGAACTGCACGGCCTGCCACAACTTCGCCGGTCGCGGTGGCGCACTGCCGAACGGCAAGTACGCGCCGTCGCTGATGGGTGTCAGTGAGAAGCACATCTACGAAGCCATGCTGACCGGCCCGCAGCAGATGCCGGTCTTCTCCGACCAGGTCATGCAGCCCGAGGACAAGCGCGACATCATCGCGTACCTCAAGGCGCTGCAGACCCAGAAGGACCCGGGCGGCTTCGGGCTCGGCCGGCTCGGCCCGGTGTCCGAGGGCCTGTGGGGCTGGTTCGTCGGGATCGGTCTGCTGGTAGCGGTAGCGGTCTGGATCGGCGCCAAGGGCGTCAAGGCCAAGGGAGCGAAGGCCAAGTGAGCGACGACAAGAACCTCCCGGTGAAGCCGGAGGACGAGGAGCACGGCAGCGCCGTCGAGGTGGCGGAGCCGATCCCGGACCCGGGACTGGAGCCGCACGAGCCGCGGATCACCGACATCGACCCGAAGGCGGCCGACCGCGTCGAGCGCCAGGTGTCGGCGATGTTCGGCCTGGCGACGCTGCTGGTGCTGGGCTCCTGTGTGGCGTACTTCGCGATCCCGCGGGACTCGATCATCCAGTTCGGCCCGCTGTCCGGCAACGCCAACAACATGGTCATCGGCCTGTGCATCGGGCTCGCGCTGTTCCTGATCGGGGCGGGCGCGATCCAGTGGGCCAAGAAGCTGATGGTCGACGAGGAGATCTCCGAGGAGCGGCACGCGGCACACTCGTCGCCGCAGCAGATCGCCGAGATCACCGAGGCGTTCCAGCAGGGCACGGCGGAGTCCGGCTTCACCCGGCGCAAGATGATCCGCAACTCGCTGATCGGCGCGCTCGGCGTGCTCGGCCTGCCGGCCATCATCCTGCTCCGCGACCTCGGCCCGCTGCCGGGCCGGGCGCTGTACAACACGATCTGGGCGAAGGGCATCCGGGTCGTCAACGACGTCACCGACCGCCCGATCAAGCCGTCCGACATGGTCGTCGGCCAGCTGGTCAACGCGGCGCCGGCCAACCTGGCCCCGCTGCAGGAGGAGAGCCCGACCGAGTACCAGAACGCCAAGGCCAAGTCCGCGGTGATCGTGGTCCGGATCAAGCCCAGCGAGATCCGCACCCCACCGGGCCGGGAGAACTGGGGTGTCGACGGCATCCTGTGCTACTCGAAGATCTGCACCCACGTGGGCTGCCCGATCTCCCTGTACGAGCAGACCACGCACCACGTGCTCTGCCCGTGCCACCAGTCGACCTTCGACCTCGCTGACGGCGCCAAGGTCGTTTTCGGTCCTGCGGCCCGGCCGCTGCCTCAGCTACCGTTGGCAGTGGACAGTGAGGGCTACCTGGTTGCGCAGAGCGGCTTCCACGAGCCGGTCGGCCCGAGCTTCTTCGAACGAGGGTGACAACAGTGTCAACAAGCACAGAGTTCCCTGGACCGGTCAAGTGGGTCGACGATCGCCTCGGCATCGCGAAGATCGGCAAGAAGAACCTGCGGAAGGTCTTCCCCGACCACTGGTCCTTCATGCTGGGCGAGATCGCGCTCTACAGCTTCATCATCCTGATCCTGACCGGCACCTTCCTGACGTTCTGGTTCAAGCCCTCGATGGCCGAGGTCGAGTACCAGGGCTCGTACAGCCTGCTCAAGGGCCTGCACATGTCGGAGGCCTACGCCTCCACGCTGGACATCACCTTCGACGTCCGCGGCGGCCTGCTGGTCCGGCAGATCCACCACTGGGCGGCCGTGCTGTTCATCGCCGCGATGATGGTGCACCTGCTGCGGATGTTCTTCACCGGCGCGTTCCGCAAGCCGCGCGAGCTGAACTGGCTGATCGGCTTCGGGATGCTGTTCCTGGGCATCGTCGAGGGCTTCATCGGCTACGGCCTCCCCGACGACCTGCTGTCCGGTACCGGTCTGCGGATCACCAACGGCATGATCCAGGCGTCACCCGTGGTCGGCACGTACATGAACTTCTTCATCTTCGGCGGTGAGTTCCCCGGCGACGACTTCGTCTCCCGGTTCTTCATCGTCCATGTGCTGCTGATACCCGGCATCATCCTGGCGCTCGTCACGGTGCACCTGTTCCTGGTCGTCTACCACAAGCACACGCAGTACGCCGGCCCCGGCCGGACGCAGAAGAACGTGGTCGGCTACCCGCTGTTCCCGGTGTACACGGCCAAGGCCGGCGGCTTCTTCTTCGTGGTGTTCGGCATCACCGCGCTGATGGGCGCACTGATGCAGATCAACCCGGTCTGGCTGTACGGGCCGTACAACCCGGCCGAGGTGACCGCGGGCTCGCAACCGGACTGGTACATGGGCTGGCTGGAAGGCTCGGTCCGGATCTTCCCCGGCTTCGAGTCGACGTTCTGGGGCATCACGATCAGCTGGAACCTGCTCATCCCCGCGCTGATCATCCCGCCGGCGTTCGTCACGCTGGTCGCGCTGTATCCGTTCATCGAGGGCTGGATCACCGGTGACAAGCGCGAGCACCACCTGCTCGACCGCCCGCGGGACGTCCCGACCCGGACCGGTATCGGCGTCGCGTTCATCACCTTCTACGCCCTGCTGTGGATCGGTGGCGGTAACGACCTGATCGCCACTCACTTCGGCATCTCGCTGAACAACGTCACCTGGTTCCTGCGGTTCGCGGTGATCCTCGGCCCGATCCTGGGCTTCTGGATCGCCCGGCGCTGGGCGATCTCGCTGCAGCGGGCCGACCAGGAGCGGCTGATGCACGGTCTGGAGACCGGCGTCATCATGCGCGACGCGGACGGCAAGTACACCGAGAAGCACCAGCCGATCTCGACGTACGAGGCGTACTCGCTGACCGCCCGCGACCGGGTCGTGCCGCACGAGCTCGGCCCGGAGACCGACGAGAACGGCGTCCGCGCCCCCCGCCGGGCGCTGCACAAGGCCCGGGCCGCGCTGTCCCGGTTCTACTACGCCGACGCCGTGCAGAAGCCGACCACTCAAGAGCTCGAGGAGGCGCACGAGCACGCTCACGACGCCGACGAGATCCACGAGCTGACGGAGGAGACGGAGACCTACCGCGAGGTCACCAGCGACCGCACCTGACGTCGTACGCAGTGCGAAGGGCCCCGGCACCTGCCGGGGCCCTTTCGTTTACCCCAGCGCGTCCGAGACCGCGGTCAGGTACTCCTTCACCAGGGTCTGCTCTCTGTGGTCGAGGGCCTGGGTGGTGGTGATCAGGCGGTCCAGGAGCGGGCCGAAGAACTCCCAGCCGAGCGCGACGGCCGTGTCGGAGACCTGGAGGCGGGTGCTGCGGCCGTCTGTGCGGCTTCTGACGCGTTCGACGTGGCCGGCGGCCTCCAGGCGGTGGATGACCGCCGTTGTCGCCTGAGAGGTCATTCCAAGCTGCTGAGCGAGCCATCCGGGCGTGGCCTCGGCTCCGGCGCGCTCGGCGTCCAGGAGGCGTACCAGCGCCCGTACGTCGGTGCCGTGCAGGCCTGTCGTCCGCGCGAACTCCCCCACCGCCAGCTCGAGCCGCAGGGCGACCTCACGCAGCAGGTGCACCACGTCCAGCGCGGCGGCCCGATCCGGGTCGGACGGTGTTACTCCTTCTCGCATGCCTGGCAATCTACCTCACTCAGTGAGCTATTCTCGGCGGCATGAGCTTCCAGGACACGTACGACGCTCTCCTCGCCCGCTGGGGCGTGCCGGTCGAGCAGCTCGAGCTGACCGACGAGTTCGGGACGACGCACGTCAACGCGTGCGGTCCCGCGGACGCGCCGCCCGTCGTACTGCTGGCGGGGCACGGCGCCACGTCGCCGGTGTGGTTCACGGTCGCGCCGCGGCTCGCTGAGCAGTACCGGGTCTACGCGGTCGACCTGATCGTCGACGCGGGCCGCAGTACGAACACCGGGCGGACGCCCGAGACACCGGACGATCTGCACAGCTGGCTGACGAGCACGTTCGACGGTCTCGGCGTCGAGCGGGCGGCACTGTGCGGGCACTCGTACGGCGCCTGGATCGCGCTCACGTACGCGATCGCCCGCCCGGAGCGGGTCGAGCGTCTCGCGCTGCTCGACCCAACCGACTGCTACACCGGGCTGCGGCTCCCGTACATCCTCCGGGCACTGCCGAGCCTGCTGCGCCCCTCTCGCGAACGGACGGCCTCGTTTTTGCGCTGGGAGACCCAGGGCCTGCCGCTTGACCGCCAGGTGCTGGAGCTGGCCGGACTGGCGGCGGAGCAGCCGTCGACCCCGTTCGTCCGCACCAAACGCCCCAGCGACGACCAGCTGCGCGATCTCGCTCCCCTGGTCTTCGTCGCGAGTCGCAGCAAGAGTCAGGACGCCGCTCAGCTGACCCGCCGAGTCAGCACGCTCTCCCCTGGCGCGACTGTCGTACGGCTCGACACCGCGACCCACCACTCGCTCCCGTCGCTGCATGCCGACGAGGTCGCTCCCCCGCTGCTGGCGCACCTCGTCAGGAATCGATAAGCGCCCGTGGGTCTCGCTGTCCTAGCGTGAGCAAGACAAGGACGACGACAGCGGGGAGCGACCATGACCGAGGTACTGGCAGAGCTGCAGGATCGGACCTTTGCCCGTGCGACAGCTGCAACGGCGAGCACCTATCCGCCGGAGCGCCGGCTCACGGCCCAGCAGCTGACGAGTTATCTCGGGCGGCGCGAGTACGCGGTGGTCGGTACGAGCCGACCGGACGGGCGGCCGCATGCGTCGATGTCGATGTACATCCGCAGCGGGAGCGCGTTCTGGCTGCCGGCGGTGGCGGGCTCGATCCGCGCGCGCAATCTGCGGGCGAACCCCTGGCTGACTTTGGTGGTCGCCGAGAACGACGACGAGAGCCACATCGCCGTCATCGCCGAAGGACCTGCCTCGCTGGTCGCGCTCGACCAACTGCCCGACGACCTCCGTGCTGCCGTCGATCGGAGCTGGCCGAATGTCTGGAAATGGGTCGACGTCTGGATCGTGCTGAACACCGAGCGCGTACTGTCGTACGCCGCCGAGGACGCGCAGCCGTAGAAGTGTGGCGTGGGCTGCGTGGGCCCCCGAATTGCCCACAAAATAAGGGGATTCCGGCTCGGAAACTGTCGGTGGCGCCGTCTAGAGTCGGTGCCATGGAACTCCTGGGCGAGCGGCCGGCGTGGTCGATGAGTGGCAGCGAACTGCTGTCCACTCTCGACACGCTGGAGGCCGAGCTCGCCCGCCTGGAGACCTACCGGCTGACCGTGATCGCCGCCATCGAGACCACCGGGTACGCCGCCGAGCTCGGAGCCCGCGACACCGCCGAGCTCCTGCGCTTCCGACACCGGATCGACGCACCGGTCGCCCGCCGCACCCTCCGGCTCGCCCAGGCCGTGACGAAGCACCCAGCCGTATCCGCCGCGCTCAAGGACACCGCCTCGTGCGAGGAGCCCGGTGACGACGCTGACAGCCGATGGCGGCTGCGACCGGCACAGGCGGCCGCGATCGTGTTCCCGCTCGAACGGGTCCGCTCGCGGGTCCCGGTGGAACATCTCGACGCCGCCGCGGAGCAGCTGGTCACCCTGGCCGCTCACCTCTCGCCCGGTGAACTGCGCACTGCCGCGAAGGAGATCGCCGACCTCCTCGACTCCGACGGCCCCGAACCCGAAGAACACAAGGCCTACGCCCGCGAATCCCTCACCCTCACCGCCGCCGACAACGGCGTGAACTTCAAGGGTTTCCTGGCCAACGAGAACGCCGAGCTCCTGCGCGCCGTCGTCCATGCCGGTGCCCGCCCGCACAAGACCGTCGACGGCGAACCCGACCCCCGCCCCCGCGACAAGCGCCAGGCCGACGCCTTGTCCACCGCCCTGAGCATCGCCGCCGCCGCATGGGACACCACGGCACCCACCACAACCACCGCAGCAACCGCAGCAACCGCAGCACCCACCGGACCTACGGCGGCGGCCACGACCGCCCCGGGCAACGTGGGCCCTACGGGCAACACGGGCAGCGCTGGCAGTACGGGCAGTACGGGCAGTGCTGGCAGTGCCGGCAAGACAGGCGGAGCGGGCAGCGTGGGCAGCGTGGGCAGCGTGGGCAGCGTGGCGAGGAATCGTCGGGTGGCTGGGTACGGGGCGAAGGCGAACATCACCGTCACGATCGACTTCGAGGACCTGAAGGCCGCGACCGCGGACGCGATCGGACACACCGTCTACAGCGGCGGACTGTCGGCGGCCACGATCCGGCGGCTGGCCTGCGACGCGAACATCATCCCGCTGGTGCTCGGCTCGAACTCCGAACCCCTCGACGTCGGCCGCCGCGAACGCCTGGTCACCAAGGCGATGCGACGCGCCCTGGACGCCCGCGACCGCGGCTGCGTGGTCTGCGGAGCGCCGCCGATCATGTGCGACGCCCACCACCTGCTCTCCTGGATCGACGGCGGCGACACCAAAATCTCCAACCTGGCCCTGCTCTGCCGCCGCCACCACACCGACGTCCACGCCGGCCACTGGCGCATCACCATCACCAACGGCGCCGTCCACGTCACCCGCCCAACCTGGGCCGACGCACGCCCCGAACACCACCACCGCTTCCGCCGACGGGCTGTCGAGCACCCCTCCCCGCCCGCCCCCTCCCCGCCGACCGTCCCACCGGCCGACGGCGGTCCCGACCTGCCCAGCCCTCACCACTCGAAATGGCAGGCCGACGACGCGGTCCTTCAACAGGCCACCGACTTCGCGCTAACCGGCTAAATCAAACCCAACAGCCTCCCGACCGCGGCCACGCCGGCGGGCAGGCTGGTGTGGTTAAGGCGTACGGGAGCGCGAGTCTGCCTCGCACGCGGCCCCAACTGGCCTCCGCGGGACACCAGCACGGCCGACATCAGCATCAGACACTGTGCGCGTGCCGCTCACGCGGAAAGCCGACCGTCAAGCCAGTCGCCGCGAACCGGCGCCCGCCGCCATCGGCAGCACACCTGGCCAGCACCGCCAGGCCAGCACCGCCAGGCCAGCACCGCCAGGCCAGCACGACCAGGCCAGCACCGCCAGGCCAGCACCGCCAGGCCAGCACCGCCAGGCCAGCACCGCCAGGCCAGCACCGCCAGGCCAGCACCGCCAGGCCAGCACGACCAGGCCAGCACGACCAGGCCAGCACCGCCAGGCCAGCACGACCAGGCCAGCACGACCAGGCCAGCACGACCAGGCCAGCATCGCCAGGCCAGCACGACCAGGCCAGCACGACCAGGCCAGCATCGCCAGGCCAGCATCGCCAGGCCAGCACGACCAGGCCAGCACCGCCAGGCCCAACTACCAGGCCCGCACCACCGGCCCGCACTACCGGCTCGCACCGCTGGGCGCGGCGCTCATTGGTGGTGCGGCGGCGTTCGTCGGGCGCGTTCGACGTGGCGGGCCGACGGCGCCCTACTTCGAGAGGCTGCTGACTTCGCGCTGGCCGGGCCACCGACCGGTTAGGGCAGGAACACTCAACCTCCCATCCGCGGCATCCGGGTGGGGAGGCTGTGTGGTCAAGGGGCCAGGAGAGCCTGACTTGTCGGCGGGCTAGGGTGCACCCCGCGAGGTGTCAGTGCAGCCGACGCCGACATCAGATGCTGTGCGTGTACCGAGCACGCCGGCGGAGGCGACCGACTAGACAGCCACCGCGAAGCCGCGTCCGCTGACCACGCAGCAGCCGATGCCAACACCAGACGCTCAGCGCGTGTCGAGCATCTCGACAGAGCCCGCCGATAAGGCAGTGCCTCAGCGGAGTCCGTTGGCGTTTGCGGCACGCCAGAGCAGTCGGCGCCAACACGTCCAGATGCTCAACACCTCACATGCTCGCCGGCGAAGCCGGCCGACAAGACAGCCACCGCGAAGCGGTGTCCGTTGGCCTCTCGCACCACCAGCCGACGCCGGCATCAGATGCTGTGCGTGTCCCGAGCACGCAGGCGGAGCCGGCTGGTAAGGCAGCCGCCGCGGAGCGGTGTCCGCTGCCGTTTGCAGCACCCAGCCCACTGCACCGCCCACCGCCGAGCCCACCGCGGTGCTCGGTGCGGTGCTCGGTGCGGTGCTCGGTGCGGTGCTCGGTGCGGTGCTCGGTGCGGTGCTCGGTGCGGTGCTCGGTGCGGTGCTCGGTGCGGTGCTCGGG
>NZ_JBEXMY010000005.1:756765-873437 GCF_040610805.1 Kribbella sp. NPDC003557
CTGGTGGTGAGGGTGGCTGGCGGGCGGCGTTCGCCGTGGCTGCTGACGGCGGGCGTGCTCGGGAGGCTGCTGCGGTTGCGAGTCCGGGGCGGGGTGGGCCGGGGCGAGATACACAACAGCCTCCCGGCCGCGGGCATGCGGGTGGGGAGGCTGTTGGGTCGGAGGGTCAGGAGAGGGCGGAGCCGGCCTTGTATGCCGCCCAGGTGGTGTTCCAGTCGGTCCAGCCGTTGCCGGGCTCCATGTGGCGGGCGGTACCGGTGACGATGACTGGGTCGCCGCGGAGGGTCTGGTTGAAGTACCACTGGGCGTCCTTGAGGCTCATGCCGACGCAGCCGTGGCTGACGTTGGCGCTGCCCTGGCTGCCGGACGACCACGGTGCGCCGTGGATGAACTCGCCGGAGCTGGTGACGCGCTGGGCCCACTTCACATCGGGGATGTTGTAGTACTCGGGGTCGCCGGGCTTGAGGCCGACGGTGGCCGCGTCCATCCGCTTCACCGTGTACTTCTCCATGATCACCTTCACGCCGCTGCGGGTGGTGAAGCCGTCCTTGCCTGCGGTGATCGGGATGGTGCGGGCGAGCTTGCCGTTGATCGTCACCGTCATCTTGTGGGTCTTGACGTTGACGTTGCTGACCACCGACTTGCCGATGTTGAACGCGATCGTCCGGCCGGAGGTGCCCCAGGTGTTGTTACCGGCGTTGACGCCCTGGGTGTCGATGTTCACGGTCACCTTGGTGCCGGCCGGCCAGTAGTTCTTCGGGCGGTAGTTGACCTGCTTGCTGTTCACCCAGTGCCAGCTGCCGTCGACCGGGACCGACGTCTTGACCGACAGCCGCTTCTCGACCGCGACGCGGTCCTTGACCGGGTTGTTCCAGAAGATCTGGATCGGCAGCGCGACGCCGACGGTCTCACCGTTCAGCGGGACGACCGAGGCCTTGAGGCTCTTCGACGCCTTCAGCGTCTTGAAGGTCGAGCTGATCGGCACGGTGGCGCCGTCGGTGCCCTCGGCCGAGCCGGTCACCGTGTACGACGCGCCGGGCTTGAGCTGCGGCTGCGACGTCCACTGGGTCTTCTCGGTGTTGAAGCTGCCGGTGACCTTGTCGCCGTCGTCGTCCTTCAGCGTGATCGCGGTCAGCTTGCCGGCCGTGGTGGTCACCGTCACCGGCTTGTCGGGCTGCACCGCGGTCGCGCCCTTGGCGGGCACCACGGCGATGTTGGCCGCCGCGGCGGACTCCGACGGGGTGCTCGAGGCATCTGGGGTGCTCGAGGCGCCTGGCGTGTTGCTCTGCGACGTCGACGCACCGGGTGTCGACTGCCCGCCGCCACCGCCGCCGTCGGCCTTGGTGTCGCTACAGGCCGTCCCGGCCAGCAGCAGGACGCAGATTCCTGCCACGGCAAGGCCGTGCTTCCTCACCGAACCGCTCACCATTCCCCAGCTCTCCCCTGTTTAGTCAAACCGCGGTAAGGGTAACCTGCCGCAGCGACAATTCTGTGCATCCGCACGCCACCGTACCGGTACGGACCACAACCCTCTGTACCCGTGGGCACTACTGAAGACGCACGAAAACGCCGCCCGGTTCGTTCCCGGACGGCGTTTTTCGTACGACTCTCAACTAGTGAGCGTGGTCACCGCGGTAGTACTCGAAGATGAACCCGCTCAGCGTCACGATGCCGATGCCGCAGCCGGCGATGAACAGCCACCAGCCGAAGACGACGCCGAGGACGACCACCGACAGCGTCAGCGCGCACCACAGCGGCCACCAGGAGTGCGGCGGGAAGAAGCCGAGCTCGCCGGCCCCCTCGACGATCTCCGCTTCCTTGCGGTCCTCCGGCCGGGCGTCCATCCGCCGGGCGGTGACGCTCAGGTAGAACGCCACCAGCAGCGACAGGAAGAACGTCATCACCAGCGCGGTGGTGCCGGTCGGGTCCTCCGACATCAGCCAGTAGATCGGCGTGACGACGAGCACGAACACACTCAGGATCCCGAAGACCCAGGCTTCGACCTTCACGCCTTGTCCTTCCCCTCGGTCCCGTCAGTTCCGTCGACCTGCTCGATCAGGTGCTCGACGCGGCCCTGGTCCTCACCTGCGTCCAGCAGGTTGTCCTCGCCGGCCCGGTTGTCCGGGTACTCCGCCAGCGCGATGTCGGCGTGGTGGAGGTCGAACGCCGGGGACTCCGAGCGGATCCGGGGCAGCTTCTCGAAGTTGTGGCGCGGCGGCGGCGAGCTGGTCGCCCACTCCAGCGACCGGCCCCAGCCCCACGGGTCGTCGACGCCGACCAGCGGGGTCTTGCGGGACTTGTAGATGTTGTAGAAGAACGGCAGCATCGACGCGCCCAGGATGAAGGCCCCGACGCTGGACACCTCGTTCAGCGTGGTGAAGCCCTCGTTGGCGCCGTACGACGCGTAGCGGCGCGGCATGCCCTCGACGCCGAGCCAGTGCTGCACCAGGAAGGTGGTGTGGAAGCCGACGAACAGCAGCCAGAAGTGCAGCTTGCCGAGCCGCTCGTCCAGCATCCGCCCGGTGAACTTCGGCCACCAGAAGTAGAAGCCGGCGAACATCGCGAACACCACGGTGCCGAAGACGACGTAGTGGAAGTGCGCGACCACGAAGTACGAGTCGGACAGCTGGTAGTCCAGCGCCGGCGACGCCAGGATGACGCCGGTCAGACCGCCGAAGAGGAAGGTCGTCAGGAAGCCGATCGACCAGAGCATGGGCGTGTCGAACGACACCGACCCGCCCCAGATCGTGCCGATCCAGTTGAAGAACTTCACACCCGTCGGGACGGCGATCAGGAACGTCATGAACGAGAAGAACGGCAGGTTCACCGCGCCGGTGACGAACATGTGGTGTGCCCACACCGCGACCGAGAGGACCGCGATACCGAGGGTCGCGCTGACCAGGCCGATGTAGCCGAAGACCGGCTTGCGGCTGAAGACCGGCAGGATCTCGGTGACGATGCCGAAGAACGGCAGCGCGATGATGTATACCTCGGGATGCCCGAAGAACCAGAACAGGTGTTGCCAGAGTATCGGCCCGCCATTGGCCGCGTCGAAGACGTGTGCCCCGAGTGTTCGGTCCGCCTCCAGCACCAGCAGCGCCGCCGCCAGGATCGGGAAGGCGATCAGCACCAGGATCGACGTGACCAGGATGTTCCAGGTGAAGATCGGCATCCGGAACATCGTCATGCCGGGTGCGCGCATGGTGATGATCGTGGTGATGAAGTTGACCGCGCCGAGGATCGTGCCCAGACCGGCCATCCACAGGCCCATGATCCACAGGTCACCGCCGATGCCCGGCGAACGGACCGCGTTCGACAGCGGGGCGTAGGCGAACCAGCCGAAGTCGGCCGCGCCGCCAGGGGTGAAGAAGCCGCTGATCGTGATCAGGCCGCCGAACAGGAACAGCCAGTAGCTGAACATGTTCAGCCGCGGGAACGCGACGTCCGGGGCGCCGATCTGGATCGGCATGATCTCGTTCGCGAAGCCGACGAACAGCGGGGTCGCGAACAGCAGCAGCATGATCGTGCCGTGCATCGTGAAGAGCTGGTTGTAGACCTCTTCGTTCACGATCTGCAGGCCCGGCTTGGCCAGCTCGGCGCGGATCAGCAGCGCCATCACGCCGCCGATCAGGAAGAACGCGAACGACGTGACCAGGTACATGTGCCCGATCAGCTTGTGGTCGGTCGTGGTCAGGTACTTGACCAGCAGCTCGCCCTTGGTGCGCCGCCGGGGCAGCGCGGTGGTGCTGCCGATGGCGCCGGTGCGCTCGGCGAAGTCCGTCACTTCTCGCCCCCTGTACCGGGAATGGTGGTGGCGTCGCCGCCACCGGTTGCGGCGCCGGTCTGGCCCTTGGCGGCCAGCTCGCGCAGGTGTGCGTCGTACTCGTCGCGGTTGACCACCTTGACGCTGAAGACCATCCGGCTGTGGTACAGGCCGCAGAGCTCAGCGCACTTGCCGGCGAAGGTGCCGGTCTTGGTCGGGGTCAGCTCGAACTTGTTGGTCTTGCCCGGGATGACGTCGAGCTTGAAGTAGAACGACGGGACCCAGAAGGAGTGGATGACGTCCGGCGAGGTCAGGTCGAAGTGCACCGACTCGTTCACCGGGAGCCACAGCGTCGCGGGCTTGTCCAGCGTGCCGGTCTCCCAGACGCCCTGCTGCCCGTCGACGGTGTCCTTGTAGTTGAAGGTCCACTGCCACTGCTGGCCCACCACGTTCACGGTGTGCTGCGCGTCGGCGCTCATCTTCGTGACCTGGTTGCCGTGCTCGACGGTGTAGAAGAAGAGCACGCCGATGATCGCGAACGGCGCCAGGGTGTAGAGCACCTCGAGCGGCAGGTTGTAGCGCACCTGCCGGGGTGCGTCGTCGTTGCGCTTGCGGTACCGCACGACGACCCACAGGATCAGGCCCCAGACCATCACGCCCACGATCAGGGCGGCGATCCAGGCCCCGATCCAGAGACTGCGGATGGCCTCGGTCCGGTCCGATGCGCCCTCGGGCAGACCGAGTCGTTTCCACTGCTCAGTGGTCGCCGTCGAGCAACCGGTCAGCAGCAGGGTGCCCAGCACCACTGCACTGCCGACCAGCAGGCGACGCTTCGCCGGCCGTGTGGCGCCGGCAGAACCTGCCGGTCGCTCCTCCACTCCGGGCGTGCCGTTCGAACCCACGGGGCGCCTTTCCCTTCCCAAGTGAGACTGACGACCAAACACTACTGGACACCTTTCGCGTCTCTGCGCATAGGTAGGGCTTAGCGTTTCCCGTGTGAGCGAGCGTACGTATCTGGACGCCGCGTCGGCCGAGCCGATGCACCCCGCGGCACGGGAGATGTTGCTCTCGGCAGTCGATTCCGGATGGGCCGATCCGGCGCGTCTGCACCACGAGGGCCGGACGGCGAGACTGCTGCTGGACAACGCCCGCGCGGTGCTGGCCGAGGCGGTCGGGGCACGGCCCGACGAGCTGTACCTGACCACCTCCGGGACGGCGGCGATCCAGGCCGGTCTGACCGCTCTCCGGGCCGCTCGTCGCCGGATCGGGACCACTGTCGTCCATACGGCCGTCGAGCACTCAGCCGTGCTGCACAGTGCCGGGGCGGAGGGGGTCGAGGTCGGGGTGGACGCTCGGGGCCGGGTGGACCAGGAGGCGTTCAAGGACGCGGTACGGCGGCCTGGCGTGGCCGTGGCCGCGGTTCAGTCCGCCAACCACGAGGTCGGCACCAGGCAGCCGCTCGCCGCGATCGCGCGGGACTGTGGCGACGTACCGCTGTTCGTGGACGCGTCGGCGTCCGTGGGGCACGACGCGGTGCCGGAGGGGTGGTCGGCGCTGGCCGCCAGTGCGCACAAGTGGGGCGGACCGGCCGGTGTCGGGTTGCTGGCTGTGAAGAAGGGCACGCGGATCGCACCGGCATGGCCGATGGACGAGCGGGAGGACGGCCTCTCCCCCGGGTTCCCGAACGTACCCAGCGCACTGGCCGCGGCCGCCGCGCTGCAGGCCCGGCTGGCTGAGGCCGAGGAGCTCGGCAAGCAGCACAGGGCCTGGATCGACGAGGTACGGAGCCGGGTGGCGGCGGACATCCCCGACGTGGAGGTCGTGGGTGACCCGACGGACCGCCTGCCCCACATCCTCACGTTCTCCTGTCTGTACGTGGACGGTGAGGCGCTGGTGACCGCACTGGACGCGGAGGGGTTCGCCGTCTCCAGCGGCTCGGCCTGTACGTCGAGCACGCTCCGGCCGTCTCACGTCCTGGCGGCGATGGGCGTGCTCACCCACGGCAACGTCCGTGTCTCTCTGGGACGCGACACCAGTCACGGCGACGTCCAGCGGTTCTGTGCGGTGCTGCCCGGGATCGTGCGGCGGATCCGGGCCGAGGTGGGGATGTGAACGTGGACCTGGACTGCACCGGCCTGCTCTGCCCACTCCCGGTGATCAAACTGGCCAAGACGCTACCGACCGTTGCCGTCGGCGACACGGTCACCGTGCTGGCCGACGACCCGGCCGCAGCGACCGACATCCCCGCCTGGTGCCGGATGCGCTCCCAGGAACTGGTGTCGGCCGGCGAAAACCAGTACGTCGTACGGCGGGTCAGCTGACACACTGCGCCGCGTGACCGACTTCGCGCACAAGCCGAAGCTCACCGGGGACCTCGTCGTCCTGCGGCCCGTGAACGAGGGTGACTACGAAGCCCTCGCCGCCGCGATGGAGGACCCGGATGTGGCGCGTCTGACCGGCAGCCACGGCGAGATCGGCGAGGAGAAGGCCCGCGAGTGGTACCGGACCCGCAAGGACCAGACCGACCGGCTGGACCTTGCGATCGTCGACAAGGCCTCGGGCGTCGTCGTCGGCGAGGCTGTGCTCAACGAGTGGGACCCTGACAACCAGTGCTGCAACTTCCGGATCCTGATCGGCCCGTCCGGCCAGGGCCGGGGTCTCGGGACCGAGGCGACCCGGCTGATCGTGGGCTACGGCATCGAGCAGCTCGGCCTGCACCGGATCAGCCTCGGGGTGTACGCGTTCAACCCGCGCGCCCAGCGGGCGTACGAGAAGGCCGGCTTCACCGTCGAGGGCGTCCTGCGGGACGCGCTGCTGTGGGACGGCGAATGGGTGGACGAGATCGTGATGTCCGTCCTGGCCCAGGACTGGGTACCGTCGGAGGGTGATCCGAGCTGACCGCATCGCTGTGCTGACCGGAGCCGGTATCTCGACCGCGTCGGGAATCCCGGACTTCCGGGGGCCGCAGGGGGTGTGGACGAAGGACCCGGCGGCCGAGGCGATGTTCGACATCGACGAGTACGTCGCCAGTCGCGAGGTGCGGGTGGCGGCGTGGAAACACCGTCTCGCGGTGCCGACCTGGACCGTGGAGCCGAACCCGGGCCATCTGGCCCTGGTCGAGCTGGAGCGGCAGGGTCGCCTGACCGGCCTGGTGACGCAGAACATCGACGGGCTGCACCAGAAGGCCGGCTCGTCGCCGGAGCTGGTCCATGAGCTGCACGGCAGCGTCCGCTACGTCGACTGCCTCCAGTGCGACCGGCGGATCCCGATGGCCGACGTACTCCCCCGGCTCGAGTCAGGCGACGAGGACCCGGCCTGTGAGGTCTGTGGCGGCATCCTGAAGTCCGCGACGGTCTCCTTCGGGCAGGCCCTCGACCCAGTCGTGCTGGACCGGGCTGTCGCGGCCGCTGAGTCAGCTGACCTGTTCCTGGCCATCGGCACGTCGCTGCAGGTCTATCCAGCCGCCGGCCTCTGCGACGTCGCGCTGAAGGCCGGGAAGCCGCTGATGATCCTGAACGCGCAGCCGACGCCGTACGACGAGCACGCGACGACAGTGCTGCGTACACCGATCGAGACCACACTCCCGGACCTCGTGACCTTACCGTGATCTTCGAGCCCTCCTCACGGTAAAGGGCGGCGGCTAGCGTCCCCGGCAGATCAGTTGGCGGGGAGGGGACCGTGATGCGCGGGTTCAGGCGTTGGACGGCAGGTTTCACTGCGGCTGCGGTGGTCGTACTCGGACTGGGTACGGCGACACCGGCCCCGGCACAAGTAGCCGCGGACAGGGTCATCACAGTGGCAGGCTCGCTGCAGAGTGAGCTCGGCTGCCCGGGCGACTGGGACCCTGGCTGCGACGCGACCAGCCTTGGCGCGGCCGCGCCGTACACGAAGGTGTTCGACGTACCGGCGGGGTCGTACGAGTTCAAGGTCACGGTCAACAAGAGCTGGGACGAGAACTACGGCGCCGGCGGCGTGCTCAACGGCCCGAACATCCCGCTGCGGATCGAGGGCCCGGCCAAGCTCGAGTTCAGCTACAACGACACCAGTCACGTCGTCACGGTGAAGCCGGTGAATCTGGCCGGACCAGCCGTCACGGCAGCCGACCGTGCGTTGGCCACGCCGAGCCTGCGGCCGGACCTCACCAAGGAGCGGTTCTACTTCCTGATGGCGGACCGGTTCGCCAACGGCGACAAGTCCAACGACAACGGCGGCCTCACCGGCGACCGGCTGACCACCGGACTGGACCCGAAGGACAAGGGCTTCTACCACGGCGGCGACCTGGCCGGTGTGATCCAGAAGCTCGACTACATCAGGTCCCTCGGGACGACGTCGATCTGGCTGACGCCGTCGTTCAAGAACCGCCCGGTGCAGGGCTCCGGCGCTGACGTCAGCGCCGGGTACCACGGCTACTGGATCACCGACTTCACCCAGATCGACCCGCACCTGGGCACCAACGCGGACATGAAGCAGCTGATCGACCTCGCGCACCGCAAGGGCATGAAGGTCTTCTTCGACATCATCACCAACCACACCGCGGACGTGATCGCGTACCAGTCCGGCCAGTACGGCTACATCCCGAAGTCGACCTCGCCGTACAAGGATGCCAGCGGCGTCGCCTTCGACGACAAGCAGTACGCCGGCGGCGACACGTTCCCGCCGCTCGACCGGAACGTGAGCTTCCCGAACGTGCCGGTCTTCAAGACCTCGGCCGACGCGACCGTCAAGGTGCCGGCCTGGCTGAACGACCCGACGCTGTACCACAACCGCGGCGACTCGACGTTCGCCGGCGAGAGCGCCGAGTACGGCGACTTCGTCGGGCTGGACGACCTGTTCACCGAGCAACCGCGGGTCCGCGACGGCATGATCGACGTCTACAAGACCTGGGCCGAGTTCGGTATCGACGGGTTCCGGATCGACACCGTCAAGCACGTCAACATCGAGTTCTGGCAGAAGTTCTCGCCGCAGATCCTGGCCGCGGCGCAGTCCGCGGGGTCGAAGGACTTCTTCATGTTCGGCGAGGTCTTCGACGCCAACCCGCAGTTCATGTCGACGTACACGACCAAGGGTGCGCTGCAGGCCACGCTCGACTTCGGGTTCCAGCAGAACGCGGTCGCGTACGCGAAGGGCGACCCGAGCACCAAGCTGCAGGACTTCTACGCCGACGACGACTACTACACCGACACGGACTCGAACGCGTACGAGCTGCCGACGTTCCTCGGCAACCACGACATGGGCCGCGTCGGCACATTCTTGAAGCAGGGCGGCGCGTCCGGTCCGGAGTTGCTGTCACGGGACAAGCTGGCGCACTCGCTGATGTACCTGACCCGCGGCCAGCCGGTCGTCTACTACGGCGACGAGCAGGGCTTCACCGGCCCGGGCGGTGACAAGGACGCACGGCAAGACATGTTCGCGACCCAGACCGCCGACTACGCGGACGACGAGGTCGTCGACGGCACCGGTACGACGACGATCGGCAGCAAGGACCGGTACGACGTCAACGCGCCGATGTACAAGCACATCGCCGACCTGGCGAAGCTGCGCGCCAAGTACCCGGCCCTGTCCGACGGCCGGCAGGTGCACCGGTACTCGTCCAAGTTCAACGGGCTGTACGCGTTCAGCAGGCTCGGCAGCGACAACGTCGAGTACCTGGTCGTCGCGAACAACTCGACGACCGCTGCGTCCGCCACTGTGCCGACGTACGGCTCCAACACGTGGCTGAAGCCCGTCTACGGGGGCTCCAAGGCGGTGAAGACCGACCGTGAGGGCAGGGTCGTCGTCAGCCAGGCCCCGCTGTCCGTGACGGTCTACCAGGCCCAGAACAAGGTCCCCGCGCGCACGAAGGCTCCCAGCGTTTACATGAGCTCGCCGGAGCTCGGCGCGACGGTCGGTGGGCGTGCTGAGATCGCGGCCGCGGTTCCCGCGAACACCCCGGCGACTGTGACGTTCGGCTACCGGCCCGTGGGTACGACGGAGTGGAAGCGCCTCGGTGCGGACGACAACGCGCCGTACCGCGTCTTCCACGACGTCTCCGGCCTGCCGAAGGGGACACTGCTCGAGTACCGCGCGGTGCTGCGCGATGTCTCAGGCAACTACTCCGTCTCCGGCTCGTACGGCGTCGTGGGCGACGCTGCCGCACCGGGTGGTGGCGGTGGTGGTACCGGCCCTGTCGTCCAGCCTGCCAACGTGTCCGTGCCTGGCGACCACAACAGTGAGATGGGCTGTCCCGCCGACTGGTCGCCGGACTGCGACCAGGCGCAGCTGACGCTGGACCCGAAGGACAAGGTCTGGAAGGGCACGTACACGCTGCCGGCCGGCGAGCACGCGTACAAGGCGGCCATCAACAAGACCTGGGACGAGAACTACGGCGCCGGCGGCGTGCAGAACGGCGCGAACATCTCGTACACCGCGCCGAACGGCCCAGTCACCTTCTACTACGAGCACGGCCGGCACTACGCCACGTCCACAGCGCAGGGCCCGATCATCACAGCGCCCGGGTCGTACCAGTCCGAGCTGGGCTGTCCGGCCGACTGGGATCCCGCCTGCATGCGACCCTGGTTGACCGACGAGGACGGTGACGGGACCTACACCTGGTCCACCAGCGAGCTGGAGGCGGGCAACTATGAGGCGAAGGTCGCGCACAACCTGTCCTGGGACGAGAGCTACCCGGCGAACAACGTGCCGGTCTCGGTGCCGAGCGACGGCCTGGTCGTCACGTTCTCGTACGTGCTCGCGACCCACCAGTTCACGGTGACGACGGCGAAGCCCGGCGCACAGCCGGACCTGAGCCAGGCGAAGGCGTACTGGCTCGACCGCGACACCCTCGCCGTACCGGCGGTCGCCCACCCCGAGCGGTACCGGTGGCAGCTGCACTGGTCGGACACCGGCGCGCTGAAGGTCGACGCGAACGACATCGGCGGCTCGTCGGCCGCACTGCGCTACGACACCACCGAGGTGAAGCCGGGCTACACAACCCTGCGTCTGGACAACGGCGACGTCGCCAAGATCCTCACCGGCCAACTGGGGCTGGCCCAGTACGACGACACCGGCCGCCTCCTGGACGCAACCGGCGTACAGATCCCCGGTGTCCTGGACGACGTCTACGGGAGCGCGACAGCGCGCTCGTACGGCGTCACGTGGCAAGGCGCCGCACCGACCTTCACGCTGTGGGCGCCGACGGCTCAAGACGTGAAGCTGCTGATCGGATCGTCGACGGTCCGCATGCGGCGAGGCGACGACGGAGCCTGGTCCGTCGTCGGACGGCCGTCGTGGAAGAACGCGCCGTACCGCTATCAGGTGACGGTCTATGCACCCAGCACCGGCGAGGTGGAGACGAACGTCGTCACGGACCCGTACTCGGTCGCGTTGACCACGGACTCGGCGTACTCCGTCGCGGTCGATCTGAACGACCCGGCCGGAAAGCCGGCGCTCTGGTCCAAGACCCCTTCCCCGAGGCTCGCCCGTGGTGTCGACTCCACGATCTACGAGCTGCACGTCCGTGACTTCTCCATCAACGACGGCACAGTGCCTGCCGCGCACCGCGGCTCCTACCTGGCCTTCGCCGACGAAGGCGACGGCACCAAGCATCTGCGCACACTGAAGGCGGCGGGCCTCAACACGGTGCACCTGTTGCCGACGTTCGACATCGCGTCGATCCCTGAGACCGGCCAGCAGACACCGGCCTGTGATCTCAAGTCCTACGCCCCTGACTCCGACCAGCAGCAGGCCTGCGTGACAGCCGTGGCTGCGAAGGACGGGTTCAACTGGGGTTACGACCCCTTCCACTGGCTGGCGCCGGAAGGCTCGTACGCCACGCAGAAGGACGGCCTGGCCCGGGTCTCCGAGTTCCGCACGATGGTCGGCGGGCTGCACAAGTCCGGTCTGCGCGTCGTGCTCGACCAGGTGTTCAACCACACGCCGGCCGCCGGCCAGGCCCCGACGTCGGTGCTCGACCGGATCGTGCCCGGGTACTACCAGCGGCTGAACGCGACCGGCAAGGTCGAGACCTCGACCTGCTGCAGCAACATCGCGACAGAGCACGCGATGGCCGAGAAGATCATGGTCGACGGCACCGTGAGCTGGGCCCGCAACTACCACGTGGACGGCTTCCGGTACGACCTGATGGGTCACCACACGAAGGCGAACATGCTGAAGGTCCGGGCCGCGCTGGACAAGCTGACGCTCGCCAAGGACGGCGTGGACGGCAAGTCGATCTACCTGTACGGCGAGGGCTGGAACTTCGGCGAGGTCGCGGACGACGCACTGTTCGTCCAGGCCCGGCAGGGCAACCTCGGCGGCACCGGGATCGGCACGTTCTCCGACCGGCTGCGGGACGCGGTCCGCGGCGGCGGGCCGTTCGACGACAACCCGCGGATCCAGGGCTTCGGCTCCGGCGAGGCGAGCGACCCGAACGGCGACCCGGTGAACGGTACGCCGGCCCAGCGCGCGCAACGACTTGCCCACGACACCGACCTGGTCCAGCTCGGGCTGGCCGCCAACCTACGGTCGTTCAGCTTCACGTCGGCGGAGTCCGGACAGCCGGTCCGCGGCGACCAGGTCGATTACAACGGCCAGCCGGCCGGGTACGCCGACCAGCCGGACGAGGTGATCACCTACGTCGATGCCCACGACAACGAGACGCTGTGGGACTCGCTGACGTACAAGCTCCCGGCCGGCCTGCCGATGGCGGACCGGATCCGGATGAACACCTTGTCGCTGGCCACGACCGCGCTTGCCCAGACGCCGTCGTTCTGGCACGCCGGCGCGGACATGCTGCGCAGCAAGTCGCTGGACCGCAACTCGTACGACTCCGGCGACTGGTTCAACACGCTCGACTGGACCGGCGCCGACAACGGCTTCGGCCACGGCCTGCCGCCGAAGCCCGACAACGAGGCCAAGTGGCCGTACATGAAGCCGCTCCTCGCCGACCCGGCGCCGAAGCCGTCGGCGACCGATGTGGCGACAGCGTCCGCGGCAGCAGCCGACCTGCTGAAGCTCCGGTTCTCCACTCCGTTGTTCCGGCTCGGTTCGGCCGCGCTGATCAACCAGAAGCTGAGCTTCCCGCTGAGCGGTGCGACGCCGGGCGTCATCACCATGCGCATCGACGACACGGTCGGCGCTGACGTCGACCCGTCGCTGAAGGGCCTCGTGGTCGTCTTCAACTCCACCAACGCCGCGGTCACCCAGCAGGTCCCGGGCCTGACCGGCGCCAACCTGTCCCTGTCCCCCGTCCAAGCAGGCGGCTCGGACCCGGTCGTCAAACAGACCACCTGGTCGTCCGCGACGGGCACGGCGACCGTCCCGGCCCGCACGGTCGCCGTACTGGTCCAGCGTTAAGGGACCCGGACGACCAAGGCCGACGGATCGACCTCCGCGGTCAGCGAGGTGCCCTCGCTGACCGCGTCGCCGTCGAGTTGGCGGCGGACCGTCCGGTCGGCGCGGACCTGGACGCGGCGGCCGGTGAAGCGCTCGACGTGGCGTTCGCGCCAGGACTTGACGACGAGGCCCAGCGCGAGCCGCGGCCAGTGCGTGATCCGGCGCGGCGCGAGCACGACGACGTCGATCGTGCCGTCGTCGGGCTTGGCGTCCGGCAGCAGCGGGATGTTCGCCTGCAACGTGCCGACGTTGCCGATCACCACGGTGCGTGCACGCCGGCGGACCGGCAGCTCGTCGTCGACCGTGATCGTCACCCGGACCGACGGGTGGTTCAGGTTCTTCAGCGTCGACACGACGTACGCCGCCCAGCCGACCCGCTTCTTCAGGTCGTCGGGCGCGTCCTCGATGATCGCGGCGTCGAGACCGAGACCGGCCATCACGACGAACCGGTCGGTGGTCAGCTGGTCGCCCTCGACCAGCACGCTGTCGATCCGCTGTTCCGAGCCGTCGAGCAGCTCGGTCAGCGCGACGTCGAGGTCGAGCGAGATGCCGAGGTTGCGCGCGAGCAGGTTCCCGGTGCCGCCGGGCAGCACGGCGACGGGGATCGCGGTGCGGGCGAGCTCGGCGCACACCACGCGCACGGTGCCGTCACCGCCGGCGACCAGCACGAGGTCCACCTGTTCGTCGATCGCGCGGCGGGCCATGGTGACGCCGGCGTCGTCCTCGGTCGTCTCCAGCCACAACGGCTCGTCGAGGCCCCGTTCGGACAGGGCGGTTTCGACGATCTTGCGGAACTTGTCGCCGTCGACCTTCACCGGGTTCACGATCACGGCTGCCCGCTTGGCAGAACTCACCTGATATTTGTCCGTTCCGGGAGATAGCGTTCTGGGTGTGAGCAGACTTCCACGGAGTACGCCAGAAGCCCAGGGGTTGTCCGGAACGGCGCTCGGCAGTTTCGTCGCTGCGCTCGACGCGGGCGGGCCGGAGATCCAGACTCTCATGCTGCTGCGGCACGGGCAGGTGGTGCTCGAGAAGGCCTGGGCGCCGTACCGGCTCGAGGACCGGCATCTGCTGTTCTCGGTGTCGAAGAGCTTCACGTCGACGGGTATCGGGCTGGCGATCGACGCGGGCCTGCTGTCACTGGACGACCAGGTGATCTCGTTCTTCGACGCGGACGAGTTGCCCGAGACGGTCAGCGACAACCTGGCCGCGATGAAGGTCCGGCACCTGCTGACGATGACGACCGGCCACTCCAAGGACACGGTCGAGGCGCTCAGCCGGGACCGGCGGATGGTCAAGATCTTCCTCGGTCTCGACGTGGAGCACGAGCCCGGCACGGTGTTCGTCTACAACAGCGGCGCGACCTACATGCTGTCCGCGATCCTGCAACGGCTCACCGGCGAGCGGCTGCTCGACTACCTGCGACCGCGGTTGTTCGAGCCGCTCGGTGCGACCGAGGCGACCTGGCAGGTGTCGCGGGAAGGCATCACTGTCGGCGGCTGGGGGCTGAGCATCAACACCGAGTCACTGGCGTGCTTCGGGCAGCTCCTGCTGCAGCACGGCGAGTGGCAGGGCAAGCAGCTCGTCCCGGCCGAGTGGTTCGAGGCGGCGACCTCGAGGCAGGTCCCGAACGACACCGAGGAGAACCCGGACTGGAAACAGGGCTACGGCTTCCAGTTCTGGCGCGGCCGCCACAACACGTACCGCGGTGACGGCGCGTTCGGGCAGTTCTGCCTGGTCTTCCCCGACTACGACGCGGCGCTGATCATCACCAGCTCGACCACCGATATGCAGGGCATCCTGAACACGACGTGGGAGCACCTGCTGCCCGTGCTCGAGGGCAAGGAGGTGCCGGACGTCGCACCGCCCGAGCGGCTGGAGCTGCTGCCGCCGGCTGGTGCCGCACCGGCCGCCGGGGACGGTCAGACGTACCGGTTCGCGGCAGCCAACCCTGCCGGTCTCACCTCGGTCCGGATCGACGCGGACGGGACGGGCACGTTCACGTTCAGCGACCTGGCCGACGACAGCACTCACGAGCTCCGGTGCGCGGCCGGTGACTGGCAGGAGCAGGCCGCGCCGGGCACGGTCGACGACGCGGCTCCGGAGGCCGGCGAGCGCGTGCTGACCAGCGCGTACGGCGACGGCGACGCGTTCGTGGCGACGCTGCGTTGGGTGGAGACGCCGTTCGTCGCCACTCTCACCTGCCGGGTCGACGGCGGCACCATGACGGTCGACGGCAAGCTCAACGTGTCCTTCGGCCCGACGGAGTTCAAGATTTCTTCGGACTAGATGTCACAGGACTGAAGTGGCGCGTGTCCTCCGAGTCGTAATCACCGACGACGGAGGATGACATGAAGGTTCTGGTGGCAGGAGCGACCGGCGGACTGGGCCGATCCCTGGTGCCGCAACTGCTCGCGGCCGGGCACGAGGTGACCGGGATGACCCGGTCCGAGTCCGGCGCGGCCGGTGTGCGGGCTTTCGGAGCGGAGGCGGTCCTCGCGGACGGCCTCGACGCCGCCGCGGTGCGCGCCGCCGTGGAGTCGGTCCGGCCCGAGGTCGTCGTACACCAGATGACCGCGCTCAAGGGCGGCATCGACTTCAAGCACTTCGACGACAGCTTCGCGACGACGAACCGGCTGCGCACGGACGGCACGGACAACCTCCTGGCCGCCGCCAAGGCTGCCGGCGTACGACGGTTCGTCGTCCAGTCGTACGCCGGCTGGAACATGCAGCACGGCGGATCCGCGGCGAAGACCGAGGCCGACCCGCTCGACCCGAACCCGGTGCCCGCGCAGCGGCAGACGATGGCCGGCATCAAGTACGTCGAGTCGGCGGCGGTGAACACCGAAGGGATCGAGGGCGTCGCGCTGCGATACGCGAACTTCTACGGTCCGACCGCGGACCTCGGCAAGGGCGGCTCGATGGTCGAGCTGATCCAGAAGCGGCGGCTGCCGATCATCGGCGACGGCACCGGGGTCTGGTCGTTCATCCACTACGACGACGCCGCCGCGGCGACCGTGAAGGCGGTCGAGAGCGACGTGACCGGGGTGTTCCAGATCGCCGACGACGACCCCGCGCAGGCGGCGGTCTGGCTGCCCGAACTGGCCAGGATCCTCGGCGCGAAGGCGCCGCGGCACATCCCTGCCTGGCTCGGGCGGCTCGCGGTCGGCGACGTCGGCGTGGCGGCGTTCACCGAGATCCGCGGCGTCGACAACTCCCTCGCCAAGCGGACCTTCGACTGGCAGCCCGGCTACGCGTCCTGGCGCGAAGGATTCCGCCAGGGCCTGTGATCTCCAGTGATCTCCTGTGATCTCCTGTGATCTCCTGTGATCTCCTGTGATCTCACCGTCCTCGCCGTGGAGCGGCGGGGCTGAGAGGATTCCTTTACTTTCGCGTTACACGCGAGGACGACCGCTGAAACCGGCGCGCCCTGAACTGGAAAGGACCCGCCGGGACGGCGGGGCGCCCCTAGGGTTCCGCTGCTCGTCGACGTACGGGCAGGACTGGTCCGAGAGGGGAGGCGGTGCTGTCGCCGAAGCGGCGGCGCCGTTCCACGGCGGGACAAAAGCCCGGGAGGCCTTGAAGGCCCCGGGCTGCCGTGCGCGCATTCCGGGCCGATCCAGCGGAGGCCGGAATGCCAGCAGCCAGTCCAGGTATCAGTGCAGCATCTCCCGAAACACTCACCACCGATGAGCTGGGCGCCCAGGATCTCGGCCGCTTCGGCTACAGCCAGCAGCTCTCGCGCCGCGTCGGCAGCTACGCGTCGTTCGCGGCCGGTTTCTCGTTCGTGTCGATCCTCACCACCGTCTTCCAGCTGTTCGGCCTGGGCTTCGGCTTCGGCGGTACGGCGTTCTTCTGGACCTGGCCGGCCGTCCTCGCCGGCCAGCTGATGGTGGCGTTGTGCTTCGCCGAACTCGCGGCGCGGTACCCGCTGTCCGGCGCGATCTACCAGTGGGCCCGGCGGCTCGGCGGCGCGGTCGTCGGATGGTTCGCGGGCTGGACGATGGTGATCGCGCAGATCATCACGCTGGCCACGGCCGCGATCGCACTGCAGGTCGTGCTGCCCGCGGTCTGGCCCGGGTTCCAGCTGGTCGGCACCGATCCGGCGCTGGCGTCGCGGGACGGCGCCGCGAACGCCGTACTGCTCGGATGCCTCCTGCTCGTCGCGACGACGGTGCTCAACGCGACGAGCGTGCGGATCACGGCGGTCGTGAACTCGGTCGGCGTGACCTGTGAGCTGGTCGGTGTCGTGCTGATCGTTGTCCTGCTGACCAGCAAGGCGGAGCGCGGGCCGTCCGTCGTCCTGCACACGACGAATCTCGACAGCACGACCGGGTACGTCGTACCACTGCTGGTGTCGGCGCTGATGGCGGCGTACGTGCTGGTCGGGTTCGACAGCGCGGGCGAGTTGTCGGAGGAGACGCACAAGCCGCGCGCGACGACTCCGCGGACGATCATCCGGGCCGTGGTCGCGTCCGGGATCGGCGGCGCCTTCCTGATCGTCGCGGCGTTGATGGCCGCGCCGTCGCTGACCGACGGCGACCTCGCCACGCAAGGTCTCCCCTACGTGCTGACGAGCCGGCTGGGTACGACGCCCGGCAAGCTCCTGTTGCTCGACGTCGCGCTCGCGGTCTGCGTGTGTACGTTGGCGATCCAGACCGCGGCGGCGCGGATGATCTTCTCGATGGCGCGCGACAACGTGCTGCCGGGGTCGCGGCAGCTCCGCGAGGTGTCGGCGCGGACCGGTACGCCGGTGGCCGCGACCGTGGTGCCTGGTGTGCTGGCCGGTGTGTGCCTGGTCGTGAACGTGGGGAATGCCGGTCTGTTCCTGGGACTGGCCAGCGTGTGCATCATGCTGCTCTACGTCGCGTATCTGATGGTCACTGCGCCGCTGCTGGTGCGACGGCTGACCGGCCGCGGATTGTCCGACGGCGCGGACGAGAACGGGCGGTCGCTGTTCTCGCTGGGGCGGTTCGGAGTGGTGGTCAACTTCGTTGCCGTTGGCTACGGACTCGCGATGGCGATCAATCTCGGCTGGCCGCGCGCGGAGGTCTACGACCCGGCCGGTGAGGGCTGGTACCTGCACTATCTGCCGCTGATCACCCTTGGTGTCGTCGCGGTCGGCGGCGTCCTCGCGTATCGGGCTCAGCGGAGCGCGTACTTCGCATCGATCGGTGTCCCACTGCGCGCGTCCGCGCCGGTCGTCGAGGCGGAAGGAGCCGGGGCATGACCGCCACGCATACGCACGACATCCCGGGTGATGCGGCGTGGTCCGCGCCGGTCCGGGCCGGGCGCGTCCTCACGCTGACCGCACTCGCCGACGGCGCGAACGCGTCGGTGCTGATCGTCGGCGCCGACCGCCTCGACCGGCTGAACATCCCCGACACGCTGAAGGCGCAGATGTCGGCCCGCATCAAGCCCGGCATGGTGCTGATGTCCGATCGCGGGTTGGCGCTGGCGACGGTCGTCGCCTCGAGCCTCGACTGGCACGACTGCCTGACCGGCGCGATCCCCGACCGGTTGCTGCTGCTCGAACTCGTGAAGCACGGTTTCGGCGAGGCCGATCTGCACGGCTGCATCAACTTCTTCAGCAAGGTCGCGGTCGCGGACGACGCCCGCGCATCGCTGGCTTTCGTCGGCGGCCACGCCCGTGCGGGTGACACCGTCACGCTCCGCGCGGATCAGGACCTCCTGGTCTTCGTGTCGACCGCGCCTCATGCGCTGTCCGACCTGCCCGGCGTCGGTGTCGCCGTACAGATCGAGACGCCGGACCACACCGACGATCCCGGCCTGCGGGAGGAAGCGATGCGTGCGCTGCGTCTGACCCGGGAGTTGATCGCATGACCGTCACCGAGACGACAACCGGCCTCGACACAAGCCTCGACACCGTCATACCGGCGGGTGACGGCGCCCTCGTGACCGTTCCGGCCGGTGGCCGCCTGCGGATCGTGGACCTGCACGGCAACCAGGCCGTGGACACGTTGTTCTACGACGCCCACGACATCGACAACCGCTACTCCGCCTTCGACACGATCCGCGAGCAGCGGGCGGTGTTCCTGACCACCGGGTCGCGACTGTTGTCGACCAGACTCGACGAACTCGCGGTGATCACGGACGACACGTGCGGCCGGCACGACACCGTCGGCGGCGCCTGTTCCCAGGAGAGCAACGTCATCCGGTACGGCGAGTTCACGCGGCACCAGCACGCCTGCCGGCAGACCTTCCTGCGGTACGGCGCGGCGGCCGGGATCGGTCAGCGTCAGCTCACGCACAACATCAACTTCTTCATGAACGTGCCGGTGACGTCGGACGGTGGCCTGACGTTCGAGGACGGTTTGTCGGCGCCGGGCAAGTACGTCGAGATCACGGCGAGCCGGGACCTGTTCGCATTGATCAGCAATTGTCCGCAGATCAACAATCCGTGCAACGGCTGGAACCCGACGCCGATCCAGTTGCTGGGCTGGTGGTGACGGGTGGCCGTGATCATTGTCAACAATCGTGGTGTCCAGACGACGGTGCAGGATCTCGCCGGGCGGCCGGGACTGTGGGATGTCGGCGTGCCGCCGTCCGGCGCGGCTGACGAGCTCACGTTCGCGCTCGTGAACGCGGCGGTCGGCAATCCGGAGACGGCGGCCGGACTGGAGTGTGTGCTCGCCGGGCCGGTGCTGACGTGCGACGAGGACCGGCTGATCTGTGTCGGCGGCGCGGTGCGCAATGCAACTGTCGACAATCTGCCGATCACGCCGGGAATGGTCGTGCTGTGGCCGGCCGGATCCGTGCTGGACGTGGGCCCGCTCGACGGTCCCGGGATGCGCGGGTACGTGGCGATCCAGGGCGGGCTGGACGTGCCGCGGGTGCTCGGGAGCCGCTCCACGTTCATTCTCGGCGGCTTCGGCGGTCACGACGGTCGCCCGCTGGCCGACGGCGACCGGATTCCGCTGGGCCGGCAGGAGAACCTGCTGACCCCGCTGTCGGTGGAACTGCCGACGATGTCGGGCTCCTGGCAGGTCCGCGTCATCCCCGGGCCGCACGGCGCGCCGGAGCATCTCACCGCGGAAGGTGTCGACACGTTCTTCGCGAACAACTGGATTGTCGACCATCGCTCCGATCGCACCGGGATCCGCTTGATCGGCCCGACGCCCGGCTGGGCCCGGACCGACGGCGGCGAGGCGGGCCTGCACCCGTCGAACGTCCACGATTCGGCGTACCCGGTCGGCGGCATCATGCTGTCCGGCGACACCCCGGTGATCGTCGGCAAGGATGGCCCGTCCCTCGGCGGTTTCGTGGTCCCCGCCGTGGTCATCGAGGCCGACCGCTGGATGCTCGGTCAACTGAGCGCCGGCGATTCCGTCCAACTGGTCCCGGTGACGCAGGAGGCCGCAGCAGAAGCGATCCGGTCCCGTCGGCGCTGGCTGACCGACCTGCGCCAGGATCCGGCCCCCGTCGCCGTCTCGACCGGAACGCCGGAGCGCCCGACCACGCTGCACCGAGGCGATCCGGCCGGCCCCGCCCCGGCGTACACGATCAGATGCGCAGGTGAACGGCACCTGCTCGTCGAGGCAGGACCGGCCGAGCTGGATCTCACGGTCCGGGTGTGGATCCACCTGCTGGCCCAGGCCCTCCGGGATGACCGGCCGGCCGGCGTGATCGAGATCGTCGAGGGCGTACGGTCGCTGCTGGTTGCGGTCGACTCGGCCCGGATCGCGCTCACCTCGCTCGCGGAACAGCTCGCGTTCCTGGCGGCCGGACTCGGTGATCCCGAGACGGTGGTACTGCCGGCCCGCGAGGTGGTGCTGCCGATCGCGTTCGACCACCCGGAGGCACACGAGGCGATGCGCCGGTACGCGACGTCGGTGCGGCCGGACGCGCCGTGGTGCCCGGACAACGTCGAGTTCATCCGGCGGGTCAACGACCTCGGCGCGCGCGACGACGTGTTCGAGATCGTGCAGGCCGCGACGTACCTGGTGGTCGGTCTCGGCGACGTGTACCTCGGCGCGCCGGTCGCCGTACCGGTCGATCCGCGGCACCGGCTCGTCACGACGAAGTACAACCCGGCCCGGACCTGGACGCCGCAGAACGCGGTCGGGATCGGCGGGATCTACCTGTGTGTGTACGGGATGGAAGGTCCCGGCGGGTACCAGCTGGTCGGTCGCACCGTCCCGGTCTGGCGGCTCTCCCCCGCCGACGAGCAACCATGGTTGTTGCGGCAGTTCGACCTGATCAGATTCACCCCGGTGAGCGCGGAACAACTCGCCCACGAGCGGGCCGAGATCGCCGCCGGACGCGCGGATCTCAAGACCGCACCGGCGACGTTCTCGATCGCCGACGTCCGCCGGATCGAGCAGGAGGCACCTGTGGAAATCGCGAGCGTACGGGCCAGACGCCGCGCCGCGTTCGAGGCCGAGAGGGCACGGTGGGGCGCATGAACAACGAGTGGATCACCCGGGTCGACCCGGTCGCGCCGCGGCCCGGGACGCTGCACGGGCTGACGATGGCGCTCAAGGACAACATCGATCTCGCCGGGGTGCCGACGACGGCCGGCGATCCGCGCAACGCCCGTCCTGCGGAGCGCAACGCGTTCGTGGTCGACCAGCTGATCTCGGCCGGCGCCGTACCGCTGGGCAAGACGAACCTCGACCAGTACGCGACCGGGCTGGTCGGCACGCGATCGCCGTACGGCGCGTGTCACTCGGTTTTCTCCGACCGGCATGTGTCCGGCGGGTCGAGTTCGGGCAGTGCTGTCGCCGTCGCGAGTGGTCAGGTCGACTTCGCGCTCGGCACGGACACGGCCGGCAGCGGTCGGGTGCCGGCCGCCTTCAACCGCCTCGTCGGCATCAAGCCGAGTCGTGGGCTGGTGTCGGCGCGCGGCGTCGTACCGGCCTGCCGGTCGCTCGACTGCGTCACCGTGATGGCGCGAACCGTGGCCACCGCGCGGGCGGCGTACGAGGTGATGGTCGCGTACGACCCGGACGACGCGTGGTCGCGACGAGTCGCCGATCTGCCGCGGCGGCGGGCCGGGGCCGGCGGCGTGATCGGCGTACCGGACATCGGGCTGGATCTGGATCCGTTGCACGAGGCGGCCTGGCAGGAGACGCTCGCCGAGGCTCATCGGCTCGGCGATGTCGTGAAGGTAGATGTGCGGCCGCTGCTCGAGGCAGCGGACCTGCTGTACTCCGGGCCGTGGCTCGCCGAGCGCTGGCTCGCCTTCGGGGACAAGCTGGACGATGATCCGGCGGTCGACCCGACCGTGCGGACGATCGTGCGGGGCGGCGCTTCGCTGACCGCGGCCGCCGCGTTCGCGGGCTTCGACCGGCTGGCGACCCTGGCCCGCGCGAGTGAGCACCTGTGGACGAAGCTCGACGCGCTGCTGCTGCCGGTGACGCCCGGGCATCCCACGCTGGCAGACGTCGCGGCCGATCCGATCGGCGCGAACAGCCGCCTCGGCCGGTTCACGAACATGGTCAACCTGCTGGATCTGTGCGCGGTCGCGTTCCCGGGACCGGATCGCGCGGACGGTCTGCCGTTCGGGATCCAGCTCCTGGCGCCGGCCGGGCACGACCGCGAGCTGATCGATCTGGCGGCTGTTTGGGGTGGTGAGGATGTGCCTGCGGCAGGTCCGGACGGCGGCGTTCTGCTGGCGGTCGCGGGCGCTCATCTGTCCGGTCAGCCGCTGAACGATCAGCTGGTACGGCGTGGTGCGCAGCTCGCTTTCGCCGCGCGGACCGCGTCGTCGTACCGGATGTACCTCGTCGACGGGCCACGGCCTGGGCTGACCCGGACGTTGACGGGCGCGGACGGTCCGGGGTTCGAGGTCGAGGTGTGGAGGCTGCCCGCGGCTGAGCTGGGTGGTTTCGCGACGACCATCGACCCTCCGCTGGCGATCGGTCCTGTGGAACTGTCGGACGGTCAGCAGGTTCTGGGGTTCGTCTGTACGGCGGACGCCGCGGATCCGGCGCGTGACATCACGGCCGCGGGCGGCTGGCGGGCGTACCTGGCCGGGAGCTGACCCTATGGTTGGTGGGCATGAGCCTGACGCCCGCCGAACAGACAGTGCTGGACCGGATCGACGAGGACCTGCTGGTCCGGGTGACGCAGGACCTGCTTCGGGCGCCCGGCCAGAATCCGCCCGGCGAGGAGAGCGCCACCGTGGCCGCTCTCGCCGCGGCGGCGCGGGAACTCGGCCTCGACGTCCGGACGGCACCCGTCGAGCGTGACCGGGACAACATCTCGGTCACGCTTGCCGGGGGCAACGGTCCCGGCCTGTTGCTGCTCGGGCACACCGACGTGGTCCCCGTCGGCGACGGCTGGACCGTTGATCCGTACGGCGGGCTCCTCCGCGACGGCCGCATCTACGGCCGCGGCGCCTCCGACATGAAAGGCGGCCTCGCCGCCGCCCTCGCCGCCCTGGTCGCCCTCCGCGGCACCTCTCTCGCCGGCCCGGTCGACCTGGTAGCCGTCATCGACGAAGAAGAAACCGGCAAGGGCATCCGTGCCTACATCGAAGCCAACGGGCCTGTGGACAACGCCGAATCGGCCGGGCCGTCAGTCGATAGACTTGAAGCGGAAAGGACAGGGGCGAGGACCACCAGCGCCGACACCGGCACCGGCACCACGCCCCGTCGGTACGTCGGGTGCATCACCGCCGAGCCGACCGACCTGCAGACGATCATCGCGGCGCGCGGTGACTCGTACCTCCAGGTCTCGGTGCACGGTCGCGCCTCGCACGCCGGCAACCCCGACGGCGGCGCCAACGCGATCTACGGCGCGGCCGCGGTGGTCGCCGAGATCGAACGCCTGCACCACGAACTCGCCGCCACGCCGCACCCGCTGCTCGGCCCGGCGACCTGGAGCGTCGGCCAGATCAACGGCGGCACCGGCGGCTCGATCGTCCCCGCCGACTGTGTGGTCGTCGCCGACCGCCGGCTCCTGCCGGGCGAGTCCCCCGCCGAGGTCCTCGCCGACCTTGGCCGCCGGGTCGCCGCCCTGCACCTGGAGGATCGCGGGCTCACGGTCGAGCTCGCGATGCCGATGGAGATGCCCGCCTTCGAGACCCCCGAGGATCACGAACTGGTCCGGGTCACCGAGGCCGCCCGGTTCGACGCCGGCGGAGCGCCACTCCCGCTGGCCGGCTGGACCGCGGCGTGCGACGGCGGGTACGTCGCGCGCGACCTCGGCGTACCGGTCGTCGTCCTCGGCCCCGGCTCGGTCACCACCCAGGCCCACCGGGCTGACGAGTCCGTCGCCGTCGCGGAGCTCGTCATCGCAGCACGCGCGTACGCCCTGGCCGCGCTGAGGCTTCTGTGATCGGGGCCGACGTGACGCGCCGGCTGCTTCTTCGGAGTGGTTCGGTTCTCGACGTCGAGTCCGGTACGGCGCATGCGGCGGACGTGGTGCTGGAAGGTCAGCGGATCGTCGAGGTCGGCGTTGGGCTGGACGGCGACGACGCGGTCGAATGCGACGGCGGGCTGCTGGTGCCGGGGTTCATCGACTGCCACACGCATCTGTGCATCACGCAGACGCGGATCGACCCGTTCGGGCTGCCGCGATCCGTGCGCCCGCTGTCCGCCATACCCGTGCTGCGAACGCTCCTCGGCCTCGGCGTCACGACCGTGCGGGACGCGTGGGGCGCGGATGCCGGCGTACGGATGGCCGTGGAGAAGGGCTGGATCGACGGGCCGCAGGTGCTGCTCAGTCTGCGGCAGGTCGGGACGACCGGCGGCATCGGCGATCTCTGGGCGCCGCGGACCGGACCGGTCGACTTCTTCGAGGATCCTTCGCTGCCGGATCCGATCTTCAACGGGGCCGACGGGGCGCGGGCCGTCGTCCGGCGGATGATCCGCGCCGGCGCGGACTGGATCAAGGTGACCGCTACCGGGTCGATGGCGATCGGCAAGGGTCTCGCGGACCTGGAGCTGACCGAGGAGGAGATGAGCGCGCTCGTCGACGAGGCGCAGCGGCGGGGAGGGCGGCGCGTCATGGTGCACGCACATGGCGCCCGGGCAGCGGAGCTCGCCGCGCGAGCCGGTGCCGGCAGCATCGAGCACGGGACGTACTTGGACGAGGACGCCGTCCAGGCGATGGCCGCATCCGGCACCTGGTATGTGCCGACGCTCTCGGTCACGCAGTCCGACCCGACGGCTGTACCAGCCGGCGCGGCCGAGGCGCATCGCGAATCGGTACGGCTCGCGATCGCCGCGGGAGTGGACATCGCAATGGGTACTGACAATCCGGTGCGGCCGCATACCGAGGTGCTGTGGGAGCTGAAGCATCTGGCTGCCGCCGGTCTCGGTGATGCGGGTGCTCTGCGTGCGGCGACGATCGGCGCGGCGAGGTTGCTGGGGCTGGCGGACGACCGCGGCGAGATCGCGGTGGGCAAACGTGCTGACCTGGTGCTGCTGGAAGGTACCGAGCTCGACTGCGCGGCGCTCGACAGCCGGATCCGGCGGGTCTTCCACAACGGGGTCGAAGTCGGGCGTTGACCCTCACACTGTGTCAGGTCATAGACCGGGCGCATGATGACTGCAGGAGAGATCGCGGAGCAGATCCGCACAGGTCAGGTGTCGTCGCGTGAGGTGACCGAGGAACTGCTCGCGCGAATCGCGGCCGACGACAAGGTCAACGCGGTCGTCGAGGTACGCCGCGAGTACGCGCTGGCGGCGGCCGACCGCGCCGACGCCATGGTCGCTGCGCAGGCACAGCTCGAGCCGCGGGCGTCGCTCGGGCCGCGGGGTCCGCGCGGACGGCGCGGACCGCGCGAACCGCTGGGGCCGCGGGCGTCGCTCGGTCCGCGGGGGCCGCGGGCGCAGCTCGGGCCGCAAGTGCCGGTGGGGCCGCAAGTGCCGCTCGGGCCACTCGAGCCGCTCGGGACGCTCGGGCCGCTGCATGGCGTGCCGGTGACGGTCAAGGACTGTTTCGACGTCGCCGGGTTGCACACCACGTGGGGTGTTCCGGCGTTCGCGGAGTGCGTCGCCGAACGGGACGCGGTCGTCGTCGAGCGGCTGCAGCGTTCGGGGGCGATCGTCGTCGGGAAGAGCAACGTCCACGCGATGCTCGCCGACTTCGGCCAGACTGCGAACGAGATCTACGGGCGGACGAACAACCCCGCCGATCTCGGCCGGACACCCGGCGGATCGAGCGGCGGCGGAGCGGCCGCGCTCGCCGCCGACCTCACCTATCTCGAGTACGGCTCCGACCTTGTCGGCTCGATCCGTCTGCCGGCGGCGTACTGCGGCGTGTACGGCCTCAAGCCCACGAACGGTCTGGTCCCGCAGCGTGGTTTCCAGGTGCCGGGTACGCCGTACCTTCCGACCGAGCTGCCGAACTTGTCGACAATCGGACCACTCGCGCGTTCGGCCGCCGATCTACGGATCGCGCTCCGCGCCACCGCCGGGCCGGAGGCGCCGTACTCGTACACTCTCCCCCGTCCCCGGCACGACCGCCTGCGGGACTATCGCGTCGGCGTCGTCATGGATCACCCCGCGGCGCCGGTCAGTGCTGAGGTCGGGGACGCGCTGTCCGACGTCGTCGACCGGCTCGCGAGAAGCGGCGCGAAGATTGTTGACAATTGGCCGGACGGCGTCGACCCGAACGAACAGGCCGAGGAGTTCGGGCGCCAGGTCGAATTGTTCTTCGCCCTCCACGCCGACTCAGACAGCGACGACGTCTTCGGCGACGGCAGCGGTGGCGGTGACAGCGGAAGCAGGAGCGGCGGTCGCAGCGGCGGCGGCAGCAGCGGCGGCTCCGGCGGCAGCAGCGGCGGCTCCGGCGGCAGCGGTGGCTCCGGCGGCTCCGCTGGCTCCGGCGGCAGTGGCGGCATTGGCGGCGGTGGCGGTGGCGGCGGTGGCGGTGGGTTGTCGTTGGGAGATGTGCGTGCGTTGGATCGGCGGCGGATGCAGGCGCGTGCCGGGTGGCAGCGGTACTTCGAGGATGTCGACGTCTTTCTCTGCCCGACGAGCTTCACCGTCGCGTTCCCCCACGGATCGTCGACAATCGACGGTCTGCCGTACGAAACGCAGGTGTTCTGGATCGCCCACGCCGCGCTGACGGGGCATCCCGCGCTCAGCATGCCGATCGGGCACACGTCGGCCGGCCTGCCGATCGGCGGTCAGGTGATCGGCCCGTGGCACGAGGACGACACCGCGATCACGTTCGCGGAACTCCTGGCTGGTTGACTGCCGTCATGTTCGCGATCGGTGAGTTCGCCCGCCACGGCCGGGTGTCGATTCGGATGCTCCGGCACTACGACGCCATCGGCCTGCTGCGCCCCGCGTACGTCGACCCCGCCACCGGGTACCGCAGCTACACCGCCGCGCAGCTCGCCGACCTGAACCGGATCGTCGCGCTCAAGGATCTCGGCTTCTCCCTCGACCAGGTTGCCACGATGATCGCGGACGACCTCGGCCCGGCCGAACTCCGCACAATGTTGACAATGCGACGCGCACAACTGGAGACCACACTGGCCGAGAGCCAGGCGCGGCTCGCCCAGGTCGAGTCACGGCTGCGCGGCCTGGAGAACGACGTTCCGGCCGCCGACGTCGTTGTGAAGGACCTGCCTGCCGTACGACTCGTCGGCCTGACCGCGACGGCGGCGAGCTTCACCCCGGACGACATCACGCCCGTCGTGCATCCCCTCTGCGCGGAACTCGGCCGACGGCTGCCGGATGCGGATGTCCGCCCGGCCGGCCGGTTGACCTGTCTGTACGAGCAGGGCTCCGAGGACGAGGTCGTCGTACGCGCGACGGTTCCGGCCGCCGTCGATGCCGGAGGCAACCTCAACGGGCTCGACGTGATCGACCTGCCCGCGACGCAGGCCGCGACGCTCGTGCACCGCGGACCGATCGATCAGGTGCTGCCGCCCTGGCAGGCCCTCGCGCGCTGGCTCGATGACAACGGCCGCCGCGCCGCCGAGCCGGCCCGCGAGCTCTACCTCGACACCCCGGAGGACTCGCACGACTGGGTCACCGAGTTGCAGCAGTCCCTCACAACCGACTGAAGGACAGCGTCTCCCCGCGCGCCCCGCCCATCCACAGGTCCTGGCAGGCGGCGGCGAACTCGTCGAGGTTCTCGGTGATCGCGCCGAAAACGTTTCCCGGCACCCACCCCTGATCGCCGTTGATCAGCAGGTTGTTCCGGCCGTAGAACACCGCGAGGTCGACGATCGCGCCGGTCGTCCCGGTGCCGGTCGTGTTCTCGTACCCGTACGCGGGATTCCCCAGGTCGTCGGAGTCGAACGAGAACCAGCACAGGTCCCCCGGGATCGGCGTGACGGTCGTGTTCTCCCTGCCCGGATCGGCAGCGAACGCCGGAACCAAGGTGTAGATCTCGTTCCGCGCGTATTTTCCGTGGAACACCGGCGCCGACAGCGGCAGCGCGTCCCACACCGCGGCGCAGGTCCGAGGCGCCACGTCGTCGAGCAGCTTCGCCACGCAGCTCACCCCGCGCTTGTCCAGGCTGACCGTGATGTGCTTCATCGTCCCTCCAAGGTCGGGGTACGCCGGTGCCAGTCGGTCGCGGCCTGATACGCCTGACCAACCCGCAACGTCAGCGCGTCGGCATGTCGCGGTCCGACAATCTGCAACCCCACGGGCAGACCGTCGTTCGTGAAGCCGCACGGCACACTCAGCGCCGGCTGTTGGGTGAGGTTGAACGGATAGGTGTACGGCGTCCAGTCGGTCCAGTCCGGCGACAACGAACCGTCCGGCACGTCCTGGCCGATCGGGAACGCCGTGATCGGCAGCGTCGGCGTCACGAGTACGTCGTACCGCTGGTGGAAGCGACCCATCAGCGTCCCGAGCTCCATCCGGACGTTGGTCGCGTCGAGGAAGTCCGACGCCGAGAAGGCCGACCCCTGCTCTGCCACCCGCCGCAGTCCCGGGTCGACCCGATCGTCGACCGTGTACGCCGACAACACCTTCGCGGCGCCGGACCACCACAGCACGTTGAACGCGTCGATCGGATCCGCGAACCCGGGATCCACCTCGGTCACCTCGGCGCCGAGCTCCGCGAGGACCGCGACCGCGGCACGTACCAGCGCGTCGACCTCCGGCTGATTGTCAACAAAACCAAGATTGGGCGAGAATCCGATCCGCAGGCCGGCCACACCGTCGTCGAGACCGTCCAGGAAGGACCGGGCCGGCGTCGGCATCGCCGACCAGTCGCGCGGGTCGAACCCGGTGACCACGTCGAGCAGGGCGGCAGAGTCGCGCACGGTCCGCGTCATCGGCCCCGCGTGCGACAACGTCCCGAACGCACTCGGCGGGAACAGCGGGATCAGCCCGTACGTCGGTTTCAGCGCGACCGTGCCGGTGAACGCGGCCGGGATCCGGACCGATCCGCCGCCGTCGGTGCCGAGCGACCACACACCCATCCCGAGGCCGACCGCGGTCGCCGAGCCGCCGCTCGAGCCGCCCGATGTTCTCGCCGGATCCCACGGGTTGCCGGTCGCGCCATATGTGAAGGAGTCGGTCACGCCCTTCCAGGAGTACTCCGGCGTGGTCGTCTTCCCGAGGATGACCGCGCCGGTCTCACGCAGCCGGGCCACGGACGGCGCGTCCTCGTCCCACGGCCCGGCCGGGTCGATCATCGTGCTGCCGCGCATTGTCGGCCAGCCTTTTGTCCACAAAGCATCCTTGATGGATGTCGGCACCCCGTCACCGGGCCCGAGCGGCGTACCGGCGTGCCAGCGGGCCTCCGACTCCTTCGCGGCGGCGAGGGCGCCTTCCGCGTCGACGAGTACGAAGGCGTTGACCTGGTCGTCGTAGCGTTCGATCGCGTCCAGCGCCTGCTGTGTCGCCTCGACCGGCGACAGTGCGCCGGTCCGGTAGCCCTCGACCAGCTCGGTTGCCTCGGTCATCGATCTCCCGTCGGAATGTAGCCAAGCTTCTTGTCGACGATGTTCTGCAGCGGTTCGCCGGCCAGCCAGCGCCGCACGTTCGTCGCGAACTGCGCCGCCAGGGTGTCGCGCCAGCCGACCACGTCGCCGGACATGTGTGCGGTGACCGTGACGTTCGGCGCGTCCCAGAGCGGATGGTCCGGCGGCAGCGGCTCGGTGTCGAACACGTCGAGCGTGGCGGCGATCCGTCCACTACGGACCGCCGCGAGCAGTGCCGTTTCGTCGACAATCGGACCGCGGGCAATGTTGACCAGGTGCGTTCCCGGTCGCATCGCGGCCAGGACGGCGGAGTCGACGAGCCCGCGCGTCGCCGCGGTCAACGGCGCCGCGATCACCAGGTGATCGGCCCAACCGACCTCGTCCGGCAGATTGCCGCTGGCAACGATCGTGCCGAAGTCCGGGTCGTCCCCTCGCGCGACCCGGCCGGCACCCCGCACCTCCAACCCGGCCGCACGCAGCAGCCGGGCCGTCTCCCGCCCGATCGCGCCGGTCCCCACGACCAGCGCCTTCGCGCCCAGCACGCTCCGGGTCTCACGGTGCTGCCAGCGCCGGTCACGCTGCAGGTCGAAGCTGCGCAGGCTGTCCTTGGCGTGCGCGATCACGGCGCCGAGCACGTACTCGGCGATCGGCCGGTCGAACACGCCGTGCGCGTTCGTGACCACGACCGCGGAGTCCCGCAGTTCGTCGAAGAGCAGGGTGTCGACGCCGGCCGCGGTCACGTGGATCCATTCGAGCGCGTCGGCCTCCGCCCAGACGTCCCGGACCGCCGTCGAGAAGAAGTCCCACAGCATCAGGGCGCGCGCACCCCGGACCGCGGCGGCCAACCCGTCCGCGGCGCAGTACCGGAAGTCGACCGGCAGCCCTTCGAGGCCCGGCGGCCGGTCGGTCGCGCGCTCGCAGAGCACCGCGACGACAGGTCGCTCGGTGCTTGCTGGCGGGAGGGCTGGCACGTGATCGAGGCTAGGAACTCGCTAGTAGGATTGTCAACAATCTCCCTCGCGCCGCACACTGACTGGCATGAGCACGCGTCCCTCCACCCACCCGCTGCCGGCGGCGGTGCCGCCACTGCTGCAGACGGGGATCGGCGTCGTCGCGCCGTACGACTTCGCGCTCGACCGCGAGCTGTGGCGCTGGGCGCCCGACGACGTGACGCTGCACGTCACGCGCACGCCGTACGCGCCGATGGCCGCCACGGTCGAGATGGCGGTCCACATCTCGGATCCGGACCTGATCGCGCGGACGACGTACAACGTGCTGCCGGTCGGCCCGCTGGTGGTCGCGTACGCGTGCACCTTCGGCAGCTTCGTCGGCGGGTTGACCGGTGAGCTCGCGCTCGTGGACGCGATGGTCGGCGCCGGGGCGCCGGCCGCGGTGACCACCAGCGGCGCGCTGCTGCTCGCGCTGCGCCGGCTCCGGGTCAACCGGATCGCGACGGTCACGCCGTACACCAACGACCTGACCGCCGGGCTGAGCGCGTTCCTCGCCCAGGCCGGGATCGAGGTGATCGCGACCGCCGGGCTCGGACTGATCGCGCAGATCTGGGCCGTCCCGTACGAGACGACGGTGGAACTGGTCCGCAGCGTCGACAGCGACGCCGTCGAGGCGATCTTCATCAGCTGCACCAACCTGCCCACGTACGACGTGATCGCCGGGCTGGAGGCCACGCTCGGCAAGCCGGTGCTGACCGCGAACCAGGTCACGATGTGGTCCGCGCTCGAGCTCGCCGGTCGCCAAGGGATCGGTCCAGGACAACGATTGTTGACAATCGGATGAACGAGTACGCAGCCCGGCTGGCCAGAGTCCGCGCCATCCTGGCCGAGCGTGGGCTCGGGGCACTCGTGGTCAGCGATCCGGCGAACCTCTTTTATTTGACCGGTTACGACGCCTGGTCGTTCTACACGCCGCAGTGCCTGCTGGTGCCGGCCGACGGCGACGTGCAGTTCTTCGCGCGGGCGATGGACGCCGCCGGCGCGTCGTACACAAGCAACCTGCGCGCCGACCAGACGCACGGGTACCCGGAGGTGCTGGTGCACCGGCCGGACGTCCACCCGTACGACTGGATCGCGAAGATCTGCCACGAGCTGATCCCGGCCGGTGCGGACGTCGCCGTCGAGAGCGACGCGCACTACTTCACCGCCCGCGGCTACCTTGCCCTCAGCAACGGTCTGCCCGGACGCCGGCTGGTCGACTCGGCCGAGCTGGTGAACTGGGTCCGGCTGGTCAAGTCGCCGTACGAGCTGGACCAGCTCCGGATCGCGGGCACCATCGCCGAGCAGGCGATGCGGGTCGCGCTCGACCGGCTGCGGCCGGGCCGGCGGCAGTGCGACGTCGCCGCCGAGATCCTCGCCGCGCAGGCCACCGGGACGCCGGAGCACGGCGGCGACTACCCGGCGATCGTGCCGATGCTGCCGACCGGCGATGCCGCCGGGACGCCGCACCTGACCTGGAGCGATCGTCCGTTCGTCGACAATGAGGCAACCACGATCGAACTGGCCGGCGTCCACGGCCGCTACCACGCGCCGCTCGCCCGCACCGTGATGCTCGGCGACCCGCCCCGACGGCTCCGCGAGACCGCGAAGATCGTCGCCGACGGCATGCGGGCGGCATTGTCGGCAATCCGGCCAGGCGTCACCGGCGGCGCCGTGCATGCCGCGTTCAACGCCGTCATCGCGGCGCAGGGGCTGGTGAAGGAATCCAGGATCGGGTACTCGATCGGTATCGGGTACCCGCCGGACTGGGGCGAACGCACCGTCAGCCTGCGCCCCGAGGAGACCACGGTGCTGACCGCGGGCATGGCGTTCCACGTCATCCTCGGCATCTGGATGGACGGGTGGGGATACGAACTGTCCGAGCCCGTCGCGGTCAGCGCCGACGGAGTGGAACGACTGACCGGTCTGTCCCACGAACTGACGATCAGGAGGTAGCCCCTTGTCAGCACTCCCGTACGCCGCCCGCGCCACCGGTCTGGTGGGGTCGGTGATCGACTCGAGTACGTCGCTCCTGCACAAGCAGACGCACGACATCGTGCGTTTCGCGATGGGATCGCCCGCCGCCGAGGCGGTACCGGCGCGGATCCTGTCCGCGATCGCGACCGACGAGCTGAGCCGGCCCGACGCGTTCGACTACGCGGCGACCGAGGGCGACCCGCCGTTGCACGCGGCGCTGCTGGAGATGCTGCGCGGGACCAGCGACGAGACGACCGCCGAGCGCCTGACCGTCACGGCCGGCGGCATGCAGGGCCTCGACCTGTTCTGCAAGATCTTCGTCGACCCGGGCGACCTGGTCGTCGTCGAGTCCCCGACGTACACCAACGGCAGCGCGACCGCGCTCTCGTACGGCGCCGAGCTGCTCGAGGTGCCGGTGGACGACGACGGCATGATTGTCGACGATCTACCGCGGCTGCTCGACGGGCGGACACCGAAGGCGATCTACACGATCCCCACGTTCCAGAACCCGTCCGGCGCGACGCTCTCCCTCGACCGGCGGCAGCGCCTGCTGGAGCTGGCCCGGTCGTGGGGATCGATGGTGATCGACGACGACCCGTACGGTCTGCTGCGCTTCGCCGGCGATCCTCTCCCGACGTTGCGCGAGCTCGGCGGGGGCGATCCGCTGGTCTTCGCCGTCCGGACGTTCTCGAAGATCGTCGCGCCCGGTCTGCGCGTCGGCTGGGTGGACACCGATCCCGAGCTGCAGCCGCTGCTGATCAACGCGAAGCAGGCGATGGACACCTGCACCAACCTTCCCGCGCAGCGGTTGCTGACCGGGTTCCTCGCCGGCGGGCACCTGGAGGACCACCTCGTCCGGCAGCGAGCGGAGTACAAGCGGCGCAAGGAGGCAATGCATGCGGCGCTCACCGAGCACTTCGGTGACATCGCGCGCTGGACGGATCCGGAAGGCGGGTTCTTCCTCTGGGTGACGCTCGAGAACGGCGTCAACACCGAGGAACTGTTCGAGATCGCGCTCGCCGAGGGTGTCGCGTTCATCCCCGGACCGGCCTTCTCCCCCACCGGACGTTTCCAGAACGCCTTCCGCGTCTGCTTCGCGTCGACCGCCCCCGACCGCATCCACGAAGGCGTCACCCGCCTCCGCCGCGCCGCCGACAAGCTGGTGACGAGCTAGTCGCGGGGCCTGGTCGAGAACGGGAACGGTTCGCGGTGTAGTTACCAGGGGACGGTTCCGGCGTCGTCGAAGAATCCGCCGGTCGGTCCGTCGTCGGGCAGGGTCGCGAGGTGAATCGCGATGGCCGCGCCCTGCTGTGGTGTGCGGACGCCGCGGAAGCCGTTCAGGTCAGTGGCAGTGAAACCGGGGCAGGCGGAGTTGATCAGGATGTTGGTGTCGCCCAGTTCCTTGGCGTATTGGATGGTGATGGCGTTGAGGAAGGTCTTCGAGGCCAAGTAGCCGGTGGGAACCGGGCCCAGGTCGATATCGGCCGCGGTGTGCAGAGCGAGCGAGCCGACACTGCTGGACATGTTGACAATGCGCGGTGACGCCGAGCCGCGCAGCAGCGGCAGCATCGCATTGGTGACCCGGATGACGCCGATCACGTTGGTTTCCACGACACCTCGTACGGTCGCGGGCTCGATCGTGGTGGGTGTCTGTGGCAGGCGGCCGGTGATCGCCGCATTGTTGACAAGGACGTCGAGTCCTCCTGCCTGCCCGGCGATCGACTCGGCCGCGGCGGCAACACTCGCGTCGTCGGTGACGTCGAGTGGCACGCCAAACGCATCGGTCCCGGCCGCGCGCAGCTTCGCCACCGCGGTGTCGCGGCGTTGCTGATCCCTCGCGCCCACACCGATTCGCCAGCCGAGGGCGCCCAGGCCTGCGGCGATCTCGTACCCGATGCCTTTGTTCGCGCCGGTCACCAGCGCGACTGTCCGTTCACTCATGCCGTCGATCATGGTGCGGCCCCGGCCGGGGCGTCCAAGACCGGTCGGGTGGGCGGTGATACCGCACGGGTATTGGTCGTGGTCAGCGCCGGATACGATCGGCCGGTGGAGACGCGGGAGTTGCGATACTTCGTCGCCGTCGCCGAGGAGTTGCACTTCGGGCGGGCGGCGCAGCGGCTCGCGATGGCGCAACCACCGCTGTCGCGGGCGATCCAGCAACTGGAACGGCGACTCGGGGTCATTCTGCTGCACCGCACTGCTCGCGCAATCACCTTGACCGAGGCCGGGTCGGTGCTGCTGCGGGAGGCCCGGACCGTGCTCGAAGCGGTCGAAGCCGCCGAGCGGCGCACCCGCCGCGCCGCGGCCGACCAGCCTGGGGTGGTGCTGGCGGCCAAGGCCGGTGCGTCAACGGAACTGTTGTCGAAGCTCTTGGACGCCTACGCCGCTGAACCGGGCGCCGTGGCCGTCGAGGTGGTGCTGTGCGGGCCTGGCGAGCCGGAGAGTCTGCTGCGCACCGGGCGTGCCGACGTTGCTCTGCTCCACCGGCCGTACGACACGACAGCCGGATTCGACACCGAGGATCTGCACACCGAACAGCAGGTGGCGGTCCTGCCCGCGGGTCATCCCCTCGCCGACCGGGCGCAACTGTCGTTGGCCGAGATCAACGCCCAGACGGACCTGCCCCTGCCGCGCTGGCCTCGATGGGATGGCACCTATCCGGACGGCCCCGGCCCGCAGATCCGCGACCAGACCCAACTGTTCCAGCTGATCGCGCTCGGACTGGCCTGCGTCGTCGCGCCCGAGTCGCTCGGAGACCAACTGGGCGACGACCACGCAGTCGTGCCGGTGCCGGACGCACCGGCCGTCACGACCGTGATCGCCTGGCCACCACACAGCAGGTCCCGAGCCGTTGCCGACCTCGTCCACACCGCGACACGCCTTTAACCGGCTTTCGTCAACAATGTGATAGTCGGCAACACCTAGTTCGGGCGCGGTGGGAGCGCCTCGGCGAGGACCTGCGCGAGATGGGTGGGGGTACGCGGGGTCGCCTGGGCGATCTGTGTCCGGCAGCTGAAACCGTCGGCCAGCACAGCGGTTGTCTCGGGCAACGACCGTACGGCGGGGAGCAGCGTGCGCTCGCCTACGGCCTTGGAGACGTCGTAGTGGTCGCGCTCGAAGCCGAAGTTGCCGGCGAGACCGCAGCAGCCCGGGTCCGCGAGGCCGGCCTCGATACCGGCCGCCGCCATCAGCTTGCGGTCGGCGTCGAAGCCGAGGACGGCGTGCTGATGACAGTGCGGTTGGACGAACGCCGCTCCGCCGACGTGCGGCGGCTGCCAGCCGGATTCGACGAGGAGCTCCGAGAACGTGCGGATGTTCGCGGCCGCCGACGCGGCGAGAGGATTGTCGACAAGCAGAGCAGGCGCGTCGTGGCGGAAGGCCGCCGTACAGCTGGGTTCGAGACCGACGATCGGGGTGCCGGCCTCAAGGTGTGGCGCGAGTACGCGAAGGGATCGGGTGAGGACACGGCGCGCGGTGGTCAGCTGGCCTGTCGAGATCCAGGTGAGGCCGCAGCACACGGGCTTCGCCGGCACCACGACCTCGTAACCGGCAGCTTCCAGCACTGCCACGGCGGCACGTCCGATCTCCGGCGCCAGGTAGTTCGTGAAGGTGTCCGGCCACAGGACAACCTGCTCCGCGCTCCCCTGCGGCGCGGTGCGATGGGTGAACCAGTGGGTGAAGGTTTCCGAGGCGAAGGGCGGGACCTGGCGCTCGGCGGCGATACCTCCTAGGCGCTTGGTCAGCGGCAGGCGGGCGACGCGGTTCGCCACACCGGGTGCGCGCGACGCGAGGCGTGACCACAGCGGCAACCAGCCCATCGACCAGTGCGACAGCGGACGGGCCCACGGGCGGCGTGCGTAGTGATGGTGGGTGAACTCGGCCTTGTACGTGGCCATGTCCACGTTCACCGGGCAGTCCGACAGACATCCCTTGCACGACAGGCAGAGATCCAGCCCGTCGCGGACCTCGGTCGACCGCCACCCGTCCGTGATCAGGTCGCCCTGCAGCATCTCCCACAGCAGATGCGCACGCCCGCGCGTCGAGTGCAGTTCCTCGTGTGTGACCTGATAGCTCGGGCACATCACGCTGCCGGACGTCTGCCGGCACTTCCCGATCCCCACACACCGGCGCTGTGCCTGCGCGAAGTCGTGCCCGTCGTCCGGGTAGTCGAAGATCGTCGGCAATCTGCGATCCTTGGCCGGCCCGTCGTGCCGGATCGCCAGGTCGAGCGGCGGCGGGTCGACGATCGCGCCCGGGTTCAGGACGCCCGCCGGATCCCAGATCCGCTTCAGCTCGCCGAACAGCGCGACCCCGTCGGCGCCGTACATCCTGCTCAGCAGTTCGCCGCGCGCCCGCCCGTCACCGTGCTCGCCGGACACCGAGCCGCCGAGTTCGACGACCAGGTCCGCGGCCTGCTCGACGAACTCCCGGTACGTCGCGATGCCCCGCGCGCTCAGCAGGTCGAAGTCGATCCGCATGTGCATGCAGCCCTCGCCGAAGTGCCCGTACGACGCCCCCGACAGGCCGTGCCGCCCGAGCAGTTCGTCGAGGCCGCGCAGGTACGCACCCAGGCGCTCCGGCGGTACGGCGGCGTCCTCCCAACCGCCCCACGCCTCGGCTCCGTCCGCGCGCCGCGTCGCCAGACCGGCGGCGTCCGTACGGCATCGCCACAGCACCGCTTGCGCCTTCGGGTCGGTCACCAGGGAGGCCGTCGCGCCGGAATCCCGCAGCTCGTCGAGCATCGCGCGCGCGGCCAAGGCAGCGTCCGGCTCGTCGTCGCCGCCGATCTCGACCAGCAGCCACGCGTTCCCGGCCGGGAGCCCGGCGTGCACCGCGGCGTCGCGCACCTCAGTCGGCAGCCGGTCGACGAGCTCGTTGTTGATCGACTCCATCGTGAGCGGCGCGTGCCGCAGGACGACGGGTACGCAGTCGGCCGACGTGATCGAGTCGGCGAACCCGAGCACACACAGAACCTTTGCCTTGGGCAACTCCATGAGGCGGACGGTGGCGCGCAGGGTCGCGGCGAGGCCGCCCTCGCTGCCGGCCAGCAGACCAGCGACGTTATAGCCGTACTCGGGCAGCAGACGATGCAGCGCGTACCCGGAGATCTGCCGGGTGAACTGCCCGAACCGGCGCCGGATGAGCAACTCGTTCCGCTCGGCGAAGGCCTGCAGAGCCCGATGCAACTCGCCCTCCCGCCCCGGCCGACGCGCCAACGCCGCACGCACATCCGGACCGGGATCAGCGGTCCCGCCCCGGACCTGACCCGGTGGGTGCACGGGCGAGTCGAGCGTCAGGCAGGTGCCGTCGGCGAGGACGACGTCGAGCGATCGCAGATTGTCGGCAGTCGTCCCCCAGGCGACCGAGTGGGCTCCGCACGCGTTGTTCGCGATCATGCCGCCGAGGGTGGCGCGGCTCGCCGACGACGGATCCGCGCCGAACGCCAGCCCGTGCGGTTTCGCGGCCGCCAGCAGATCCGTCAGGACGACGCCCGGCTCGACGATCGCCGTCCGCGCGGCCCCGTCGACGTCGAGGATCCGGTTCACGTGCCGGGACGCGTCGATCACCACGCCGCCGATCGCGTTACCCGCCATCGACGTACCGCCGCCGCGCAGCACCACCGGCGCACCGGCGGCCGCGGTCAGCGAAACAGCCGCGGCGAGGTCCTCGGCATCGGCCGGTACGACGACCAGGTCAGGCACCGCGCGGTAGTTCGACCCGTCCGCGGCGTACAGCGCCCGCGTCCGCGGGTCGTCGCCGACCTCGCCCCGGAGTTCCCGGCGCAGCGTGGCGACCAGCCGCGCCGCGTCGTACGCCGACGATCCGGCGCCGGAATGCTCTGGGGTTAACATTGTCGACAATCTACCTTTCGGTCGCTCGACCAGCCAGGAGGCCAGATGGTCACGGTAGGACTCCTTTATCCCGGACACAGCGCGGAGGACGACTACCCGTCGCTCGAGGCGCGGCTCGACGGTTCCGTGAAGCTTCCGGTCGTCATCACCTCGGTCGGCGAGGACGCGCACCGGGTCGACGCGCTCCTCGATCTCGGCCGCGCGGAACGACTGGCCGAGGGCGCCGCCGAGCTGGCGCCGGCGCGGCCGGACGCGGTGATGTGGGCGTGCACCTCGGGCAGTTTCGTGTTCGGCCCGGAGGGGGCGAACATCCAGGCGGCCGGCGTCGCGCAGGCGCTCGGCGTACCGGCTTCGTCGACCTCGATCGCGTTCGTCGACGCGTGCCGGGCACTGGGCCTGAAACGGGTCGCCGTGGCGGCGTCGTACCCCGAGGACGTCGCCCAGCACTTCGTCCGGTTCCTGGCCGCGGGCGGCCTCGACGTGGTGTCGATGGGCAGCAACGGGATCATCACCGCGGCGGAGGTCGGCACCCTCGCGCCCGAGCAGGTGGTGGCGATGGTCAAGGCGGCCGACCACCCGGACGCCGAGGCCGTGCTGGTGCCGGACACGGCGATGCACACACTCGGGATCGTCGGCGACCTGGAGGCCGCGGTCGGCAAACCGGTGCTCACCGCGAACCAGGTGACGGTCTGGAAAGGGCTCCAGTTGGCCGGGCCTGTACCGTCTTTGCCAGATCTGGGGACGTTGTTCGCCACAAGGGGGAATTCGGAGTGACCAGTTACATCGAGCCGCTGGCCCAGGAGTCGACGCCGAGCATCATCGCCGACAAACTGCGCAAGGCCATCGGCCACGGGGAGCTGAAGCCCGGCGCACAGCTCGGCGAGGCCGACCTGGCCCGCAAGCTCGGCGTCAGCCGCGGGCCGTTGCGGGAAGGCATGCAGCGTCTGACCCAGGAGGGTCTGCTGGTCTCGATCCGCAACCGCGGCCTGTTCGTCATCGACATGACGCCGGACGACATCCGCGACATGTACCTCGCGCGCGAGGCGATCGAGCGCGCCGCGATCCGGAAGATCCTCCGTGGCGACCACGCGGCGGCCGGAAAGGCGCTGCTCGCCATCGTCGACCAGATGGCGGCCTCCGACGGCGATCCGGCCGCGATCGGCGAACTCGACATCGCGTTCCACGAATTGCTCGTCCGGCTGGCCGACAGTCCCCGGCTGCTGCGGATGCACCGGACGTCGATCGTGGAGACCCGGATGTGCATCCATGCGCTCGAGGAGACCTACTCCGCCGTCGATTTCCGTGCGGCCGAGCACTTCGCGCTCGCCGAGGCGCTGTACCAAGGCGACGCCGAGATCGCGGACCAGGTCCTGATCGTCCACATGGACGACGCCATCGAACGACTCGTCAACCGCTGACCGGAGCACGCCTCCGCGCCGGTCAGTCGCCGACCGCGATCCCGATGTACTTGGTCTCGAGGAACTCGTCGATCCCCACGGCGCCGCCCTCGCGGCCGAGTCCGGACTGCTTCACGCCGCCGAACGGCGCGGCGGGGTTCGACACGACGCCCTGGTTCAGCCCGACCATCCCGGTCTCGATCGACTCCGCGACCCGCAGCGCCCGCCGCAGGTCGTTCGTGAACACGTAGGCGACCAGCCCGTACTCCGTGTCGTTCGCCGCGCGCACCACCTCCTCCTCGGTGCTGAACGGCGTCAGGGGCGCGACCGGGCCGAAGATCTCCTGGTCCGCCATCGCGGCCTCCCGTGGTACGCCGGTGAGGACCGTCGGCGGGTAGAAGTACCCGCGGTTGTGCTCAGGCACCACTCCACCGGTGAGGACGGTCGCGCCCCGGCCGACCGCGTCCGCCACCAGTGAACGGACCTTGTCGCGGCCGGCCTCGTCGATCAGCGGGCCGACATTCACGCCCGGCTCGGTGCCGCGGCCGACCGTCAGCGCGCCCATCCGCTCCGCGAGCCGGCGGCCGAACTCGTCGATGACGGAGGCGTGCACGAAGATCCGGTTGGCCGCCGTACAGGCCTCGCCCATGTTCCGCATCTTCGCCGCGATCGCGCCGGTCACCGCCTCGTCCAGGTCGGCGTCCTCGAACACGATGAACGGCGCGTTGCCGCCGAGCTCGAGCGACGTCCGCAGCACCTTCTCCGCGCACTGCTCGAGCAGGATCCGGCCGACCCGCGTGGAGCCGGTGAAGGACAGCTTGCGCGCCAGCCCCGACCGGATCAGCGGCTCCATCACGCCGTTCGCGTCCATCGCGGTGACGCAGTTGACGGCACCCGCCGGGACGCCGGCCTCGGCCAGGATCCCCATCAGCGCCAGCATCGACAGCGGCGTCTGGTGGGCGGGCTTGATCACGCTCGTACAGCCGGCCGCGATCGCCGGGCCGAGCTTGCGGGTGCCCATCGCCATCGGGAAGTTCCACGGGGTGATGAGCAGGCACGGGCCGACCGGCTGCCTGGTGATCAGGAAGCGCGCGTTGCCGGCCGGCGCGGTCTGGTAGCCGCCATCGATCCGCACGGCCTCGCCCGCGAAGTGCCGGAAGAACTCGGCCGCGTACGCGATCTCGCCGCGGGCCTCGGGCAGCGGCTTGCCCATCTCGAGCGTCATCAGCAGGGCCAGCTCGTCGGCGCGTTCGATCAGCAGCTCGTACGCCGTGGTCAGCATGTCGGCGCGTTCGCGTGGTGACGTCCGGGCGAAGTCCGGCTGGGCGGCGACCGCGGCCTCGAGCGCGGCCCGGCCGTCCGCGGGCGAGGCGTCGGCGACCGCGCACAGCACCTCGCCGGTCGACGGATCGACCACGTCGAAGGTCGCGCCCCGGGTCGCCTCGACCCACTTCCCGTCGATGAACAACCGCTTCTCGACCGCCCCGACCACGCTCGACTCGTCCATCTGCACCCCTTCACCGGCTTCGGCTGCTGAGATAGGCTGATTGTCAACAATCCTACAGCTCACGAGGGAAGAGGGAAGCCCGTGGCCGAGCTCTCGCAGATCCTCAAACAGGCGACCGGCGTGGTGGCCGCCCGCGGTGAGGGCGTCCAGCTGTTCGACGAGGACGACCGCAGATACCTGGACTTCACCGCCGGCATCGGCGTGACGTCGACCGGGCACTGTCATCCGCGTGTGGTCGCGGCGGCGCAGGAGCAGGTCGGCCGGATCATCCACGCCCAGTACACGACGGTCATGCACCGGCCGCTGCTCACCCTGGTCGAGCGGCTCGGCGAGGTGCTCCCCCGGCACCTCGACCGGATGTTCTTCGCGAACTCCGGCAGCGAGGCGATCGAGGCCGCCCTGCGCCTCAGCCGGCAGGCGACCGGCCGGCCGAACGTGATCGTGTTCCACGGCGGTTTCCACGGCCGGACCGTGGCCGCGGCCTCGATGACCACGTCCGGGACCAAGTTCCGCTCCGGGTTCAGCCCGTTGATGGCCGGAGTCCAGGTTTCGCCGTTCCCCGACCCCGGCCACTTCGGCTGGCCGGTCGAGCAGGCGACCGACTTCGCGCTCAGCCAGCTCGATTACACCCTGCAGACGTTGACCACCCCGGCCGACACCGCGGCGTTCTTCGTCGAGCCGGTGCTCGGCGAAGGCGGCTACGTCCCGGCGAACGAGCGCTTCTTCGCGGGCCTCCGCGAGCGCGCCGACGCGCACGGGATCCTGCTCGTGGTGGACGAGGTCCAGACCGGCTTCGGACGGACCGGCAAGTTCTGGGGCGGAGACCACTTCGGGTCACACCCGGACATCCTGGTCACCGCGAAGGGTCTCGCCTCCGGCTTCCCGCTGTCCGGCATCGCCGCGTCGTCGGAGCTGATGGAGAAGGCGTGGCCCGGTTCCCAGGGCGGCACGTACGGCGCGAACGCGGTCGCCTGCGCGGCGGCACTCGCGACGCTCGATGTGATCCAGGACGAGGGGCTCGTACAGAACTCCGCCGACCGCGGCGCCCAGCTCAAGCAGTCGCTGCAACTGGTTGCGGACAAGCACGAGCAGATCACCGACGTCCGCGGCCTCGGTCTGATGATCGGCAACGAGTTCCGCGACGCGGACGGCAAGCCGGACCCGGTCACGGCCGCCGCGGTCCAGCAGGAGGCGGCGCGGCGCGGTCTGTTGCTGCTCACCTGTGGGGCCTGGGGGCAGGTCGTCCGCTTCATCCCCGCGCTGGTCGTCTCCCCCGACGAGGTCGACGAAGCGGCCGGTATCTGGTCCGACGCGGTCACCGCCGTCGTCGGCTGACGGACAGAACGAGGCCGGCCCGCCCTTTCCGGAACATGTCTCGCAGCAGGTGGCGATTCAGTTCCGGAAAGCGCGGGCCGGTTTGTCAGTGCCTCGGAGTCAGGCCTTCGCGTGGGCCGGCTCGAGGGCCACGGGCGGCGGCGCGTCCTCGGTGCCCGGGATCTCGGTGCCGTTGAGCGGGCACCGCGACGTCTCGGGCACCCGGGCGAGCGCGAGCGCGCCGACCAGACAGGCCGCCATCATGTAGTACGCCGGCACCAGCGAGTCGCCCAGCTTGGCCGTCAGCCAGTCGTTGACCGCGGGCGCCGTACCGCCGAACAGCGACGTCGACACGTTGTACGCGATCGCGAATCCGGCGTACCGCACGTGCGTCGGGAACATTGCGGGGAAGGTCGCCGAGATCGTCGCGAGCTGCGGCACGTACAGCAGACCGAGGACCGCGAAGCCGATGATCGCGCCGGCCAGGTTCGTCCCCATCAGCAGGAACATCGGGACACCGAACACGAACAACCCGATCAACGACGCCCACCACAACGGCTTGCGGCCGATCCGGTCCGACGCCCGCCCCGCGAACGGCACGAAGATCATCATTGTCAACATTCCGATGATCGGCACGATGAGCGACTGGTCGGCACTCAGGCCGATCTCCTTCTCCAGGTACGTCGGCATGTAGGTGAGCAGCGTGTAGTTCACGACGTTCAGCGCGATGACCATGCCGCCGAGCCGCAGGATCGGGCCCCAGTAGCCGGCCAGCAGATCCTTGAACTGGGTCGCGGTCTCCTCTTCCTTCTGGCCCTTCGCCTCGAGCTCGCGGAAGACCGGGGTGTCCTCCAGCCGGGACCGGAGGTAGACGCCGACCAGGCCGAGCGGCGCGGCGACCAGGAACGGCAGCCGCCAGCCCCAGGCGTGCATCGCGTCGTCGCCGAGCACCAGCGAGAAGCCCAGCATCAGCAGCGCGCCGAGCGAGAAGCCGGCCAGCGTGCCGAACTCCAGGAAGCTGCCGAGGAACCCGCGCTTGCGGCTCGGCGCGTACTCGGCCATGAAGGTCGCGGCACCGCCGTACTCGCCACCGGTCGAGAAGCCCTGGACCATCCGCAGCAGCACCAGCAGGATCGGCGCCCACAGGCCGATCGAGTCGTACGACGGAACCAGACCGGCGAGCAGCGTCGCACCGGACATCATCAGGATCGTGATCGCCAGCACGTGCTTGCGGCCGAGCCGGTCGCCGAGCGGGCCCCAGACCAGGCCGCCGAGCGGGCGGACCAGGAACGAGACGGCGAACGTCATCAGCGCGAGCAGGGTCTGACTCTCGGTGTCACCCGGGAAGATGGCCGCCGAGATGTACGTGACGCCGTACGCGTAGATGCCGTAGTCGAACCACTCGGTCGCGTTGCCGATCGCCGAGGCGGCGATCGCCTTCCTGAGCACCCCGGGCGGCTGCTCCTTCTCGGTGGTCACGGGCGGCCGGTCCTGGGCCGGCCCACCACCAGACGGCTGCGGGCTCACTGGCGGGGTCTCGGCGTCCACGGTCTTCCTCCTGTCGTCATACGGCCTCACCCGTGTGCCCACCCGCGCGTAAACCACACGCCGCAGGAGCGAAGTCGTAGTTTTGTTGACAATCCGAAGGTTAACCATGTGCATTCGTGAACCACAAGCAGTCGCCCCCGGTTTGCCCTCCGTGTTTACAACCCGGTTACACAGCCCACCCCGGCCACCCCGGCCACCCCGGCCACCCCGGCCACCCCGGCCATCCCGGCCAGCTCGGCTCGGGGGTGCTCGGTTCGGTTAGTGGGGTTTGGCTAGGGAGGCTAGGCCGGCGGTGATGACTGTGATGCCGAACTCGAAGCGTTCGTCGCCGGTTGCGCCGGATGTCATCGGGCCGGCGAGGGCGACCGTTAGCGGGAACTGGTCCGCCGGCAGCGATGCGAAGTACTCGCGGAGGCCGCGGATGAAGCCCTCGACATCCTCGGGCGTCCAGTTGGTGGCGCTCTGCACCGTCTCCTCGAAGGCGACCGCGGTGACGTACAGCGGGATCAGGTCGACGGCCCACGCGGCGGCCTGGTCCGGGACGTTGCCGGCCTTCAAGAGCGTCAGGATCCGCTCGGTACTGCGGAGCGCCCGCTCCCCCAGCGGCACCTGGCCGATCGAGGCCTGCGCGACGCCCGGGTTGGCCCGTAGCACCCGCAGCATCTCGCGCATCATCGCCTTGAGTTGCTCCTGCCAGCGCTCCGGGTCGACCTCCTCGTCGAATTTCATCTGCGACGCGGCGCGCTCGACCAGCAACTGGTCGAGCTCCCGCTTGTTCGCGACGTGGGCGTAGAGCGAGGCCGGCCCGGTGCCGAGCTCCTGCGCGACCTTCCGCATCGAGACCGCGTCGTACCCGTTGCTGACCAGGACCCGCATCGCGGCGTCGACGATCCGCTCGCGGTTGAGCGGCTCCTTCGCGGCGCGGGCGGGCTTCGCGGGACTGATCGGCTGCCACGGGTGCTGGGTCATACGAACACTGTACTTGACGCGAACACCGTTCGGGAGTAGAACAGTGTTCGTCAACGAACACCGTTCGAAACCTCGAGGGGGCCCACCATGAGCACCACCACCGAAACCTCACCCGAATCCCCGACCGGCACCACCTCCGACGCCGCGTCCGGCACCACCCCGGACACCACGACGGCCGCGCGTGGTACGCCGTACCGCTGGCGCTGGATCGTGCTCGCCACGATCCTGGTCGCCGAGATCATGGATCTGGTCGACGCGACGATCGTCAACATCGCCGCCCCGTCGATCCGGGCCGAGCTCGGCGGGTCGGAGTCGGCGATGCAGTGGATGCTGGCCGGCTACACGCTGGCCTTCGCGATCGGCCTGATCACGTTCGGCCGGCTCGGCGACCTGGTCGGCCGGCGGCGGCTGTTCGTGATCGGCGCCCTGGGCTTCACGGTCGCGTCCGCGGTCTGCGGCCTGGCGACCAGTCCGGAGCTGCTGATCGGCAGCCGGGTCGCGCAGGGTCTGCTCGGCGCGGTGATGATCCCGCAGGGCTTCGCGATCCTGAAGTCGATCTTCCCGTCCGACGAGCTCGGCAAGGCGTTCGCGATGTTCGGCCCGGTGATGGGGCTGTCGGCGGTCGCGGGCCCGATCCTGGCCGGTGTGCTGATCGACGCGAACTGGTTCGACGCCGGCTGGCGGACCATCTTCTTCATCAACGTCCCGATCGGCATCGCCGCCCTGGCCGGCGCGCTGCGCTTCATGCCCGAGGTCAAGACCGCCGGCGCGTCCCGGCTCGACGCCGCCGGCGTGGTCCTGGTCAGCCTCGCGTCCGGTCTGCTGATCTACCCGCTCGTGCAGGGCCGTGAGCTCGGCTGGCCGTTGTGGACAATCCTGATGCTGACAGCGTCGGTCGTGGTCTTCGCCCTGTTCGGCTGGCGGGAGCGCCGGTCCGGCAACCCGGTCATCGACCCGTCGCTGTTCCGCAACCGCGGGTACGTCGCCGGCCTCGGCGTGATCACCACGTTCTTCCTCGCGATGAACGGCTTCATGCTGGTGTTCAACCTGTTCACCCAGCTCGGCCTGCACTACAGCCCGCTGAAGGCCGGCCTCGCGATGGTGCCGTTCTCGCTCGGCATCGCGATCGGCGCACCGCTGTCGGGCGGTCTGCTCGCCCCGAAGCTCGGCCGCAAGGCGCTGCAGCTCGGCATCGCGGTGATGACGGTCGCGATGGCCGGCGTCTGGTTCACGCTGCACACCCAGGGCGACGCGACCACGATCTGGAACCTGGTCCCCGCGACCCTGGCCACCGGGATCGGCGCCGGCCTGGTGTTCGCACCGCTGTTCGACATCATCCTGGCCTCGATCGACGACCAGGCGGCGGGCTCGGCGTCCGGCGTCCTGACCGCGATGCAGCAGTACGGCGGGGCGATCGGCGTCGCGGTGATCGGCACGATCTTCTTCCAGCTGCTGCCGGCCCACGCGTTCCTGGGCGCGACCAAGACGTCGGTCCTGGTCGCGATCGGACTCTTCGTCGTCAGCCTCGCGGTGTCGTACCTACTGCCGAAGCGGGCCCGCGAGGAGAGCGTCAGTCACGGCTGACGAAGCCTTCCTTCACCAACCAGTCCATGGCGACGTCGGCGGGCTCACGTCCGTCGACGTCGACCTGTGCGTTGAGGTCGATCAGCACCTCGTCGGTCAGCTTGTCCGACACCGGCTGCAGCAGGTCCCGCAGCTGCGGGTACTTGTCGAGCACCTTCTTGCTGATCACCGGAGCCACGTTGTACGCCGGGAAGTACTTCTTGTCGTCTTGCAGCACAACCAGATCCAGTGACTTGATCCGGCCGTCGGTCGTGAAGATCTCCCCGAACCGGCAGTCCCCCTTGTCGGTCGCGGCGTACACCGCGCCGGTGTCGAGGGTCCGGATGTTGTCCCGCGGCACGCCGGAACCCAACGGGATCCCGTAATGCTTCAGCATCGGCTCGAACCCGTCGTTGCGGTTGGCGAACTCGGACTCGACGCAGAACGTCCGCTCCTTCACCGGCAGCGACTCGACCTGCGACAGCTTGGTGACGTGCAGCCGCTCGGACTCCTTCCGGGTCATCGCGAAGCCGTAGCTGTTGTTCATCGGCGCCGGTTTCAGCCAGATCAGCCCGTACTTGTCGGCGTCCTCCTTGGCGACCGCGTCGTACTGCTTCTGCTTGTCGGGGATGCCGGTGTCGTGGCCGAGGTACGAGATCCACGCCGTCCCGGTGTACTCCCACGCCATCTGGATCTGGCCCTGGATCATCGCCTGGCGGGAGGTGTCGCTGCCGGGCATGTTGGTGAGGTCCTGCACGTCCGCGCCGGCCGAGCGCATCAGGATCGCGGCGATCTTGCCGAGGATCAACTGCTCCTGGAAGCTCTTCGAGCCGATGCCGATCGTCAGGCCGTCGAGGCTCTTCACCGACGAGAGCTCCCCTTGCAGCGCGCCGGTCGGCACGAAACCGCCGCTGGTACCCAGGCCGCAACCGGACAGGATCAGGACGAGCGCGGACGCCGCCGCGACGAGCCGCTTCATCCCAGCCCCCTCGGCCGGGTGACTTCTTCCAGTACGCGGCCCGCCCAGTCGATCAGCAGCGCGAGCGCCGCGACCAGGACGGCGCCGCTGATCAGCACCGGGTACCGCAGCAGGCGGATGCCGGTCGTGATCAGGCTGCCCAGCCCGCCGGCGTCGATGAACGTGGCGAGCGTCGCCGTACCGACGACCAGCACGAGCGCGGTGCGGATGCCGGCCATGATCACCGGCACCGCGAGCGGCAGCTCGATCCGGCCGAGGACCGCGGCGCTCGACATGCCCATGCCGCGGCCGGCCTCGACGAGCGTCGGGTCGACGCCTTGCAGGCCGACGATCGTGTTCCGCAGCACCGGCAGGATCGCGTACAGGCACAGCGCGAGGATCGCGGTCCAGAAACCGAACCCGAGCCAGATCGCGAGCAGCACGATCAGGCCGATCACCGGCGCGGCCTGGCCGGCGTTCGCGATCGCGACCACGATCGGGGCGGCCCGGCGGGCCCGCGGCCGGGTCAGCAGGATACCGAGCGGTACGGCGACCAGCAGCACGATCACCGTGGCGACGGCGGTGAGCTCCAGGTGTTCGATCGTCAACCGGCCGACCAGCTTCCAGTCGAGCTGGCGCTGCTCGATCGAGTCGAGCTCGGCCTGTGACCGCCAGATCGCCCAGCACACGACCACGAGTGCGACGAACAGCGGCTGCCCGATCAGCAGTCCCCACGACGGCCGCCGCGCGCGGCCGGACGCCAGCCCGGCGGCGGTCGCCTTCGCGTCCGCGAGGTTCTCGCGCGGCTTCAGGTCGGGTCCGGGATCCACGGCGGTCATGGTGCGACCTCCGCCTCCGGCAGTCCGTTGCCGTCGGGGCCGTTGCCGTCCTGGATGCGGGCCAGCACCGTCTGGAAGTCGACGACGCCGAGGTACTCGTCGCGGCGGCCGGTGACGACCGCGCTGCCGTGGCTGGACATCAGCATGGTGTCGAGCGCGTCGTTCAGGGTCGCGCGCCGGTCGATCGTGACCAGGTCGGTGTCCTCGTGCGGCGCGGGCACGTTGGCGACGTCCGACAGGTCGACGGTCCACATCCAGTCGACGGGCCGTCGCCGCCGGTCGAGGACGACGACCGAGTCGTCGCCGGCCGCCTTCGCGGCCCGCAGCACCTCGGGCGCCGGGTCGCCGATCTCCGCGACGGTCGGCTGGGTGAGCTCGATCTCGCTGACCCGGCTGAGGGTGAGCTGCTTGAGCGCCGCGCCGGCGCCGACGAAGTCCGCGACGAACCGGTCGGCCGGGTTCGCCAGGATCGCCTCGGGGGTGTCGTACTGGGCGATCTTCGCGCCCTCGGTGAGGATCAGGATCCGGTCGCCGAGCTTCACCGCCTCGTCGAAGTCGTGGGTGACGCAGACGATCGTCTTGCGCAGCTCCTCCTGGATGCTGAGCAGTTCGTCCTGCAGCCGCTGCCGGGTGATCGGGTCGACCGCGCCGAACGGCTCGTCCATCAGGATCACCGGCGGGTCGGCCGCGAGCCCGCGCGCGACGCCGACGCGTTGCTGCTGGCCGCCGGACAGCTCGCGCGGGTAGCGGCCGCGGTACCGGTCCGGGTCGAGGCCGACCAGCTCGAGCAGTTCGTCGACGCGTTCGGCCGTACGGCGTTTGTCCCAGCCGAGCAGCCCCGGGACCAGGGCGATGTTCTGCGTCACGGTCATGTGCGGGAACAGGCTGCCGCCCTGGATCACGTACCCGATCCGGCGGCGCAGGTCGTCGTCGTTGCTCCGGCTGACGTCCTCGCCGCCGATCCGGATGCTGCCCGAGGTCGGTTCGATCAGCCGGTTGATCATCTTCAGCGAGGTGGTCTTGCCGCATCCGGACGGGCCGACGAACATCACGATCTCGCCGGCCGGGATGTGCAGGGACAGGCCTTCGACGGCGGGTTTCTTCTGGCCGGGGTACCGCTTGACGACGTCGGTCAGCTCGATGTCGACGCCGCTGACGCCGGGTTCGGATTCAGGCACGGATACCCCTCGAGGTGGTCAGGCGGCCGACGAGCAGCAGCCCGGCGTCCAGGATCAGGGCGAGCAGGACGACGCCGATCGTGCCGACCAGCGCGGAGTTCAGAGCGTTCTTGCCGCCGATCTGGGTGAGACCGGTGAAGATGAAGCTGCCCAGGCCGGGCCCGAGCACGTACGCCGCGATCGCCGCGATCCCCATCGACATCTGGGCCGAGACCCGGACGCCGGCCAGGATCACCGGCCAGGCGAGCGGCAGCTCGATGCGGAGCAAGGTCCGGGCGGCGCCCATCCCCATCCCGCGCGCCGACTCGATCAGCGTGGCGTCGACGCCGGCCAGGCCGACGACGGCGTTCCGCAGGATCGGCAGGCAGGCGTAGAAGGTGACCGCGACCACCGACGTCGCCGTACCGATGCCGGCCACCGGGATCATCAGGCCGAGCAGCGCGAACGACGGGATGGTCAGACCGACCGCGCTGACCGCGCCGGCCAGGGACGCGATCCGCGGGTTGCGGTGCACGACGACCGCCAGGCCGACCGCGATCACGGTCGCCAGCAGCACGCACTGGATGACCAGGCTGAGGTGCTGATAGCTCTGGTACAGCAGCTGGGAGTGACGCTCAGTTATGTAGTCCCACACACAGCAACGCGTACCCAACAAGCGTTGGATTCACACATCGGTACGGTCGCTACCGAAGTCCGGACAGGCCGAAGCCCCTGGTCACACCGGGGTGACCAGGGGCTTCGGGTGCTTCAGCTCAGTTGAACGAATCGCCGCAGGCGCAGGAGCCGGTGGCGTTCGGGTTGTCGATGGTGAAGCCCTGCTTCTCGATCGTGTCGACGAAGTCGATCGACGCGCCCTTCAGGTACGGAGCGCTCATCCGGTCCGTGACGACACTCACACCGCCGAAGTCGGCCACCACGTCGCCGTCGAGCTGACGCTCGTCGAAGAACAGCTGGTACCGCAGTCCGGAGCAACCACCCGGCTGCACGGCGACCCGCAGCGCGAGGTCGTCGCGGCCTTCCTGGTCGAGCAGCGCCTTCACCTTGGCGGCGGCCCCGTCGGTGAGGAGAACACCCGTGGCCACGGCCTGCTCGGTCTGCGCTTCAGTCATCCCTGACTCCAGTCATCTACTCAAGTGCCCGGCCTACGGCTGCCCGGCACGGAAGTCTCTTGTCAACACTGGCCAACACCGGTCGGCCCGCGCTCATTCCCATGGTCGCACACCAATTTCACAGATCAACGATCCCGGTCACGAGGTGATCAACCAGTCACCACCGGTGCGGCCGGAAGGTGACGCTCAGCGGGTCAGCGGGCCCAGGTCCGGGCGACCCGTTCCGCGACCGCCGCGAGCGATCCCTGCGGGTCCGCGAAGGCCTGCTCCTCGCCGACCGCGTCGACCAGCGCGTACGCCGACTCGACGCCCATCGAGCGCATCTCGCGCGACCCGATCAGCACCTTCCCGGCCAGCACGACGCACGGCCGCATCGCGTCGTTGGCCACCTTCGCGACCCCCGCGATCACCTTGCCGTCGCGGGACTGGAAGTCGAACGCGCCCTCGCCGCTCAGCACCAGGTCGACCTGCGACGCCTTCTGCTTCAACCCGGTCAGCTCGGCGACCAGGTCGATGCCGGAGACCCGCTCGGCGCCGAGCAGGAGCAGCGCGTACCCGAGGCCGCCCGCGGCGCCCGCGCCCTTCTGGTCCGCGGTCTTCCGGCCGGCCAGCTCCGCGAAGTGCGTCAGCCAGCCGTCGACCACCGGCTTGCGCTCGTCGGTGATGCCCTTCTGGGTGCCGAACACGTTCGTCGCGCCGCGCAGCCCGAGCATCGGGTTCTCCACGTCGCTCGCCGCGACGAACTCGATCCCGGCCACCCGCTCGAGGGCCGGACCCAGGTCGACAGAAGTCAGCCCGGCCAGGCCCGCAGCGCCGGCGTCCAGCTGGCCGCCCTCGCCGGTTGCGCCGAGCGCGGCGAGCAGGCCGGCACCCGCGTCGTTCGTACCGGAGCCGCCCAGGCCCAGGATGATCCGCCGCGCGCCAGCGTCCACGGCCGCCGTGATGAGCTGGCCCACGCCGTACGTCGTCGCGTCCTCGGGGCGGCGCTGCTTCGGCTCCACCAGGTGCAGCCCGCACGCCTGCGCGGTCTCGACGTACGCCGTCTCGCCCGCGAGCAGCACCGTCGCGGGGGTCTCGTCGCCGAGCGGTCCGCGGACGGTGACCGACAGGAGCTTGCCGTCCACGACGGCGGACAGCACGTCGATGAAGCCCGGGCCGCCGTCGGCCATCGGCGCGACCAGGACCTCGGCCTCCGGGTCCCGCCGCCGCCATCCTTCCTCGATGGCCGCCGCAGCCTCGACGGCCGTCAGCGTCCCCGCGAACTTGTCCGGCGCAATCAGAATCCGCATGCGCACATCCTCTCCTACCCGTCTCCTCCCCCACCTCGCGCCCACGGACCGGGACAATCGGTGGATGAAAACGATTCTGTTCGCGCTGCGGGTGAGTGACCTGGAGCGGTCGCTGGGCTTCTACACCGCGGTCGGGTACGTCGAGCTGAGCAAGATCCCGTTCGACGACGGCTCCAGTCTGGTCTGGCTCCGGCTGCCGGGCGAGTCGTCGGTGTCGCTCGAACTCGTCCACCGGCCCGCCGACGGCCCGGTCGAGGTCCGCGGGTTCGAGCACTTCGCGATCGAGGTCGAGTCGCTCGCCGACACCATCGACCACCTCACCGCCGGCGGCCTCCACCCCGGCCCCGTCGAACTACCAGGCGGCCCGGACGGCCCCAAGACCTGCTGGCTCACCGACCCCGACGGCTATCGCATCGAACTCGTCGAATGGCCGCCCTCCGGGGCGCCGGCCTTCGACTGATGGACTGGCCGACAACCGAGGCCGAGGCGATCGCGGTCCAGGAAGAGCTGCGGCCACTGGTCGATCCGACCGACGCCCCCGGCGCCGTGCGGCAGGTGGCCGGCCTGGACGTCGCGTACGACGGGGACCGGTTCGCCGCGGCGGTCGTCGTGCTCGACCGGGAGACACTCACGGAGATCGATCGCGCCGTCGTCGTCGGGGAAACGCGGTTCCCGTACCGGCCCGGGCTGTTCGCGTTCCGGGAGGTACCAGGGCTGCTCACCGCACTCGGGCGGCTGAAGACAGCGCCGGACCTGCTGGTGTGTGACGGCCAGGGGCTCGCGCATCCGCGGCGGTTCGGGCTGGCCTGCCACCTCGGCGTACTGACCGGCATTCCCGCGATCGGAGTCGCGAAGAACGCCTTCGTCGGGATACACGGGGAACTGGGCCGGGATCGTGGCGCTACGGCCGCTGTGGTCGACGACGACGAGGTGGTCGGGGCGGCGCTGCGAACTCAGGACGGCGTGAAGCCGGTCTACGTGTCCATAGGGCATCGCGTGAGCCTCGCGACCGCGGTCGCCCACGTCTTGCACCTGGCGCCGCGGTATCGCCTGCCGGAGACAACGCGGCTCGCGGATCGGGCGTGCCGGGACGGGCTTTGACATCCCCTGCAGATAACGGCTATCTATTAGCTAACTGTTAGGGGGTCGGGTGCAGGACGCGGTGCTGGCGATGCTGGCCAAGGAGCCGTCGCACGGGTACGAGTTGCGGGCGCGGTTGCGGCGCAGTCTCGGGCCGTTCGGGGAGCCGATGAATCCGGGGCAGATCTACGTCACCCTGGCGCGGCTGGAGAAGGCGGGTCTCGTCGTCTGCGAGCGGACCGACGGCGCGAACGAGAAACCGGACCGCAAGGTGTACGCCGTGACTCCCGCCGGACAGGAGCGTGTCGCCGCGTGGCTGACCGAGGTGGGCTGGCCGAAGCCGGACCTCGTCGAGTTCCATCTCAAGCTCGTCGCGGCCGCGGCGTCCCGGCTCGCCGACCCGGTCGAACTCGTCGCCGCGCAGCGTCGTGAGCTCCTGCGGACCCTGCGGGAGGCGCAGCAGTCCGCGCTCGTCGAGCCGACCGACTCGCCGGCCACCGCGTTGCTCGAAGGCGTCGTCCTGCGGCTGCAGGCCGACCTGCGCTGGCTCGACGCCTGTGAACGCGACTACTCCCGGCGCAACGAATCCGAGGACGCATGAACGAGTCGACTCCCCTGGTCCGGGCCCGCGCGCTGGTGAAGGAACACGGTGACGGCGAGAGCTGGGTCCGCGCGGTCGACGCCGTCGATCTGGACGTACCCGAGGGCCAGACGGTCGCGGTCATGGGACCCAGCGGCTGCGGCAAGTCGACGCTACTGCAGCTGCTCGGCGGCCTCGAACGACCCACCTCGGGTGAGGTCCGGTTGGCCGGACGCCGGACCGACGCGCTGAGTGAGCGCGCGCTGGCACGACTGCGCCGACGCTCGGTCGGATTCGTCTTCCAGGCCTTCCACCTGGTCGACGAGTTGAGCGCCGCCGAGAACGTGGAGTTGCCGGCGCTCCTGGCCGGTCGTTCGCGCCGCGCGGCCCGGCGTCGCGCCGACGCACTGCTCGAGCAGGTCGGGCTCGCCGATCGGGCCCGCCACCTGCCGGCCGAGCTGTCCGGCGGCCAACGGCAGCGGGTCGCGATCGCGCGCGCCCTGGCCAACGAGCCGCAGGTCGTCCTCGCCGACGAACCGACCGGCAACCTCGACAGCGCGGCAACGCTCGACGTTCTGCGGATCTTCGCCGACCTGCGGGCGACCGGGCAGACCCTGATCGTCGTCACGCACGACGAGCGGGTGGCCGCGACCGCGGACCGGCTGATCTCGATGCGCGACGGGATGTTCGTCGACGACACCCTGCTGGCCGGCACCGGCGCGGGTCGCCTCGGTGGACTCATCGGGCTGGAGAGCTGACCGGCGTGGGTCGCGTGGTCCTCGTCGTACGGCTAGTGCTTGCTGATGTACGACGACACAAGGCGCACGCAGCGATGCTCATGCTCGCGGTGACAGCAGCCACCGCCACCCTGGCGCTCGGGCTGTCCTTGTACAACGCCAGCCAGTCCTTGTACGTGCAGACGCGGGCCGCCACGGCCGGCCCGGACCTCGTCGTACTCGCGCCGGACACCAGTCCCGCGACGACCGCGGCCCTGCAGGCGCTGGCCAAGGACGACGGGGTTGTCGACCACAACGGTCCGTACGACATCGTCTACGGCACCCTGACCGCTCACGGCCACACCTCCACCGCGGTGGTTCACGGCGCGAGTCCGACTCCTGGCGCGGTCGACCGCCCGCTGGTGACCTCGGGCGCATGGCTGCGTCCCGGTGGAGCTGTCGTCGAACGCGGCTTCGCGACAGCGCTCGACGTCCAGGTCGGCGACCGAGTCACTGTCTCCGGTCGCACGTTCCCGGTGGTCGGGATCGCCGTCACCGCGGCGACATCGATCTATCCCTGGTCCGCAGGGATCGGCCCGCTCGGCGGACCGAGCGATTACACCGGTCTGCTCTGGCTGACCGCGTCGGACGCTCGTGCTCTCGCGGGACGGGACCTGACGATCACCACGGCCTTGGACCTCAAGCTGCGTGACCCTGAGTCCACAGAGGCTTTCCGGCTCGCGCACCGCGACCCGTCGGTCCGGCTCACCATGCATTCGTGGCAGTTCATCGCTGTCCAGGACGGGCACATCGTCCAGAACACCCAGCCGATGCTTGTCGTCGGAGGCTGGCTGCTCGGCTTCCTGGCCGTTGCCGGCGTAGCCGCCCTCGCGGCCGGACGTGCTGCAGAACAGACCCGTCGAGCCGGACTGCTCAAGGCTGTCGGTGCCACGCCCGAGCTGATCGGCCTGGTCCTGTTGGCGGAGTACCTCGTGCTCGCACTGGTGGCAGAGGCAGCGGGGCTGGTTGTCGCGCGTCTTGTCGAGCCTGCGATCGCCAACCCGACCGCCAGTCGCATCGGCGAGGTCCTGGGCCCGACAGGCCTCACTCTCGCAGCAACCACTGCTCTCGCGTTAGGCGTAGCGCTGCTGACGACACTGCCGCCGACGGTGCGGGCTCTTCGCACTGCAACGGTCGCCGCGTTGACCAGCACCGCGCAGTACCCGCGCCACCGTCCGTGGCTGACGTCTCTGTCGGCGCTGCTGCCCACACCGCTGCTGCTCGGGTTGCGGTTGACCGTACGTCGTCCAGTGCGCGCAGCCCTCCACTCAGGCTCGACCGCGGTGACGCTGACCGGTCTGACTGCGTTGTTGAGCTTTTACGCGCAACCAGTGCGGGGCTATGGCATAGCGTCCTCGCTACCGAACGAGCGGGACGTGGTCGACCGTCGCCTCCTGCTGGCGGTGACCGTCACGCTCGTCGTGCTGGCCCTGGTGAACACCATTGCGATGACCTGGATGACGGCGATGGAGGCCCGGGCGAGCCTGGCGATCACGCGCGCATTGGGCGCAACGCCTGGTCAAGTCTCGGCAGGGCTCTCCTTCGCGCAGCTCCTGCCGGCCGTGCCGGGTGCTGTCGCCGGGGTGTACCTGGGCGTTCTCCTGTTCGCGTTCACCAGCCGCGGGCCGACGACCATGCCGCCACGCTGGTGGCTGCTGGCCGCCGTACTCGCGACGCTGCTGGTGACCGCGGCACTCACCGCGCTGCCCGCACGGCTGGCCGCCCGGCGGTCGGTCGCCCACACGTTGAGCGCCGAGGCGGCCTGACCTCTCACCGGCTGAACAGGCGGCGTAGGAGCAACGCCACGACGGCTCCGATCAGGTATGGCGTCGCGCGTCGGGCGAGAGCCGGCAGGAGGGTGCTACCTAGGTCCAGGGCGACGGCGTCGGACTCCGGCTCGGTCGGTGGTTCCCGGACGGGCGTCTCGGCGGCTGGTTCGGGCTGGGCTTCGGCGGTGGTGTCCAGCTTGGTCTTCAGGCAGGCGGTGAACTGGTCGAGGAGTTTGTCCGAGACCTCCTGGATCAGGCCGCGGCCGAACTGGGCGGGGCGGCCGGTGATGGTCAGTTCGGTGTCGACGGTGACCTCGGTGGAGCCGTCCGCGGTGCCGGTCAGCCGGGTGGTGACGTGCGCGCTCGCCGTACCGTTGCCGCGGCGGTCCTTGCCCTTGGCCTCGATCACCGCGTGATGGTCGCCCTCGTCGCGCTCGACGAAAGTGCCGGTGCCCGTGTACTGCAGGGACACCGGCCCGAGCTTCACCTTGCACGAGCCGGTGAAGTCGTCACCCTCGTACGACTCCAGAGTGGCGCCGGGGAAACACGGCACCACCCGCTGGAGATCGTTGAACGCGGCCCAGGTCTGCTCGACCGGCGCCGGTACGACGAACGTGTGCTCGAGCTTCACGCCGTACCTGCCGCTGCCAGGACCGCCCGCCGGGTGAGCACCGCGGCGAGGTGCCGCCGGTAGTCGGCGTCACCGTTGAGGTCGGTCACCGGCGCCGTCCCGTCCGCCGCCCGTGCCGCGGCCTCGCGGACGGCGTCGGCGGTGGCGGGCTGCCCGACCAGGGCCGCCTCGACCGCGGTCGCCCGCACCGGGGTCGGGCCCATGTTGCCGAGTCCGACCCGCGCCTCCGCGATCGCGCCGCCGTCGACGCGCACGGCCGCTCCGACCGACACGATCGACCAGCCCTGCGCGACCCGGCTGAACTTCTCGTAGTGCGCGCCCCAGCCGGTGTACTTCGGCACCCGGACCTCGACGAGCAGCTCGTCGTCGCCGAGCGCTGTACTGAAGACGCCCTGGAAGAAGTCCGCGGCCGCCACGGTCCGCCGTCCGCCGGCCCCGGCGATCACGAACGACGCGTCCAGCGCCACCGCGACCACGGGCAGATCAGCCGCCGGATCCGCGTGCGCCAGCGACCCGCCGAACGTGCCGCGGTGCCGGATCTGCGGATCGCCGACCGTTGCCGTCGCCAACGAGATCAGCCGGGCGTGCTCGGCCACCAGCGGATCCGACTGGACCGTGCTGTGCGGTGTCATCGCGCCGATCACCAGCGCGTCGCCGTCGTCCCGCACACCACGCAGATCGTCGATCTTCCCGATGTCGACGATCGTCTCCGGTGCCGCCAGCCGCAGCCGCAGCGCCGGCATCAGGCTCTGCCCGCCGGCCAGCACCTTCGCGTCGGAGTGCTCCCGCAGGAGCCCCAGCGCCTCGTCGACCGTCGTGGGCGCGAAGTACTCGAACGCCGCCGGGATCATGAGCTCGCTCCTTCCTGGATCGCCTTCCACACCCGGTACGGCGTGCACGGCATCGGCACGTCCGTGACGCCCATCGGCCGCAGCGCGTCGACGATCGCATTGACGACCGCCGGCGTCGACGCGATCGTCCCCGCCTCGCCGACCCCCTTCACACCCAGCTGGTTCGTGGTCGCCGGGGTCTCGGTCCGCGCCGTGTCGAAGCCGGGCAGATCAGGTGCCCCCGGCAGCAGGTACTGGTCGAACGATCCGGTGATCAGCGTCCCGGAGTCGTCGTGCACCGCTTCCTCGTAGAGCGCCTGCGCGATGCCCTGGGCGAGTCCGCCGTGCACCTGCCCCTCGACGATCAACGGGTTCACCACCACGCCGACATCGTCGACGGCGACGTACGACCGGATCTTCGTGCCGCCGGTCTCGGTGTCGACCTCGACCGCGCACAGGTGCGTTCCGTGCGGGAACGAGAAGTCGTCCGGGTCCAGCGTCGCGTCCGCGTCCAGACAGCCCTCGGCGGACCCGTCGAGCTTGTGTCCCTGGAACACCGCGAACGCCAGCTCGGCCATCGTCATCCCGGCCTCGGTGCCGCGGACGCCGTACCGCCCGGCGGTGAACTCCAGGTCGTCGGTGTTCGCCTCGAGCAGCTGCGCCGCGATCGGCTTCGCCTTCTCGATCACCTTGTCCGCCGCGGCCAGCACCGCCATCCCGCCGACCGCGAGCGACCGCGATCCGTAGGTGTCGAGCCCGCGGACGGCGACCTGCGTGTCGCCGTGCAGGACCTCGACGTCCTCGAACGCCACGCCCAGCCGGTCCGCGACGAGCTGGCTCCACGCGGTCTCGTGACCCTGCCCGTGCGGGCTCGTCCCGGTCACCACCTCGACCTTGCCGGTCGGCAGCATCCGCACCGACGCGTGCTCCCAGCCGCCGCCGACGTACCCCATCGAGCCGAGCCAGCGCGACGGCGCCAGACCACACATCTCGGTGAACGTCGACACGCCGATGCCCAGCTGCACCGGGTCGCCGGACTCGCGGCGTTCGGCCTGCTCCTTGCGCAGGTCGTCGTACCTGAACAGCTCGCGGGCCTTCGCGGTCGCGGCCTCGTAGTTGCCGGAGTCGTAGCGCAGCCCGGACACCGTCGAGAACGGGAACTCGTCGTGCTTGATCCAGTTCCGCTCGCGGATGTCCAGCGGGTCGGCGCCGACCCGGGCGGCCAGCTCGTCCATCAGCCGCTCGATCGCGTACGTCGCCTCGGGCCGGCCGGCGCCGCGGTACGCGTCGGTCCACGTCTTGTTCGTGAACACGTTGGTGATGCCGAGGTGGTACGCCGGGAACTTGTAGATCCCGTTGTACATGAACGCGCCGAGCAGCGGGATCGCCGATGTGACCAGGCCGAGGTACGCCCCCATGTCGGCGATCAGCTCGACCTTGAGCCCGGTGACCGTGCCGTCGGCGTTCGCGGCGAGCGTGACCTGCTGCCACTGGTCGCGTCCGTGGTGCGCGGCCATCAGCGACTCGGACCTGGTTTCGTTGTACTTACAGGGCTTCCCGGTCCGCCGGGCGGCGATGACCGTGAGCACCTCCTCCGGCGTGAACTGCAGCTTGCCGCCGAAGCCGCCGCCGACGTCCGGCGCGATCACCCGGACCTTGCTCTCCGGGATGCCGAGCACGAGCGCGATGAAGATCTTCACGAAGTGCGGCACCTGCGTCGACGACCACACCGTCATCTGTTCGGTGGTCGGGTCGACGACGATCGACCGCGGCTCCATGAACGCGGGGATCAGCCGTTGCTGGCGGAACTCCTGCTCGATCACGACGCCGCCGTCGCGGGCCGCCGCGATCGCCGCCTCGACGTCGCCGCCGGTGCCGGACTCGGCCGAGTCGTACGCCCAGACCGCGGACACGTTCGTGCCGAGATCCGGATGGGCGATCACCTCGTCGCGGGACGCGGCCTTCAGCTCGAGCGCGGGCGGCAGCTCCTCGTAGTCGACGTCGACGAGGTCGGCCGCGTCGTTCGCCTCGGCGGCGGTGCGGGCGACGACCATCGCGACGATCTCGCCGGCGAACGCGACGTGCTCGACCGCCATCGACGGATGCACCGGCGCCTTCTGGTCGGGGATGACGGCCCAGGCGTTCGGCAGCGCGCCCTGCTCGTCGGCGATGTCGGCACCGGTGATGACGGCAACGACCCCGGTCGCCGCCTTCGCCGCCTCGGTGTCGATCGCGGTGATCCGGGCGTGCGCGAACGGGCTGCGCACCATCGCGATGTGCTGCAGTCCGGGCAGCACGATGTTGTCGGTCCAGCGGGTCCGGCCGGTGATCAGCCGGGCGTCCTCCTTGCGCAGCCGCGCGTTGCCGACCTCGGTGGCCGGGCGTTCCTCGGTGGCGGTCATTGGGCACCTCCGGCCGCGGCGCGGACCGCCTTCACGATGTTCTGGTAGCCGGTGCAGCGGCACAGGTTGCCCTCGAGCCCGAGCCGGATGTCCTCCTCGCTGGGATTCGGATTGTCGGCAATCAGATCGATGGATTGCATGATCATGCCGGGCGTGCAGTAACCGCACTGCAACGCGTGGTTCTCGTGGAAGGCCTGCTGCATCGGGTGCAGCTGCCCGTTCGTCGCGAGACCCTCGATGGTGGTGATCTCGTGACCGTCGGCCTGGACCGCGAGCAGCGAGCAGGACTTCACGCTCCGCCCGTCCAGGTGCACCGTGCAGGCGCCGCAGTTGCCGGTGTCACAGCCGACCACGGTGCCCGTCTTTCCCAGTTGCTCGCGCAGATAATGCACCAGCAGCGTGCGCGGCTCCACGTCGTCCGTGAAGCTGCTTCCGTCGACCTTCACCGTGATCCGGGTCATCGCCCCGCCTCCAGATGTCAGCAACCGCCGTATTTTCGATCCTGCCCCTGTTGTGATGTGGACCACAAGGGTCCTGGTGTTGCTGTGCTCAGTGGTGGATGGGTCCCGCCGCGGCCGAGAGCCGTTGCCCCGCGCCACCCCACCGCTGCGCGATGATCTCCGCGGCGATGCTCACCGCGGTCTCCTCCGGCGTCCGGGCGCCGAGGTCGAGACCGATCGGGCTCGCCAGCCGGGCGAGCTCCGCCTCGGCCAGTCCGGCCTCCCGCAACCGCTTCAGCCGGTCGTCGTGGGTGCGCCGCGAACCCATCGCGCCGATGTAGGCGAGCTGTGGCAGCCGCAACGCGACCTCCAGCAGCGGTACGTCGAACTTCGGGTCGTGCGTCAGGACGCAGATCACCGTCCGGTCGTCGATCCGGCCGGCGTCGGCCTCGGCGGACAGGTACCGGTGCGGCCAGTCGACGATCACCTCGTCGGCGAACGGGAACCGCGACGCCGTCGCGAACACGGCCCGCGCGTCGCACACGCTCACCCGGTACCCGAGGAACGACCCGAGCCGTGCGACCGCGGCCGCGAAGTCGATCGCGCCGAACACCAGCATCCGCGGCACCGGCGCGAACGACGACACGAAGACCCGCATCCCCTCACCGCGCCGCTGCCCGTCCGGCCCGTACTCCAAGGTCTCCGAGCGCCCGTTGGCCAGCAGCCCGCGGGCATCGTCGACGACCGCGTCGTCGGCACGGTCCGATCCCAGTCCCCCGCTCGCCAGCACCTCGGTCCCAGCCGCCGTTCCCGACGCCGATGCCGATGCCGCTGCCGATCCCGGCGCCGGGCGGACGATCAGCCGGCGCCCGACGCGGGCCGGGTCCGGGTGGGACACGACCGTCGCGACCGCGACCGGGCGGCCGGCCGCGATGTCCGCGGCGACCTCCTCGAGCTCCGGGAACGACGCCCGGTCGACCTTCTCGACGAACACGTCGATGATCCCGCCGCAGGTCAGCCCGACCGCGAACGCCGACTCGTCACTGACCCCGTACCGCTGCAGCACCGGCTCGCCCGAGGCCAGGATCTCCTCGCCCAGCTGGTACACGGCCCCCTCGACGCAGCCGCCCGACACGCTGCCGACCGCCTCCAGCCCGGGACCGACCAGCATCACCGCACCCGGCGGCCGCGGCGCCGAGTCGAACGTCGCGACCACGGTGCCGACGGCAACCGATTCGCCGGCCTGCCACCAGGTCAGCAACCGGTCGAGCACATCACGCATCGGCGACCACCTCCAGAAGTTCGGCGAAGCTCGCCAGGCTGTGCCCGGCCACCAGATCGTCCAGGTGCGGCAGGACCGCGACGATGCCCGACTGCACGGGCTCGTAGCCGCGTTTGCCGCGATGCGGGTTCAGCCACACCACGCGATGCGCCAGGCCGGCCAGCCGCTGCAGTTGCGCCCCGAGCAGCGCCGCGTCGCCGCGCTCCCACCCGTCGCTGCAGACCACGACGACCGCCCGCCGCGCCGTACCGCGTTGTCCCCAGCGGTCCAGGAACACCTTCAGCACCTCGCCCAGCCGTGTCCCGCCCGACCAGTCCGGTACGACGTCACCGGCCGAGCGCAACGCGAACTCGGCGTCGCGGTGCCGCAGCGCCGGCGTGACGCGCGTGAGTCGCGTGCCGATCGTGAAGACCTCGACCGCCCGCGGCGCCTGTTGGACCATCACGTGCGCGAGCCGCAACAGGCTGTCGGCGTACGGGCGCATGGAGCCGGAGACGTCGATCAGTACGACGACCCGCCGCGGCCGGACCCCGCGACGCCGGTAGCGGACGCGGGCCGGCTCGCCGACCTGGCGGAGCTGCGCGCGCAACGTACGACGCGGGTCGATCTCGCCGCGATGCGACGGGCGGCGGCGGTTCGCGCGGCGGGTCGGGACGCGCGGGCGGAGCGTGCCGAACAGGCGGGCGAGTTCGGCACGGTCGGCGGCCGACAGTTCGGCGACGTCGCGGTGCCGGAGGACTTCCGTCGTACTCGCGGAGACGTTCAGCGTGTGGTCGCCCTCGGCCTCCTCGCCCGCGTCGCCGAGGTTGGCCTGGACGGACGATTGCGGGGTGCGGCTCGGGACGACGCCGCGCGACCGGCTGCCGCCGGTGAACCAGGCCGCGAACACCTCGTCGTACCGGGCGGTGTCGTCGGGACCGCTGCAGAGCGCGGCGCGGCCGGCCCAGTAGACGTCGGCGGTCGCTGTGGCGTCGAGAGCGGCGACCGCCTGCAGGAAGAGGTGCACGCGGTCGGCGGTGACCGCGAGGCCGGCGTGGCGCAGCGCGGTGGCAAACCCGGCGAGCGCGAGATCAGGCCCCGACATCGCGATCAGCTCGCCAGCAGCCGGTCGAGGGACTCGCGGACGCGGTCGGTGTCCTCGCGGTACTTGAGGACGGCGCCGAGGGTCGCGGCCGCGGTCTCGATGTCGAGGACATCGGTGCCGAGCGCATCGAGGGCGCGCGCCCAGTCGAGGGTCTCGGCGACACCGGGCGGCTTCAGCAGGTCGAGGTCGCGCATCCGCTGCACCGACCGGGTGACCTGCTCGGCGAGCCGGGCCGACACCTCGGGCAGCCGGGTGCGGACGATCTCGATCTCCCGGGCCAGGCCGGGGTGGTCGATCCAGTGGTAGAGGCAGCGGCGCTTGAGCGCGTCGTGCACCTCGCGGGTGCGGTTCGAGGTCAGCACCACGATCGGCGGCACCTCGGCCTTGATCGTGCCGAGCTCCGGGATCGTCACCTCGTACGTCGACAGCACCTCGAGCAGGAACGCCTCGAACTCGTCGTCGGCGCGGTCGATCTCGTCCACCAGCAGGACGGCGGGGCTCTCGCGGAGCGCCCGCAGGACCGGGCGGGACAGCAGGAAACGTTCGTCGAAGAGGCTCTTCTCCACCTCCTCGACCGCGGCGTCGGAGCTGGTCGCCTCGACGGTGCGCAGGTGCAGGATCTGCCGCGGGAAGTCCCAGTCGTAGAGCGCCTGCGACGCGTCGATGCCCTCGTAGCACTGCAGCCGGATCAGGTCGACGTCGAGCGCTTCGGCGAGGGCGGACGCGAGCGAGGTCTTGCCGGTGCCGGGCTCGCCCTCCAGCAGCAGCGGGCGATGCAGCGCGAGCGCGAGATACCCGACCGTGGCCAAGCCCTCGTCGGCTAGGTACCCGGTCGTCCGCAGACACTCGGCCAGCTCCGCCGCCGAGCCGACGGCACTCACTCCTTCAGCATTCACCTACTTCCGGAACTTGCCAACCCTCACCCGTGTCCCGGCGGAAGTTCCGCGACCGTGTCCACGTCCGCGCCGTCCCCCACGTCCCCGCACTCCACCAGCACCACGTCGTGCGCCCGCAAGTACCCCCGCGCCCCCTCATCACCCCGAGCCGACGCGATCACCCCGTCCCAGTGCACCCGCCCGATCACCACCGGATGCCCCGGCATCCCGTCGTACGTCGCCCGCGCCAGCGCCTCGGACCCGACCTCGTGCACAACCCGCCGCACGGCGGCGACCGTCAGCCCCGGAACATCCACCGGCACGACAACCACCGCGTCGACGCCCTGAGCGGGGACAGCTGTGAGGCCTGCTCGTAGTGAGGCGCTCATGCCTTCCTGCCAGTTGACTGCTTCGACGACCTCGACCGTTTCGTTCGCCAGTTCGGCGCGGACCTCGGTGGGGGCAGCGCCGACGACGACCACCACCGGTGCGCAGCCTGCCTCAGCCAGTAGGCGGGCGGCGCGGACCACCCACGCTGTGCCGTCGGCGTCGCGGACGAGGGCTTTCGGCGTGCCCATCCGGCGGCCGGCGCCGGCGGCCAGGACGAGGCCTGCGGTCTTCACACCCGCAGCGTACTGATTTCACACTCTGAGCAGTGACGTCTGCCGGGCGGCGTCCGGCGGCGGGCGTGCGACGATATCTGCCGTGACGACGATCGCAGACGGCTCGAAGTCCCTTCCGTTGCTGTTCCTCGGGCAGAACACCGACCCGCACTCCGAGCGCGGTGTCGAGTGCCCGGGCGCGCTCCCGCCGGCGTCCGACCCGGACCTGGTCGAGCGGGCGCTGACGGCGAAGGCGGCGCTCGGCGACCAGGTGTTCGTGCTCGGGCACCACTACCAGCGCGACGAGGTGATCCAGTTCGCGGACGTCACCGGTGACTCGTTCAAGCTGGCCCGCGACGCGGCCGCCCGGCCCGACGCGCCGTACATCGTGTTCTGCGGTGTGCACTTCATGGCGGAGTCGGCCGACATCCTCACCAACGACGGGCAGACCGTGATCCTGCCGGACCTCGCGGCGGGCTGCTCGATGGCGGACATGGCCCGCATCCAGCAGGTCGAGGCCGCCTGGGACGCGCTGGCCGACGCCGGCGTCGCGGACGTGACGGTGCCGGTCACGTACATGAACTCCAGCGCCGACATCAAGGCGTTCTGCGGCCGCAACGGCGGCGTCGTGTGTACGTCGAGCAACGCGGAGACCGCGCTGAACTGGGCGTTCGAGCAGGGCGAGAAGGTGCTCTTCCTGCCGGACCAGCACCTCGGCCGCAACACCGCCGTCCTGCAGCTCGGCCTGTCGCTCGACGACTGCGTGGTCTACGACCCGCACAAGCCGAACGGCGGCCTGACGAACGAGCAGCTGGCCGCGGCGAAGATGATCCTGTGGCGCGGGCACTGCTCGGTGCACGGGCGCTTCACCGCCGAGTCGGTCGACGACGTCCGCGCCCGGGTCCCCGGCGTGAACGTGATCGTGCACCCCGAGTGCCGCCACGAGGTGGTCACGAAGGCGGACCAGGTCGGCTCCACGGAGTACATCATCAAGGCGCTGGAGACCGCCGAGCCCGGGACGTCGTGGGCCGTCGGCACCGAGCTCAACCTGGTCCAGCGGCTCGCGAAGCAGCACACCGACAAGAACATCGTCTTCCTCGACAAGACGGTCTGCTACTGCGCGACGATGAACCGCATCGACCTGCCGCACTTCGTCTGGGCCCTGGAGAACCTGGTCGCCGGCCACGTCGTCAACCCGATCAAGGTCGACCCCGACACCGAGCACCACGCCAAGGTCGCCCTCGACCGCATGCTCGCCCTCCCCGGCAAGACCGCCCGGGACTGACCTCCACTCCCACGACGCGGGGTTATCCCCCTCGTCGTGGGGGTTCTCCGTTGGTACGCCGACGAAGAACCCCCAAGTCGCGCGGATATCCCCTCGAAGCTCGGCGGGGCGGGCGGGTCAGGCAGTCCGGCGGGCGGCGGCGAATTGGTCGCGGAGGGTCGCCGCGAGGCGGGCCGGGTGATCCAGGTCCGACCAGACGCTCCGTACGACCGTCAGCCCGAGCGCCCGCAGACGGTCCTCGCGGCGCTTCTCCCCGATCAACACAACCGCCTCTCCGCCGCCGTACTTCAGCAGACCGTCGAACTCGAGCACGAGGCGGTATTCCGGGAAGTAGAAGTCAACGCGTCCGATGAAACCCTGACGATCGCGGAACTCAGCCTGCAGCACCGGCGCAGGAAAACCTTGCTCGTACAAGAACACCCGCATCCGCGACTCACCGACGGATTCGCAGAGCCGGTCCCCGAACCGCAGCGCCGCGCGGGCGTTCGCGCTCCCGGGCCAGAACGCGGTCAGCTCCACCAGACGGCGCATGTCCTCAGCGCTCAAACCGCCGGCCCGGAGCGCCGCGTCGACTCCGACCACAGCAGCCTCGAAGGACGTCGCACACGCAGTCTCGACAACCGCTCGGCCTGCTGTTGTCACCACCCGTCCGTCGACCACGGTCAGGTCCTCGAGGGCCAGGCGACCGAGATGATGCTGTACGTCGGCGACGGTGCCGCCCGATCGCCCTTCGATTCGACTGACGTGTACGCGGCTGAGGTCCAGCGCCCAGGTCGGCAACCCGTGCAGTACGAGCGCCGACTGGTGGCTCACGGCCACCGAACCTGATCGCAGTGAGTTCATCGCCGCGTGAATCTTCCGACGATGAATCCATCCGGCGCGCTGCCACGGCTCCAACTGACTGATGTCGGCCGGCTCGGCGTACTGCCCGCGCCGGATTCGCTCCCAGCGTCCGTCCCGCAGGTAGGCAACGATCTGGTCAGGCGTGTAGCCGCTGGCAAGCGCCTGACGGCGGCTGAAGACACCGCCCTGGTCTGCCGCGATCAGCTTGAGTCGGACGTTCACCGCTCAATGGTTGACCAGACGGCCCCTCCCGCGCGCCCGCCGTCGCCTCACCTGTGGACAACCCGTTCCAACCCATATCCCCTCGAGTGGGGGGTTCTCTGCTCTCGTACCAACGCAGAACCCCCAACAGGCAGGGTTATCCCCTCGTGTTGGTCAGCGGGTGACGCGGGCCGGGGAGTACCACTCGGCGAGGAGGTCTGGGAGGCGGTCGGGGCCCCAGCGGTCCACGGGGGTGATGCGGCCGCGGAGGGAGGCCAGGCCTTTGGCCAGCTCGCCGACCACGTCGCCGCGCCACGGGACGGTCACGCCTTCGTCGGGGCCGACGATGACGGCCGGGCCGCCGCGGTCGACGCAGACCACCGGGCAGCCGGACGCGAGGGCCTCGGTGACGGCCCAGCCGGCGGCTTCGCGAATCGCGGGGGCGAGCAGCGCGTCGGCGCGGAACATCGCGGCCAGGACGTCATCGCGGGGCAGCGCGCCCATGAACTCGACCCGGTCCCGGACGCCGAGCTGCCAGGCCAGGCTCTCCGCGCGACCCCAGTCGGGGCCGTCGCCGATGATGCGCAGCTCCCAGTCCGCGGCCTCGGGCCGGGCCAGCGCGCTGATCGCGAGCAGCACGCCCTTCCACGGGATCAGGCGGCCGACGAACAGCGCCGTCTTCACCCCGGGCGCGCCGAACGGCTCGTACGGACCGGACGCGGTGAAGCGCCGGATCGCCACGTTCGGCTGGACCACGATCTCCCGCGCGTACGGGCGGAACACCTCGGCGACGTCGTTGTTCTGGGCAACCATGAGGTCGGCGATCTGCGCCATCCGCCGCCCGGTCGCGCGGCGCCGGATCCCGGTGTACGCACGGCGGACGAGCTCGCCCATCACACCGCGCGGCCCGAGCCAGTGCGCCATCGACAACGGCGCGGTCGTCGACCCGCCGACCGGGCCCCAGATGACCTTCGCCGACGACCGCTCCACCACCCCGGCACCCATCCAGTCGACCGCGAAGGTCAGGTGGTGGATCACGTCGAACGAGTGCTCCGCGTGCAGCCGCCGCGCGGTCCGCCGCGCCAGCCCTTGCCACAGGGGGTAGTACCAGTAGACGTCCGACGGGCGCCGCCGCAGCCGCAGGATCCACCGCGGCATCTCCAGCGGTACGACGGTCAGGCCGGGCACCGGCCGTGCCGCGAGCTCCTCGGCGATCTCGTGCGCGAACTTGCCCCGGGTCAGCAGCCAGACGTCGTGGTCCCGCGCCGCGGCCTTCGCCCACGCCCACCCGGCGCCCGGCTCGGACCCGCCTGCCGGCCGGCAGGCGTACGCGCTGAGCAGTACCTTCGGCCGGCCCGGCATCAGCTCATCCCCTCCAGAAGCCTGCGCAGATCGGTGCTCGACGTCGAGGCGGTGTACGGGAAGTAGTGCACCTGGGCACCGACTTCGCCGAGCAGCCTTTCCAGTCTGGTCCCCTTCTCGGTTCCCTTCCAGTCGTCGCCCTTGAACAACACGTCGTAGCGCAGCTGCTGCCACATCTCGAACTTGTCGCTGGACCAGTCGCTGACCACCTCGTCGACGAGGTCGAGCGCCCGGACGACGTCCATCCGCTCCTCGTGCGGCACCACCGGCGGCCGGCCCTTGATCCGGGCCACCACGTCGTCCTCGACGACCCCGGCGATCAGGTGGTCACAGTGCTCGCGGGCGCGGCGCAGGATGTTCAGGTGCCCGATGTGGAACATGTCGTACACCCCGGGCGCGTACCCGACGACGGCCATCAGGCGCGCACCCCGAGCGCGGCCATCTCCCGGTACCACTTCGCGACCGCGGCAGCCAGGAAGAGCAGGTTCAGCGCCAGCAGCGCGCCGTACAGCACGACGAACAGCGACGGCGTGCCGAAGGCGAGGAAGACCAGGCACAGGACGCCGTAGTCGGTCGGTGCGATCAGCAACGACTTGACCACCGAATCGCCCCGCTGGTTGGGCTCGCCGGCCGCGCCGTGCCGGCGGCGCAGCTGGTCGATCAGGATCAGCCCGAAGAACAGCACCGACGACATGCACACGTACGCCAGCGGCACGAGCAGCACCAGATCGTTGTCAAAGGCATCGAAACGGTAGAACGAGATCAGTACGGCGCTGTGCAGCAGCACGATCTTGACCGCGTCGATCATGTGGTCGAGCCACTCCCCCAACGGCGACCCGCCGCCGCGCAGCCGGGCCAGCTGCCCGTCCGCGGAGTCGAGCCCGTAGCCGAGCACGAGCAGCGCCGTCACCAGCACCGCGAGTCCCAGTGACGGCCGGACGCAGGCCACCAGCACGATGCCGATCAGCGAGCAGAAGCCGCTCGCCAGGCTGACCTGGTTGGGCGTGCGCCGCCCGAGGAACGCCGCGGCCGCGAACACCCGGCCGATCCGCCGGTTCACGAACCGCGAGTACGCCGGTGTCCCGGCCGACGGCTTCTGCGCGCGGGACAGCTGGGCGACCGTCGCCCGCAGCCCGGCTCCGCCCACCGCTGGCTCGCTCATGCGACGTTCGAGCTGCGGGACTGCCGCTGGTCGATGGCGGCGCGCAGGATCGGGCTGCGGGAGCCGCGGCCGGCGGGCAGGACGGTGATCAGGCCGGCCGGGATCCCGTCGAGCTCCTCGACGCCCAGCACGCCGTCCGCGCCGCTCGCGGCGAACACGGTCTGCGCGCCGACGACACCGGTGAGCCACTCGGCCCGGACGTCGTCGACCGCGACGACCTCGTCGACGCACCGCAGGTGCTCGACGATCTGCGCCCGCTCGAGCAGCGGCACGAACGGCCGCCCGCCCCAGGCGTCCAGCGCCCAGTCGTCGGACAGCACCGCCACCACCAGCCGGTCGCAGTACCGCCGCGCCCGCTCGAGCACGTCGACATGGCCGACGTGGAACAGGTCGAAGACCCCGGCCACACAGCCGACCCGTGGCGCCTGCACCGCGCCACCCGAACTGCTATCCCCCAACGCGAACTCCTGATGTCCCTCCGGCACGACGCCGCCCCCTGCGTCAGCCGTGCTCGTGTCCTGAACCTGCCGTGCGCGCCCGGTCGCTGGCGGAGTGCCGGGCGATCGCATCGGAGTAGATCCTTTCCGTGGCCACCAGGTCGCGCTCCGGTGTGAAGCGCTCCAGGTAGACCTGACGGGCTCGTTCGCCGAAGGCTATCGAAGTCTCGGGATCAGCCACCAACCCGATCGCCTTCCGCAATCCTTCCGGATCACCGGGCACGGTCAGGGCACCGGTTTCTCCGTCGTCGACCAGCTCCGCGAGCGCCCCGAGCCTGGACGCCACCACGGGCACGCCGTGGGCGAAAGCCTCCACCACCACGAGACCGAAGCTCTCATAGGAACGCGCCGGAACGACGGCGGCGCGCGCTGACCGCAGGATTTCCATCCCGGCCGCCCACGGTAGTTGCCCGAGCACCTGAACGGACGGGTCCCGGCGGGCCCGGTCCTCGGCGGCCGCCCGCAGCGGACCGTCGCCGACGACCACCAGCCGGCCGAGCGAGGAATCCCACGCCTGCAGGAGATCCGCGAATCCCTTGTCCTCGCTGAGCCGCCCGAGGAACACGACCGCGTCCCCGGCACCGCTGCGCACCGCCCCCGAATGCGGCACGGCGTGCGGCTTCACCACGAACCGCTCCGGATCGAATCCCGCCGCGGCGTACCGCTCGCCGACGAACGCGGACGAGACGACGAAGGTGTCGACGTACCGCTGCCACGTGTGCAGGGTGTTGTGTACGCCGATGCTCAATGCCAGCGGCAGGGTCTGCACGCGCGACTCGCGGTAGCACCCGTGCCGCACGGCGGGCAGCGGCAGCTTGCCGACACACGACTCGCACGGCCCGCCGTCGCGCTGCAGCACGGCGTTCGCGCAGAGCAGCCGGAAGTTGTGCAACGTCGCCACGATCGGGAGGTCCAGCCGGTACGCCGCACGCAGCACCGACGCGCTGAACAACGGAAAAGTGTTGTGCACGTGCACGACATCGGGCCGCTGCGCCTGCAATAGCTTTGTTAAATCGCGTTCCGCCGAAAATGACCAGACGGAGCGGAACGGTAACAGTGCGCGATCTTTTCGCCCGAGTTCGGCGATGTCGTCGCTGTTCCGGGCGTAGAAGTCGAGCTCATGTCCTGAGTTACGCAACAAATCAATCGTTTGCGCGACAACCGTGTTCTCGCCGCTGGGTTGACCGGTCCGGTAACGGTTGTGCAGCATTGCGACCCGCATGGCACTACCTTAAGTCCCTGGATGGCTACACCTTGTCCCCCGCTGTCTCCCGCTCTGTCTCGCCCGCTCCCAGGAGAGTGCATTGAGGAAGTTGTGGTTCGGAGCGCTCATCGCTGCGGCGGTCGCGGTCGTTACAGTCGCGGTGCCGGTGATCGCCAAGGAGAACAAGGCGACGACCACCGCGAAGGTGCAGGAGTCCGAGCAGGCCGCGTCCCGCGCGCTGCCTTCGCACCGCCCGGGCAGGTCGACCGCGACGCCACCCGCGAAGACGTCTCCGAAGCCCACGGCCACCACCACTGTCGCACCGAAGAAGCCCGGCACCACCACGCATCCGAAGAAGCCCGCCACGACACCGACGAAGCCGGTCGAGCCCAAGCTCCCGAAGCCGCCGGTCGTCGACTCCGACGAGGCCGGGCCCGCCGTCGCCGGGCCGTGCACCGGCGTCGTGATCACGCCGGGCCAGGACGCCCAGGCGATCGTGAGCTCGAAGCCGGCCGGTACGACGTTCTGCTTCGCGGCCGGCCTGCACCGGATCGGCGACACCATCCGCCCCAAGGCGAACCAGGTGCTCGCCAGCGCCCAGCGCGCCGTCCTCACCGGTTCGGTCCCGCTGACCGGGTGGGCCCGCTCCGGGTCGGTCTGGGTGGTGCGGGGCGCGCTGCCCCCGGCGTACGGCAAGAGCGGTGAGTGCGAGAACAACACAGCCGACATCTGCTACCTGCGGGAGCAGCTGTTCCTCGACGACACGCACCTCACGCGGGTCGCGAGCCTGGCCGCGGTCAAGGCCGGCACGTTCTACGCCGACTACGCGGCCGACGCGATCTATCTGGGCAGCAACCCGGTCGGTCACGAGGTCGAGATGTCGAAGACCGCGACCGCGATCGAGTCCGGCGCGAGCGGTGTCGCCGTTCGCGGGCTGACCATCGAGCACTTCGCCAGCGCACCGCAGGCCGGCGCGCTCGTCTCCGGGCCCGGCTGGAAGGTGACCGCCAACGACGTCCGGTGGAACCACGCGGTCGGCGTGATGCTGGTCAAGGCGAACAGCACGAAGGTCGACAAGAACCTGATCCACCACAACGGCCAGCTCGGCCTCGGCCAGTACAGCTCGGCCGCCGCGGCCGTCACCCGGAACGTGATCAGCTCGAACAACACCGACGGCTTCTGGATCGCCGACTGGGAGTCCGGCGGCATCAAGTCCACGCGCTCCTCCGGCACCGTCAGCGGCAACGTGATCAAGGCCAACAAGGGCATCGGGATGTGGGCCGACGTCGCCGACGACGGCCGGGTGATCAGCGGCAACCAGATCGTCGGCAACGCCGCGGACGGCATCCGGTTCGAGATCAGCCGCAACGGCACGATCGAGGGCAACACGGTGACCGGCAACGGGTTCGGCACCGGCCGCGGCTCCGGGACGTCGCTGTGGGACGGCGGCGGGATCAACGTGAACACCTCGTCCGGCGTCACGGTCAAGGGCAACCGGGTGTCGGGCAACGTCAACGGCGTGACGATCCAGTCCCGGACCAGGGGCACCGGCCCGTGGGGGACCTACCTGCTGCGCGACGTCGAGGTCACCGGGAACACGATCGAGATGACCGGCGGCACCCAGGCCACCGGCATGGTGCAGAACTCCGGCGCCGAGGTGCCGGCCGGTGAAGTGGTGTTCAGCGGCAACAAGTACCTGCTCGACGACCTCGCCACCCAGCGGTTCTCCCGCTTCGGCGCCAAGCTCACCGCGGCCGGCTGGCGGCAGGCGGGCCTGGACAAGATCGGCAGCTTCCTCGCCGACTGACCACCGACCGGACCACCGATCGGACCGCCGCTCGATCGCTTGCTCATCGCAACATATTTGTGCGCTACGTATTGCCATGACTACGTGACGTAGGGGTAACCTGCGTAGCGAAGCCGCGCCATGGGGGGTGCGCTCAGGGCTACCTGTGCCACCGGAGGCTCCGCTATGAGAATTACATTTCTGGCATTTGTTGCACTCGGCACCGGACTGGTTGCCGTCGGCCCGCTGCCCGCGAGTAGCGCGCCGGCCGGCGACGGCCTGCCGTTCGAGGACCAGCAGACCGTGTCCACACCACCGGCCGACGGCACGTTCCGGACCGGTCCCGCGCTCGCGCCGCCCTGTACCGGCGTGACGATCCGTACCACCGACAACGCCGCCCGGGTCGTCGCCGCGTGGCCGAACGGTACGACGTTCTGCTTCACCGCCGGCTGGCACCGGATCACCGAGACGATCCGCCCGAAGGCCGACCAGGTGCTCGCCGGCAACAGCGGCGCCGTACTCACCGGATCCGTCAGGCTGACTCGCTGGACGCCGGACAACGGCGACTGGGTGACCACGGGAGCCCTGCCGCCGGCGTACCCGCAGACCGGGCAGTGTGAGGACAACACGGCGAACATCTGCTACCTGGCCGAGCAGCTGTTCCTGGACAGCAAACACCTGACCCGGGTGGCAACGCGCGACAAGGTTGCCCCTGGCACCTTCTACGCCGACTACGCGGCGAACGCCGTCTACCTGGGCAGCGACCCGGCCGGGCACTCGATCGAGATGTCGAAGACGCGGACCGCGATCGAGTCCGGTGCGACCGGTGTCACCGTCCGCGGGCTGACGATCGAGCACTTCGCGACGCCCCCGCAGGGCGGCGCCGTGGTTCTCGGCCTCGGGTGGAAGGTGTTCGCGAACGACATTCGCTGGAACCACGCGGTCGGCGCGATGCTGGTGAACGCGGACGGCGCCGTCCTGGAGAAGAACCACATCCACTCGAACGGCCAGCTCGGCATCGGCCAGTACAGCACACTCAAGGCGACCATCGCGTCGAACGAGGTCAGCTACAACAACACCGACGGCTTCTGGATCGCGGACTGGGAGTCCGGCGGGATCAAGACCACCTGGTCCAGCGGCGGCTCGGTGAGCGGGAACCTCATCCAGTACAACCGCGGCATCGGCCTGTGGAGCGACGCCTACGACGACAGCCGGACGTTCGGCAACAACCAGATCCTCCGCAACGCGGCGGACGGGATCCGCTACGAGATCGGGCGCAACGGCGTCATCGCGGACAACGTGATCAGCGGCAACGGCTTCGGCACCGGCCGCGGCTCGGGGACGTCGCTGTGGGACGGCGGCGGGATCAACGTGAACACGTCGTCGAACGTCCAGGTCCGCGACAACGTGGTGGCGAACAACGTGAACGGGATCGCGATCCAGTCCCGGACCCGCGGCTCCGGCCCGTGGGGCACCAACGTGCTCCGCGACATCGTCGTCTCGGGCAACCAGGTGACGATGCGCGGCGGGACCACCGCGACCGGCATGGTGCAGAACTCCGGTGCGGTGATCCCGGCCGGCGAGGTCACCCTCAACGACAACACCTACATCCTCGACAGCCTCACCGCCGACCGGTTCCAGAAGGCCGGCCAGTGGTACACCGCGAAGGAGTGGCGCGCCACCGGCCAGGACACCGCGAGCGTCTTTACCCTCGGCAGGGCGATCCTGGACGCGACCGGAATCCTCAGGATCCTGCCCAACTGAATGCTGAGACCTGAAGTGGTACCCGGAGACCTGCTGTGCCAGGTCTCCGGTAGCAACAACTGGTCTCAGGTTGCCAGTGAACTGACGTGGTCGACGAGGAGGTCGCGGAACAGGGCCGAGTCGCGGAGGTCGGGCGTGAAGATCGAGTCGACGGCGAGCAGGGCGTCGACCAGCCGGCCGGGCTCGGTCACCCCCGCGACCGCGGCCTTCAGCCGGTCCGCCTGCGGGTCGTCGAGGTCCGGCGTCCGGTGCACGTAGACCATCCAGGCGGCGACCGCGAGCGAGATCATCCGCGGCTCGGCGCCGGCCGCCAAGCGGTCCCGGACCGTGCCGAGCATCCGCACCGGCAGCTTCACCGAGCCGTCCATCGCGACCTGCCGGGTGCGGTGCTTCAGCGCCGGGTTCTCGAACCGCTCCAGCACGGTCGCGCCGTACGCGGCCAGGTCCAGCCCGTCGGGCGGCGTCAGCGTCGGGACGACGTCGTCGGTCATCAGCTGCCGCGCGAGCCCGCCGAGCTCCTCGTCGCGGACCGCCTCGGCGATCGTTTCGTACCCGCGCAGCGCACCGAGGTACGCGAGCATCGAATGCGTGGCGTTCAGCATCCGCAGCTTGGCCTGCTCCCAGGGCGCGACATCCGCGGTGAGGACGGCGCCGCCGCGCTCCCAGGCGGGCCGCGCACCGGCGAAGTCGTTCTCGATCACCCACTGCAGGAAGGGTTCCGCGACGACCACGGCCTCGTCCCGGACGCCGAGCAGCCGGGCGGCCTCGTCGCGGTCCGCGTCGGTGGTCGCCGGCACGATCCGGTCCACCATGCTGGCCGGGAACCGGGTCGCCTCGAACGCCGGCGGGGTCTTCCCGAGCGCCTCGAAGTAATCGGTCACCAGCGTGCGCAGGAACGGGCCGTTCGCCACCAGGTTGTCGCAGGAGACGATCGTCAGCGGCTCGTCCCGCCGGGCGATCGCCGCCGCCAGCTGGCCGACGACGGTACGGGGCGGGCGCCCGGTCAGGTCGGCCCGGATCTCCGGGTCGTCCAGGTTCAGCCCGTCCCCGGCTGCCCGGTAGCCCTTCTCGGTGACGGTCAGCGTCACCACCGACACCGCCGGGTCCGCGATCCGCGCGACCACGGCCTCCGGGTCCTCGGGCGCGGTCAGGACCTCGCGGATGCTGCCGATCACCTGGACCGACGGGTCACCGAGGCCGCGTTCCAGGACCGAGTACAGCCCGTCCTGCGGCGCCAGCTGGTCGCGGACCGTGGCGGACCGCTGGCTCACGCCGGTGATCCCCCACCGGGTCTCACCCGTCTCCACCGCGGCCCGTTCGGTGACGACGGCCTGGTGCGCGCGGTGGAACGCACCGATCCCGAGGTGCACGATGCCGACCGACACCGCGCGCGGGTCGATCGCGGGCGCGACGGGAAGGTTGGTGAGACGCAGCCTGCTCGGATTCATTCGGACGGTTCTTCCTTCACTCGGGCGACCAGTTGGGTCGGGTTGACGAAGCGCAGCGCTACCACCAGCAGTACCAGCATCATCGCGGTGTAGATCACGGCCATCGCGTCGACCGACTGCTGGGCGCGGATCCCCGCGGCCGACATCGAGTAGTACAACGCGACCACGAGCGTCTGCGAGTCCGGTCCGGCGGTGAGGAACGTCAACTCGAACATCCCGACCGTCCGCACCAGTACCAGGATCGCCGAGGCCAGCAGACCCGGGACGAGCAGCGGCGCGAGGATCTTCAGGAACACCGCGCGGGTGCCGGCGCCGAGCATCCGGGCCGCGTCCTCGATCCGCGGATCGACCTGCTCGATGAACGGCGTCATCGTGAGGATCACGAACGGCACCGACGGCACCAGGTTCGCCAGCACGACACCGGACAGGTGCCCCGCGAAACCGAACTTGTAGAGCACGGTCGCGAGCGGGATGCCGTACGTGATCGGCGGCATCAGGATCGGCAGCAGGAAGGTCAGGTACACCAGCCGCTTGCCGGGGAAGTTCTTCCTGGCCAGCACGTACGCCGCCGGCGCACCGACGAGGACCGACAGTACGACGACCAGCGCGGACACGAGCAGCGTGACGACGATGACGTGGAACAGCGTGAACTCGCGCCACGCGTCGCCGTACCACTGGGTGGTGAAGCCGCTGGGGAACCAGGTGTCGAACCACTGGGTGCCGAACGAGCTGACCAGGACCGAGAAGACGACGCCGGCCAGATTGACGAAGAAGAACGCGACGACGGCCCAGATGATCCACCCGAGCGGGGTTGTTCGCAGTCTCATCCCTTGCCTCCCGTCGATCCGGTGTAGAGCCGCGACCGCCAGACCAGCACGATCGCGACCACGATCAGCTCGACCGCGCCCATCACCATCGCGATCGCCGACGCGTACGCGTAGTCGTACTGCTCGTAGGCCGCCTGGTACGCCGCCAGCGAGATCACCCGTGTGGAGCCGGCCGGGTTACCGACCAGGACCGCGGACGGGAACACCGAGAACGCGAGGACGAAGGTGAGCAGAAAGGTTGTCGCCAGTCCGGGCGCCAGCAACGGGAGCGTGATCCGGCGGAAGCGCTGCGCCCGGGACGCGCCGAGGGTCGCGGCGGCCCGCTCCAGCGTGGGGTCGATCCCGGACAGGTACGACAGCACCAGCAGGAACGCGAACGGGAAGCCGGTGATGACGAGCGAGAAGAACACACCCCAGTAGTTGTTCGTCAGGCGGATCGGATCGTCGACGAGGTGCAGGTCGAGCAGGACGCGGTTGAACCAGCCGGTCGGGCCGAGGTAGTTCAGCAGCCCCTGCGCGGTGAGCACCGTCCCGAGCGTGATCGGCACGACGAGGATCGTGGTCAGCAGCCGCTTGCCGCGGAACCGGCCGCGCAGCCGGAAGGCGATCGGCACCGCGGCCAGCACGTTCAGCAGCGCCGCGGGCAGGGCGATCTTCAGCGTGGTCGCGATCGTGTCCCGCTGGTACGCGTCGCTGAAGAACTTGTCGTAGTTGGCCAGCACGCCGCCGCCGTCCATCGGCTGGAACGACAGGCTGAGCCCGTAGAGGAACGGGTAGACGAACAGCAGCAGGACGAAGATCGTGGCCGGGAGCAACAACCACAGCCGCCGGTCGACGCCGCGCTCGGCCAGCCGGTGCTGCCAGGTCGCGCTCACGACGGATACACCAGGAGCCGTCCCGGGGCGACGGCCAGCGCCACCTGCTCCCCCGGCTCGACGCGCTGCTCGGTCCGGACATGCACCCGCACGTCGCCGTCCAGCACCACCTCGACGGCCCGCTCGCGGCCTTGGTACTCGACGACCTCGACGAGTCCCTTCACGCCTTCGTCGCCGAGCTTGAGGTCCTCGGGGCGGACGGCGGCGATCACGTCGTCGCCGTGCGCGACGGCGCCCTGTGCCGCGCCGCGTACCGGCGTACCGCCGAGCTCGACCGTCACCTGGTCGCCGTGCAGTTGCGCGGCCTTCAGCGGCAGCAGGTTGCGGTAGCCCATGAAGTCGGCGACGTGCCAGGTCGACGGCTTGGTGTGGACCTGCTCCGGAGTACCGATCTGCTGGACCTTGCCCTGCCGCATGACGACCAGGCGGTCGGCCATGCTCAGCGCTTCCTCCTGGTCGTGCGTCACGTACACCGTCGTCAGGCCGAGCGACTGGTGCAGCCGGCGGATCTCGGTGCGCATCTCCAGCCGGAGCTTGGCGTCGAGGTTGCTCAGCGGTTCGTCCATCAGCACCAGCGCCGGCTCGAGAACGGTCGCACGGGCGATCGCCACGCGCTGCTGCTGCCCGCCGGACAGCTGGCCGGGCAGCTTGCTCGCGTGCTCGGTCAGCTGCACCATCTCGATCGCCTCGGCGGTCCGCCGCCGGACGTCGGCCTTCGGCAGGTGCCGCATCCGCAGCCCGAAGGCGATGTTGTCCCGGACGGTCAGGTGCGGGAACAGGGCGTAGTTCTGGAACACCATGCCGAAGCCGCGCTTCTCGGGCGGCAGCGTGTCGATCCGCTGGTCGTCCTGCCAGATCGAGCCTTCGGTCAGCGGGAGCAAGCCGGCCAGGCAGTTCAGCGCCGTCGACTTGCCGCAGCCCGACGGACCGAGCAGGGCGATGAACTCGCCCCGCTCGATGGTCAGGTCGAGGCCGCTCAGTGCGGCCGGGGTATCGGCCGCGCCGAACCGGCGGGTGACACCGTCCAGCCGGAGCTGCTCGAAACCGGTCACTGGCTCTTCACCTTGCTGCCGCCGACCTCGCGGTCCCACTTGTCGAAGGCTGCCACCAGCGCCTTCGCGTCCAGCGGCACCTCGGTCGGATTGTCGGCAATCAGCTTGTCGTACTCCGGCCGGCCGAACTCGGTGATCGCGTCCTTGCTCTCCTGCGGCGCCTGCGCCAGCTCGACGCCCTTGATCGCCGGGCCCGGGTAGAAGTAGCCCTTGTCGTACGCCTTGGCCTGCTGCTCAGGTGTCAGCATGAACTGCAGCAGCTGCAGGATCGCGGCCTGCTTGTCGGCCGACACACCCTTCGGTACGACGGCGTAGTGCGCGTCGGTCACCCAGTGGAAGCCCTCCAGCGGCGTGATCGCGGCCTCCTTCGGGACGGTGCCGAGCACCCGCGGGTTGATGTCCCAGCCCGTCGTGCTCGCGATGATGTTCGCCGAACCGTTCGCCAGCGCCTTCATCGTGTCGGCGGTGCCGGACGGGTAGAAGTCGACGGACTGGTTGAGCTCCTTCAGGTACGCCCAGGTCTTGTCCCAGCCGTTCACCGGGTCCTTCGGGTCCTTGTCGCCGAGGATGTACGGCAGGCCCATCAGGAACGTGCGGCCGGGGCCGGAGTTGGCCGGCCGGGCGTACATGACCTTGCCCTTGTTGGCCTTCGCGTAGGCGAGCAGGTCGGCGGCGGTCTTCGGCGGCGACGGCACCTTCGCCGGCATGTACTCGAGCAGCGGGCCGGACGGGTAGTACGTGACCGTCACGCCCTCCTTGCCGCCGAGCTCCTGCATCTTCTGCGCGGGCGGCAGGTAGTCCTTCATCCCGGGCAGCCGGTCGGAGTACTTCGACAGCAGGTCGATCCACAGCCCCTGCTCCTGGCCGGCCGCGAGCCCGTCGGTGCCGGTCAGCACCAGGTCGATGTCGACCCGGTTCGCGTTCTGCTGGGCCTTGATCTTGCCGGCCAGCTCGGGCGCCGGTCCCTTCGAGTAGGTGACCTTCGAGACCACGTCGCGGTGCTGCTGGACGAAGTCGTCGATCATGGGCTGGGTCAGCTGCAGATTGCCGGCCACGTCGAGGATGTTCAGCGTGACGGCCTTGGCCGGCTTCTCGGGTACGTCGCCGCCGCCGTCGGTGGCGGGTTTGTTCGGCGCCGGGGCGCCGCACGCGGTCAGCGCGGCGAGCACGGCCAACAGACCGGTGGCCGCGATCATCTTCCGCTGCAGATGCATCGGGTGTCTCCTCGGATCAGGGCGGGCCCGGCGCGGCGTCGCCGCCGGCCGGGGTGATCACTTCTGTGGTGCTGGTCCGGTCGAGTCCCGGACGATCAGTTCCCCGTGCAGTTCCCCGTGCAGTTGCCTGTGTCTGGCGGCGGCGCCCGGACCGTCGGGGTCGTCGAGCATCGCCAGCAGCAGCTCGACGGCGATCCGGCCGGCCTCCTGCTTGGGTAGCCGGACCGTCGTCAGCGCCGGCCGCGCCATCCGCGACATCGCGATGTCGTCGACGCCGACCACGCTCAGGTCGCCCGGCACCGAGATGCCGCGGCTGTGCAGGCGGGCCAGCAGGCCGATCGCAACCAGGTCGTTGTAGGCGACGACCGCGGTGGCGCCGGTCGCGACCACCTGGTCCGCCGCCGCCATGCCGCCCTCGTAGGTCGGCGCGAAGTTGCCGACCGGCGCGAGCTCGGCCCGCAGGGACTCGACCGCGTTCCGCAGGCCGAGGCCGCGGTGCTGGGTCGACCAGGACGTGGCCGGTCCGCCGACCCAGGCGATCCGGCGGTGGCCGAGGGCAACGAGGTGGGCGACGGCCTGCCGCATGCCGTCCTCGTTGTCGTAGGCGATCCCCGGGATCCCCGCCGCGGAGCGGTTCACCAGCACGACGGTGGTGTCCTGCGCGATCGCCGCCAGTTCCTCGTCACCGGCCCGCGGCGAGCACAGCACGACGCCGTCGACCTGCTTGGACAGCGCCCGCACCAGACCGGCCTCGGCCGCCGGGTCCTCGTCGGTGTCCGCGACGAAGACCGCGACGTCGTGGTGCCGGGCGCGCGCCTGGACGCCTTTGGTGAGGCTGGCGAAGAACGGGTTGGCGAGATCGGGGACGACCAGGCCGATGGTGCCGGTCCGGCCGGTGATCAGGCCGCGGGCGGCCCGGTTCGGTTCGTAGCCGAGTTGCTCGACGGCGGCCGCCACCCGGGCCCGGGTGGCGGCGTTCACCATCGCGGGCAGCGAGAGCGCGCGCGACACCGTGGACGGCGATACGCCGGCCAGCCGAGCCACATCCCGAATCGTCGCCGCCATGCTCATCTCCCCAGGGGTCGCCCTACCATTGCAATCGGTTGCAGCTTGTGTCAAGAACCCATCCACCGGACGCTCACTTGTGCTGACAAGCCCCGACTGCAATCCTTTGCAGAGGACGTTTCAGCCCAGCAACGGAGGACCCATGCCGAAGGCACTGCAGCCCCATCCGGACCGCGCCCTGCCGGCGGGTGCCGCGCGGGACGTCGCCCGCCGGATCCACGCCTCGACGAAGGACCTGCCGCTGCTGTGCCTGCACGGTCACGTCGACATCGGGCTGTTCGCCACCGACGCGCCGTTCGGCGACCCGGCGGAGCTGCTGGTGGTTCCGGACCACTACGTGACCCGGATGCTGGTCTCCCAGGGCGTCTCCCCAGACCGGCTCGGGCTGCCCCGCCGCGACGGCCGGCAGACCGCGGAGCCGCGGGAGATCTGGCGCGAGTTCTGCACCAACTGGCACCTGTTCCTCGGCACTCCGAGCCGGTACTGGCTGGAGCACGAGTTCGCCGAGGTGCTCGGGCTCACCGTGCACCCGTCCGCGGAGACCGCCGACGAGCTCTACGACCAGATCATGGCGCGGATCGCGGAGCCCGAGTTCCGGCCGCGGGCGCTGCTCGACCGGTTCAACATCGAGCTGATCTCCACCACCGACGCGGCCACCGACGACCTCGCCCAGCACGCGAAGCTCGCCGCGGACCTGCCCGGCCGCGTGGTGCCGACCTTCCGCCCGGACGCGGTCGCGCACGTCGACCGGGACGGCTGGCCCGCGCTGGTCGCCCAGCTCGGTGCGCTGGCCGACGTCGACACCTCGACGTACGACGGATTCCTGGAGGCCCTCCGGCAGCGCCGCCAGGCCTTCGTCGCGGCGGGCGCCCGGGCAACCGACCACGGCCACCTCAGCGCGGCCGCCGTACCGCTGACCGATGCAGAGGCGCAGCGGATCTACGCGGGCGCGTTGAAGGGCGACGTGACGCCCGAGGACGCGGCCGCGTTCGCCGGGCACATGCTGTACCAGTCGGCGGTGATGTCGGCCGAGGACGGCCTCGTCATGCAGCTGCACCCCGGTGTCCTGCGGGACCATGACCCGGCGATCTTCGCGACGTACGGTCCGGACCAGGGGCACGACATCCCGGTCGCGGCCGAGTTCACGCGGTCGCTGCGGCCGCTGCTCGAGCGGTTCGGGCACGCCGACGGGTTCCGGCTGGTGCTCTTCACCGTCGACGAGACCGTCTACTCGCGCGAGCTGGCACCGCTCGCGGGTGTGTACCCGGCGGTGCGGCTCGGTGCGCCGTGGTGGTTCCTGGACAGCCCCGACGGCATGCGCCGCTTCCGCGAGCTGGTCACGGAGACGGCCGGCTTCTACAACACCAGCGGCTTCGTCGACGACACCCGCGCGTACCTCTCGATCCCGGCCCGGCACGACCTGGCCCGCCGGATCGACGCCGGATACCTGGCCAACCTCGTCGTCCAGCACCGGCTGGACGAGGACGACGCGCTGCAGGTCGCGAAGGCGCTGGCGTACGACCTGGCGAAGGACACGTACCTGTCCAACCGGTAGTCTCACGCAATCTGTTCGCCGGGGGTGCGTGAAGGGACCGGGATGAGGCGTGGGGCCGTCGCGGCTGCTGGTGCCGCGGTGCTGGTGTTGTCGGGTTGTACGGACACGGGAAGCAGTCCCGAGCCGTCGAAGGCTCCACCGACCGTCACGGTGACCGTCCCCACCGCTCCCCCGTCCGCGGCCACCGGCGTACTCGGACCGACAGGGCCGAGTACGGCGAAACCGTGCAAGGGAACCGCCGTCGCGGTCGGCGCCGACCCGCAGCCGATCATCGACGCGGCGCCGGCAGGCACCACGTTCTGTTTCGCGCAAGGCATCCACCGCCTCACCAAAGCGATCCATCCCCGCGAGGGCGACACGCTGGCGGGCGACCCCGGCGCCGTACTGAGCGGAGCAGTCCGCCTCACCGGATGGACCCGCGACGGCTCCGCCTGGTCGGTGCAGGGTGTGCTGCCTGCGGCGTACGCGCTCAAGGGCCAGTGCGAGGACAACAAGACCAAGCCCTGCCAGCTCGGCGAACAGCTGTTCGTCGACGGCAAGCATCTGACCCGGGTCATGAGCCGTGCCCAGGTGAAGCCCGGCACGTTCTACGGCGACTACACCGCCAACGCCGTGTACGTCGCCGACGACCCCGCCGGCCACGTCGTCGAGATGTCCCGGACGCCCACGGCGATCGACAAGTCGGCCGACGACGTGACCGTCACCGGCCTGACGATCGAGCACTTCGCGTCGAAGCCGCAGGCCGGCGCCGTCCAGGCCGGCTCGGGCTGGAAGGTGATCGCGAACGAGGTCCGCTGGAACCACGCCGTCGGCATCATGGTGATCGAGGGCGACGACGCCGAGCTCAGCCGCAACACGGTCGCCGACAACGGCCAGCTCGGCATCGGCCAGTACAAGTCCGCCGGCGTCCGGATCACCGCGAACCTGGTCACCCGCAACAACACCGACGGCTTCTGGATCGCGGACTGGGAGTCCGGCGGGATCAAGTCCACCCGGTCGTCGGGCGAGGTGAGCGGCAACGACATCGTCGCCAACAAGGGCATCGGGATGTGGAGCGACATCGCGGAGTACGACCGCCGGATCACCGGGAACCGGATCCGCGACAACGCCGCGGACGGCATCCGGTACGAGATCAGCTACGCCGGCGTGATCGACCAGAACGTCGTCCAGCACAACGGGTTCGGCACCGGCCGCGGCTCGGGCGGAACGCTCTGGGACGGCGGCGGCATCAACGTCAACACCTCGTCCGACGTCCAGGTCCGCGGCAACCTGATCCAGGACAACCGCAACGCGCTGTCGATCCAGTCCCGCACCCGCGGCGACGGTCCGCGCGGCAAGTACGTCCTGCGCAACGTCCTGGTCGAGGGCAACCTGGTCGTGATGACGGGCTCGTCGGCGCTCGGCGTCGTGGAGAACAAGCGCTCCCCCACACAGGCCGGAGCCATCACCTTCCGCCGCAACAGCTACCAGGGCACCGGCAGCTTCGCCTACCGCGGCAGGACGATGACCTGGTCCGAGTGGCAGCAGTCCGGTTTCGACCAGGACTCAGTGAGCAGCTGAACGTCTTCGCTGTCTGAGCCGGTCCGCGTCGCAGATGGCCGCCGCCACCAGCAGGTGCACGGTCATCGAGGACAGGTCCGACAGGCCGCTCTCGTTCAGCGACGCGGCCGTCACGTACCCGAGCAGCAGGGCGCCGCAGGCCTTGACGTACGGCGTCGGCGCGCGCAGCACCGACACCCAGGCGAGGATCAGCGCGAGCCCGACGATCGCGACCGCGAGCAGCCCGGTCTCCCAGTACAGGCCGAGCCAGCTGTTGTCGATCGCCATCACGTCGACGTCACCCTCGCCGCGGGTGAGCAGCACCCGTTTGTTGCCGAGGCCGTGGCCGATGATCGCGGTCTGCGTCGACACCTTCTCGTCGATGACCGCCTGCCAGCTCGTCGTCCGGCCGCTCAGCGAGCTGATCTGCCGGGTGCTCTGACCGCGCAACAGCCAGTCGTGCAGCGACCCGATGGTCAGGAACGCGAGACCGAGCAGTCCCGGTACGACCAGGCAGGCGATCCGGCCGAGCCACGTCTTCCGCGTGATGATCAGCGCGATCACCAGGCCGAACGCGACGGCCGCCGCCGACGTCCGCGTCCGGCTCGCCGCGATCAGGACGCCACCGAGCCCGATCAGCGTCACCGCGGGCAGCGCGGACAGCTTCCGGCAGACCAGCCCGATCAGCGCGAGCCCGAGCAGCACCGCGCCGACCTCGCCGACGCGTGGCGGCAGCATCGGGATGATGACGCCCTGCAGCCGGTACCCGGTGCCGAAGGACCGGAGCGGGCGCCACGCCTGTGACGGCGCGTACGCCAGACTCAGCACGACAGTTGCCGCCAGCAACAGGTGGGCCCACAGATGCGCGCGGACCAGCCGCTCCGGCACCTGCACCAACGGCCGCCAGAGCAGGAAGATCAGCACCAGGCCGAGCAGGAAGCGGGCCAGCCGGGTCAACGGCCCCATCGGCTCGGCCAGCAGGAACGCCGTCGCGGACGCGAACAGCACGTACATCACGTACAGCCAGCTGGACGGATTCACCCGCGTCCGGAAGCCGGGCTTGGTCGCCGCCAGCGCGACCAGGAAGACCGCGCCGAGCAGCAGACCCTTCGCGATGCTGTTCGTCGACCCGGTGGTGCCCTGCGGCGCCGCGACCCGCGACGACCACGGCTGCACGCCGAGCACGAACAGGCACCACAGCATCAGCCAGAACCAGGCCGGCCGTTCGCTCTCGCCCTCGACCGTGCCCGGCACCGCCGGAGCCAAGCGTGTGCCCGACATGCTGGCCATCAGCGCGACGGCGTGCCCGCGTCCAGCGGCTTGTAGTTCAGCGGGATCCCGAGCGTCTCGTCCTGCGTCGAGGTCCCGATCAGGACGACGCCGAGCACCGGGGCGCCGGCGAACTGCAGCGCGCCCGTCAGCCGCGCGACGTCCATCTCCTTGTCGAGGCCGACCTGGACCACCAGCACCGACGCGTCGACCGCGGCGGCCAGCGGCGTGATGCCGTGCCGCCCGACGGAGGCGGGACCGTGGATCACCACGGAGTACCCCGGCGGGAGGTCCGCGACGATGCCCGGGACCAGCGACGGACCGACCGCCTCGGCCGTCTCCTCGTGGTTCAGGCCCGGCGGCAGCACGTACAGGTCCGCGACGGTGCCCGGGCGGAACAGCTTCCGGGCCCGGATCGCGCGGGTGGCGGCCGGCTCGTTCACCAGGTCCGTGAGGCCCTCGTGGCCGGTGAGATGCGGGAGCACCGGCGTACCTTCGATGTCGGCCAGCACCAGCAGGGTCTCGCGGCCGTCGCGGGCGTTCGCCTCGGCCATGGCCAGCGCGATACCGGCCGAGTTCGGGGTCGGGGACGCCGACACGACCAGGAGCGCGCCCGGGCCGCCGCCGGCGAAGGCCCGCGGGTTCAGTTCACGCCGCGCCAGCGCACCGCTCGCCTCGGCGCCGAGCGCGGTGATCTCGTACTGCGGAAGCTCCGGAGCGGACCGCTGCCAGATCCGCCGCCGGTTGCCCTCGGAGGCCGCGATCACCGGCGCCGTGGCCGCCCGCGCCGCCTGGTCGCGCGTCAGGATGTACGGCGTCAGGTGCGAGCGGAGCAGCGCCAGGCCGAAGCCGAGCACCAGGCCGAGGATCCCGCCGACGAGGATGTCGCGGGCAACCATCGGCGACGAGCTGGCGGTATCGGTGGTCGCCGGTGTCACCAGCTGGCTGCCGGAGCCGACCGTCGACAGCGCCTTCAGCATCGCGGCCGCGTCGTCGGCCGCCTGCCGGGCCTCGGTCGCCAGGCCGACGCGCTGGTCGCGCAGCGCCGCGGCGGTCTGGTTGTCGCCGCGGCCGACCGCCTCGTCGATCTGGCTGACCAGGCTGCGGGACTGCTGCGTCGCCGTCTTCGACCGGGCCTGGGCCTGCTCGGCCAGGTTGGTCAGCAGCGCCTTCGCCTCGGCGTTGCGCTGGGCCAGATAGATCGCGGCGATCGCGTTCGCCCGGTCGACCGCCTTCTGCGCGGTCGGGCCGTCGGTCGTGACCAGGTAGGCGTTGTCGGTGACGGCCTTCACCCGGGTCACCGCGGCCAGGTCCTGGATGGTCTGGTCGTTGTCCGGCATCCCGAGCGCCTTGACGACCGCCTTGAGCAGCGTCGGGCTCGCCATCACCCGGGCCTGGGTCTCGGCCGGCAGGTCCATGCCCAGCGGGCCGCTCTTGTCCGCCGACGTCGACAGCTTCCCGACCAGCGCCGGCGGCACCGCCGGGCCGATCACCAGCTGGCTCGAGGCGGTCCAGCGCTCGGTCTGGGACAGCGCGAACACGGAGGCGCCGAGCAGTCCGAGCAGGATGCACCCGAGGATCAGCCACTTCTGCCGCAGCAGTGACTGAGCGGTCTCCCGCCAGACCACGGTGCCCGGTTCCATCCCCTACCTCCAGTTAGCCGGCCTCCTGGTTCGCCGGCGCCCCAGGATATCCACAGGTGCGGACGCGACGCTCACGCGATCTCGTGGTTGTGCCCTACTCTCTTCCCGGGGGATTTCTGAGGGGTCAGGCGCCGCCTGCGCCGATCATGTCCAAGGGGGGACACCGCTACATGACGAAACGACGGCTGTTCACGCGGCTGGGGGTCGTAGGGACGGCACTGGCCGTCGTCGGGACCGTGCTGATCGCGGCGCCGGCACACAGCACCGAGGCGTCGCTCGCGGCGACGGCGAGCTCGACCTGGCAGACCAACGCCAGCGTCCAGGGCATCGCGGTGGCCGACGGCAAGGCGTATGCCGGCGGACGCTTCACCAGCGTCCGCCCGCCGGGCGCCACGCCCGGCACCGGCGAGGTCGGCCAGGCGTACCTGGCGGCCTTCGACGCCGGCACCGGTGCGCTGGTCACCACGTTCACCCCGGTGCTGAACGGTCAGGTCTACGCGGTCGCCGCATCGGCCGACGGTTCCAGGATCTTCGTCGGCGGCGACTTCACCACGGTCGACGGCCAGACCCGCAACCGGATCGCCGCATTCGACACCGCCACCGGCGCGCTCGTGGCGAACTGGAAGCCGTCGGTCTCGTATCGCGTCAAGAGCATCGCGGTGTCCGGTTCGACGGTGTACTTCGGCGGCTCCTTCGGCCTGGTCAACGGCGTGGACCGGCTCCGGCTGGCCGCGGTCACCACCGACACCGGCACACTGCTGCCCTGGGCCCCCGCCGTGAACGGCGACGTGTACGCCGTCGACGCGGCCGACGACGCTTCCAAGGTGTACGCCGGCGGCCAGTTCAGCACCGTCAACGGCACCACGCAGAACACGGTGACGAGCCTCGACCCGGTGACCGGCGCGGTGCTGCCGTTCCCCGGCGCCTCCGCCGTGCCGCCGCCGAACGGGTCCTGCACGACCCGGGTGAAGTCCATCGACGCCAGCGGCGACACCGTGTACTTCGGCAACGGCGGTGACGGCGGCGGGTGCTTCGACGGCACCTGGGCGGCCGACATCGCGACCAACACGCTGAAGTGGAAGAACCAGTGCCTCGGCGCGACCGAGGCGGTCAAGGTCGTCAACGGCTGGCTGTACAAGGGCTCGCACGCGCACGACTGCGCCAACCAGGGCGCCGGCGGCTTCCCGCAGGGCTTCGGCTACCGCTTCCTGCTGAGCGAGAAGCTGACCGACGGCACACTCGGCCCCTGGTACCCGAACACCGACGCCGACCCGAACAGCGTGACGAATGTCGGCCCGCTGGCGTTCGCGACCGGCGGCAACGACCTGTGGGTCGGCGGCGACTTCCTGAACGTGAACGGCACCGGCCAGCAGGGCCTGACCCGGTTCACCAACGCCGCGCCGGGCGCGGCGCCGGCCAAGCCCGCCAAGCTGACGCCGTACAGCGTGCAGCCCGGGGTCGTGCAGATCCACTTCCCGACCGTCGTCGACAACGACGACAGCACGCTGACCTACCGGCTGCTCAAGGGCTTCAGCAACACCACGATCGCGACCTGGACGGCCAAGTCGACGCCGTGGGACCGGCCGTGGCTGAGCTACACCGACACCTCGTCGGCGCCGGGTGAGCAGACCAACTACCGCGTCGAGGTCACCGACGGCAGCACGACGGTCCGCGGCAACTACTCCGACCCGATCACGGTCGCCTCGGCCGCGTCGACGGCGTACGACCAGATCGTCAACGCCGACGGACCGCAGGCGTACTGGCGGCTCGGCGAGCCGGCCGGCACGACGACGTCCGTCGACTCCTCCGGGCAGAGCAACAACGGCACGTTCACCGGCGTCACGCTGGGCGGCGCCGGGGCCATCGCCGGCAACACCGCGATGACGACCAGCACGAGCAGCGGGCGGATGGTCGGCGAGAAGGCGTACAGCATGCCGCAGCAGTTCACGGTCGAGGCGTGGGTCAAGCAGAGCGGCTTCAACCGCGGCGGCCGGATCATCGGTTTCGGCAACTCGAAGACCGGAAACAGCGGCGGTGGCGGCGACCGGATGCTGTACATGCGCACCAACGGCTCGATCGTGTTCGGCGTCAACGACGGCTCGCAGCGCACACTGACCAGCCCGTCGGGCAAGAACGACGGCCAGTGGCACCACGTCGTCGGCAGCTACGACGGTACAGATGGCAATGGCGCCATGAAGCTGTACGTCGACGGTGTCCTGTCCGGCAGCGCCCTGGTGGGATCGGCGTCGATCTACTACGGATGGTGGCGGGTCGGCTACGACCTGACCAACTCGTGGCCCGGCGGCGGAGCGACCCAGACCGGAATGGGCATCGACGAGGCGGCCGTCTACCCGTACGCCCTGACACCGCTCCAGGTCCAGTCCCACTACGCCGCCAGGTGAAAAGGCTTCTCTAGCACAAAGTCATAACGCGAGCAGGAGGCCCGTTTCCAGTGGGCCTCCTGCAGCGCTAAGGTCCTTCGCTGGTGCGTGATGAGGCGCGCGCTGACTGATCCCCGCCCAGTCGAAGGACCTAAATGAAGAAGTTAGTGCTGGCCGCTGTCACCGTCGTGGCCGTGGTGGCCGCAGCGTTGATCCCTTCCGGACCACCGGTGGAGGCGGCGCAGCCGGGTTTCGCTTCCGCGGTCTCCGCGATCAAGCAGACCTCCTGGCAGACCAACAACAGCGTGAACGCGCTGGCGATCGCCGGGAACACCGTGTTCGCCGGTGGTCTGTTCACCAGGCTCCGGCAGCCGGGCAAGGCCTCCGGCCAGGCCCCGGAGGCGGTCCGCACGTACGTCGCCGCCTTCGACCGCACCACCGGCAAGCCGACCGCCTTCGCGCCGACGCTGAACGGTCCGGTGTACGCCATCGCCACCAGCCCCGACGGCAAGTGGGTGGTGATCGGCGGTGACTTCACCACGGTGAACGGCATCCGGCGCAGCAAGATCGCGATGTTCTCGGTCGCCACCGGCAAGCTGGTCGCGGCCTGGGACCCGGTCGTGGCGGCCCGGGTGAAGGCGCTGGCGATCTACGGCAACAGCGTGTTCATCGGCGGCGCGTTCCGCGCGATCGACGGCGCCACCCGCAACCGGCTGGGCGCGGTCCGGCTGATCCAGGGCGACCTGCTGCCGTGGAACCCGAACGCGAACAACGACGTGTACGCGGTCGACGTGGCCGACAACGGCACCCGGGTGTTCGTCGGCGGCCCGTTCAGCACGATCAACGGCAAGGACCACTACTCGCTGGCGATGCTGAACAACACCACCGGCGCGGCCTTCGCGTTCCCGGCCGCGGCGGCGATCCCGAAGCCGACCGCGACCTGCACCACGCGTGTCAAGGACATCGACACCTTGGGCGACAAGGTCTTCGTCTCCAACGGCGGCGACGGCGGCGGATGCTACGACGGCGTCCTCGCCGCCCAGGTGAGCACCGGCCAGCTGCTGTGGCAGAACAAGTGCCTGGGCGCGACCGAGGCGATCAAGGCCATCGGCAACTGGGTCTACAAGGGCTCGCACGCCCACAACTGCAGCTCGTCGCCGAACGGTTTCCCGGACGGCACCGGCACGCACTACCTGCTGGTCGAGAGCGCGATCAACGGCAACCTCGGCCCGTGGTTCCCGAACACCGATGCGAACCCGAAGAGCACCACGCAGGTCGGCCCGCTGGCGATGGCCGGCACCGACACCGACCTGTGGGTCGGCGGCGACTTCCTGCACGTGAACGGCACGATCCAGGTCGGCATCACCCGCTTCACGAACGTGGCCGGCGGCGCGGCCCCCGGCCTGCCGAAGGCTCCGACGCTGACCGCGACGTCGTCGGGCCGGGTGTACGTGAGCTACGCCGACACCTACGACCTGGACAACCTGACGTTGACGTACAACGTGTTCCGCGGCTCGCTGAACGTCGGCTCGAACAAGTACACGTCGTACTTCTGGCAGCCCCGCAAGGTCTACCAGGTCGTCGACCGGGGCCTCGCCCGCGGCTCGACGTACACGTACCACGTGGAGGTCCACGACGGGCGCAACATCAGGAAGGGCGCCTCGGCGAGCGTGAAGATCCCGTAACGCTCCCTTCCGGATCGGCACCCTCGGTCGTAGCTTGGTGACTGGGGGGAACGATCATGGGGAGAAGACTGTTCGTTGCGCTGGGCATCGGCGGACTCGTGCTGGCGGCGGTGCCGGCACGACCCGCCGTCAGCACCGGGGCGGGCCTGACCGCGGTCGCGGCCGCCGCCTGGCAGACCGACGGCAGCGTGCTCGGGCTCGCCGTTGCCAAGGGCAAGGTGTACGCCGGGGGCCGGTTCCTGACGGTGCGTCCGCCGGGCGCGCCGGCCGGGACCAGGCAGGCGAGCCGGACCTACCTGGCCGCCTTCAGCCAGAGCACCGGCGCGCTCGACACCGGCTGGAACCACGTCCTGAACGGGATCGTCTGGGCGGTCGTCGCGTCCACCGACGGTTCGCGGGTGTACGTCGGCGGGGACTTCACCCGCGTCGACGGCCAGGTCCGCAACCGGATCGCGGCCTTCGACACCGCGACCGGCGCCTTGGTCGCGACCATCGCGCCACGCGTGTCGTACCGGGTGAAGGCGCTCGCGGTCGGCGGGACCAGCCTGTACTTCGGCGGATCCTTCGGCCTCGTGAACGGCGTGACCCGCAACCGGGCGGCCGCGATCAGCACCGTCACCGGCGCCCTGCTGCCGTGGAACCCGAACGCGGACAACGACGTGTACGCGATCGACGCGGCCGACGACAACTCGAAGGTCTACCTGGGCGGGACGTTCGCCAGGATCGGCGCGACGAGCCGCTGGGCGGTGGCCAGTGTCAGCAGTTCGACCGGCGCACTGCTGCCGTTCACGGCGGCCGCCGCCGTACCGCTGCCGTCGAGTGGGTGCACGTCGCGGGTCAAGGACATCGAGACGTCCGGGAACCGGGTGTACTTCGCGAACGCGGGTGACGGCCGGGGATGCTTCGACGGGACCTGGGCGGCGGATGTCGGCACCGGCAACCTGGTCTGGAAGAACACGTGCCTGGGCGCGACCGAGGCGGTGACCGTCGTGAACGGGTGGCTGTTCAAGGGGTCACACGCCCACAGCTGCCCCGGTGCCTTCCCCGATGGCAGCGGCAACCACTTCCTGCTGCTCCAGAACCCGGCCAACGGCTCGCTCGGGCCATGGTTCCCGAACACGGACGCCGGGCCGCCGACAGAGGTCGGGCCGCTCGTGTCCGCCAGCGGCGGCAGCGATCTGTGGATCGGCGGCGACTTCACCAAGGTCAACGGCGTCGGGCAGCAAGGCCTGACCCGGTTCACCAATCTCGGCCCGGGTGCCGCACCGCTCGCCCCGGCACTGCCGACGCTGTCCAGTCCGGCAGCCGGTCAGGTGAAGGCCAGCGTCCAAGCCTCGCTGGACAACGACGACGTACGCCTGACGTACCGTCTTCTCCGCGGAGCGGCCAACACCGTCGTCGCCACCACGACCGCCAGCTCCGCGTTCTGGTCCCGTCCGACGGTCACCCTCACGGACACGACGGCGCCGGCCAGAACGTCGCAGATGTACCGGATCGAGGTCTCCGACGGGAACCACACCGTCCGAGGGGGCTACGCCACCGTCACCGTGCGCTGACGCGGCGGTGGGCGGCGATGGCTCGGTGAGCTTCGTTCCACCAGAGCAGGAGGGTCGCGAAGGAGGCGCCGGCGAGACCCCAGGCGGCGCCTTCCGGACCCCACAGGTAGGCACCACCGATGCCGCAGGTGATCAGGACGACGGACGAGATCAGGCGGACGCGGAGGCCGCGGGTGGCGGCGGTGAGGGCGCGGAGGATGGCGAAGGCGCCGGCGTTGGAGGCGCCGAGGGCCTGCAGCAGGATGACGGGGACGAGGACGTTGTGGGCCTGGGTCCAGACGCCCGGGCCGAGCAGCTCCCGCCCGACGACCGGGGGCAGCAGCAGGAAGACCGCGCCCCAGGCCAGCGCGCCCGCGCCGACGCCGAGCGAGATCGCGAGCCCGACCAGCCACAGCCTTCGGTACGAGTGCCGTAGCGCGCGGGCCGCCTCGGGGACGGAGATCATCCGGATGCCCTGGTTCAGCACGTTCACCGGGCCGAGCAGCACCTGGGCGCCGCGGATACCCGCGGTCGCGACCAGGCCGGCGGCCGCGGTGATGCCGAGCATGTAGACCTGGATGGTGCCGGACACCGCGAGCATCTCCCCGACGTACTTCGGGGTCAGGTCCCAGTTCCGGCGGACCCATTCGCGGATCAGCTGCCGGCGCGGCGCGACGCCCGCCTGGAAGCGCCCGGCGACCGCCGCGACCACCGCGCCGAGACCCCACGCGAACGTCAACGTGAACGCGGAGGCAGTGTCGGTGAGGTAGAGCCCGCCGAAGATCGCCAGCATGACCAGGAGCCAGATGAAGTCGTTGACGAACGCCTTCTGCCCTTCACCGACGACGAAGAACGCCCAGCGCCAGGCGTCTTGCAGGAGCAGCCCCGGCATGGTGAGGGCGAAGGCGATGAGTACGCCCTTCGACGGCACGGCCGGAACGGCGACGACGGCGAGACCGACCAGCAGGGCCAGGAATCCGGTGAGCAGCGCGGTGGCCGTGCTGGCCCGTACGGCGCGCTGCCAGTCAGGGGTCCTGTCGCCGGAGTGCCGGACGGCGAGCGGCTCGGTGGCGACGGCCCGGGACACGTTCAACGCGATCGTGTAGCCGCCGAACGCCAGCGCGTACACACCGAAGTCCGCCACCGTGCTCGACCGCGCGACCACGACACCGACGGCCAGGTTGCTCAGGCTCGACAGCGCCTGATCGGCCAGACCCCATCCCGCGCGGCCGGCCGGTCCGGCCAGCCGCCGGAGTTTCGGCCGCCGGATTCTCACCGCCTCACTCTAGAGGGGGCGCGGCGGATGCCGGAGAACGCCCAGGAGGAAACGCGGGATGCCGAGCACATACCGCTTCCAGAGCCGGCGCGGCTCCTTGTACAACCGGTAGCTCCACTCGAGTCCGGCGCGCTGCATCCACCGCGGCGCGCGGTCCAGCCGGCCGGTGTGGAAGTCGAAGGCCGCGCCGACCCCGATCAGGATCGTCGCGTTCAGCCGGTCGCGGTGGTCGGCCATCCAGCGCTCCTGCTTCGGCGCGCCGAGCCCGATCCAGACGATGTCCGGGCGGGCCTCGTTCATCCGCGCGACCGTCTCCGCGTCCTCCGCGTCGGTCAGCGGACGGTACGGCGGGCACTCGACGCCGACCACCTTCAACGCCGGGTGCAGGTCCTGGAACCGCTCGCGCAGCTCCTCGGCCACCCCCTCGGCCCCGCCGTAGAAGTACTGCGTCCAGCCGCGCTGCGCCGACTCCGCCAGCACCCGCTCGAGCAGGTCCGGACCGGCCACGCGGTCCATCCGCTCGAAGCCCGCCTTCTTGCCCGCCCAGACCAGCGGCATCCCGTCCGGCACGGTGAGCCCGGACGTGTTGTAGACCTCGGTCAGCCGCTCGTCGGCCCGGGCGTGCAGCAGCGCGTTCATGTCGGTCACGCAGACCAGCTGCCGGTCACCCCGCTCGATCCAGCCGGCGAAGGTGCCGACCGTGTCGTCGAGGTTCGTCACGCTGACGTGGATGCCCAGCACGTCGACGCGGTCGGCGGCCGTCGTGGGCTCGGCCTGGATGTCGGTCATCAGTCGTCCCGTTCCGTCAGCGCCGCCAGATCGGCGTCGACCATGATCCGGACCAGCTCGGGCACGTGCACCTGGGCCTTCCAGCCGAGCTCGGTGGTGGCCTTGGACGCGTCCCCGATCAGCGAGTCCACCTCGGTGGGGCGCTCGTAGCGCTGGTCGTGGTCGACGTACTTCTCCCAGTCCAGCCCGACGTGCGCGAAGGACAACGCGACGAAGTCCCGGACGCTGTACGACGTGCCGGTCGCGATCACGTAGTCCGCCGGGGTGTCGTGCTGCAGCATCCGCCACATGCCCTCGACGTACTCCGGGGCGTACCCCCAATCCCGGGACGCCTCCAGGTTGCCCAGGTACAGGCGCTGCTCCAGGCCGAGCTTGATGCGGGCCACCGCGCGCGTGATCTTCCGCGTCACGAACGTCTCGCCGCGCCGCGGGGACTCGTGGTTGAACAGGATGCCGTTCACCGCGAACATGTCGTACGCCTCGCGGTAGTTCCGGGTCATCCAGTAGCTGTAGAGCTTCGCCGCGCCGTACGGCGAGCGTGGGTAGAACGGCGTGTCCTCGTTCTGCGGGGGCGGGGTCGCGCCGAACATCTCCGACGAGGACGCCTGGTAGAACCGGCAGTCCAGCCCGATCATCCGGATCGCCTCGAGCAGCCGCGTCGTCCCCATCCCGGTGGTGTCACCGGTGTACTCCGGCTCGTCGAAGCTCACCCGCACGTGCGACTGCGCGGCCAGGTGGTACACCTCGGCGGGCTGGATCGAGGCCAGCAGCGTGACGAGCCGGGAGCCGTCCGTCAGGTCGCCGTAGTGCAGGAACAGCCGCTTGTCCTGGGCGTGCGGGTCCTCGTACAGATGGTCGATCCGCTTGGTGTTGAACGTCGACGCGCGGCGGATCAGGCCGTGCACCTCGTAGCCCTTGGCCAGCAGCAACTCGGCCAGGTACGAACCGTCCTGGCCGGTGATACCGGTGATGAATGCTTTCTTCATGTGACGTTCTCCACGTACCAGCGGTAGGTGGCGGCCACACCGTCTTCGAGGGAAATCGACGGCTTCCAGCCCAGCGCCTGCAGCCGGCTCACGTCGAGCAGCTTGCGCGGGGTGCCGTCCGGCTTGGACAGGTCATTGCTGAGGGCACCGGTGTAGCCGACCACCCGGGCGACCAGCTCGGCCAGCTCGCGGATCGTCACGTCCGCGCCGACCCCGACGTTGATCGGCTCCGGCGCGTCGTAGTGCTCCAGCAGGTGCAGGCACGCGTCGGCCAGGTCGTCCACGTGCAGGAACTCACGCCGCGGCGTACCGCTCCCCCACAGCACGACCTCGGGCGCGTCGGCCTCACGAGCCTCGTGGAAGCGGCGGATCAGCGCCGGCAGGACGTGCGACGACGCCGGGTCGAAGTTGTCGTTCGGACCGTACAGGTTCGTCGGCATCGCGGAGATCCAGCGCAGGCCGTACTGCCGGCGGACCGCCTGGACCTGCATGATGCCGGCGATCTTCGCGATCGCGTACGCGTCGTTGGTCGGCTCGAGCTCGCCGGTGAGCAGGCTCGACTCGCGGATCGGCTGCTCGGCGTACTTCGGGTAGATGCACGACGACCCGAGGAACAGCAGCCGCGGCGTCCGGACCTCCAGGCAGGCGTCCATCAGGTTCACCTGGATGCGCAGGTTGTCGCTGAGGAACTCGGTCGGGTGGTCCCGGTTCGCCAGGATGCCGCCGACCCGCGCCGCCGCGTCGATCACCGCCGCCGGGCGGTGGTGCCGCAGGAAGTCGAACGTCGCGGCGCGATCGCGGAGGTCCAGCTCCGACGACGAGGCGCCGATCAGGTGCGTGTACCCGGCGGCCTCGAGCCGGCGCCACAGCGCCGACCCGACCAGACCGCGGTGACCCGCGACGTACACCGGTGCATGCCTGGGCAACTCATTGGCCATCAATACGCTCCCGCGCCGTAGAACACCGCGCGCACGGTCTTCCAGAGAATCAGCAGGTCCAAGGTCATCGACCAGTTGTCGACGTACCGCAGGTCGAGCCGGACCGACTCGTCCCAGGACAGGTCACTGCGGCCGCTGACCTGCCAGAGCCCGGTCATCCCGGGCTTCACCAGCATCCGCCGCGAGTCGTCGGCGGCGTACAGCGCGACCTCCTCGGCCAGCGGCGGCCGCGGGCCGACCAGCGACATGTCGCCGCGCAGCACGTTGAACAGCTGCGGCAGCTCGTCCAGCGAGAACCGCCGGATCCACCGGCCGAGCGGGGTCATCCGCGGGTCGTTGCGCATCTTGAAGATGACACCGTTGCCGTCGCTCAACGCGTAGAGGTCGCTGAGCCGCGCCTCCGCGTCGACGTACATGCTGCGGAACTTGAGCATCGTGAACTCGACGCCCGCACGGCCGACGCGCTGCTGCCGGAACAGCACCGGGCCGCGGCTGGACAGCTTCACCGCGAGCGCCAGGCCGGCCAGCACCGGCGCCAGCACGACCACGATGCCGAGGGCAACGATCCGGTCGAAGACCGCCTTCATCAGGTGCGGCCCGCCGCTGACCGACGGCCGCTCCAGGTGCAGCAGCGACAGCCCGGCGACCGGGCGGACCGAGATCCGCGGACCGGCGACCTCGATGATCCCCGGGGACACGATCAGCTCGATACCGCGCTGTTCCAGCGCCCAGGACAGCCGGCGCAGCGACTGACCGGCCAGCTCCGGGTCGGTCGCGATCGCGACCACCTCGACCGCGTGCCGGTCGGCGGCGGCCAGGATGTCGGGCTCGTCGAGCGCCTCGACCTCACCGGACTCGCCCCGCGGCCGGCAGGTCGCCACCACCCGGAAGCCGTCGGTCGGGCGGCTCTCGAGGTGCTCACACAGCGTCGCGGCCGGGCCACTGCGCCCGACCACGAGAACCCTGTGCATGCAGCGCCCTCGGACCCGGTGCCGGTGCAGGTCCTTCCGCAACGCGTACCGCAGCAGCAACGCGGCGATCACCATCACCGGGATCGCCAGCACCACGAAGCCGCGGGCGATCTCGGCCTTGGTCACGTACGACGTCATCGCGACCGCCGCGGTGAGTCCGACGCCGGCCCGCAGCAGCGACCGGAACTCGTCCGGCCCGGCCCCGTAGAAGCGCGGGTCGTACCCCTTCGACAACGAGACGGCGGCGACCCAGGCGAGCGGCAGCACGCTGCTCACGATCAGATAGCTCGAGCCGACGTGGTACCCGAACCGGGTCAGCAGCGCGATCGAGACGCCGAGCATCGCCGCCAGCAGGTCCCCGCCCACCGCGGCCCAGCGGTACACCCCCACCCAGCGCGGCTCGGTCGACCGCGACGGCAGCGGAACGATCGCCGGGACCTCGTGCGGGACGACCCAGAGCGGCCGACGGCTGTCCACAGCGTCAGGCGCTTCTGCTCCGCTCACAGCGGCCCCTCGTTCCCTCCCGCAACCAGCCGGTCACTAACAGTGTCCAGCGTGGAGTGCAGCGTGTCCTTGTTCACCCGCGCGTCGGCGGCGAGTCACCGAACATTACTACGCGGGCAGGCCGCGAGCGACGATCAGGTCGGCGACAGCAGAATTGTGGCTACAGTCGTAGCTGGGGGTGGGTGATGGACGAGGCTGCGACGCGTTCGAGGGGGGCCGGCGGGCGGCCGGCGGTGGCGCCCGCGTTACGGCAACCGGCCGTGGCGCTGACGATCCTGGGGTTGCTCGTCGTCGTGGTGCTCGCGGTGACGTACTGGGGAGATGTTCGCGCGGGACGGCTGGACCGGTGGGCCCAATCCGTCGTCGACGGCGCACCGTCCGGTGCGCACGACGTCGCTCTCGCGCTGGACGCGCTCGGGGAGCCCGTCGGCCGGGCCGTGGTCGTCCTGGCGACCGCGGCTTTGTGTCTGGTCGCCGGTCGCCGGGCGCTGGCGGTCACCGCGCTGGTGGCGTCGGCGCTGATCGGGATCCTGACCACCGGCCTGAAGCATGTCGTCGATCGGACCATCCACGACGGTTTCCTGTCCTACCCGAGCGGACACACCGCCGCGATCGCGGCACTCGGCCTCGTGCTCGGTCTCCTGCTGGCCGATCTGGTCCACGCGGGACCGGTCGCGGGGACGATGATCGTGCTGGCCGGCACCGTCATCGGCGGCGCGCTGATGGCGTGGGCGCAGATCTTCCTGACAGCGCACTACCCCACCGACACCGTCGGTGGGGTAGGCAGTGCGCTGCTCGTCGTGCCGCTCACCGGCCTGCTGATCGACCGGTTCCTGCGGGACCGGTTCTAGACGGCCGCGGCCTTCGGCGCGTCGAAGGCCGCGATCACCTCGGCCGGGACGTGCTCCAGGTCGCTCACCCGCAGGTAGTCGCCCATCGTGGTGCCGGTGCACTCCGAGTCGATGTTGGGCGCCGCCCGGCCCTCCAGCGCGTCGCCGAGGTGGATCGTGCGCAGGTCGATGCTGAACCGGGTCCGGCCCGAGGTGTTCGGCACGCTCGAGTGCAACTGGGCGCCGGAGAACAGGATGACGCCGCCGGGCTTCACGATCGGCCGGATCTGCGGGATCAGCTCCACCTCCTCCTCCGGCACCGGCTGCACGCGCGTGTCGGTGCCGATCTGGGTCGCCGCGATCTTCCGGCTGGTCTCGTTCCACTCCGCGTAGTTGTAGACCCGCGAGCTGTTCCTGAGCGGCGTCTGCCAGTACTTGCGGTGGAACGCCAGCCCGTTGTCGTGGCTGATCGGGAAGATCGGCAGCCACCAGTTCAGCTGGACGTACGGCGCCGAGTACCAGGTGTCCCGGTGCGGGTGGAACGCGAACGCGATCCCGGTGGTCAGGTAGTCGTTCGACGTCGAGCTGCGCATCCGCGGGACGTCGAAGTACGTCTGCTCGTCGTCGCACCCGAAGTCGACGAGCATGTCCTGGATCAGCCGCTTCGACTCCGGGTGGTGGATGAAGCGCGGCTTCAGCTCGGCCAGCAGCGCCGCGTAGTCCTCGACGGCCATCTCGTACTGCGCCGTCTCGGGATCCAGCGGACCGAACGCCTCCCGGGCCATCTCCCCGGCGAACTCGGTGAGCGCCAGCGTCGATGCCCGTGGCGAGTAGACGAACAGGTCGCCCTCGTACAGCTTCCGCCGGCGCTCGTCGTCGGTGAACTCGGCGTCGACATAGATGGAATGCATGATGAAACCCCCCTCTCGTCGAGCCGGCCAGTCCGGCTCGGACCAAGTCCCCGTCCCCCAGCCGCTGCCTCGACGAGAGGCTCATCGGCGGGCGCGCCCGCGAGGGCACGTCGTCGTGTGGTTCCTACACGTACCGGCGGAACACCGGCTTCACCGGCCGTCCGCCCGTCCACCCCCTCGGGTCACCGGCGTCGAGTGCCGCGCGGTACACCTCGCAGGCCCCGGCGACGACCGCCACCGTCCGGTCGATGTCCTCGTCGGTCAGCGCCGCGCTGACCACGAACGACGGACCGATCACGCCGCCGAGCAGGAGCTCGCGGAGGAACAACGTGCGGTACGGCTGCGACGGCTCCAGGTTCTCGTCGAGGGTCGCGAAGACCAGGTTGCTGGCCCGGCCGCGAACCAGCACGTGGTCCTGGACGCCGGCCGCGGCCGCGACCTCCCGCACGCCCTTCGCCAGCCGCTCGCCGCGCTCGTGCAGGCGGGCCGCGACGCCCTCCTCGGCGTACACGTCCATCACCGCGACGGCGGCCGCCAGCGCGTGTGTCTCGGCGCCGTGTGTGGTGGACAGCAGGAACACCCGTTCGTGGCTGTCCCGGAGCCCGCCGCGCTCCATGAACTCGCGCTTCCCGGCCAGCGCGGACACCGCGAACCCGTTGCCGAGCGCCTTGCCGAAGGTGGACAGGTCGGGCGCCACGCCGTACAGGCCCTGGGCCCCGGCCTCGGAGAACCGGAAGCCGGTGATCATCTCGTCGAAGATCAGCAGCGCGCCGTACCGGTGCGCGAGATCCCGCAGGCCTTCGAGGTACCCGGCCGGCGGTTCGTGCTGGGTCGCGGCCTCCAGGATCAGGCAGGCGATCCGGCCCTCGTGCCGGCGCAGCACCTCCTCGGTCGCGGCCAGGTCGCCGTACGGGAAGCCGACCGTCAGCTCGCCGATCTCGTCCGGGATACCCGCCGACATCGGCGTCCGGGTGATGAACCAGTCGTCGATCGAGAAGAAGGCGTGGTCGGAGCAGAGCGCGATCAGCGGCCGGCCGGTGACCGCGCGCGCCAGCTTGACCGCGGCGGTGGTGGCGTCGGAGCCGTTCTTGGCGAACTTCACCATCTCCGCGGTCGGCACCGACGCGAGGAAGCGTTCGGCCGCCGCCAGCTCGACGATGCTCGGGCGGACGAAGTTGCTGCCGCGGCCGATCTCGCGCTGGACCGCCTCGACCACCTTCGGGTGCGCGTGGCCGAGGCTGACCGCGCGCAGGCCGGAGCCGTACTCGATGTACTCGTGGCCGTCGACGTCCCAGACGTGCGCCCCCGCGCCGTGGTCGATCACCGGCGCCATCTCGAACGGGTACTGGTCCTCGCCCTTGGCATAGGTGTGCGCGCCGCCCGGGATCAGGTCCTGCAGCCGTTTGTTGGCCTGGACCGACTTCTCGAAGGACTTGGTCATGAGAGCCTCGCAGTCGCCAGGGCGAGTGAAGGAGCCGCCTTGTCGCGCTCGGACATCAGCGTGACCGGGAGCGGCCAGGGGATGTCGAGGTCCGGGTCGTCGAAGGCGATCGACACGTCCTCGGACGGGTCGTGCGCCCGGTCGATCCGGTACGACACGTCGGCCGGGTCGGTCAGCGACTGGAACCCGTGCGCACAGCCGGCCGGTACGTAGACCGTGACCTGGTTGTCGCCGGTCAGGTCGAAGGTCTCCCGGTTGCGGTACGTCGGGGAGTCCGGGCGCAGGTCGACGACGACGTCGAACACCGCGCCGTACGAGCAGCGGACCAGCTTCGCCTCACCACGGCCGGACCGGATGTGCATGCCGCGGACGACCCCGCGGCGGGACCGCGAGATGCTGTCCTGCACGAACGCGTCCGGATCGAGCCCGGCCGCCTTCACCACCTCCCGGTCGAAGGTGCGGGAGAAGAATCCGCGCTCGTCGACATGGGGCGACGGCCGGAACAGCAGCGCCCCGGCGATCGTCGGTACCTCGATCACTTCCACCGTTGGTCCTCCTGTTCCGCCGCGACGCCGGCCGCTCCGAACAGAGCCGCCGACAGGACGTCGTACTGCCGCTCGAGTGCCTCGACGTACTCGGCGTTCCTGGCCCGCAGCACCGGCACCACCCGCGGCGCGCGCGCTTCCAGCCCCCGGAACTGGTCGATCAGCCGGGCCACGTCGAGGGTCCGGATCGGCTGCCGGAACTCGGCCAGCTGCATCTGCTCCATCAGGACGTCGCTCTTGGTCCCGTAGCTGATCGAGATCGTCGGCTTCGACAGCTTCAGCGCGGCGAGCACGTTGTGGTACCGCGACGCGACGACCAGGTCCACACCCGCCAGGTGCGTCATCAGTTCGCCCAGCGTCGCGGCCGGTTCGTGGACCAGCCGCTTCTCGGCGACCTCCGGACGGGTCGCGCGCAGGTCGTCGTACACCGCCTCGACCACCGCCAGGTCCGACGGGTCGCCGGTGACGAGCCGGATCCGGTACCCCTCGTCGACCAGCCGGCGGGCGAACTCGACGATCTTCGCGGTGTACGCGGCGTAGATCTCGTCCGCCTGGTCCCGGTCGGCGTTGGTGCCGCGGTAGGCCATCACGCCGAGACCGACGGTCCGCGGCGGGTGCTCGACCGGCGGCGGCTCGGGCAGGGCGAAGGCGAGGTCCGGGTAGACCTCGTCGCCGCTCGTGCGCAGCCCCATCTGCCGCATCGCGTCCCGCGAGTACGTGTCCCGGTAGGAGCGGTACGACGCGAGGCGCGCGGCGCCGGTGAACAGCAACCGCAGCGACCACTCGCGCGCGACGTTCGCGCCGACGTTGACGAAGGCCACCCTGGCACCGGTGAGCGACGCCGACAGCGCCATCAGGAACAGCGCGTACGGGAAACCCCAGGGCCGCAGCTCCAGCGTGGTCTCGAAGACGCCCATACCGGGCACGATCACCACGTCGAATCCGCGCAGCACCCGGGGCATCCGGACCAGGTCGGCCACCTTGCCGAACGCCTTGCGGGCGACGTCGGCCGGACGGGTCCGGCCGGGGCCGTGCGCCTGGTACCAGGTCATCGCGATCGACGGGATGCCGTACTGCCGCTCGAACTCCTCCGGCCCGGAGCACACGCAGCTGAGCTGCGCCTCCGGATGCCGGTCCCGGACGAAGGCGAGCATCGCGTCGAGGGACCCGTGGTTGCCGAGGTTCCCGGATCCGAGCAGCCCGAAGAAGGCCACCCGTGGTGGGCCGCCCGCATCCTGCCTGCCTGGGCTCCGCATGCCTACGAGACCTCCCGATGACCGGCGACCGCGGCGCTGTCCGGGATCTTGGTCGGCGGCGCCGCGGGCGCGGTGTCCTCGATCCGGCGCGTCGAGCGGCGCACCGCGCGATCGGCCAGCCAGCGCGCCAGGTGGCCGTAGCACTCCCGCCGGTCCGCCGACGACAGCGGCGCCCGCCGGATGCCGCCGACGAAACCGCCGACGTACTCCCCGACCAGCCGGACGGTGGGGTTGCGCAGCCGGCTCGCCCGCCGCGGCTCCATGTTCGCCGAGCGCGACCTGATCGTCGGCTTGGCCCGCTCGGCGCGGTCCGGGTGGTCCCGGCGGAAGAACAGCAGCTCCGGCACCTGGTGGAACCGGCCGTACAGGGCCAGCTCGGCCATGATCGTGCGGTCGGAGTGGTGGTAGCTGCCGTTCAGCGGCGTCCGGCGGAGGATGTCGGAGCGCATCACGCCGTAGAAGTCGTCGCCGCCGACGTCGAACAGCAGGCTGCGGAACCGGTCCGGGGCGTGCGGGTTCGCGGTGTCGAGCGGGTAGTCGACCTCGAGCACGATGTCGCCGTTGCCGTCGATGATCGCCTGGTAGGCGTGCGCGAGCACCAGGTACGGGTCGTCGTCGAGCGCCTCGATGCAGCGGCCCAGCAGCTCCTTGCCGTACAGGTCGTCGTACGACGCCCACTTGAACAGCTCGGTGTCGGAGTGCTCGAAGCACCAGTTGTGGTTCGGTGTGGCGCCGATGTTGACCGGCTGCCGGTAGTAGCTGATCCGCGGGTCCTTGGCCAGGTACTCCCGGCAGATCTCCTCGGTCGCGTCGGTGGAGGCGTTGTCGGAGATCACCATCCGGTAGTCGCCGTAGCTCTGCCCCAGCAGCGCGTCCAGGGACTCGGCCAGGTACTTCTCGCCGTTGTAGACCGGAAGGCCGACGGTCAGCCGCGGTACCGCGTTCATGTGTTCCTCATTTCAGGCATCTCCTGCACGGAGTCCAGTTCCGATTCGAGCTGCTCGCGCTCACGGATCCCGGTGCGCAACGTGAACCACCAGACGAACGCGGCCGAGAAGGTCGCGCAGGCGGCGCCCCAGGCCGATCCGAGCGCGCCGCCGATCGCGCCGCCGGTGACACCGCCGACCAGGTAGAACGTCGACGCGCAGAGCTGGGCCCGCAGGCTGCGTCGCGCGATGCCGAGCGCCCGCAGGCCCGCGGCGGCGCCGGTGTTGAAGCCGGCGAAGGTCACCGACAAGGTTGCCGGAAGTATCAGCGCCGACGCGGTCAGCCAGACCTCGCCGAGCAGCGCGTGTCCCCACTCGTCGGGCAGCGCGAACAGCAACAGGACGCCCCAGGCCAGCGCGGCGACCGCCTGCGCGCCACCGAGCAGCAGACAGAAGACCGACAGTCTGCGCACCGACCGGCGCAGGACCCGGGCGGCTTCCGGCACCGCGACCAGGCCGACGCCGGACAGCACGATGAAGAACGGGCCGAGCAGCATCTCGGCGCCGCGGACGGTGCCGACGGCCGCGACACCGGCGAACGCGCCGAGTCCGTACATCCGCAGCTGGTAGGCGCCGCTCAGGGTGAGGTTCTCGGTCAGGTACCGCAGGCCGAGGTCGCGGTGGTCGCTGAGCCAGCGCCACGCCCGCGAGACCCGGGGCAGCACGCCGGCCTGGAACCCGCTCACCAGCGCGGCGAAGATCCCCGCGCCGCCCCACGCGAGCACGAACCTGGTCACGCTGGCGTCCCGGGACGCCAGGTACAGCAACGGGACGAGGGCCAGGGCCCAGGTGATGTCGCTGACGAACGCCTTGCCTCCTTGGCCGGACGCGAAGAACGCGAACCGCCAGCTGTCCTGCAGCATCAGGCCGGGCAGCACGGCGCCCAGCGCCAGGAACGCGGCTCCGGTCCCGCCGCCGATGAGGAGGCCGGCCAGCGCACACACCGCGCCGGTCAGCAAGCCGACCACGATCGCCATGCCGGACGAACTCGCCACGGCGGTCCGCCAGGCCTGTCGCTCGACGCCGCTGAACCGCACCGCGAGCGGGTCGGTCGCGAGACCCCGCGAGATGTTCACCACCACGCCGTACGTCACCCAGGCGAGACTGAACGCGCCGAACTCGAGCGCGCCGAGCTGCCGGGCGACGACGATGCCCACGACGAAGCTGACCAGGCTGGTCACAGCCTGGTCGGCCAGGCCCCAGGTGAGCCGGCGCAGGACGCCATGCATCGCTAGCGACCCCTCTCGTGCGGTTCGGGAAGCGGCACGAGGTACGTCGTGCCCCAGCCGCCATCGGCCTCCAGCTGGGTGATGATCTCGTCGGCGATGTCCCACGTCAGGACCAGGACGACGTCGGGCTTGGCTGCCTTCAGGTCGGCGATCGGGCGGATCGGGACCAGGCAGCCGCCGGGGATGCGGCGGCCGTGCTTGCCGGGAGCGAGGTCGACGGTGAACGGCAGCAGGTCCGTCGTCACCTTGCTGAGGTCGAGGAGTACCGGCGCCTTGGACGGGGCGCCGTAGCCGAGCACGGTTCGTCCGGCGGCCTTGTGACGGACCAGCTCGTCGTGCAGTGCGCCGGCCGCGTGCCAGGCCGCTTCCTGCAGGCTGCCGAGCTGGACCTCGTCCGCGAGGCCCGCGGCGTCCTCGTCCTCCAGCACCACGTCGACCGAGCTGTCCGGCCGCGCGTCGGCGGTGTGCCGCAGCATCACCATCAGGCTGCCGCCGTACATGTCGACCTGCCGGACCGACTCGACCGCCAGGCCGTGCAGGGCGGCGAGGTTCCGCAGCGCCCGCAGCGACACGTACGCCCAGTGCCCGTGCCGGATCGTGTCGAACTGGTTGCCGATGAACAGCGGCAGCAGGTGGTGGAACTCCATCACCAGCAGCCCGCCCGGCGCGAGCCGCTCGGCCCGCAGCTCGAGCGACGCACCGTACTGCGGCTCGTGCACGATCCCGTGCACGTCGATCACCAGGCCGGCCTGCTCGCCGTCCGCGGCGAGCGTGCAGCCGGCCGCCGTCAGGTGATCGAGCCAGGACCCGCCGTGGGGGCTCCCGAACTCGAAGACCACCGCACCGCTCAGCTCCGGGTAGTCACGGAGGATCTCCTTGACCGAAGCCTCCGCGTGCGCCCGGCTGGTCGCCGACTCCACCGCCAGCGGCTCCTCGGCGATCTGTGCCTCGACCGGGCCGAGCTGCACCAGCGTGCAGTCCCGGCACAGCCACAGCGCGAGCGGCCAGCGCGGATCGGGGCCCGGGGCATCGGCGGCCGGGAAGTAGTCCGCGCACGGCTGGTCACCGATGTCCACGACGGATACGGCGTCCACCGACCCGCACCCACGGCACCTGAAGCTCACTGCGCCTCCCTCGTTCACCATGTCAGCGTGGCCTTGGCCGTCGTGAACGCCTCGGCGTACGGCGCCCGGCACTCCATGCCGCGCAGCCGCGCCAGTCCGGCGAACACCTCTTCGTCGAACCAGTCGTGCGGGACCTGGGACGGGTACGCCTTGTGCAGCAGCGCCACCTTGTCGCGCAGCTGCTCCTCGGTGAGCTCGACGTACAGCCACGGCCGGGCGAAGTCGCCGTCCCACTTGGGGATCTCGTAGTGCAGCACCAGGTGGTCGCGCCACACCGTCGGCGCGAGCTCGGCGATCAGCCGGTGGTCCTGGTGCGCGTCGGTGCGGCTCGGGGCCAGCACCAGGTCGGGGCGGCGGCCCTCGCGAGCCGTTGCCTCGAGCAACTCCTTGGTCTCGTTCCAGTGCGCCGGCAGCCGGCCGTCCGGCAGCCCGGCCGAGGTCACGCTCACCTCGCACTCCGGCAGGAACAGCTCCGCCGCGCGGCGCGCCTCCTCCAGGCGCGCCGGCGTACCGGTCGCGATCACGAACTCGGCGGTCAGCTCCGGCACCGACTCGGCCAGCTTGAGCAGCGTGCCGCCGCAGCCGATCTCGATGTCGTCCGGATGGGCGCCGAGGGCAACCAGGTGGACCGGCCCGTCGATCAGGCCGAGCTGGAACGGGAGCATCAGATCGCCACCACTACGGGCCCGTCGGACAGCCCCTCGGAGGTCCTGTCCAGGACCCGCCCGTTGTGACCGCGGTTGTCGTGGCTCCACAACGCCCACGGCTTCTTCCCCGACCGGTACAGCTCCTCGAGCTGGCTGCGTTCCTTGAGCGTGTCCATCGGCGCCCAGAACCCGTGGTGCGGGATCGCCTCCAGCTTGCTCATCGCGGCCAGCCGCGGGAACGCGTCGCCGACCAGGTCCTCGTCCTCGTGCAGGACGTCGAAGATGTCCTTCTTGATCACGAAGTACCCGCCGTTGATCCACACGTTGAGGTCGGCCGCCGAGCGCAGCCCGGTGATCCGCGAGTCGGTGCCGAACTCGACGACGTGGAACGACGCCTGCGGCGGCACCGCGAGCAGGCTGGCGGTGATGTCGCTGGTCATCACGTGGTCGACGATCTTGTCCATCGGCGCGTCGGTCAGCACGTCGCCGTAGTTGGCCAGGAACGCGTCGTCGTCCTCCAGGTACGGCCGGACCCGGCGCAGCCGCTCACCGATGCTGGTGTCGATCCCGGTGTCGACGAAGGTGATCTTCCACTCGCTGATGTCGGAGTCGAGCAGCTCGATCCGCTGCCCGCCCTTGGTCATCACGAAGTCGTTGGAGACCGTCTCCTCGTACCGCAGGAAGTACTCCTTGACCGCCGAGCCGCCGAAGCCCAGGCAGAGGATGAACTCGGTGTGGCCGAAGTGCGCGTAGTAGCGCATCACGTGCCACAGGACCGGCCGGTCGCCGATCGTCATCATCGGTTTCGGTGCGGAGTCGACGCCGCTGCGCATCCGCAGCCCGAACCCTCCACAGAAGATCACGACCTTCATCGCGCTGTTCCTTCCCCCACACAAGTGCTGTCAGATCACTTCGAGACGCGGAATGGGTACGACGAACTTCGCGCCCCACTCCCGTGCGTAGCCGAGCTGCTGGACGATCTCCGCGCGCAGGTTCCACGGCAGGATCACGATGTAGTCGGGGCGCGTCTCGGCCAGGCGCTCCGGGGCGAAGATCGGGATGTGCGTACCGGGCAGGTACATCCCGTGCTTGTGCGGGCTGCGGTCGACCGTGTACGGCAGCAGGTCCTCGCGGATCCCGCAGTGGTTGAGCAGCGTGTTGCCCTTGCCGGGCGCGCCGTAGCCGGCGACGAACTTGCCGTCGCGCTGCGCCTGGATCAGGAACTCGAGCAGGTCGGACTTGATCGTGAAGACCTCGGCCGCGAAGCCGAGATGGCCCTCGACCGTGTGCAGTCCGGCCTCCTCCTCGTCCATCAGCACCTTGACGACGAGGTCCGACGGATCGCCCGCGGTCTCGGCCGGGGTGCTGAAGACCCGCAGCGAGCCGCCGTGGCTGGCCAGTTCCTGGACGTCGACCACCTTGAGGCCGGCCGCGGCCAGCGCGGCGGAGGCGGTCTTGAGGGTCAGGTACTGGTAGTGCTCGTGGTAGATCGTGTCGTACTGGCGGTTCTCGATCAGCCGGAGCAGGTGCGGGAACTCCAGCGACACCAGGCCGTCGTCCTTCACCAGCGCCCGCAGGCCCTTGGCGAAGTCGACGATGTCCGGGACGTGCGCGAACACGTTGTTGCCGACGACAAGGTCCGCCTGTCCGTGCCGGGACGCCGCGTCCTGGCCGGTCTCCTCGCCGAGGAAGTAGCTCTCGGTGCGGATGCCCTTCTCGTTGGCGATCTTCGCGATGTTCGCGGCCGGCTCGATGCCGAGCACCGGGACGCCGAGCGCGACGGCGTGCTGCAGCAGGTAGCCGTCGTTGCTGGCGGCCTCGACGATCAGGCTGTCGCCGTCCAGCCGCAGCCGCTCCTGCATGTCGACGACGAAGCGGCGCGCGTGCTCGACCCAGCTGGTCGAGTACGACGAGAAGTAGAGGTAGTCGCTGAAGACGTCGTCGGCGGCGACGTACGCCGGGAGCTGGACCAGCAGGCAGTTGTCGCAGATCCGCACGTGCAGCGGGTAGAACGTCTCACCGCTGTCCAGCTGGTCGGCACGCAGGTAGCTCTCGCACGGCGGCGACATGCCCAGGTCGACGAAAGTCCGAGTCAACTCGGCGCCACACAGGCGGCACGCGATCGCCATCAGTCCATCTCCTTCGGTCCGGGGAACTGCGCGTCGGTCTGCCGGCGCAGCTGGTCGTCGACCAGGCCTGCCGCCAGCAATTGCTGGATACGGCGCAGCCGGACGAACTGGGCCGAGTTGAAGTCGTCGAGCGTGAGGCCGTGCCGCTGGTAGGCGTCGTACAGCTCGTCGACGCCCGTGCGCACGGTCCAGGCGAGCTTCAGGTCCGGGAACGTGTCGTTGAGCTTGCTGAAGTCGACCTTGTAGTTGCGCAGGTCGGGTCCGGCGCCGTCGGCGATCGACAGCGTCGACCCGGGCACCGCCTCGCGGACCATCTCGGCGATGTCGCGGACCTGGACGACGTCCTCGGACCGGCCGACGTTGAACGCCTCGTCGTGGACGGTCTCGCGCGGCGCCTCGAGCACGGTCAGGAACGCCCGGCTGATGTCCTCGATGTGGACGAGCGGCCGCCACGGGGTGCCGTCGCTCTCCAGCCGGACCTGGCCGGACGTCAGCGCGATCGCGGTGAGGTTGTTGACGACGATGTCGAGCCGCAGCCGGGTCGAGGCGCCGTACGCGGTCGCGTTCCGCAGATACGTCGGGCTGAACCTGTCGTCGGCGAGCTTGGACAGCTCCTGCTCCGCGAGCGCCTTCGTCTCGCCGTACGGCGTGACCGGGAACATCTCGGCGTCCTCGGCGACGGCCTCCGAGCCCGCCGCGCCGTACAGGCTGCACGAGGACGCGAACAGGAACCGCCCGACACCGGCGTCCTTCGCCGCGCGGGCGAGGTTCAGTGTCCCTTCGAGGTTGACCGAGTACGTGGCGTCGCGGTTGAGGTGCCCGAGCGGGTCGTTCGACAACGCGGCCAGGCAGACGACCGCGTCGTACCCCGCCAGCTCCCCCGCCGTCACGTCCCGCATGTCCCGCGGCACACGGTTCCCGATCGGCTCCGGCCCGCCCAAGAGGTCGCACCCCTCGTAGAGGCCGGTGTCCAGCCCGTCCACCTGATGCCCGGCGGCCCGCAGGAACGGCACCATCACCGCTCCGATGTAACCCCGGTCCCCGCTGACCAGAACCTTCATCGATTGTCCCCTCACCCCAGCACTGGTCTGTCGACCAATACAGATCACCGGGACCGCCCGTTGATACAGGCAAATTCCTTCCGGCGATTTTCTTCGGCCGGCATGTATCAGGACGGCGTCGCGGCCGCTCTCATGGGCGCTGTGGGACGTGGGCGAAACCGCGTCATGAGCCTGTGGGGGGCGTTATGAAGGTGGCCGTGTTCGGCTTGGGGTACGTGGGGTCGGTGACGGCGGCCTGTCTGGCGGCCGCCGGGCACGACGTGTGGGGGGTGGACGTCGACACGGCGAAGGTCGAACCGATCACCCAGGGACACAGCCCGGTCGTCGAACCGGGCCTCGACGAACTGGTCGCGGCCGGCGCCACCTCGGGACGGCTGCACGCGACGACCGATCCGCGACTGGCCCTCGACGGCGCCGACGTCTCGCTGATCTGTGTCGGCACCCCGTCCACGCAGGCGGGCAGCACCGACCTGACCTACATCAAGCGGGCGGTCCGCGACATCGCCGAGGCCGCGCAGGTCGTGGTCCGGCCGGACTCCGGCTTCCACACCATCGTGGTCCGCAGCACGGTTCCGCCCGGCACCGTCGACGAGGTGGTCGGCAAGGTGCTCGCCGACGTCCCGCCGCCGGACGGTCTCACCTTCGGTACGGCGATGTGCCCGGAGTTCCTCCGCGAGGGATCCGGCCTGGCGGACTTCTACGAGCCGCCGTTCGTCGTGGTCGGCACCCGCAGCCCGAAGGCCGCGGCCGCGCTGACGGAGCTGTTCTCCTTCCTCGGTGTCGAGGTGCAGACCGTCGACGTGCGGACCGCGGAGGCGCTCAAGTACGCCTGCAACGCGTTCCACGCCACCAAGGTCTCGTTCGCGAACGAGATGGGCCGGATCTTCCGGCACTTCGGCGTGGACTCGCGCGAGGTGATGAAGATCTTCGTGCAGGACACCAGCCTGAACATCTCGCCGTACTACCTGAAGCCCGGTTTCGCGTTCGGCGGCTCCTGCCTGCCGAAGGACCTGCGCTCGGTGCTGCACCTCGCGCGGACCAACGACACCGAGCTGCCGCTGCTGGCCGGCGCGCTGGCCACCAACGAACGCAGCGTGCGCGACGTCGTCGACCGGGTGATCGCCGGTCCCGGCCGCGAGATCGCGCTGCTCGGCCTGAGCTTCAAGCACGCCACCGACGACCTCCGGGAGAGCCCGAACGTCGAGCTCGCCGAACGCCTGATCGGCAAGGGCTACAACCTGCGGATCTACGACGCAATCGTGAACCCGACCCGTCTGGTCGGTGCAAACCTGAGACATGTCAGCTCGAAGCTGCCGCACCTGCAGCGAGTGCTCACCGACAACGCGTCGACGGCGCTCGAAGGCGCCGACCTGGCCATCGTCTCGGCCACCGACAGCGCGGCGGTCAACGCGCTCCTGGCGACGCCGCCGGCCCGGATCATCGACCTCAGCGGCCGGCTCGGCGCCGACGTCGAGGCGCTGCACGGATACGAAGGAGTGGGCTGGTGAGCCGTCCGCGGGTGCTGATCATCATCCAGAACCTCTGGGTGCCGTTCGACCGCCGCGTCTGGCTGGAGTGCCAGGCGCTGGTGGCGGCCGGGTACGACGTCACGGTCGTCTGCCCGAAGGGCCCGGGCGATCCGTCGTACGACGTCATCGACGGTGTGACCGCGCACAAGTACAAGGCCTACGCGCCCGGCGGCAGCAAGATCAGCTTCGTCTGGGAGTACGCGTACTCGTTCCTGATGACATTGCGCCTGGTCTTCCGGGCCCGCAAGGCCGGCCGGTTCGACGTGCTGCAGGCCTGCAACCCGCCGGACATCTTCTGGCCGATCGCGATGCTGCTGCGCCGGCTCGACGGCACCCGGTTCGTGTTCGACCACCACGACCTGTGCCCGGAGCTGTTCCAGTCCCGGTTCGGCGGGACGGCGAGCCTGCCGTACAAGGGGTTGCGGTTCCTGGAGCGGACGACGCACCGCCAGGCCGACCACGTGATCTCGACCAACGACTCGTACCGGCGGATCGCGATCACCCGCAGCGGCAAGGCGAACCACGACGTGACCGTGGTCCGCACCGGGCCGGACCCGGACAAACTGCTCCGCGACCATGACAAAGGGCCGGACGAGTCGCTGCGCCGCGGTCATCGCCACCTGGTCACCTACATCGGCGTGATGGGCCCGCAGGACGGCGTCGACATCGTGGTGCGCGCCGCGGACCACATCGTCAACACACTCGGCCGGACCGACATCGCGTTCACGCTGATGGGCGGCGGCGACTCGTTCGACGAGGTGGTCGCGCTGCGGGACCAGCTCGGGCTCGAGCAGCATGTCGAGTTCACCGGCCGGGTGCCGGACGAGACGGTGCGCGCGGTGATGTCGACCGCGGACCTCGGCCTGTCGCCGGACCCGAAGAACCCGCTCAACGACGTGTCGACGATGAACAAGACCATGGAGTACATGGCCTTCGAGCTCCCGGTCGTCGCCTTCGACCTGGTCGAGACCAAGGTCTCCGCCGCGGACGCCGCGGTGTACGTCGAGCCGAACGACGTGGCGCAGTACGGCGACGCGATCGTCGAGCTGCTCGACGACGAGGTCCGCCGGCGCCGGATGGGCAAGCTCGGCCGCGAACGGGTCGAGCGGGTGCTCGCGTGGAAGCACCAGCAGAAGGCGTACCTCGGGGTGTACGACCAGCTCACCGGGCACGTCAGCCACCTCGGCGACATCACCGGCGTCAAGAACGCCGCGGGGTCCTGACGTGTGCGGCATCGCCGGCTGCTACCAGCAGCACGACGGTTTCGCGCTCGCGGAGGCGATGAGCGACCGGATCGCGCACCGCGGACCCGACGCGAGCCGGATCTACCGGTTCGAAGAGACCGATGTGAGCGCCCAGCTGGCGCATCGAAGACTGTCGATCATCGACCTGTCGTCGGCGGCGGACCAGCCGTTCAGTAAGCAGGGCCTGACGATCTGCTACAACGGCGAGCTCTACAACTACAAGGAGCTGCGCGCCGAGCTGTCCAGGTCCGGTGTGCATTTCCGGACCCACGGCGACACCGAGGTCGTACTGGAGGCCTGGCGCCGCTGGGGCCCGGACGCGCTGCAGCGGTTCCGCGGCATGTTCGCGTTCGCGATGCTGGACGAGGACAGCGGCAGCCTGTACCTGGCCCGCGACCCGCTCGGCATCAAGCCGCTGTACTTCCTGCGCCGTCAGGGCGGCGTGATCTTCGCGTCCGAGCTGAAGGCCCTCGTCACAGCCGTCGGCTCCGAACTGCGGACCGAGCCGGGCGCCCTGATCGCGTCGATGCTCTATTACTGGCTGCCCGAGCAGCGCTGCGCGATCGACGGTGTGGAGAAGCTGCCGCCCGGCTCGTGGGCGGAGTTCCGGCCGGACGGCAGCAGCCGGCACGCGACGTACTGGCGGGTGACCGAGGTGGCCACCGAGGCCGCGGCCGGTCCGCGCGCCGACCTGCGCCAGGTCATCGAGGAGTCCGTGGCCGCGCACCTGGTGGCCGACGTCCCGGTGTCGACGTTCCTGAGCGGCGGGCTGGACTCCAGCCTGGTCACGGTGCTCGCGAAGCAGATGGACCCCGGCGTCGACTCGTACACGATCACGTTCCGCGCCCAGGACCAGAAGCTCGAGGCGATGCCGGACGACGCGGTCTACGCGCGCAAGCTGGCGCAGCAGTTCGGGATCGACCTGCACGAGATCGAGATCGCGCCCGACGTCGTCGACCTGCTGCCGCGGATCGTCGACATCCTGGACGAGCCGATCGGCGACCCGGCCGCGATCAACACGCTGCTGATGTGCGACACCGCGCGGGACGCGGGCGTGAAGGTGCTGCTGTCCGGGATGGGCGCCGACGAACTGTTCGGCGGCTACCGGAAACACCTCGCCTGTGTCATGGGCGCGCAGTATCAGCGACTTCCCGGCGCACTGCGGAACGGCGTCGTGGGACCGCTCGTCCGGCGGCTGCCGGTGACGGTGAACGGGCGCGGCCTGCGGTACGCACGCTGGGCCAAGCGGTTCGAGACGTTCGCGAACCTGCCCGAGGAGACCGCGTTCCGGCGCAGCTACACGATGTACGACGGCGACCAGTTGGCCGGCCTGCTGAGCCCCGACCTCGAGCCGTACGTCGGGAAGCTGCTCGCCGAGCACAGCGACATCTACCACGACACCACGCTCGACGACCACGTGAACCGGATGTGCCTCGCGGACTCGCGGCTGTTCCTGCCCGGTCTCAACCTCGCCTACACGGACCGGTCCAGCATGGCGGCCTCGACGGAGGTCCGGACGCCGTTCGTGGACCCGATCGTCGCGCGTGCGGCGTTCTCGATCCCGGGCAGCGAGAAGATCCACCGCCGGGTCGGCAAGCTGGCGCTGAAGAAGGCCGCCGAGGCGTGGTTGCCGAAGGAGATCATCTACCGGCCGAAGGCGTCGTTCAGCGCGCCGCTGCGGGCGTGGGTGCGCAACGACCTGCGCGAACTGGTGGACGACGTGCTGCTGCGCGGCGAGCTGGTCGGGAGCGGGTTCTTGCGGCAGGCCGCCGTACAGAAGCTGGTCGACGACGAGCGGGCCGGGCGCGAGGACTACTCCAAGCAGATCTGGCAGCTGCTGACGCTGGAGACCTGGACCCGGAACATGCGGTCCCTCGGCGTCACCATCACCTCTCTCTGACATCTTCGCGAAGGACGGATATGAAGCAGGTTGCGCAGAACTACAAGTCCGGCGAGCTGGCGGTCCTCGACGTACCGCCGCCGGGCTGTGCGCCGGGCGGGGTGCTGGTCCGTTCGCTGTACTCGCTGATCTCGACCGGGACCGAGCTGATGAAGGTCGGCGAGGCGAAGCTGTCGCTGGTCGGCAAGGCGAAGGCCCGGCCGGACCAGGTCCGCAAGGTGCTGGACACGGTCGCGCAGCAGGGTGTGATGAGCACCTACAAGAAGGTCATGAACAAGCTCGACTCGTACACGCCGCTCGGGTACTCGCTGTGCGGTGTCGTGGTCGAGGTGGGTGCGGGCGCCGAGGAGTTCAGCGTCGGGCAGCTGGTCGCGGCGGCGGGCAACGAGTACGCGCTGCACGCGGAGTACAACTGGGTGCCGGTGAACCTGTGCGTGCCGGTGCCGGACGGGGTGCCGCCCGAGCAGGCCGCGTTCTCGACCGTCGGTGCGATCGCGATGCAGGGCGTGCGGCAGGCCGAGGTCCAGCTCGGTGACACGGCGGTGGTGATCGGGCTGGGGCTCGTCGGACAGCTGGTCGTGCGGTTGCTGGTCGCGGCCGGGGTGCGCGTGTTCGGCATCGACACGGTCGCGGACCGGTGCCGGATGGCGGAGAAGGCCGGGGCGCTGCACTGCTCGTCACCCGACGAGGCGGGCGTGGCGTCGCTCGAGCGTGCCCTGCTGGAGGCTTCGAACGGCCTGGGCGCCGACCACATCCTGCTGGCCGCCGGCGGTCACTCGAACGGCCCGGTGGAGACCGCGGCACGTCTGGCCCGCGACCGCGCCCGCGTCGTCGACATCGGCAAGACGAAGCTGGACCTGCCGTGGAACGCGTACTACGACAAGGAGCTGGACGTCCGGTTCTCCCGGTCCTACGGCCCCGGCCGGTACGACGACCGCTACGAACTCCAGGGCATCGACTACCCCGCCGGCTACGTCCGCTGGACCGAACGCCGCAACCTCGAATGCTTCGTCGACCTGATCGCCCGCGAACAGATCGACGTAGCCTCCCTGATCGCCAACACGTTCCCCATCGCCGACGCCACAGACGTCTACTCCAAGCTGAGCACCGGCGAATACCCAGGCGTGGGTTTCCTCTTCGAGTACCCGAAGGAATCCACAGACGGAACTGCCGCGGACGCCACGGCGCACACACCCGCGGACAGCGGGCTCGGCACGGCCGCGCGCACCGCCGGGGCCGGCACGGCCGCGGGCAGCAGCGGGACCGGCACCGCCGCGGGCAGCAGCGGGACCGGCACCGCCGCGGGCAGCAGCGGGACCGGCACCGCCGCGGGCAGCAG
>NZ_JBEXMY010000006.1:0-350518 GCF_040610805.1 Kribbella sp. NPDC003557
CCGCCGAAGCCGAGGCCGACTACTATGCACAAACCCGAGACGACCGACCGGTCGTCCACACATAACCGAGGGTGCACCAAACCCGGGACGGTTCAACAGTTCGATCTCCTGGCGGCATGCCCACGACGAGACCGGGACGGCCGGAGCCTGGTCGACCCACTGTGGGCAAACTCTTGGCCAGTATCGTCGCCGTCGCCACGCTCGTGCCGCTGTACGCAATTCTCGTTGCCGTGGTCATCAGGTCCCGACGGACAACGAACTCCGAAGGGATGCTTTGACTCGAGAGACTCATGAGCGACAGAAGCTGGAGACGGCCGTGGCGTGTCTGGGGCTCATCTCGAAGGACGGTGCATACGCGTCCAGCGCGAGCATCGCCGGCGGGCTGGCAACGCTTGTACAACTCGGCCACCCGATCATCGCCATCTGGCGGCGGCCAAGGAGGAGGCCGCTCAACTCTTGTACAGCCGGGTGCGTGACTTGGCGTCGGACAAGGTTGCCGGCGAGTTCTGCTGGCCTGATGCGGTGATGGCGCAGTGGCCGAGGAACTTGTCCCGAAACGCGGCCTTGAACCTCGTGTACAGCCTCGTCGAGCTCTTGCTGTCACGCAGTAAGAATTGATGGACCAGCGACGGTTTCACCTACACCTGGGTCATCTACACGCTGGACGAAGCCGCCGCCCACGAACAGAATCCGGAACCTCGCAAGCTCGCGGCTGATCTCGGCCTGCTCCTACTGGACCTGATGCCAGACAAATGCCGTGTCTCCGGCACCCGCGATTCGCGACCGAAGTCCGAGGTGCGCCAGCGCATGGCAGCGGTTGGCGGGAACGTCAAGGATGTTGAGACAAGAATCGGCGACCGGGTCGAGCTTTGGACCAGAGGCGAAGTTCCCAGCAGCGCAGCCTTCATCGGGCCAGGCGTGCCGGTCGCCAACGCGCAGCCCGGAGGAGGCGATACCTCGCCTTCGACGAACCTCAACTGATGTTGCCGCTTGGTCCGGTGTGGAACATGCGCTCGGAAGACCGCTGGAAGGCCGGAGTGAGCACGAGTTGGTCCAGGTCGACCTGCGCAATCTGCCCGCCTAGCATCCAGACAGGCTTCGTCACCGTTCGCACGTCGCCGTTCTGATCACCGTGGATCCGGTCCAGATGTGACAGCCGGTATTGATGCGCGTCGGCGTACCCTTACCCACCCTTCGAGATCGAGACCCGGCAGTACGACCTGCTCGGGATCGACCTCGGAGAAGGCGCCCGGCGCCGGATGATCATCTTCGGTGCGGTGGTCATCGTGCTCTGGGTCGCGCTGCTGTTCCCGTTCATCGGCGTACCGCAGAAACCCACCGTGAGTCTGTACATCGTGCCGCCGTTCGTGATCACCGCGTTCGGCTGGCGTTACGTGCACACCGCCCGATCCGAGCTGCAGTGACCGCGGTACTGCTCTTTCGTGAGGGCTGTAATAGTCGTTGCCGGCAGGACATTGCCGAGGTATGAGAGTTTTCTGCAAACCAGCTGTGCCGATCACTGCGGTGCTGCTCGCGGCAACCGTCGGCTTCGTCACCCAGTCCACTTCGTCGCCGAGCTCGGCAGCACAACCGGCGCCCGCCCCGGCCGTAGGGAACTCCGCCTCTGTTGCGGAGCGAACGGTGACCCTCATCACCGGGGATCAGATCCGGGTTTCCTCGGATCTGCGTCGCCTGCAGTTCGTCGCCGGCCCCGGGCGCACGAACGTTCGCTACAGCGTCCACCGCGGTCCGGATGGTGTCACCATCATCCCGTCGGACGCGATCGCGCTGGTTGCCGGCGGGCGGCTCGATCGGCGGCTGTTCAATGTCAACGAGCTGCTGACGCACACCGCCGCGGCCTCTGAGATTCCAGTGATTGTCGCCTACTCCGGGCAGGCCACCAGCCCCGGGGCATTGCGGGCGTTCGACAGCACACCTCGCCTGTTGCCCGCGGTCAACGGTGCCGCGCTCGGCCTCACGAAGTCGAAGGCAGCGAGTCTGTACGCCGAGCTGACCGGCAGTCGGCGTACCGCGACTCCGATCAGCAAGATCTGGCTGGACGGACGCCGCAAGCCGCTGCTCGACCAGAGCACGCGTCAGATCGGCGCACCGACGGCCTGGGCCGCCGGCCTCACCGGCAAGGGCGTCAAGGTGGCGGTCCTCGACAGCGGTGTCGATGTCGCCCATCCGGACTTCGCCGGCCGGCTGACTTCCGCTGACTTCACGGACACGCAGACAGACGACGACGTGGGGCACGGTACCCATGTCGCCTCCATCGTCGCGGGTTCAGGACAGGCGTCGGACGGCAAGTATCGGGGTGTCGCGCCCGAAGCGTCCATCCTGTCCGGCAGAGTCTGTACTCCCGACGGCTGCCCTGATTCCGCGATCCTGGCCGGGCTGGATTGGTCCGCGGCGCAGGGCGCGAAGGTCGTCAACCTGAGCCTCGGCGGTACCGACAGCCCGGAGATCGACCCCGTCGAGCAGGCGGTGAACAAGCTCAGCGCAGAGCGAGGGATGTTGTTCGTTGTCGCGGCCGGCAACGACGGCCCGGACGCGGGCAGTCTCGACTCGCCTGCGAGCGCCGAGGCTGCGATGGCGGTCGGGGCGGTCGAACGTTCGGACCAGATGGCGGATTTCTCCAGTCGCGGACCGTCCGCGGACGACGGGACGATCAAGCCTGATGTCACCGCACCAGGTGTCGGGATCGTCGCCGCCAAGGCCGCCGCGAGCACCATCGGCGAGCCGGTCGGTACCTCGTACCTGCGGCTGAGTGGTACGTCGATGGCGACGCCACACGTGAGCGGCGCCGCTGCACTGTTGCTCCAGGCGCACCCCGGTTGGACCGGCCAGCAGTTGAAGGCGGTTCTCATGGGGTCGGCGCACGAGGTTCCTGGCGTGCCGATGACAGCCCAGGGCGCCGGACGGATCGACATCGCTGCGGCACTGAAGTCGCCGGTCGTGCCGTCCACAGGCTCGATCGGATTCGCTGAGCAACGCTGGCCGCATTCCGACGACAAGCCGGAGGAGCAGACGGTCAGCTACACGAACGAAGGGGATCAGCCGATCGAGCTGACGCTTGCAGCGAGTCTGACCGGTCCGGACGGCAAGCCGGCACCCGCGGCGGCTCTGCGCCTGAGCACGGAATCGCTGACGGTACCCGCCCACAGCACCGCAAAGGCCGTCGTCACATCGAACACCGCGACCCCTGGGCCTGACGGCCAATACACCGGTCGGTTGATCGCGAGATCCGGATCCGGCGCGGCACTCACCACAACCTTGGCGGTGCGTCGTGAGGTGGAAAGCTACGACCTGACGGTACGTCACCTTGATCGGTCTGGCGCACCGACGACGGACCAGGTGGACAGCCTCGTCGACCGTGATGCCACCGAGGCCCAGGATCGGTCGAGGATGTACCTGCAGGGGACCGGGAGCCAGTACACGATCCGGGTTCCCAAGGGGCACTACCTTCTGGACTCGGTCATCGGCCTGAACGGAGCAGCCAACGAATCGACGTCGCTGGTCATGCCCAAGCTCGACCTGACGTCCGATCGCACCGTGACTCTCGACGCACGCCGAGCGAAGCCCGTGCAGATCACGGTTCCGGACCGGCGAGCAGCCAACGTGTCCACCATGGCGGCGTACGAGCTGAAGACGCCGCTGTTCAACTTCGGCGGTGGCGTTGGAGGCTTTCAGGCACCGAAGCTCTTCACCGGACAACTCGGTCCGTCGGTGGCAGGCCTGACCACCAGTGTCCGCAGTGAGTTCTCGCAGGGGACACAAAACCCCGACGGCGAGTATGTCGACAGCCCAGTCGTGTACCAGCTGAACTGGTCGAAACTGGACGGCTTCCTCAACGGGTTCGTCAAGGCCGTCAGTGATACGGAACTGACGACTCTACGGCCGACGATGCTGGCAACCAGCGGCCAAGGGACAGCTCTGCTGAGCGCCATGAGGATGTCCCCGAACATCAACATCGACTTCGGCGGGTCCTACCGGTATACAAAGCTTCCGGCCACACCGATCATCCGGATGACGGTGGCCGACGACTTCCGGTGGCAGCCGCGGGTCTCCTACGTTGCCGGCGACCAGCGGATCGGCTTCACCCAATCGGAGGTGGCCTGTCAGCCAGGCAAGACCTGCAGTAGCCAATGGGGCAACACCGTCGTGACACCTGTGCAGGCCGACGCACGTCTTCTGGCCTTCGGATCTCTCGACCTGGCCAACGCGACCGAGTTCTCCCGCACCGGAAACACGCTGACCCTGAAGGCAGCAGGCGCCGATGGCTCCGGGCATGTGGCCCGTATCGGCGGCAAGTTCACGCTGACCCCGAAGGGCGGTTCCCCCACGACGGTCGAGAACGACGGCGAAGGGTCGGTCGAGGTCGGAGCGGGCGATGCTTCGTACCAGCTCGAGTTGGCCACCGACGGTTCACCACTCGGCGTCTCGACGAGAACAAAGACCTCATGGCGATTCACTTCCGGTGCTACGGCGGCGACGAAGGCGCTGCCGTTGTGGACTGTGAGCTATCACCCCGAGAGCAACGGCTCGCGCTCGGTACGCACCGGCGCGGTTCGCCACCTGCCCTTCGAGTTCGCGTCGTTGCCCGGAGCCCCGGTCGGCGCGCTGACCGCGGTCGACCTGCAGACCTCAACCGACGCCGGCAAGACCTGGCAGCACGCGAAGCTCCACCACACCGGCACCAGCCGCTATGTCGCCGAGATCACCACTCCGGCCGACGCCAAAACAGTCTCGGTGCGAACCACCGCCACTGACACCCGCGGCAACACAGTCGCCCAACAGATCGACGATGCCTACAACTTGAGCCAGTAACGAATCAGGGCGCCCCCGGCCACCACCCGGGCCCACCCTTTGGCTCGGTTGGTGGTGAGGGAGCATTCGACGAGGTACTTGAGCTCGACGAGGAGCTGAACGCGACTACGGCGCCGGGGTGGCGCTACCGCCGCCAGCGGTTGAAGAAGTAGTAGTCGATGCCACGACGCTTCCCGACGCCTGCGCTGGAACGCCGACCGTGGCGGTGAAAGAGATCATGTCGCGTAAGCCGTGGCGTGGGCAGGGCATCGCTCTGCTATGAACCGATCAGCATGCAGCAGCCGTCCGGCGATGGTCCGGCGGGCTCATCCTGCGTGAGCGTCTGCAGTTGGGTGCTAGGTGATCGGCTCGAGGAGGAACAGGGGGAGTTTGCGGGTCGTCATGGCCTGGTAGTCGGCGTACGTCGGGAACGCGGCGACGGATCGGTTCCACCACTCGTCGTATTCCACGCCGTCGAGTTCGCGGGCGACGTACTCTGCGGTGTGCGCGCCGTCCTGCACGGTGACCTTCGGGTCTGCCTTGAGGTTGTAGTACCACACTGGGTGTTTCGGGCTGCCGCTGTTCGACCCGACCGCGACGTACCTACCGTCGTGCTCGACGCGCATCACGGGCGCTTTGCGGAGACTGCCCGACTTCGCGCCGCGCGTGGTCAGCAACACCACCGGCAGGCCGCCCCCGTCGATCACGTCGGTCGTGCCGGCCTCGGCGACCTTGTCGACCTCGTCCCGGATGAACGCGCTGGAACTCGGGGCGTACTCGTCAGCGTTTGCTGTCATGTCACCAAGCCTAGATGGTGACATGACAACAATCCACCGGATTTGTCCGGCTGGCGCGGGTGCGGTGGTCCCTGGATGCACGGAACCGTGGACGGTGTGGAGTTGCCGACGGCACCGATTCGGAAGCGCACCGCGAATCCGAAGGAGTTGCAAGACCCCAGGAAGGTCGACCCGTTCGTGACCTTGGGAACAAGAGTGTCCGACGGGGATTGGTGCGCTAACCAGCTCGCTCAGCCCTGCGTGCCCCGGGCTGACTCGGTGACTTCGAGCTCGTACGTTCGGCTGGTGACAGCGGTGAGGAGGTCTTGATCGTGGGAGATGGCGAGTACACCGATGTGGTGGCGGCTGGCGTGGTCGAGGAGCAGCTGCCAGATGCGGGCCTGGGCGAGGGGGTCTACGCTGGCGGTGATCTCGTCGGCGACGAGGTACCTGGGCTGGGCGAGGAGGGCTCGGGCGAGGTTGACGCGTTGCAGTTCGCCGCCGCTGATCTCGTGGGGGAAGCGGTTGAGCCAGGTGGGGTGGACGAGGTTCGGGTCCAGGTCCTCCAGGGCCGGGGCAGGAGCGCCGCTCTCGAGAAGGACGTCGCGGACCCTCCAGCGTGGGTTCATCGCGCGCTCGGGCTGCTGGAGCACGAGTTGCACGGGGTGCGCACCGCGGGAGCGGCTCGTGTCGCTGTCGGGGCGGGCGGCGCGGACGTTGCCGCGTGTCGGGGTGAGGAGTCCGGCGAGGAGACGGCCGATGGTGCTTTTGCCGGAGCCGCTCGGACCGCAGAGTCCGACGAACTCGCCGGGTTCGACGGTGAGCGACAGGTCCTGGACGATCCAGGGGGATTCGTAGCGGAACCAGGGGTCTTCGGCGATCAGCATGTCTGGTTCTCCGGAACCATGAAGCCATTGGCGGGGAGCGCGAGTGGAGTGTCGTCCTGGACGCGGGTCGTCGCGCCGACAGGGGCCGCTACTCCACCCGGGCCGCGACCGCCGACCGTGGCGACATCCGTACCGCAGTCAGGTTCTCGTCCTGGCTGGACGAGGAACAGCTCGAGCTGGCCGGCCTCGGGCAGTCCGACGTCGACCGCTGGCTCACCACCCATCCCACGCTGCGTCGCTCCACCAGCGCGGTCATTCGTTGGCTCGTCACGCGCCGCATCACCGGCGTGATCACAATCCCCGTCCGCCGGCCCGGGTTGCCGTCGAGATTCTTCAGCGAACAACACCGCCACGATCAGCGGAAACGCTGCCTCAATGACGACACACTTCCCCTCGCGGCACGAATCGCCGGTGCTCTGGTCGGGCTTTACGCGCTGCCGGTCAGCCGACTCGTCGAACTGACCGTTGACCGCCTCCACCGCGACAACGACAGCGCCTACCTCACCATCGAACACAATGCCGTTCTGATCCCACCCAAACTTGCCCGCCTCATCGAGCAGCAAATCGAGCGGGTCGCATCCATCTCGTGCCTTCGCCGGCCAGACGGCGGTGCGCCGGGCTTCCTTCTGCCCGGCCTGCCGCGGACTCGTCCGATCAGCGAAGGCCATCTCCAGGCCAGCATGCGGGCGGCACGGTGTCGAGATCATCAGTGCCCGCAACACAGCCATGCTTGAAGCCGTGACAGATCTCCCGCCGATCGTGGTGAGCGACCTGTTCGGCATCTCAGCCAGGACCGCATACCGCTGGGCGCGGTACGCGCAAGCCAGCTGGATCGACTACCTGGCCGCCAACGACGGCGAGTGGCGCTCTCTGAGTGCTAGCCCCCGGGGAGGTCCGAGTAGAGGACCCCGCGTGTGCGCCGTGCCGGCTTCGCCCTTCCCACTTCGCAATGATGCTCATACCATCGGCCGGGGGTGGGAACATGTCTAGACCAAAAATGCAACTGTTAGTTATCGTTGGACTCGCCGCTGGGTTCGTTTGTGCTTCCGCGGCCAACGCCGCTGGGTCTGTGACGGACACCAGCGGTCGCAGCATTCGAGCGGCGCAAGCCAACCCGACGCCTGCGGATCCGAACCTCGCGCCGTACCCAGGATGTGCGGAGCTGCTGCGCATAAAGCCTGGCAGCTGCGATCCAGACCAGCCTGTCAAGCTCGATGTCACTGGAGCGGACGACGTTAACGCGCAGATCGACCGGGTCCAGGCCGCGCTGGACAAGGTGCCTCTCCTGGACGGCGGCCTCCTGTGGGAGGCTGCCCGCAAGGTGATCGTGGTCCAGCTCGTCGGCCCCGTCGACGGGTCATCGGCAGCAGTCGAGCAGGCCAAGGCCTTGGCCCGTGCGGCAGCCAACGGCCTCACACTCGAATTCCGGTCGGTGAAGTATTCGCGAGCGGAGCTCGAACAATTGAGTGATCGGCTCTTCCCGACCCAGAAGCAGTGGGCGGCCGGTCTCACCGAGGCCGACGGCTTGTGGGACCCCGAGATGAACCGCGTGGTGTTCCTCGTGCGCAACGACAGCGGTGACACCCAGGCATGGGCGGACCGCATCAAGGCCTTGAACGATGACCGAGTGGTCTTCGAACCGTACACGCCAGCACTCGACCAGCCGGCCGACGGGATCGTGAAACCCCAGTCGCGCATACACGACAGTGCGCCCTGGTTTGGCGGCGATTGGCTCGCCCTCAGCACGGTGGCAGCGACGACCACGAACGCGAAGTGCACGTCCGGCTTCAACTGGAGGCGATGGGGCAGTGGCGAATTCTTTGGTAGCACCGCCAATCACTGCCTCGAGCTCGGCGGTGGCGGTGACCAGATCTACTTTTACAACGACGGGAGAGTCTTCGGCATGTGGGACAGCGGCGAGTCGGGCAACACCGCTGTTCCCCACAGCGCGGCCGCGGATACGACGTTGCTCCGGAGCTTCCCGTACGAATCCAGCTTTGGTCCCTCGGTCTTCGTAGGAGACCAGGGCACAACCACCGCCCGGTTTGTGCGCGGCGTGGCCGCGCCAGCGGTGGGAGCGACCGTCGCCATGAGCGGGGCCAAGAGCGGGCTCGTCGTCTCAACCATCAGGAGCACGAAGTTTTGGGATGAGAGTATAGAGGCCTACGTCGTCCTGACGTGGACAAAGAACTGCATGACTGGCGACTCGGGGGCGCCCTGGCTGACCACGATGGGTCCCAACGACGCCTACCCCGGCGACGTCATTGCGTTGGGTCAGCATCGCGGTCAAGTTGGTGGTTCGGGAACTTATGCTGGTTATTGCGTCTGGGCGCCGGTCACCTACATCAGCAGCAAACTGCAGGCCTCGCTGCTCCTGCCCTAGCCAGGCTTCGAGTGAGGCCCAAGCGTCAAGGGCCACGGACCCTTCCTCGACCCGCGGACGCCTGAAGGTGCCCGCGGGTCGAGGTTGCTAGCAAGCTCGATGATCGGCTGCTCAGAGACAGCGCTGGAGATGATCCGATGAATAGCGACGAGAACCGGAACCGCGATCCTGCGCTACCCGGTCTGACTGTTCAACTCAAAGTGCCTACCGTGGCGATGCAGGCTGGGTTGTCCGGGACTCTCGAGATCGACGATTCCACAAACTGCCTGGTGGTCCGCAGCCCGATAAGCACTGCTCCCGGCATCGACAGCCTCGTCGACATCGATGTCGCCTGGCCTCCAGGCTGGAGTGTCGCACTCCGTGACGGCGCACTCGCCCTGGTTGATGCAACAGGACAAGTTGCCTGCCGGCTAGGCGATGAGATAACCGTCGGTGGCGGCTTCATAGAACCCAGCCGAATTGGTATCGTCTCGTGCACGGGCAAAGGGGGCGTATTCGAGGCCTACGAGCTCACGCGCACTTGAGCGAACTTGTCGAAGCTCGCCGAGGTACCCAGTCCTCATAACGCAGCACTGCTCACGAACCAGAGCCAGTCGTCGCAGTCGCCGAGCCCTCTGTGGACAGGAATACCGGCATACTTCGAATATGCACCGGTTGCCAGTCGAACGGGGTGCCGCGCCGTCCACGTGGGGGACGCCTCTCCCGACGTTTATCGCCGGGATGCGCGACGTCCAGCTCGTCGGGAGGCCCAGCGCCGAGGCAGCTCACTGGCGAGTAGCTGAGCCAACTCGAGCAGACCCGCGAGACCCTGCGGCGTGCCCGTGACGTGCAGCCGCGCAAATCGCTGGAATCGCCGCAACGCAACGCTAGTCGGGTCCGTGAGCCTGTCTGCGTCGCTTGCTGCTTGCGAGTCGTCTGACATGTAACCGTAGCGGGCCAGGTATCGCCGTGCCTCAACAACTTCGACGCTCTGCTCGCCGCGACCTCTCACCACCGTCAACGCAGTTCGCCGTGTCATTTCAACTCCCCTCTGTCCACAGGGGGGAGAGTGGGCGTCACTGCAATAGGTTCGGACGGGATTTCATTCTCGGAGATCTCGGTTCCCAGGTTCACGCCGCAACCCAACGTTTGGGTCGTGTGCCGGGTGGTGCGCGTCCACTCATTCATGGCTGTGTTTGGTGATTGCCAACCAGTGGTTGAGATCGTTGGCGTCGAAATTGGCAACCTCATTGAGGTGCGCTGGCAGACGAAGGCAGCAGTCCGTATGTGACGCAGCTCCGCTCGTGCAGAGGCTCTCGATTTGTATCAGGGCTCGTCGGTTTGCGCTCCGGTTATTGAGAGGGGTTGTAGGTAGGGGGAGCGATGCTGAGAAAGGGTCCGTTCCGGGAGCTGCTGACTGTTGCGGGGCTGACCTTTGGGGTGGGTGCCGTTGCGATCGGGCTATGCCTGGTCGGTCGAATCCCATTGGGCCTTGGTCGCCGCGATCTTGATCATCACCGTGACGGCTTCTGCGGGATTGGGATCCATGTTGGGCTTCCTGTTCGGAGTGCCAAGGGCTCGTACGTCGCCGGACGCACAAGCGCTCGCCCTGAACCCCATCGACCTGCGTAAACGAGGTGGGGACGGGCTCAATCGGAATCGAAATGCTCTGCTCGGCTCGTCGGCAGCCGTTAGCGCAGTACCGCCACGGCGGTCTCGATCATCGTGTCGGGAGGACTCGCGACGCGGGCACGACGCCTGCGCTCTCCCAGTTGGTGCCGGTGATGCTGTCGATGACGTAGGCCTCGGGCAGGTAGGCCAGTACCGTCGGCGCCAGCCGGATCGGTGTGATGTGATCGGCGGCGCCGGGCGTGGTGTCACCCACGACGGTAACCCGGCCCCGTGTCTGCAGGTGATAGGCGAGCGCTTCGGCGGAGAAGAACGTGCCCGGGCCGACGAGGATGGCGACCGGCTGCCGCAGACTTGCGCCGGACGGCAGGGCGGGTGTCCACCACTGGCGCCGCCGGTCCGGGGAGACGACTTCGGACAGCTGCGTCGGTGTATCGCCGAGCAGCCGGCCGGCGGTGTGGGCCACCTTTGCGGAGTCGCCGCCCCCGTTGGCGCGCAGGTCGAGCAGGATCCGGGTCGAGCCCTGTGCGAGGGTGAACACTGCGTCGAGATACGGCTGGGCGAGGCTGATGGCGTCGAGGTCGTCGACGCTGATGAGGCAGGTGCCGTCGGCCCGCGATACGCCCGGGGCCCCGAGCCCGGACCAGGTCTGGCTTGGGATCCGGCCAGCCGGGCGACACGGTGTCGGGACGTCCGGTGCCACCGGGCTCGAAGGTGAGCGCGAGACGGCGGGAGACCGTCCACGCGCACCGTTCGATCGCCACGCAGTCGGCGCCAGTGACCGGGGTGTCCACGGCCTCGAACCGTTCGATGAGCACGGCGATGAGCGCGTCGCGCCGCGCTCCGGGTGGCATCAGCCGGTGCAGCCAGCCCGTGAGCCGCTCGACGAGGTCGTGCACCACCACGGCGTCGGACATAATCGAACAGGTCCGCGTCCAGCAGTCTCGACCGTTATGCCCGCAGCAAACCACGGAACCTGGCTCCTTGCTTGTGTGCACGGCTGAGGGCTTGATCTCGCTGAAGAGGTTCGGCGCGAGCGGAAGTTGTCGCTGACGGCTCAGCGGAAAGAGTCGCGGCCGGCTTCTCAGCGGACTGTCTGCAAGGCTGTGCGGAGGTCGGGATGGTGACTGAGCCGAGTGCTAGCCGGGAGGGTCTGCGGCGGCGCTGTTGGTGTTGTAGCGAATGGTTCGGCAGTGGAGACGTCAATTCGCTTGTTGGCCAGGGCTGCTGCGATCCGGTCCGGGTGTGTGCCAGGTTGTTGCGCGGATGACGCGTTGCCAGTTCACGGCGGGTGGCGACGCGTCCCGGGCACCCGCTGCTCGACGCCTGGCGCTACGGGTTAACGACCACGTAGGAGACCTGCGTCAAGAGCGGATCCAGCCAATCGATATGGCCCCGGACCACAACCCCTCCGTAGTAACGGACGACGTTGTACAGGAGGAATCGTGCATCGCCCATCATTGGCTTGGGTGCTGGATCCTCGCTGGTAACCAACTCGTCCAGCTCACTAACGGATGCGACCACGTTCGAACTGGCCCTGATCCAGGAGGTCCTCAGATTGAGGTGCCACCAACCATTTCGAGCATCGCAGTTATGTCGGTACGTGAAGTCCGGGAACGTCAGACGTGCTCTCAACAAGTCAGCTCTGTCGCCCGAGAGCAGCTTTGCACCTGCAGCCTGTAGATCCGCAGAGGCTTCCGCTAGGTCGGCCTGGTCCGGTCGTACCTCTTGGCTCATTTGTCCCCCAAATATTCCTCACTAGCAACGCGGATCGTCACAAACGCTTGTGCGTCGGGCCGCTAGATGGCCGTGACCACGTAACGCAATGAGCCGACCAGCGTCGGCGCGGTACGTGCCCGTTGTGGCCCACCCCGCGTCTAGCGTGGATGGGGCTCTACGCTGTCAACCAGGTAGCCAAAAGGGTGTTCTTCGCCGGCAGGGACTCGAACCTCGAAATCGCTGATTTTACCCGCCGGTAAGTAGTCGTTGTCGGCAGTGCGTGAAATCTCTTGCTGGGTAGGGGAGTCGTTTGGTCGGTTTTATAGGTGTGCTTCGAGCGGATCGCGTGTCGGCGCACGGTCATGACTCCATCGATCTCTTCGACGCCAACATCGCCATCGAGCGGCCCGGCGGCCTGGGCAGGTCCTCGTTCTGGACGCAAGGTGTGCTCGCGCGGGCCACACGTAGCGGCCCGCGCCGCACCGAGCGCCGCTGCCGGATCCGGCGTAGCCGAACTACTTAGCACGTCGAACTGTCTGCCAATAAGCAACGTGTGGGCACTGGGTGCCGTCAACAATCCACGGCAGGAAACAACTGCCGGGTACGCATAGGTGACATGTATCTCCATGTCCGAGCCCTACATCCAACTTATAGAGGGCTAGTGCCGATTTAACAGTGGCCCGGGGAGGAGTAGAAGAGAGATGGACGATCAGGATTCCCCGAGCGCGGTCATGACGCGTCTGGAGAAGGCATTCCGCAAAGCGGGCCTTCCTTCGTTCAGTCATGGAATTGATCGCCGCTACGGACGTCGCGTGCTCATGGTCACCGTCTCAATCGCGTCGGTGTTGTACCTCGCGTACTGGGCGACGATCTTGATTCCCCAGACACCGTACCGACCGGGTGCTGCTGCCTCGATCATGATCAGTGTGGTGATTGTGCTGCTGTTCCTGATTGGTTGGCAGGAGCGGCGCGGACCCGGGTCCCCTGGGCGGCGGCTCCTGGTGGCGCGCCACCCACGATGGGTGATCGGCTTGGGAGTGCTGATAGGGCTGGCTACCGGCGGAGTGATTTGGGCTTTCGGCGACAGGGAAGACGCCATCCGCCTTGGTTTACTTAACGCTCTGTGGTCGATTCTGTCCGAAGCTGTCATGGTCTCGCTCGGCGCCGCCGCAGTGATACTTCTGCACGTACTGCGATCACTCAGGTCAGGTTTCCCGAGTGGTGCTGGCCGGAGCTTCGTTGTGATGCCAACCGTTCTTGCTGTGCTCCTAATCATCTTTGTGACCGAGGATGCTTGGCGACTATTCGGCGACGTCTCGGGGCGCGCGCTCGCAACGACGGTTGGATTGCTTGCAACGCTCTCGCTGTACCTTCAGTACTCACGACTTCGGCCATTCTGCTCTCGGATGGGAAAGAAGGCCTCATTAACGCGCCTTCAGCGCCTGAACGTTGCTGCCTTGCTGCTGATGACCGTGCTCATCAGACTGCTCTTGCTTGGTCTGTTCACTGCCGCCGCGCTGATCGTGTTCGGTATAATTCTGGTCGATGAACGTCATGCCCGGACGTTGTTGGGCGGTGATAGTATTCACGTCGTTCGTCACCTCCACAGTTTTGGCGCTGGATCGGTCTTGACGAGGGAACTACTGAATCTCGCCGCCTTGTTGGGCGCATTCGCTGGTCTGGCGTTCTCGGCCGAACCTCGTTCGACGACGAATCGAGACGACTCGGCTGTGTCCGAATTGATTTCACAGAAGGAGCTCGCGGCAATCAATTCTCTCGTCGAGTCGTACACGAACTACCATACTTTGGCGTTGGCGGCCAAAGTATCTGCCAGCCAGTCAGCGGGGTCCAAGTGAGCCGTGTCGGCATGTGAATCGGTTCTGTCGATTAGTCATAGCCATGAATTGCCGAGCAATGGAGCGCTTGCACAACAGTCCGCGGAGTGACGGCTCGAGGCTGATAGCCGCCCGCGCTGACGGAACAGAACGTCCAGCGCGAGCACAACTACGCGATCGTGGACGAGGTGCTGCCCTCCCAGTTGAGTCCAGCAGAGTGGTGTGACCGGTCCTTGGCGGCAGCGAACGTCGAGCGTTCATGGCGGACGGGCGAGAGCTTCAGCGGGAGCGGCGTGAGTCGTGGGTCGGAGTGGTAATACCGGGTCGGGCGCCGTTGCGTTATCCACAGGCTGCTCGTGTGCTTCGGCAGATCTTCGTTCGGCCGGCCAGCTCGCCGCGTGGGACCGCTGAGGAGCTGGGCGAGATGACGGCGGCGTTCGACCAGGCCGACGCGAGTGACATGCGAGCGCTGCACGAGGCGCTGGGTCTGTAAGCGAGTTACAACACGACACCAAATCGGCTGAAGTCGCCATGAGCCTCGCTCCTGCTGATGAGCTGGTTGCGTCGGCCGGCTAGCCGTGTCATCGCGCCAGGCCTCGTCCGTAGCAGCCTTCAGGGTGACGCCAGGACCGAGTGGCGGGGATGGCTAGTGAAGCACTTGATATTGGCCGACCGCTCTGGCGGCGTACCCTGTCGGAGCACGTCAGATCGGTTTCGGCGGGCCTGAGGCAGGACGCAGGCGATGTAGGCATGCGGAGCCACGCTCCCGGTCTGTCTGGGCCGCGTGCGCGCGCAGCATGTGCACGAGCAGGATCTGCGCGAGGTGGTTCTGCCCCCGGCGGGCCGCCAGCGGCCGCGACCCCCACCTCGGTGGCCAGCAGATCGATCAGCTGCGCGAGCCTCCGGCCACGAGGATCGGCCTCGCGGCCGATCACGACCAGCGGCAGGAGGTCGGTCAGGAGGGCCGCGTCGGCTCCGGCCAGTCGGTGCCGGCAGTGTTATCGGGTCACAGATCCCCCTTTCTTCCTGTAAAGGGGTATCGGGACCCGTCCCGCTCTCCGCTGCTCCGCTGCCAGGCCCGCCAGTCGGCACGACGAGGGTCCAGGCAGGAGACGTCAGGTCGCCATCGGAATCCTTCGGATGGATTCTGGGACTCGTTCTCGTCGGCGTGGCTCGATCATGTCGACACTGCCTGGCTGACGCCGGTGGGTCGCCAGCCGTCCGGGGATTCCGCAGGCGGTGAGTCGGCGGACCGTCCGCGTGGGAGTGCGTAGCGTTGGGCTGGAAACATTCTCTGCCGGGTGCAGGAGGGCCGAGCCATGGGACGGTTGTGGGACATCGTCCAGGGTCACATTGACTCAGCATCGTATCCGCCGCCCGAGCGGACGATTGCTCGCAAGCTAGGGCGACGACGTTGGCGACTGGCGGGAGCCGAAGCAGCTGCCGAGCCGCAAGAACCTGGAGGCCATTGCCGAGTTGGCGGGTGTCAGGTATTCAGTGGTGCTGGACGCGGCGCTGTACGACGCCGGGTACCAATAGTGTCGTCATTCCTCGCCCGGGCCTGTCCCGGGCGCCCTCCTCAGGTCACTAGTCGCCTCGGCTGGCCAGCGGCGGCGTGATGGATGGTGAGTGCGTCCGGGGTCAGCAGTGGATGCGAGGTGGATCGCCGTGACGCCGCCGCGGCAGATGTCGGGCTAATCATGACGCAGCTCGATCAGCTCAGATCGGTCAGCGGCTCGACCGGTCGACGCCCGTGACCAGGGCGACCGTACAGAACCAAAGCCGCAAGATCCCGCGGCCGTTGGAACAGTTGCGTGGATACCGCCACGCCACTATCGAGCGCATGTCCGGCGCTTCGGTTCTGCTCCGTCACTGCTCCGTGGGACGCTGACAAACGTCGATCATCAATAGGTGCCGATGATCACAAAACCGCAGGTCAGAGGCCTGATCCGCAGAAATTCGCGGATCGCGCCTCCAGGATCGACCCGGCGATGCATCAGCACGCGGAAAGGCCCAGTACAGGAGCGGTTAGTACTCGCCGTAGATCTGGACCTTTGTGCCGATCGGGGTCTCGGTGAAGATGTGGTGGATCCTCACTGGACTCCGCACGGCCAGTGCTTGGCGTTCGCGAAGAGCTCGCTTCGCAACCTGCTCGTATGCTCTGAAAAGGCCCTGGTCGTAAGGGGTTGCGGGCACATTGATCGCGAGTTCAGAACAGATCAGGCCCCGTGTCGAGGTCGCCGTGATCGATTTGACTACTGGTGCGCCGGCGCGCTGCGACGTCGGGTTGCCCATGGCCTCGGCCGGGCACGTTCGGCTGCTCGCCAAACGGTTCATTGCTGGCCGCAACATCGCGGTCCTATCAGCTCGGCATCGGCTCGTATGCCACACTCGGTTGTTAATCGGACCGCAGTCCGTTAAAGTCCAACGGGACTGCGGTCCGATTAACCTGGGAGGAAGTAGCGGTGAGCGATCAGCGCAGCAACCGGGTGGGTGTCGTCTTCGGAAGCCTCACGCCGCCGGAGCAACTGGCTGAAGGGGCAGTGCTTGCCGAGGGGCTGGGGTTCGGGGAGGTGTGGTTCTCGGAGGACTGCTTCTTTACCGGAGGAGTGTCGGGCCTGACCCAGCTCCTCACGGCGACGACGCATGTGCCGGCAGGCTTGGGGCTGGCCAGTGTGGTGACGAGGCATCCAGCCGTTCTGGCCATGGAGCTGGCCGGTCTCGCGCGGACCCACCCCGGCCGCGTTCGAGCGGCCGTCGGTTTGGGTAACGGTCACTGGCTGGAGCAGATGGGTGTCCTGCCATCCCGGCCGCTCACGGCGGTGCGCGAGACCCACGACGCTCTGCGGGAGTTGTTGTCCGGAGCGGTTGTCGACCGCACGGCAGGCCCGCATGCCTTCCGTCAGATCCAGCTGGAGTTCGTGCCGAGCGCGCCGCCCGAACTGTGGATCGGTGCCGTCAACGGCCGTGCTCTGCAGCTCGCCGGCGCGGCCGCCGACGGCGTCCTGCTCTCCGTGCTGACCTATCTGGACTGGGCGAAGAGCCGGGTCGGTGACTCCGGCACGCCGATCACGACGTACGTGCTGGCAGCCGTCGACGACGATCCCGCGGTTGCGCGGGACGCCGTGCGCGAAGCGGTCGGCTTCTTCCTGCGGGCCGAGTCGCACACCGCGCTGGTCCAGGAGTCGAAACACGGCCCGGAGGTTCTCGAGCGACTGGCCGGCCTTGCGCCGGGTGAAGCGCTCGCCGTTGAGGATCACTGGATCGATGAGTACGCCGCCGCGGGGACACCGCAGATGGTCGTCGACCGTCTCGAGGCCTTGCTGGCGGGCGGATCGAGCACCGTCGCGCTGTGGCTGTTTCCGCCGACCCGCCTCGCCGACCAGCTTCGCCGGGTCTCGGCCGAAGTCCTTCCTCACCTCTCGCGCTGAGCCACCCATCCCAACCTCAGGAGCTCCTTCATGACTCACCTTCTGCACATCGACTCGAGTGCACGTCCCGACTCGTACTCCCGCAAGCTGGGGGCCGCGTTCGTCGACGCCTGGCGAACGGCTGATCCCGGCGGGAGCTATACCTACCGAGATCTGGCCACGCATCCGGTGCCGCAGATCACGGCGGAGTGGACCGAGCTCTGCGCTTATGCCCAGGAGCACGGGATCACCGAGCCCGAACGGTTGCACGAGACTGCGCGGACCGCAGGGCAGCGGGCCGCGTGGGCGATCGTCGAGCCGCTCCTGTTCGAGCTGGTCGCCGCTGACGTCCTGCTCCTCGGCGTACCGATGTACAACTTCTCGATACCTGCCGCGCTGAAGGCCTGGATCGACCAGGTCACCTTTCCCCGCGCGAAATTGGAGCTGTCGGTCATCGTCGCCTCGTCGCGTGGCGGGAGCTACGCCCCCGGAGCGCCGCGCGCGGCCGTGGATCACCAGGAGCGATATCTTCGGGACTTCTTCGACGGCCACTTCGGGGTCACCGACGTGACATTCGTGAACGCAGAGTTCGCCAATGCCGATGTGGACCCCCTGCTGGCGGACAAGCTCGCCGCGCATCAGCAATCGGTGGCAGACGCCTTCGCGACCGCGGCCGAGCTCGCGGCCAAGCTGGCGGGCGGGTGCTCGCGCTGAGCCGCCGAATGCGCACGGAGCCCGGCTCAGCTCTTCCTGAGCCCGGGCCAGGGCGAACCCGAGCAGCCGCCTAGCCCGCCCACGAACGAATCAGGACCGGGCGGACGTCGGGAAGCAGTTCAAGAGGCGTTCGGCTGCTTCGCGGCTGCCTGAGAGTGTCACTTCGCCGGCTTGTTCGGCGTCCGGGAGGCGACGGCCGGTGAACGCGAGGGACTGGAGGACCGGTGCGTCCGCGGTGATGACGGCGTCGGGGTCGGCGACCTCGCCGCGAGCGATTCCGAGACGTCCCTGGCCGACATCGACCTGTTCATGCGGCTCGCGGGGTCGTCCGACGAGGGCATCGCGGGAGCACGCGGCTCATCGTTCTGGCCCGGTCTCGAGGCGCTCGCTCCCACGCTCGCGTACGACGCGGCATGCCTCGGGGACGGGCGGCCACCGGTCGCCCGGCTGGTCGGCATCACACAACCGGTCCTCGTTGCGACCGGCGGACGGCCGGACCCGCACCTCGAAGGCCTGGGGCCCGGCTTCTTCGACGAAGCTGCCAACGCGATCGCTGCGGCGCTACCGGACGCCGAGCGCCGGATCATCGACGGCGAGACCCACGTCGCCGACCCGCAGTCGTTCGCTGCCGTCCTCGAGCAGTTCTTCACCTCAACCGGAGGCCTCCGCCGGGCATAGCTGTAGGTACCTGTGCTCTGCGTCCGTAGCGAGTCAGTCTGGCAAACCACAGAAGATGCATCGCTGAGAGGCACGGGCTGCAACTCAACCGGCTACGGACGTGTCTCGCGGCGGCGAGCTCTGGCGTGGGTATCGGCGCGACACACCGAGCTTGCTGCGCAGGCGCGGCTGACCTGCGATCCATGCCTTCTGGCTGCTCGACGACCGAGTGATCGCAGGGATGCAGGTGATCCGCAGCCGCCAGTTGGTTGACGCGGACCGGCTGGCGGATCCGTCCGTACCGTTGGCTGACCACGCAGTGGCGTGAGCGGTGCCGATCAGGCGGCGAGTCACGTGGTCAGAAGGACGATGCCGAGCGCCGTCAGGGCGAACACCTTGGCGGTCTCGAGCGCGACGTACGACAGGTGAACCGTCGATCGAGTTGAGGTCTCGCCTGCGAGCACCCGGTCGGAGCGCCGGTTGAGTCGTGGCCGGACGGCGGTCAGTTGCCCGGTCAGGATCACGACGACGGTGGCGAAGAGCGCTACCACCGAGGCCGGTGGGCGTCCTGCGGCGAGCGCGATGACGGCCACCATCGCCAGCACGACTTCGGCCCGGTTGAGCGCTCGGAACACGAGACGACCGATGCCGAGCCCGATCGGGATCGTGACGCCGGGGGCCCGGAACTTCAGCGGTGCTTCCAGGAAGGAGATCGCCAGAATCATTCCGAGCCAGACGAAGATGACGGCGCACAATACTGCAGCTGGTGCCTGGTTCAAGTCCGTCTCCTGGATGTGAGGTTTCGGTGAATGCAGGGGCTGGTGCGCTCAGGCCGATGGCCTCTAGGCGGCCGGCCAGCGGGCGAGCCGCGTGACGAACTCGGGAGGCGAGGCGACGATCATCATGGTCGCTGTCTCCTTGCCTGGGTTGCTCAAGCTGACCCTTTCGCCCATGGGGATATGGGCTACAGCCCCCGGCGCGAGCCGGTGCCGCATGGTGCCCTGCCGGAGTTCGATCGAGCCTGACAGGTGAACCAGGACGATCTCGGACGGTCCATGGTCGTGCTCGGGCAGGCCGCCGCCAGGAGGGATCCACACCTGGACCATCGCGACGTTGTCGGATCTGTCGCCGTCGACGAGAACTTCCATCGTCGGGCCGCCACGAAGCGGCGCTCGGCGTCGCGGTGTGGTGCCGATCCTGGTGATGTGCATCATGTGCTCCGGTGCGACCGCTTGCCTGCCGCAGGACTGCGAACGGGGGAGAGGTGTACGAGGCAGGCGTCGGGTTCTGCGAACGGTTCGAGGCGGGTCGCCGCGATCGGCGCGCGGATATGACTGAGCGCGCCTTGCATCAAGCCCAGGTGCAAGGGGCACAGTGTGGCGGAGTACTCCTCGGCGAGTTCCAGGAAGGGACAGTGTCGCAGCCTGATCCGGTCGCCTTTGCGACCGACCGTCTCCGGGGCGAAGTCGAGCTCCGTCATCATGGCGTTCAGACGTTGCCGCGCTTCGGTGGCGTCGGGCTGATGCGACGGTGGGACTTGGTCGACGAGGTACCTGCCCCAGTTACGGCCTGCGTCCTCGGCTGAGGCGCTCCCTCCGGGACTCGTGGACAGCTGGCCGAGCAAGATCTTGGCCAGCAACTGGTACTGCCGCTGCCCTCCGCGGTCCATCCCGGGATGGGGGGCATAGACCGTGCGAGGGCGACCCCGACCGGAGGGTCGTTCGCGGCTGCGGTCGACCAGACCTTCGGCCACCAGTGCGTCGAGGTGGAAGCGGACCGTGTTGGCGTGGACGCCGAGCCGCTCGGCCAGTTCGGTCACGCCCAGCGGCTCGTCGGAGGCGCGGAGAGCATCGAGCACTGTGGCTCGGTGCGACTTCGTGCGGTCGTCCTGGGCACGTGTGGTCATGGTGATCAGCTTCCCGCATTCTGCGGCGGCAAGGCTGCGACGAGGGGATGATCGTGGTCGATCACACCCAGCTTGGCCGCCCCGCCCGGGGTCCCGAGGTCCTCGAAGAACGCTGCGTTCGCGGCTTGGTAGCCCTTCCACTGCTCGGGCAGGTCGTCCTCGTAGAAGATCGCCTCGACCGGGCACACCGGCTCACACGCCCCACAGTCGACGCACTCGTCGGGCTGGATGTAGAGCGACCGCCCGCCCTCGTAGATGCAGTCGACCGGGCACTCGTCGACACATGCGCGATCCTTCACATCGACGCAGGGCAACGCGATCACGTACGTCACAGCTGACTCCTCATCGAAGACTTGTATTACTACAAATATCACATGTAATAATTATGCGAAACATCTTCCAAGGAGAGTTGCGCCCATGCCGGCTGCGGAGATCTTCATCCAGGCGACCGAGACCGACCCGACGTTCACCGCCGGAGCTGCGGTGCGGAAGGACCATCAGCGATTGCGCTCTCGCCTTGAGGAGCTGACGACGGTGCCGATAGCGGGCGGGGCGGCCCTGGCTTCGGACCTGGTCGACTTCTGTCGTCACGAGCTGCGCGAGTATCTGGTTGCTGCCGATCGCGATCTCTACGCGCCGGCATCGAGGCGGGTCGAGGCGCGCCTACTGGTGGATGCACTTCGAGTCGCGAGCGTGGCGCTTACCAGGCACATCAACGATCTGGCTGTCGCCAGTTCCGGCGAAACGGCCAGAATCGGCACGATGATCGCGGGGGCATTGGATCTGTACCTGCGGATCGAGGAGTCGGTGCTGCCCGCGCTCGCTGACCAGTCCGGAGTCGATCATCCGGCGGTGGTCGCGGAGGCTCAGGACGCTCTCGTGAAGGAGATCGGCGTTGCGCCGGCGGTCATCGATGTACGGCAGATCGCGCGCGGTGGACGGCACCCGCGGGTCCTCGCTCGCTACACGCGGCTGGCGCCCGGAGAGACGTTCATCCTGGTCAACAACCATGACCCCAAGCCGCTCCGCCGGGAGTTCGAGGCGATGCACGCGGGCGAGTTCAGCTGGGACTACCTTCAGTCCGGGCCGGATGAATGGCGAGTCCGAATCGGTCGGGTCAGCGCCGACGTCTGACGGCCCCAGGCTGCGTGTGACGCGTCTTGCCTCGGGTCGTCGTAGCGGCACGATCGCACACCAAGTCAGCGTGTATCCCGGAGAAGTTCCGCCAGTACCGCTGCCTGACTGTGCTCTACGTCCCTGGTGGCGGTCAGCAACGTCAAGGTCGACTCTTTGGCCAGGGTGTGTAAGTGGTGAAGCGCCGGCCGTGCGGACTCTGCCTTGAGCTCGTCGCGGTAGCGCTCCCTGAACTGCGTGAACCTGTCCGGGACGTGGCCGTACCACGTCCGCAGTTCCGTTGACGGCGCGACGTCTTTCAGCCAGAGATCGAGCACTACGGCGTCCTTGCGCAGGCCGCGCGGCCATACGCGATCCACCAGGACCCGGGCTCCGTCGTCGGACGCAGCCTGGTCGTAGACCCTGCGGACCCGAACGTCGTGGACATTCATGGCTCACGGTCCAGGAGGTCGCTCCACCCCGGGAGAGTCAAGGCTGTCCGCTGTGGTCTCGGGCCATGGCGACAGCCCGTTTGCTCACTGAAGCGCAGGTCGTACACGTTGTCAGGCTGCATGCGATCACGTCCCTCGGGGATGGAACACCTAGTTCTGGCGAGGTATGTCGTGGTGCAACACAAACTCTCATAGTCTCCTGCACTGCGTCGGCAGGAGAGTCGGGCATGCGTCGAAGTGGCGTTTCAAGCCCGCTGCTCCATTGCCGATTCCCGGCAATCTGCGCGGTCCGACCTTCGCCGAGGACGCCAGTACCCGCTGAAGCGACGTACCGGCAGTCTCAGAGGTACCGATCAAGCATCCGGGAGCGTTGCGGACCAAGCTCGCGATGAGGCGGCACTAGCGCAAGTGCGGGCGGATCACCTCATCGCCGAGGCCGAAGCGCAGGCGGCGGAGGCGCGGCAACGGACAACCGCGCTCCTCTCCGCCGCCGGCGCTGAGGCCGCCCTGCCGACTCAGGACGGCATTCGCGGCCCGACCGCCTTGACCGCAGCCGGTTCGGGGACGTGCAGGGCCTGTTGTCCGGGTGTCATCGCCGGGGTCGCGGTGAATCTGGTCGGCGGTGTGTGGTCGGCGCCGGTTCCCGTGGTGGGTTCCGGTGGGGTCGATCGCTCCAGAAACCGGAGCAGCTCGACGGGGAACGGCAGCACCAGTGTGGAGTTCTTCTCTGCAGCGACTTCGACGACGGTCTGGAGCAGGCGCAGCTGAAGAGCGGATGGGTGTTCGGTCATGACCTCGGCGGCTTGGCCGAGTTTCTCCGAGGCTTGTAGTTCACCGTCGGCGGTGATGATGCGGGCGCGACGTTCCCGTTCGGCCTCGGCCTGGCGCGACATGGACCGTTTCATCGTCTCGGGCAGCGCGACGTCCTTGATCTCGACCCGTTCGACGTGGACACCCCAGTCGAGTGCGGGGCTGTCGATCATGAGCTCCATCCCCTGGTTGAGGCGTTCACGGTTGGAGAGCAGGTCGTCGAGGTCACTCTTGCCGATGATCGACCGCAGTGATGTCTGGGCGACCTGGCCGATGGCCGAAACATAGTCCTCGACGTCGACGGCGGCTCGAACCGGGTCGACCACGTTGAAGTAGACGACGGCGTCGACGCGGACCGTCACGTTGTCACGGGTGATGCCGTCCTGTGCGGGAAGGGGCATGGTGATGATCTGCATGTTGACCTTCTGCAGCCGGTCGGCGATCGGCACCAGCAACGCGAGACCAGGCTGCCGGACTGTCGGGCGCACTCGGCCGAAGCGGTACACGACGCCTCGCTCGAACTGCTTGACTACGCGGATGCACGCACTCGCCCCGATCAGGCCGACAACCGTCGCTGCGAGTAGTAGATAGAGGACGATCATTTCTCTCTCCGTTGAGACTTCCATCGTTCGCTGCGGACGGGCACGACCGGGCGATTGTGCGGGCTGTACGCCCTTCACTGGCGCATGAGCCGCTCCTTCCAGAGCCTTCATGTGCTTTCATCCTCGTCCTGCGGTCAGGAACTGGCACGGCCCCTGACCGGCTGACTTCGAGCCGGTCTGGCTGCCGATGACCGGCAACACCCTCCGTCGGACCGTAGGTCGCGCACCTGCTCCGGCAGCACTGGTTCAGACGAGGAGGCGTACGGTCATGGGCAGGTTTTCCAGACCTGGCTCCAGGTCCCGCCGACCTCCGAGACCCACGTCTTGGGCGGCCGAACCGGCTTTACCGGAAACTTCGCCGGATCGGGCAGGTCCGGATCGATCTCGGCGCCCGCGCGGAGAATCTCCTTCTCCAGACGTCGCAGCGCCGCCTCCCCGGTGGACGGTGAGCCGTCTCCTGCTACCAGTGTCGGTACCTCACCGGTACCGAGGTAGACCCATTCCTCGCGCCAGACGCGGATCCGTCGCCAGGCGCTGGTGGTGATCGGTCCGCGGCTCACCGCCACGGCGTAGCCGGAATCGCGGAGCGGCGAGGACGTCGACCGACCGCGCAGGATCGGGCCGGTAAGCCGGCGGCGAAGCACCTCTGGGCTGCCGATGTCGGAGCCGTCGACCCAGTACGCGGCGTACAGCAGCCGGCGCACGTCATCGCCGACCTCCGCGCCGTAGGCCTCTGCATATCCGGAGACCGCCGCCTCGGTGTTGGGCACCATACGGGGCAACTGCCACGGCAGCTGCTCACGAGGAAGCAGCAACGCAGTCACGGCGGCCATGCGTTTCTCCGTCTCGGTCCGGTCGTCCGCGACGAGAGCCCGGCCGTTCACCGGCTGTCTCGGATTCTGCTCTACCGCCCGCCAGTCGACGGCGATGCCGGCGGCAACCAGCGCGTCGACCCGGCGGCTGGCCAGGTAGCACTCCGGTGCGGCGAAGTCGGCGTAGACAACGAGGCTGTCGGAGTCCTCCAGCCGGACGTCGTGAGCTCTGGTCATGATCTCCTCCCGGACCGCGGCGGGTCGCTGCGGGCGTTACACGCGGGTGTCACCGCGAGACACTGGGGCCGCATGCTCCAGCCCCAGTCAGATAGGTGATGGTGGCAAGCCGCGGAACCGAATCGTCCACCTCTCCGCATTCGGCCAGTTGTTGCAGGCTCCGTACGACGATGGATTGCGCGTCGACGCCGAAGTGGCGGCGCAGTGCGGCGCGGGTGTCGGAGTGGCCGAATCCATCGGTCCCCAGCGAGGTCCAAGGCCGGCGGACGAAGGGAGCGATCTGGTCGGGCACCGCGCGTATCCAGTCCGAAACTGCCAGGACCGGGCCCAAGGTTTCCGCGAGCCGCCGTGTGACATAGGGAACGCGGGAAGGCTTGTCGGGATGAGATCGCGTCCATTCTTCGGCGGCGAGCGCGTCACGGCGTAGTTGGGTCCACGATGTCACGGACCAGACGTCTGCTTGGACTTCCCAGTCGCTTTGCAGGAGACGTTGCGCCTCCATTGCCCAGGGCATCGCGATGCCGGAGGCAAGGATCTGTACCTTCGGGCCGTCGCCGTCCGGAGCGGGGGAGTAGCGGTGCATGCCGGCGAGGATGCCATCGATGTCTACGTCGGTGGGCTCGGGCGGCTGCGGGATCGGTTCGTTGTAAAGGGTCAGGTAGTAGAAGACGTTCTGGTCCTCGCCGGATCGCGGTTCGCCGTACATGCGCCGGAGCGCGTCGGCGGTGATGTGGCCGAGCTCGAACGCGTAGGCGGCGTCGTACGCGACGCAGGCCGGGTTGGTCGATGCCAGCAGCAACGAATGGCCGTCTTGGTGCTGCAGCCCTTCGCCGTTCAAGGTGGTGCGACCGGCGGTGGCGCCGAGCAGGAAGCCCCGGGTCATCTGGTCCGCGGCGGCCCATAGTTCGTCGCCGGTGCGTTGGAACCCGAACATCGAGTAGAAGATGTACAGCGGAATCATCGGCTCGCCGTGGGTGGCGTACGACGTACCGGCAGCCGTCCAGGACGCGGCGGAGCCGGCTTCGGTGATGCCCTCGTGAAGCAGAACACCGCGGATATCCTCCTGGTAGCTCAGCATCTGCTCCCGGTCCACCGACACGTAGTTCTGTCCGTGCGGCGAGTAGATCTTCTTGGACGGGAAGAGGGAGTCCAGTCCGAAGGTGCGGGCCTCGTCGGGGATGATCGGCACGAAGCGGTGCCCTATTTCCGGGTCTTTCATCAATTCCTTGAGCAGTCGGACGAACGCCATCGTGGTGGCGACCTGCTGCCGACCCGAGCCACGCCTGGAGACCTCGTACGCCGCCTCGCTCGCTAGCTGGAGTGGACTGTGCCGAACCTGGCGGCTTGGCAGGTAGCCGCCCAATGCGCGGCGTCGCTGGTGCAGGTATTCCAGTTCGGGGGAGCCCTTCGGCGGCCGGTAGTACGGTGGCTTCACCGCGTCGAGGTCTTTGTCGGGGATGTCGAGGAACAGCCTGTCCCGGAAGCCCTTGAGGTCTTCCAGGGTGAGCTTCTTCATCTGGTGTGTGGAGTTGCGGCCTTCGAAATGGGATCCGAGGGTCCAGCCCTTGATGGTCTTGGCCAGGATCACCGTCGGCTGTCCGGTGTGTTCGGTCGCGGCCCGGTAGGCGGCGTACAGCTTGCGGTAGTCGTGGCCACCGCGTTTCAGATTCCAGATCTCGCTGTCGGACAGGTGTTCGACCATGGCTGCGGTGCGCGGGTCGCGACCGAAGAAGTGCTCCCGGACGAATGCGCCGGACTCTGCCTTGTAGGTTTGGAAGTCGCCGTCGGGAGTCGTGTTCATCAGGTTGAGCAGCGCGCCGTCGGTGTCGACGGCGAGCAGCGGGTCCCACTCGCGGCCCCAGATCACTTTGATGACGTTCCAGCCGGCGCCACGGAAGTACGACTCCAGTTCTTGGATGATCTTGCCGTTGCCGCGGACGGGGCCGTCGAGGCGCTGCAGGTTGCAGTTGACGACGAAGGTCAGGTTGTCGAGCTCTTCGCGGGCCGCGACACCGATCGCGCCGAGGGATTCAGGCTCGTCCATCTCACCGTCGCCGAGGAACGCCCAGACCCGCTGCCGGCTGGTGTCTTTGATGCCACGGTGGTGCAGGTACCGATTGAAGCGGGCTTGGTAGATCGCGTTGATCGGTCCCAGTCCCATCGACACGGTCGGGAACTCCCAGAAGTCCGGCATCAGCCGCGGATGCGGGTACGACGGCAGCCCGCTGTCAACGCCTGTGTGCGAGAGTTCCTGGCGGAAGCCGTCGAGCTGGTCGCTGCTGAGCCGTCCTTCGAGATACGCCCGTGCGTAGATACCGGGGGACGCGTGTCCCTGGAAGTAGATCTGGTCACCTCCGCCGGGCGAGTCGTGGCCGCGGAAGAAGTGGTTGAAGCCGACCTCGTACAGGGCGGCCGCGGAGGCATAGGTGGAGATGTGTCCGCCCACGCCGACGCCTGGCCGCTGCGCCCGGTGCACCATGACGGCGGCGTTCCAGCGGTTGTAGGCCCGGATTCGCCGCTCGATGTGCTCGTCTCCGGGGAAGTCGGGTTCGGCGTGCGGAGCGATCGTGTTGAGGTAGTCGGTACTGCGCAGGTTCGACACGCCGACGCGCCGGTCCCGGGCCCGTTGCAGGATGCTGAGCATCAGGTATCTGGCCCGGTTTCGGCCGGCGTGGTCAACCACTTGGTCCAGGGATTCCAGCCACTCCTGGGTCTCTGAGGGGTCGAGGTCGAACAGTTGGCTGTGCAGCCCCAGGCTTGCCGGCAGGTTGCGCGGGTTGGACGTCATGGCAGTTCCTTCAGTTCTGTATGGCGACTCGCGGTCGTGATCTGGAGACTGGGGCGAGTCGTGGACCGGGACCTGGTGGACCCGGTCCAGTGGGGTCGCACCACCGCCACGGGGCAGGCGGCGTGCTGCAGTGCAGCCTGGCTGACAGAGCCCAGGAACATCCCGGTGAAACCACCGTGGCCATGGGAACCGACCACGACGAGCTCTGCGGCCTCGGACTCGTTGATCAGCGCCTGGGCCGGATGGGCGCGCACCACCTTCAAGTCGACGTCCATGCCGGAGAGGAGGCCTTCTTTGCATTCCATCGCCGCAGCGAACAGTTGCTGTTCGACCTGCTCGGCGATGTGTGCTGGGACGCTGAGCTGCGGATGCTGCCGGCTCTGTGGCACTGCGTGAACGGCCGTGACGCCGATGTGGCGACGAACAGCCTCGTGGTAGGCGAACCGGATCGCCGCAGCTGACACCTCGGAGCCGTCGACGCCGACCACGACCCGGCCGGTGGGAAACGAGGAAAACGCCGTACCGGATCGGTGCGGATGAACGACGACGACAGGGCACGGTGCATGCGCGGCCACGGCAGCGCTCACCGATCCGACCAGCAGGCCGCGGAAGCCGCCGATGCCCCGGCTGCCGACGACCAGCAGCTCGGCGTCTTGTGCCTGGCTCAGCAACGTCGGCGCTGCACCGGCGATGAACAGCTCACGAGTGATCCTGATTTTGGGAGCGATGTCCCGCGCGTAGGTTTCCGCTTCGGTCAGAGTCCACTCGGCGGCCGAACGCATCCGGAGGGTAAGGTCGCCGACTGCCGTCATGTCCGGTGCACTGCCGAGCAGCGGCAACATGAACGTGTGAATGATGCGCAACGGGCACCGGCGAGACGCGGCCGCCGCGGCGGCCCAGGCGAGCGCGCCCTGCGCGGATACCGAGCCGTCGACGCCGACCAGGACGGGCCGGAAGCCACGGGAACCCAGAGTACTTGTGTTCGTCATCTCGCCGCTCCGCTTCAGCTCCGGGTGCTCCTGCGGTTTCGACTGTGCCGTCCCGGCGGCGCGACAGGTACTGACATCCTCGGCGAACCTGTGACCGGCCTAATGGCCGACGCCCGGCAATGGTGCTCTACTTGACGGCACCGCACCTCGGCAACGATTCCGCCGGGGGGAGGGAGTGAAATGACTGCGTCCGGGAGAGTCCAGTGGCCGGGATCCGGCGCTGACAACAGCGCCGACGAGGCCTGGTTGACCGCGATCGCCGAGGCGGCCGCCGGCGATTCACAGGCGCCGCTCGAGCTGTTGGTCGAGTACCTCACCCTGCTCGCGGACGCCGCGATCTCCGGGAGGCGGCCGCGCGACCAGGAGCTGGCGATAGTGCGTGAACTCGGGAGGCGGGCCGCCGAGCAGGGCATCCCGGCCGGACGGGTTGTCGATCTCTACTTGTCTGCGGCCTGGCGGATGTGGCGAGACCTGCCCGACGTCGTGCCGTACCGCGACCGCGACACAGTCAGAGCGTCGGCCCAGACCGTATTACGCGTCGTCGGAGAAGCGATCGCCGTCCTGGTCGACAGCTACCAGGCCGCGACGCAGCAGTTGGTCCGGCAGGAGGAGGCGCTTCGCAGGGAACTGGTCGATGACCTGCTCCGCGGCGACGCGAACGTCTCCCGGATCGTCGAGCGTGCCGAACCGTTCGGCCTTGACCTCGGCCGGCCTCACCAGGTCGTCCTGGCGGTCCCCGGGGATGGCTTGGCTGACGGCGACACTGCCACGAGCATGCTCGAGCGGTTCATCCTCGACCGCTTCGGCGATCGCGAGGTGCTGGTCGCCACCAAAGACGGCCTCCTGGTCGTGCTCATCCCTGCGGGCGTGCCGTCAACGGCGCCGCGGACCGTGGCCAAAGGCGCAGGGGAACTGATCCACGATGCGTTGCACCGGCACCGGACCGGGCGCGTGTGGCGCGTCTCTTCCGGCCGTCCGTACCCCGGCGCGTATGGCATCGCGCGCTCGTACGAGGAGGCCCGTGAGGCGTTGACGCTGGCCGAACGGCTGCACCTCGAGGCGCCGGTCGTCGACGCACGCGACATGCTCGTCTACCGGGTCCTGGTCCGTGACCAAGCCGCGATCGTCGATCTCATACATGCCGTGCTGGTCCCGCTGACGCAGGCGCGGGGAGGAGCTGAGCCATTGCTGCAGACCTTGGAGGCATACTTCGCTACCGGCGAGGTTGCCACCGAGGCGGCCCGGCGGCTCAACATGTCGGTCCGCACAGTCACCTACCGGCTGACCAAGATCAAGGAGCTCACCAGTCACGATCCAGGTGACCCACAGCAGCGGTTCACCCTGCACATCGCCGTGCTCGGCGCACGCCTCCTCGAGTGGCCCACGAGAGACCTTCCTTCCGGCGTCCCGGCACACGTCTAGCCGACGGCTCTCGTTGCCGGGCGTCGGCCATCAGGAAGGGCCCAGATTCGCCGATCGGCGCCGTACTGCTTCCCACAGGTGCGCGGCACAGTCGTAACCGTACGAACACCTCGAACTCGGAGAACGCACTGTGAACGGCGAGTAAGGGGCGTTTGCGCGCAGGGCCGGGGCAGGAGACCAGGATCTCTTGAACCGGCCGGCACTCCTCAGGAGGTCTCCGTGAACCCTTCATCCGGCGGCTGGTCACCGACATCTGCGATGAGGATCTACCGTGCGGGCTGGCTGAGCCTCTGCGGGATCGTCGGTGTTCTCGGGTTGATCGTGGCGTTCACCTGGTCGCTGACCGTGATGATCATGGTGCTCGTCTGCGCGGTCCTCACCGGATGGGGCGTCGCGGTTGTCGCTCTGGATCCCGAAGACACCACCCGGCTTCCTCGAGACAAGCGACGAATAGCCGCCCGGAGCGCGGGCCTCACCGGCGCCGGGGCTCTTGCGTTCATCGGCATCGGCACGTTGCTCGGTGCTCCGACTGCGGTTCTGTTACTGGTGGCAATGGCCGGCGGCTCGCCGTACGTGATCAGCCACTGTGTTCACTGGCTCCGTGAGCATGGTCACCTTTCTGAGCCGGCACCGCAGCCCACCCCACCGTCACCCGGCGATCGCTCGTCACTGTCGATTCCCGCGCGCGAGCGCAACGATCTGCCGGCGCCTCCCGTCGTAGCGTCCGCACTGACCGACGACGATCTTTGTCTGGCGTGGCGGGCAAGTTTCTCAGCACTCCAACGAGCCGGGTCACCTGCGCAGCGGCTGAGGATCATCGAGGAGCGAAGGACTTATCTCGACGAGATCGAGCGCCGTAATGCGCACGGCTTGGCCGCGTGGCTGGCGTCAGGTCCCAGAGCCGCCGGCGACCCCACCCGGTATGTCCTGGGCGACGGTGCCGTCGGCCGCGCACGCATCGACTGGAACGCACTGCTGCATGACACGGACCAATAGGCGAACTGCGCAACGTGACGGCCGCGACGGGCCGATGGCCCAGGGAGACAGGGATGCGATGTCCAAACTGCGACATCTCCACGCCGACTGCGGACAGAGCCCGTGGCTGGACAACCTCAACCGCGGCTATCTGCGGGACGGAACCTTGGCGAGGATGGTCGACGAAGGAATCCGCGGCGTCACCGCGAACCCGACCATCCTCGCCCGCGGCATCTCCAGCTCGCACGACTACGACGAGCAGTTCACGTCGCTGATCGCGGCGGGCCGCTCGGTGAACGACGCCTACTGGGAACTGGTCGCCTCCGACGCCACCGAAGCGCTCGACGTTCTGCGTCCTGTGTTCGATGCCAGCGCCTCCGGAGACGGATTCGTGTCCGTCGAGGTCGCTCCTGATCTCGCCCACGATGTCCGGGCGACGATCGCCGCTGCCAGGTGGCTACGCGAACGAATCGACCGGCCCAACCTGCTGGTGAAGGTGCCAGCGACCGCCGAAGGTGTCCGTGCCGTGGAGGCGCTCACCGGCGAGGGTGCCAGCATCAATGTGACGCTGCTGTTCTCCCTTCCGCGGTACGCCGAAATCATCGAGGCCTACCTGACCGGGCTTGAGAAGTTCACCGCCGACGATGGCGATCCCGCGACGGTCTCCAGCGTCGCGTCCTTCTTCATCAGTCGCGTCGACACCGAAGTCGATCGGCGACTCGAGACGCTGGGAACCGACGAAGCATTGGGGTTACGAGGCCGGGCCGCCGTCGCTCAGGCCAAGCTCGCCTATCGGCTGTTCTCCGAACAGTTCTCGACCGCGCGCTGGCGGCGGCTGGCACACCTGGGCGCGGACGTCCAACGGCCTCTGTGGGCGTCGACATCCACCAAGAACCCGGCGGACCGTGACACCCGCTACGTCGAGGAACTCATCGGTCCGGACTCGGTAACGACTTTGCCTGAAGCAACCATCGCCGCGTTCGAGGATCACGGTGTCCTGGGGCGCACCGTGGACAAGGACGTACGAGATGCCGGCGGGCTGCTGCAGCAACTGGCCGCACTCGGCATCGACATGGACACGGTCGGGCAGACGTTGGAGGACAACGGCGTCGCGAACTTCGACGCGGCCTATCGCGGAATCCTCGAGACTCTCGACGCAACCGCCCGACCCAAGTCCCGTCAGCGAGGTGCCTCGGCGGCTCCTCAGCGACGAAGCCGTACGGACCGAAACTGAGCCTGCGCTGGTCAATCGGTTGGGCTGTCGTCGGCGGGCTCCTCGGCCTGCTGCTGGTGTCCGGGGCTGTCTTGCAGGTGGTCGACGCGGCCCTGGTCCTCACCTGCGTCCAGCAGGTTGTCCTCGCCGGCCCGGTTGTCCGGGTACTCCGCCAGCGCGATGTCGGCGTGGTGGAGGTCGAACGCCGGGGACTCCGAGCGGATCCGGGGCAGCTTGACGAAGTTGTGGCGCGGCGGCGGCGAGCTGGTCGCCCACTCCAGCGACCGGCCCCAGCCCCACGGGTCGTCGACGCCGACCAGCGGGGTCTTGCGGGACTTGTAGATGTTGTAGAAGAACGGCAGCATCGACGCGCCCAGGATGAAGGCCCCGACGCTGGACACCTCGTTCAGCGTGGTGAAGCCCTCGTTGGCGCCGTACGACGCGTAGCGGCGCGGCATGCCCTCGACGCCGAGCCAGTGCTGCACCAGGAACGTGGTGTGGAAGCCGACGAACAGCAGCCAGAAGTGCAGCTTGCCGAGCCGCTCGTCCAGCATCCGCCCGGTGAACTTCGGCCACCAGAAGTAGAAGCCGGCGAACATCGCGAACACCACGGTGCCGAAGACGACGTAGTGGAAGTGCGCGACCACGAAGTACGTGTCCGTGACGTGGAAGTCCAAGGTCGGCGACGCCAGGATCACGCCGGTCAGACCGCCGAACAGGAAGGTGGTCAGGAAGCCGATCGACCAGAGCATGGGGGTGTCGAAGGAGACTGACCCGCCCCAGATCGTGCCGATCCAGTTGAAGAACTTCACACCGGTCGGGACGGCGATCAGGAACGTCATGAACGAGAAGAACGGCAGGTTCACCGCGCCGGTGACGAACATGTGGTGTGCCCACACCGCGACCGAGAGGACCGCGATACCGAGGGTCGCGCTGACCAGGCCGATGTAGCCGAAGACCGGCTTGCGGCTGAAGACCGGCAGGATCTCGGTGACGATGCCGAAGAACGGCAGCGCGATGATGTACACCTCGGGATGCCCGAAGAACCAGAACAGGTGTTGCCAGAGTATCGGCCCGCCATTGGCCGCGTCGAAGACATGTGCTCCTAAGGCTCTGTCTGCTTCGAGGACGAGCAGCGCTCCGGCCAGGATCGGGAACGCGATCAGCACCAACAATGAGGTGATGAAGACGTTCCAGGTGAAGATCGGCATCCGGAACATCGTCATACCTGGAGCGCGGAGACAGATGACGGTCGTGATGAAGTTGACCGCGCCGAGGATCGTGCCCAGACCGGCCATCCACAGGCCCATGATCCACAGGTCCCCGCCGATGCCCGGCGAACGGACCGCGTTCGACAGCGGGGCGTAGGCGAACCAGCCGAAGTCGGCCGCGCCGCCCGGGGTGAAGAAGCCGCTGATCGTGATCAGGCCGCCGAACAGGAACAGCCAGTAGCTGAACATGTTCAGCCGCGGGAACGCGACGTCCGGAGCGCCGATCTGGATCGGCATGATGACGTTGGCGAAGCCGACGAACAGCGGGGTCGCGAACAGCAGCAGCATGATCGTGCCGTGCATCGTGAAGAGCTGGTTGTAGACCTCTTCGTTCACGATCTGCAGGCCCGGCTTGGCCAGCTCGGCGCGGATCAGCAGCGCCATCACGCCGCCGATCACGAAGAAGCTGAACGACGTGATGAGGTAGAGCTGGCCGATCAGCTTGTGGTCGGTCGTGGTCAGCCACTTCACCGCGACCCGGCCTGACCGTCTGCTGCTGGCTCCTGCTGCTGGTGCAGCCGTTCGCTCGACCAGGCCGGTCATCGATTGTCTCCGGCGCCGCATGCAGCAGCACAGGTTTGGTACTCCGTCGGCGCTCCTCCGGGAGCTGCTCAGCTGTCAGACGTCTTGGGCTCTGCTTGGTTCACCAGTTGGCCGGTGGATCGCTGGCTGGAAAGGAGCTGAAGCCCCATACCTCAACGATGTCTCGCACGGACGGCTCGCCGCCTCGCGGCTCGGCGGTCGAGTCTTGTGCCGGCGAGATGTCCGACGCGCGCAAACGCTCCGTTGGCTGCACGGTGGACTCCTTGGCGTGTTGACACTCCATACACAGACTCGCCACCGGCAGCGCCTTGAGGCGTTCCGGTGCGATGGCGCGACCGCAGCGCGAACACAGACTGTAACAACCCGCGTGAATGCGCCCCAGCACCGCGTCGATGTCGTTCAGGGCTGCAGCAGCCGCGGCGATCAAGGTCGAGGTGACCTCAACGAGTCGTCGCGTCCCTGGTCAAGTCGGCGAGCTGTTCGACCCGGAACTGCCGTTGTTGTTCGAGCTCAACCTGGAAGGTGTCGTCCCGTTGGCGTCGTCCGCGGTCGCCGCCACCCGCGACGGCCTGGCTGAGATGCGTCATGCGAATCCTCCTTGCATCACACCGGCCGGGAGCCGGTAAGCAAGTGCGTGCCCTCCCACATCCCACGAGGCAGGGCGGCCTGAGGCCAACCATCCCGCGTCGCACCGGACGCTGATAGGCCGACCACCGGCCAACCGCGACCACGTTGCCTGCCGGACACCGGCAACGCGCCGCCATCCCCGGCCCCGTCGTCCGCAAGGAGGCCTGGCTGGCCACAGAATCCCGTTACACCGGCTCTGCGGTCTATGGGCGGTGGCAGAAGGTCGAGGAGTGCTGGACCCGGATGATGTTGCCGTGGGCTACGTTGTGAAGTTCCGGCGGTCGCCGCGGGCCAAGATTGTTCGGTCGCGGCAGCCGGCGCATCCGGCGATCGTGTCGGTTGAGGTCTTCACGGAGGCTCAACTCGAGAAGCGGAGGCGCCGATCGGGTGGGCGACAGCGCTGGTCGGCTGTGGAGCGGCACAGAGTCTCGAAGGAGCGGGTCTAGATGTTCCGCAGCCGGATCAAGTGTGGGATGTGCCTTCGCAAGATGGAGGGCGCCGCCCGGCGCGAGGACACGATCTACTACCGCTGCAACTCCCGGACCTTGGAGCCTGGCTCGGCAACGGCTCTTGCCCGTCCGCCGCAGATCTATCTTCGAGAGGATCTCGTCACGCCGGCGGTGAACAGGTGGATCGCGTCGCTGTTCGATCCGATGCATCGTGACGAGACTGTGACGAGACATTTGGAGGCAGACGACTCGGTCGAGCGCGATCTGACCCGCATCGAGCAGCTGCCGGATCGCGTGGTGGCAGCCAAGGTCGCGATGTAGAAACTTCGACGTGCGCTAGATGCAGGCTGGGACCCGGACGAACTACGCGAGCGATACAACGCAGCCGCCTCGGAGAAGCAAGCGGCCGAGGCTCAGCTGTCGGCGGCTCCAGCTGAGCGACAGATCAGTCGGGCAGAACTCGAGTCGTACATCGACCAGTTCGGCGACATCGCGAGGGCACTGGACCGAGCGAGTCCCGAGCCCTTAGGGGAGCTGTATGCCTCGCTCAGATTGGCGCTGACATACAACCACGTCGAGCAGAAGCTCGACGTGGAAGTCGACCCATTGGCCGACCGTGTGGATAAGTTGCGTGTCCGAGGGGGGACTTGAACCCCCACGCCCTAAAACGGGCACTAGCACCTCAAGCTAGCGCGTCTGCCTATTCCGCCACCCGGACGAGTGGTCGTTACCGCCTGGGCGGTGCCGACCGGAGAACAGTAGCAAACTCCAGGGGTGGAATTCACATCGGGGCGTTGGGGTGGTGACGGTGGCGTGTCGGGGGCGTAGTTTGAAATTCAAGGAGTGGCCTCTGGGGCGGAGGTGAGGACGTCGTGGACGCGTGGAACGGCATGGCCTACGAGGGTAAGGAGACGATGCTCCGGGTGGTGCGGGAGGAGGCGGAGCTGTTCTTCGGGATGGTGGAGCGGGACGGGGTCTGGGAGGCGCCGACCGGGGCGGGGCACTGGGAAGTGCGCGACGTGGTGGCGCATCTCACGGACACGACCGAGTCGTACTTCGTGGCGTTCGACGCGGCCCGGTCGCACACCGAGGTGCCCGCGGCGTACGGGCTGCCGGGGATGGCCGAGCGGGTCGACAAGCAGGCGCTCGGGCTCCGCAATGTGCCGCAGGACGAACTGATCGAGCGGCTGCGGACCGACTTCGACAAGATGATGGGGATGTTCGACGCGCTCGGGCCGGACGACTGGGCCGGGTTCACGGTGCCGCACTTCTACATGGGGCCGCTGCCGGCGTTCTTCTATCCGGCGTTCCAGTTGATGGACTACGGCGTCCATTCCTGGGACATCCGGCAGGGCACCGGCCGCGCGCACGGGTTGTCCGGGGAGGCCGCCGACCTGCTGGTGCCGTTCATGTTCGTGCTGTGGAAGTACACCACCGGAGCCAAGGACCCGTGCGAGCTCGGCATCCGGATCACCAGCGGTCCGAACGCGGGCGACACCCGCGTGACGATCGGTCCGGACGGGATGGACTACGCGGCCGGGGACGTCGACGGACTGCCGGCGGTGATCGAGTTCGACCCGGGCAGTTTCGTCCTGACCGCGTTCGGCCGCAGCAACGCCGGTACCATCCGGGGCGACCGGGCCGTCGCCGACCGGTACCTGAACGTGTTCTTCCGGATCTGAGGGGGAGTGGATGACCGAGATCGACCTGCCCACGATCGAAGCCGAGCGGGACCGGATCAGGTCGGCGTACCTGAAGCCGGGCGGTCCGTCGACGGCGCGTGGCCTGCATCACACCGCACTGCTGAGTGCGGACGTCGAGCGGACGGTGCGGTTCTACCAGGACGTGCTCGGGTTCCCGCTGACCGAGATGGTCGGGAACCGCGACTACGAGGGGTCGACGCACTTCTTCTTCGACATCGGGAACGGCAACCTGCTCGCGTTCTTCGACTTCCCCGGACTCGACCTCGGGCCGTACGCCGAGGTGCTCGGCGGGCTGCACCACCTGGCGATCTCGGTCGAGCCCGCGCAGTGGGAGCGGCTGAAGCAGAGCCTGGACGAGGCCGGCGTCGAGTACCTGGAAGAGAGCGGTACGTCGATCTATTTCCGCGACCCCGACGGCGCCCGCATCGAGCTGATCTCGGACCCGCTCGGCGAGATGTACGGCCTCAAGGTCCTCTGAGCAACCGCGCCGCCTGCCGGGCACGCCGCAGCGGTTCGGGCGTCCGGCGGCCGGCGTTGCACAGGTTGATCACTCGTACGGCGGTGGCGAGGTCGGTCCGCCAGCCCGGATGGACGACAAGCGGACGAGCGCCCGGCTTCGTCCGGAGCCAGGTGGCGACCTGCTCGCCGTCGATCGCGAGCGCCGAGGTCGCGCCGGGCTCGTCTGCCGGCCACGGTCCGGTCGCGATCAACGGCCGGTGGGTGACGCCGATGGTGGGGAGATCCAGTACGGCGCCCAGGTGCGTGGCGAAGCCGGCCCGGCGCGGGTGATCCGCCCCGGTGGCGTCCAGCAGCAGGACATCGGGTGCGGGTACGAGGCGGCGTACGACGTACTCGCACAGCGGGCCCGGACGCAGCGCCAGCAGCCCCGGCAGGTACGGGCCGGACGCACGGCCACGACGCAACTCCTGTCCGACAACTTCGCGCCTGCGACGCAGGTCCCGGCCGTCAGCCTCGCCGCCGGTCTGAACCACCGCGGCCGCCCAAGCGGGATCGCCCGCAGCACCAGAACCCCTCAGGCCGCGCGGGAAGCAGATCCAGACAGCGCCGATCAGCAAGTGCTCCGGCGGATTCCACAGCGCTGGTCGCAGCGCGGCCAGCTCGAGTTGCCGCGCGATCAGCTCGTCCTGCTCGGTCGGCCAGGTCATCCGTGCAGGTGGGTCTGGAACCATTCGCGGGCCAGGTCTGCCACTCGTTCGAGGGTGTCTGGTTCGGTGAAAAGGTGGGTAGCGTTGGGGACTACCTCCAGCTGGTTCGGGCAGTGCAACTGTTGCTGGGCGTCGCGGTTGTGGCGAAGTACGTCGAAGTCGAGTTCGCCGACGATCAGTAGCGTCGGGGCCGTGACGTCGGCCAGGTGGGTGGCGGCGAGGTCCACGCGTCCGCCGCGGGAGACGACGGCGTGTACGTCGGAGCCGCTGCCTGCCGACCAGAGCGCCGCAGCACCGCCCGTGCTTGCGCCGAAGTAGCCGACCGAGAGGTCGAGCCGCCGCCCGGCCCAGTCGTGCGCCGCCCGCAGCCGGTCGGCCAGCGCGGGGATGTCGAACACGTTGCGCCGGTCCTGAGCCTCCGTCGGCGTCAGAAGGTCGAACAGGAGCGTGGCGACCCGTGCCCGGTTGAGGACGTGCGCGACGTACTTGTTCCGCGGGCTGTGGCGACTGCTGTCGCTGCCGTGCGCGAAGATCACCAGACCGGCGGCAGGTGCCGGCACCGCCAGCTCACCAGGCAGCCGCACGCCGCGGGCATCGACGACGACCTGGTCAACGTTCATCACGCGATCCGTCGGGCGAGGGCTCGCCGGCAGGGTGTTCCACGAGGGCGATCACGCGGGCGGACAGGAAGCGGGCGGTGCGGATCGGCGTGCCGGAGCGGGTCACCTCGGCCACCTCGGTGACGCTGCGGTTGGTGGTGATCTCGACGCGGCGGCCGGCCTTGGTGGCGGTGATCTCGTACGACGAGGTGCCGTTGCCGGTGTCGACGACGATCTCGACCCGATCGCCCTTCATGAATCCAACGTACTCGTCCCAGCCGTTGACCGGGCTGCCGTGGCGGCGGGATCCTCGTGTCGGGGTGGGGGTGAAATGGGGCAGCGCAGTCCGTTGGTGACGCTGGCGGCGACCGTCGCGGGGCTGGTCGTCCTGCTCGTCGTGAACAGCACCCAGACGAGCACCCAGACCAGCGTCCAGACCGGCACCCAAACCGGCACCCAGACCAGCAGCCCGGCCGCGACCGAAACCACCGCACCCCCGACCAGCGCCACCGCACTGCCGACGTCCCCGCCGGCCACGAGCGCACCAGCGACCACCAAACCACCCGCCGCGCGCCCAGTCGTGTACGCCGGACGCACCCCGACCCGCGAAGCCGTAGCGCTGGCCGTCAAAGGCAACCGCGCCGTCAGCTACGTCTGCGACGGCCGCACCCTGGAAGCCTGGCTGACCGGAACAGTCGCGAACGGGCAAGCCGCACTCCGATCACGCACCGGCGACCACCTGACCGCCATCCTCAGCGCGACCACCGCGACGGGGACGCTCACCCTGAACGGCCGCACACTACGATTCACGATCCCCGCAGCCGGTCCGCCGGCCGGGCTGTACCGGGCCCGCAACTCCACCTCGACCATCGGCTGGATCGTCCTTCCCGACGGCCAGCAGGTCGGCGTCGACGACGACGGTACGCCGGCACCCGCCCCGCCACTCGATCCGGACAACCGCACCGCCACCGTGAACGGCATTGCCGTCACGGCCCAGACCATCACCGGCGACGAAGCGTTCTGACATGACCACAACAGCAAGCCCGAGGGCGAGCACAGTCGTCGTACCGTTCGCGGCCGGCACCGCGGCCGCCGTCGCGCTGGGCGTCTACGGTCGCCTGCACGACCCGACCGGTGTCGCGATCAACATCGCCGGCTTCTCGAGCTTCCAGTCGGTCAAGGCCTGGCTGGCAACGCTCGCCGCGGTGCTCGGCGTCGTCCAGATCCTGTCGGCGGCGGCCCTGTACCGCGGCCGCTCCGGCCTCGCGCCGCTGCACCGCTGGTCCGGCCGCGCCGCGGTCGCCGTAACCCTCCCGGTGGTCGCGCATTGCCTCTACGCGCTGGGATTCCAGTACGGCGAACCGCGCGTCCTGATCCACTCGCTGCTCGGCTGCTTCTTCTACGGCGCCTTCGTCGCGAAGATGCTGACGCTCACCCGCACCGACGCGCCGCGCTGGCTGCTGCCCGTCGCCGGTGGCGCGGTGTTCACCGGACTCGTCGGCCTGTGGCTGACGTCCTCGCTGTGGTTCTTCACCACGTTCGGCATCATCCGCTGAAGGCATCATCCGCTGAAGGGAGCAGTCGTGGACGCACCAAGCCGCCGTACGATCCTGGCCGGGGCCGCCGCCGGACTGGCGGGCCTCACCGGGTGCCAGAAGTACGGCGAACCCACCTCGACCCCGGCTCCCGCGCCGGCCAACACCGTGCTCGGCAAGATCGCCGACATCCCGGTCGGCGGTGGCAAGATCTTCGCGCCGAACCAGGTCGTGGTGACGCAGCCGGTCAAGGGCACGTTCAAGGCGTTCAGCTCGATCTGCACCCACCAGAGCTGCCCCGTCGCGACCGTCTCGGGCGGCACGATCAACTGCGACTGCCACGGCAGCAAGTACGCCGTAGCGACCGGCGCCGTCGTCGCCGGGCCGGCGCCGCGCCCGCTGCCGCCGAAACAGATCGCGATCACCGGCGACACGATCACGCTGACCTGACTCGGCTCTCGAACCACGGGTGGGGGAGGATGGGCCCCATGACGACCTCCAGTGACCGTACGTCGTACGCCGCCGACGCCGAGGTGGTGGAGCTCTGCAGCGAACTGATCCGGATCGACACCACGAACTACGGCAACGGCAAGAGCAACGGCGAGCGCGTGGCCGCGGAGTACGTCGCGGCGAAGCTGGACGAGGTCGGGATCGAGTCGACGATCTACGAGTCGGAGCCGGGCCGCGCGACGCTGGTCGCCCATTGGGACGGTGCGGACCAGAGTGCGGACCCGCTGCTCGTCCACGGGCACCTCGACGTCGTGCCGGCGGACCCGAAGGACTGGAAGGTCGACCCGTTCGCCGGGGAGATCTTCGACGGGTGCGTGTGGGGCCGCGGCGCGGTCGACATGAAGGACTTCGACGCGATGGTGCTGTCCGTCGTGCGCGCCCGGCAGCGGGCCGGCGTGAAGCCGCGGCGGCCGGTCCGGCTCGTGTTCACAGCCGACGAGGAGGCCGGCGGGGTGTACGGCGCCCAGTGGCTGATCAACAACCACCCGGACACGATCGCCGACTGCACCGAGGGCATCGGCGAGGTCGGCGGGTTCTCGGTCACGATCAAGGACGACCTGCGGCTGTACCTGATCGAGACCGCCGAGAAGGGTATGAACTGGATGCGGCTCAAGGCCCGCGGTACGGCGGGGCACGGGTCGATGGTGAACACCGACAACGCGGTCACCAACCTGGTCGAGGCGGTCACCCGGATCGGCTCGCACGAGTGGCCGCTGCGCGTGACGCCGACGGTCCGCGAGTTCCTGAAGGCGCTCGAGGAGGTGCTCGGGGTCGAGCTCGACCCGGACGACATGACCTCGACGCTGGCGAAGCTGGGCAGCTTCAGCCGGATGTTCGGCGCCACCATCCGCAACACCGCGAACCCGACGATGCTGAACGCCGGCTACAAGGTGAACGTGATCCCGGGCGACGCCGAGGCGCACATCGACGGGCGGTTCCTGCCCGGGTACGAGGACGAGTTCTACGCCACCATCGACGAGCTGCTCGGCGACAAGGTGCAGCGCGAGACCGTCGTCACCGACATCGCGCTGGAGACCGAGTTCAGCGGCGGTCTGGTCGAGGCGATGAAGGCGTGCGTCCGGGCCGAGGACCCGCAGAGCCGGTTCGCGCCGCTGCTGATGTCGGGTGGTACGGACGCCAAGTCGTGGAGCCGGCTCGGCGTGCGCTGCTTCGGGTTCGTGCCGCTGCAGCTGCCGCCGGACCTGGACTTCATGGGCATGTTCCACGGCATCGACGAGCGGGTGCCGACGTCGGCGCTGGAGTTCGGGTCGCGGGTCCTCGACCGCTTCCTGGATGAGGCCTAACCCCCCGGTCGGGCGCTGACGCCCTCGACTCCGATGACGTTCAGGAGGGCGAGCGCCTCGGCGTCGCGGGAGCCTGCCGGCGCGCTGTAGAGCACGAGGTGCTGGTCGCGGTCGGTGAGAGCGAGCGAGTCGCAGTCGACGGTGATCTCCCCGACGGCCGGGTGCCGGAAGGTCTTCGTGAGCATCGGCGCGGCCTGTACGTCGTGCCGGTCCCACAGCCGGGCGAACTCGGGACTGCCGTCGTACAGGTCGTCGACCAGGCCGGTGATGCCGGGGTCGGTGGGATAGCGGGTCAGAGTCGTTCGAAGCTCCATCACGACGTGGTGCCGGAACTCGGCGGCGTCGGAGACCCCGTACAAGCTGCCGTCCACCTTCCGCGAGCCGAGGAACGCGCGCCGCGCGAGATTGCGCTCCAGGGGACCGAGAACCGAGAAGTCCTCCATGAGCGCGGCCGCCAGCTCGTTCCAGGCGAGCACCTCGAAGGCAGCGGATGTCACGAACGCGGCCGTCTGCGGCAGGCGTTCCAGCAGGGCGAGGATGCTGGGGCGGACGTCGCGTCGATGCAGTCCGGTGCGACTCGGCGCCGTACCTGCGAGAGCGTGGAGGTGGTCGGACTCGACGTCGGTGAGCCGCAGGGCGCCGGCGATCCCGGCGAGAACCTCCCCGGAGGGCCTCGGCGCGCGTCCCTGCTCGAGGCGGACGTAGTACTCCGTGGAGATGTGAGCGAGCACCGCGACCTCCTCGCGGCGAAGGCCTGGGGTCCGGCGGCGTGGGCCTGACGGCAGGCCGAGGTCCTCGGGCCGCAGCCGCTCGCGGCGGGTGCGGAGGAACGCGCCGAGCTCCTGCTTGTCCATGCATCCAGTGTGCAGGTCGTGGGCCGGCGGATCCTGGTACCAGCTGTGCCTGTCTGGCGTCCGGCGCCCGCCGGACAGTGGAGTCATGACAACAACCACCGACACTGTTCCAACTCCCGGTCAGGCTCCGGCAGGCCTGCTCGCCGGCAAGGTCGTCTTCATCACCGGCGCGAGTCGCGGCATCGGCGAGGCAGCAGCGCATCTGTTCGCCGCTGAGGGCGCCGCGGTCGTCCTCGGCGCCCGCAGTACCGGCGCCCTCGACCGGATCGTCAGCGCGATCCGCGCCGAAGGTGGCGTTGCGGACGCCACGCCGCTGGATCTCGCCGACCGGTCGAGTATCCGCGCCGCGGTCGATCGGGTCGCGCGGTTGCACGGCCGGCTCGACGGTGCGTTCAACAACGGCGCGGCCGGGCAGCGCCGTCCCGGCGCGCTGGACACGCTCGAGGACGAGGTCGTCGAGGAGCAGTTCGTGGTCAACTTCCACGCGCACTGGATCGCGATGACCGCCGAGGCCGCGTTGATGCGTTCCGGCGGCGCGATCGTGAACACCTCGAGTATCGGGAGCAGGCGGGCCAACCCGATGCTCCCGGCGTACGGCGCGATGAAGCGTGCGCTGAACAGCATCACCGAATCCGCGGCCGTCACCTGGGCACCGCGCGGGATCCGGGTGAACGGCATCACGCCCGGCGGCACCAGCACGGAGATGATGGACGCGTGGGAGGCGGCGACGCCCGGGACCATCGACCGGATCACCGCCGCCATCCCGCTCGGCCGGATGGCCACCCCGCGCGAGGTCGCCGAGGTGGCGGCCTGGCTCCTCAGCGACCGCGCCTCCATGGTCACCGGAGCCATCGTCCCCGTCGACGGCGGCGCCGGCGCCTGACCCTCGCGCCGGCGATCCGGGCGGGGCACTCGCTGTCAGTTGGCTGACACCAGCGGTTGCCAGAACTCCCGCTAGCAGGAATGCTCCGCGCGTCCTCGCGGTGTGAGGGTTGGGGGATGGTGAGCTGCCTGATCGTGGACGACAACGCCGGATTCCTGGCAGCGGCAGCTCGCTTGTTGCAAGGGCAGGGGCTCGACGTCCTGGCGACGGCGCGCAGCGGTGCCGAGGCGATGCGCCTCGCGGCGGAGCTGCGGCCCGATGTCGTCCTGATGGACATCGACCTCGGCGGCGAGAGCGGCTTCGAGCTGGCCGCCCGGCTCTGCGGGGGAGTGCGGTCCGCCGGCCCGCCGGTCGTCCTCATCTCGACCCACGCCGAGCAGGACTACCGCGACCTGATCGCCGCCAGTCCCGCCGCCGGCTTCGTGGCCAAGGCCGACCTGTCCGCCGCGGCGATCGTCGGCCTGCTCGGCCGCCCGTACCACTGATCGTTGCCCACGGCCCAGATCGTTTGAGGCCGGCACGTCCGCGGCCCGTACCCGTCGGCGGGTACGGGCCGCGTCGTTGCAGATGCCGGGCAGCCGTCGTTCCCACCAGCGGGAAGCCAAGATGGGCGCTCGCGGCGACGCCCTGCCGGCCCCCGGGCGCGGATCCTGAGCTGGACCAAGGCTTAGGAAGGACGCACCGATGCGAACGACATTCCGAACCGTACTGGCGACGACCGGGCTCACCGGTCTCCTGCTGGCCGGCCTGACCGCCTGCGGGAGCAACGACAGCAACTCCTCGGGCAGTACGGCGCAGGCCAACACCAAGGTCGGCATCCTGTTGCCCGACACCGCGTCGTCGCCGCGCTGGGTCTCGGCAGACCCGACCGAGCTGCGGCAGCAGTGCGCCGATCACAAGCTCACCTGCTACATCGACAACGCGAACGGCAGCGCGACCACGCAGCAGTCGCAGGCCCAGGCCTTGATCAACGCCGGTGTCGGCGTCCTGATGGTCGTGAACCTCGACCCCGGATCCGGCAAGGCGATCGAGGCGCTGGCGCAGCAGCACAACGTGGTGACGATCGACTACGACCGGCTGACCACCGGCGGCTCCGCGTCGTACTACGTCTCGTACGACAACGTGAAGGTCGGCGAGGACCAGGGCAAGGCGCTGGCCGCCTGCCCGCAGGTCAAGGGCAAGAGCACCGTCGGGTACGTCGAGATCGACGGCGCCGCCACCGACAACAACGCGACGCAGTTCGCGCAGGGGTACAACTCGGTGCTGTCCAAGCAACCCGGTTGGACCAAGCTCGCGGACCAGAGCGGCAACTGGGACGCCGCCACCGCGCAGACCGTGTTCACGACGATGCTCGGTCAGCACCCCGGCCTGAACGCCGTGATGGTTGCCAACGACACCATGGCGCAGTCGGTGATCAACGTGCTGAAGGCGCAGGGGCTGGCGGGCAAGGTCGCTGTCTCCGGACAGGACGCCACCGCCGGCGGCCTCGACAACGTGATGGCCGGAACCCAGTGCTTCACGGTGTACAAGCCGGTCGCCGGTGAGGCGGTCGTGGCGGTCGACCTGGCCGCGAAGATCCTGGCGGGCCAGAAGCCGGCCGCGCCGACGACGGTCAAGGACCCGGCCACCGGCCGGGAGGTCCCGGCGTACCTCGCCGACCCGACGGTCATCACGAAGGCGAACGTCGCCCGGCCCGTGGACGACGGCTACGTGACCGCCGCGGCCGTGTGCCCCACCCCCGCGCTCGCGAAGTTGTGCGCGGCCAACGGCATCAAGGTGCCGTGATCCACACCAGTCTGCGGGGCCGGCCGGACGGCCGGCCCCGCGTTCAACAGAACAGGTGGCAGCTATGACCCTTCATCCCACGCTGGAGTTGCGTGGCGTCGACAAGTCGTTCGGGCCGGTGCACGTTCTGACGGCGGTGGACTTCACCGCCGCCGCGGGCGAGGTGACCGCACTGGTCGGGGACAACGGCGCCGGCAAGTCGACGCTGGTCAAGTGCATCGGCGGTATCCATCGCATCGACGCCGGCCGGCTGCTCGTCGACGGTACGCCGCGGACCGTCGACGATCCGCGGGAGGCCGCGCGGCTCGGCATCGAGATCGTGCACCAGGACCTCGCGCTGTGCGACAACCTGGACATCGTCCAGAACATGTTCCTCGGCCGGGAGCGAGTCTCCCGGCTGCGGACCCTGGACGAGAACGGGATGGAGAAGCTGGCGCGACAGACGCTGGCTTCGTTGTCCGTCCGGACGGTGCACTCGGTCCGTCAGCGGGTGTCGAGCCTGTCCGGTGGCCAACGGCAGACCGTCGCGATCGCCAAGTCCGTCCTGTGGCAGTCCAAGGTCGTCGTCCTGGACGAGCCGACCGCGGCGCTCGGTGTGGCGCAGACCGCGCAGGTACTCGATCTGGTCCGCCGGCTGGCCGACCAGGGCGTCGCGGTGATCCTGGTGTCGCACAACATGAACGACGTGATGAAGGTCGCCGACTCGATCGGCGTCCTGTTCCTCGGGCGGATGGCGGCCCAGGTGAGACGGCGCGACGTCACCCAGACCCAGGTGGTCGAGCTGATCACCACCGGCCGTACGGGCGATCTCGGCCTGTCGGAGCAGGCGTCCGGAGCGGCCGTATGAGCGTCCGGACCGGCGATGTCACCGAGCAGTACCAACCGGAACGCGGCGAGCCGTCGTCCCTGATCGCCTACGCCCGGCAGTACCTGGCCCGGGTGCGCGGCGGCGAGCTCGGCTCGCTCCCCGCCCTCGCCGGTCTGATCGTGATCACCGGCGTCTTCGCAATCGTGCACCAGGGCTTCCTGAGCGCGTACAACCTCGAGGCGCTGGTGATCCAGGCCGCGCCGATCATCGTGATGGCGATGGGCCTGATCTTCGTCCTGCTGCTCGGCGAGATCGACCTGTCCGCCGGTACGACGGGCGGGCTGTGCTCGGCGATCCTCGCGGTACTGATCCTGCGGCACGGCGTGAGCTGGTGGCCGGCGCTCCTGATCGGACTGGTCGCCGGTGTCGGGATCGGGCTGGGCATGGGCTGGTTGCGTGCGCGGGTCGGCATCCCGTCGTTCGTCATCACGCTCGCGACGTTCCTGGCCTTCCAGGGGATCACCCTGATCCTGGTCGGTGGCCAGGGATCGGTGAACCTTCCCGACGGTTCGCCGCTGATCGAACTCGAGAACAGCTTCGTTCCGTTGTGGCTCGGATGGACCTTGCTCGCGGTGTTCGTGGCGGGGTACGCCGGGATCAAGGTGAACGACGTCCTCGGTCGCCGTCGCGACGGGCTCAGCCATCCGCCGCTGGCGGTCATCGCCGCCAAGGTCGTCGTGGTGGCCGCGCTCGGCGCATTGTTCACCTACGAGATGGGGGTCAACCGGAACCTGTCGACGAACGCGTTCTTCGCGAACAAGGCGCAGGGCATGCCGTGGGTCGTCGTACTGCTGGTACTGCTGTACGTCGCGTGGCACTTCGTGCTGACCAGGACCAGGTACGGACGGCACCTGTTCGCGGTCGGCGGCAACGAGGAAGCCGCGCGGCGCGCCGGCGTCGTCGTGTCCCGGATCCGGATCTCGGCCTTCGCGATCTGCTCCGGTATGGCGGCCGTCTCCGGCGTGGTCGCGGCGTCGCTGCTGCAGTCCGTCCAGTCCAACGCCGGCGCCGGGAACACGCTGCTGCTGGCGGTCGGCGCCGCGGTCATCGGCGGTACGTCGCTGTTCGGCGGGCACGGCCGCGTGATCGACGCCGTCCTCGGCGGCCTGGTCGTCGCCGTCATCACCAACGGCATGAGCGACCTCATCCAGGGAGCGAACTCCGCAGGGTACGAGTGGGTCGTCACCGGCGCCGTCCTGCTGCTCGCCGCCGGTTTCGACGCGGTCGTACGCCGCGGACGCGCAGGGTAGTCGCGCTGTCCCCGACCGGGCCGGACCTCAGGGTCCGGCCCGGTTCGTCGTCTGCACGGATGTTCCTGCCAGCAGGTATGCCGGGTTTCCCGGCAGCCGGTTCCGGGGTTGGGTGCTCACGGCGACGCCGCGGCCGGTGATCCGGCCGATTCTTGCTGGTATGGAGATCCCGCACCGTACCCCGCACCGCGCCGAAGAGCTGAGGCACCGCTTCGAAGCCGAGGTCCTGCCGCTGCGCCCCCGGTTGTACTTCGCCGCGCTGCGGCTGGCCGGGAACCCCACCGACGCCGAGGACCTGCTGCAGGAGATGTATCTGCGCGCCTACCGGGGGTTCGGCCGGTTCGAAGCCGGTTCGAACCTGAACGCCTGGCTGCACCGGATTCTGCGCAACGCCTTCATCAACGGCTACCGGCAGCGCCGGCGCGGCCCGATCGTGGTCCCCGAGGACCCGACGCCGGACTCGAGGATCGCCCACGCGCAGGTCGAGCTGTCCGCGGAGGCTGTCGTGATCGACGCCCTCCTGGACGAGCGCCTGCAGGACGCCCTGTGGTCCCTGCCCGAACGGTACCGCCGCGTCGTCCTGCTCCATGACGTCGACGGTTTCAGCTACCGCGAGATCGCGGGCATCGTCGACATCCCCCTGGGAACGGTCATGTCCCGCCTTCACCGCGGCCACAAGGCCCTCCGCGAACAGCTCCGGCCCGCGGCAGCGGCCTGACCTCCTCCGTGAACGGGGTGGTCGTCACGCCTTCGAGTAGTGGGCGTGCAGCAGGTCCGCGGTGGCGATGGCGAGGGCTGCGAGCATCAGGGTGGCGGCGAACAGAATCGTGTCCGACACCGTGATCGCGTAGTCATGGCGCGAGTTGGTGAGGATCCGGTAGAACGTGGTCGCCAGCACCGCGGTGCCGATGGCGCCGCCGACGCGCTGCGCGGTCTGGAGCGCTCCGCCGGCCGCTCCTGCCATGCGTACGGGAACGTTCTCCAGGCTGAGCGTGAGGTTCGGCGAGGTGACGAGCCCGCCGCCGACCCCAGCTACCAGGAGTGGCGCGGCAACCACCCACGCGGCCCCGTCGCCGCCGTGATGACGTAGCAGCAGCGCAGTGCCGGCCAGCCCGACCGTCGTCGCGACGAGGCCTGTGACCGTCAGTACGCGGCCGAGGCGGTTCACGAATCGTCCGGCGACAGCCGCCGACGTGGCGACGCCGAGGGCGAAAGGAGTCACTGCCAGACCGGAGCGAAGCGGCGAGTACCCGAGCCCGTCCTGGAAGAAGAGGGCCAGTACGAGCCAGATCCCGGTGAAGCCGATGAAGTAGACCATGCCGATGAGCGACCCTGTGACGTACCCGGGCGTGTGCGCGAGTCTCGGGTCGAGGACAGGCACCTTCTCACGACGTACGGTGCGGCCTTCCCACCAGGCGAACGAGGCGAGCAGGAACACCGCGACGACGAAGAGCCCCCAGTCATGGGTGAAGCCTTTGCTCTCGGCATCGACCAGCGGCAGCAGCAGGCTCAGCACCCCGGCGCCGAGCAGAGCACTTCCGACGAGATCCAGCTCGACCCGGCCGTGGCCGCCCGGGCCGGCCGGCAACAGTCTGACGGCGAGTGCGAGCGCCAGCAGTCCGATCGGAACGTTGACGTAGAAGACCCACCGCCACGCCTCCGGCGCGGACACCACTGTGATGATCAGCCCGCCGACCACCGGACCGGTGGCGGTGGCGAGCCCGACGGTCGTACCGAGAACGCCGAACGCCCGGCCTCGTTCGCTGCCGTCGAAGAGCTCCTGGATGAGTCCGGTGTTCTGTGGGATGAGCAGCCCGCCGGCGACGCCCTGAAGGATCCGGGCGGCGATCAGCAGCTCGATCGTCGGTGCTGCGCCCGTCATCGCACTGGTGACCACGAACGCCGCGAGGGCGACCATGAACATCCGCCGCCGGCCGAACGCGTCGCCGAGCCGTCCGGCCGGAACCAGCGCCAGCCCGAAGGCCAGCGCATAGCCCGAGACGACCCATTGCGCGCTCCCGGCGCCGACGTCGAGACCGCGCTCGATCGACGGCAGGGCCACGTTGACGATGCTGACGTCGAGCAGCGCCATGAAGGCGGCGAGCTGGCTGACGGTCAGTGCCCGCCAGCGTCCGGAGAAGTCCGCCGGAACGGGTGGCCGGCCGATCGTGCGGCGAGTCGGCATCGTCATCATCGGGTCCTCGTCGTGAGATGAACTGTCCGGCTCAAAGCTGCCTCGCGGACGTCGCGTTGTCGCCGTGGACAGTGGCCATCCCGGATTCCTGCTGGCGGGAAACCCCGGTGCTTCGGGAGCAGGCATACTCGATGCCATGACGACCGATCCGCCCGCCACCGATCCGGACAGCGAGGGCGCCGCGGCGGCGCGGGTCCTGCTCGTCGAGGACGATGTGCTGCTCCGCGAAGGGCTGGCCAGCCTGCTCGGCCGGTCGGGATTCGAGATCGCCGGGCAGACCGGTGACAGCGCCTGGATCCTGCCGCTGGTTCGCGACCTGCGGCCGGATCTGGTCGTGATGGACATCCGGATGCCGCCGACCAACACCACCGAAGGACTGGACGCGGCCCGCGAGATCCGCAAGGAGTTCCCGGCGACCGGCATCCTGGTGCTGTCGGCGCACGCCGAGGTCGAGCACGCGATGGAGCTACTGGCCACCGGCGAGAGCATCGGCTACCTGCTGAAGAGCCGGGTGACCGACGTCGAGGAGTTCGTCGACACGTTGCACCGGATCGTCAGGGGCGGCTCGGTGATGGACCCCGCCCTGGTCCAGGAGCTGGTCACCGCCCGCCGCCGCAACGACCCGCTCGCCGAGCTGAGTCCGCGCGAGCGCGAGGTCCTGGCGCTGATGGCCGAGGGCCGGTCGAACGCCGGCATCGCCAAGGCGCTGTGGGTGACCGAGGGCACGGTGGAGAAGCACGTCCGGCACATCCTGGCGAAGCTGAGCCTGCCCGAGACCGAGAACGACCACCGGCGGGTGCTTGCCGTGGTCACGTTCCTCGAGGCCCGCTGAGCCGTCAGGCGGTGCGGCCGAGCACCGCGCGGATCGCGTCGGCCGACAGCCCGGTCTTGGGCAGGAACCCGGCCACCGGGCTGTCCGCGATCAGGTCGGCGAAGTCCTCCTCGGCGTGCGTCGAGATCAGGATCACCGACGACGGCGCCACCCGCGCCTCGCCCGTCAGCCGCCGGACGACGTCGAAGCCGCTCTGCCCGCCGAGGTGGATGTCGACGAGCGTGACGTCCGGCTCGAGCTCCGCGGCGTACCGCAGGGCGTCGTCACCGGTCATCGCCGTCGCGACGACGGCGAGCCCCTCGCGCTCCAGCAGGCCACGGGCGGCCGCCAGGAAGCGGGGGCTGTCGTCGATCAGCAGGCAACGCAACGTCATGGCACCACCATCGCAGCGGCGGGCTCGCCGGACATTGTGGCTAGCTGTACCTTTCGGCGCGGCGCGGGCCTGGTGGCGGGGATGATACTGGCAGGCATGGGTACGACGAATGCTCCGGTCGTGCGCTGGACGGCCAGGGCGCTCGCCAGCCTCGCGATGGTGGCTGTGGTCACCGGTGGTGTGCTGCTGCTCAGGCCGCACGTCGAGGTGCTGAACCTGCTGGTGCTGTACCTGCTGGCCGTCCTGCCGGTCGCGATCCGCTGGGGTGCGCGGCTGGCGGCGTTCACCTCGGTCGTCAGTATCTCGGTGTTCGTCCTGCTGGTGCCGCCCTATGGTTCGCTGCTGGTCGAGGACTCGCGCGAGGCCGTGGCGCTGGCGGTGTTCCTGGTGACCGCGGTTGTCGTGGGCAACCTCGCGGGGCGGTCCCGCCGGTCCGCGCTGGAGTCGGCCAGGCTGACCGAGGAGCAGGCCGCGTTGCGGCGGGTCGCCACTCTGGTCGCGGAGTCGAGCCCGCAGTCGGCCGTCTTCGAGGCAGTCACCCGGGAGGTCGGCGTCCTGTGCGGCGCCGATCTGGCGCGGATGGAGCGCTACGAGCCGGACGGTACGGTCGCCGGTGTGGCGGCGTGGAGCAGGGTCCCCGCCCAGCTCGCCGTCGGCACGCACTTCGCGCTGGACGGGTTGAGCGTCGCTCGCGAGGTCCAGCGAGCCAACGCGCCGGTGCGGCTCGACAGCTTCGAGGGCGCCAAGGGTGAGATCGCGAGCGAGGCGCTGGCGCTCGGGATCCGATCGTCGGTCGGCTGCCCGATCGTCGTCGCCGGCCGCCTGTGGGGCGTGATCGCCGCGTCGACCAGGAGTGACGATCCCTACCCGGAGGACGTCGAGTCGCAGATCGCCAACTTCACCGAACTGGTGGCCACCGCCATCGAGAACGCGGAGGCGCGCAGTGAGCTGCGCCGGGTCGCCGACGAGCAGGCGGCGCTGCGCCGGGTCGCGACGCTGGTGGCGCAAGGCGTCGCACCGGAGCGGGTGTTCGCGGCCGTCGCGCGTGAGGTCGTCGATCTCGTCGGAGCGGACACCGCAGCGGTCCTGCGGGCCGAACCCGACGGTACGGCGACGCTCCTGGCCAGCCACAGTGCGCGTCAGGACGAGCTGCCGCCCGCGGGCACGCGCTGGACGCCCGAACCGCCGTCGCCGATCGCGACGGTGCTCGCCACCGGCGGCTCGGACCGGCTCGACAGCCGGGCTCCCGCGGAGCACCCGGATCTCGTCCGGCTGCTGGGCGTCCGATCGGCGGTCGCCACCGCGATCATCGTGGAAGGCCGGTGCTGGGGCAGCATCAGCGTGGCGTCGCGGCACGACCCGTTCCTGCCCGCCACCGAGCAGCGACTGTCCGAGTTCACCGACCTGGTGGCGACGGCGATCGCGAACGCGGAGGCAAGGACCAAGCTGACCCGGTCCCGTGCCCGCATCGTCGCCACTGCCGACGAGACCCGCCGCCGGATCGAACGAGACCTGCATGACGGGGCCCAGCAACGGCTGGTGTCGCTCGCGCTGAATCTTCGCGGCGCCGAGACCACGGTGCCCCCGGAACTCGAGGACGTGCGCGAGAGCCTCGGCCAGGCGGTCGTGGACCTGCAGGAGGTGCTCGACGAACTGCGGGAGATCTCGCGCGGTATCCACCCGGCGATCCTGTCCGAGGGTGGTCTGGGGCTGGCGTTGCGCGCGCTCGCCCGGCGCTCGGCCATCCCGGTCGAGCTACGCGTCGAAGGCACCACCCGGTATCCGCAGGCGGTCGAGGTGGCGGCGTACTACGTGATCTCCGAGGCGATCACCAACACCACCAAGCACGCCGAGGCGTCGTACGTCGAGGTCACCGTCGAGGAACGTGACGGCGCTCTTCACCTGCGCGTGCGCGACGACGGCGCCGGTGGCGCGGACCTGCGGCGAGGCTCGGGGCTGATCGGACTCCACGACCGCGTCGAGGCCCTGGCGGGCACGATCGTCATCACCAGCGCTACCGGCCAGGGCACGACTATCGAGGTCGCGCTCCCTCTCGGTCCGTAGCGAGCTCACCCGGCATCGTCAGGACGGGGATCGGCGGACGACGACGGGTGCGGTTAGGAGGCCGGAGTTCAGCAGGTCCGCCGCGTGCTCGATGTCCTGGAGGTCGAAGCGGCGGCCGAAGGTGGCGGTGACGTCCTGGGCGCGGGCGAGGAGGTGGTGGTCGGCCGACAGGGCGTTGGCGCCGGTGTTGTGGACGACGATGCGCACGGTGTTGGTGCCGGGCCGCGCGGCGTGGGTGATGTCGACGCGGTACGGCGGCGCCCAGAGCGAGCCGCAGTGCACGTCGTTGACCCAGATGCCGGCGGCCACGCCGACCGGCGGGACGACCATCGCCCGATAGGAGTTGTCCGGAAGGTACGGTTCGGCCTCGGACGGGACGCGTTCGCCGGGACCGAAATCGAGGAACAGGCTGCCGGTGGTCTCGGCAAGGTCCAGCTCCGTACGGTAGGTGGCGGCCCCGGAGTAGGTCGCGAGCGCAGGGTCGTCCTCCCAGCGATGCGGGAGCGTGACCGGACGACTGTCGTTGTCGAAGGCAACCGACCAGTGCCCGTCGACGGTGCCGACGACCTGCTCGGCCGCCGGGACCGACGGCGTTGCGGCGCTGGGAAGCAGGACAGCCGCCTCGTAGGGGTGCAGGATCGCGGTGTCGGCGACGGTCACCTCGTCGGTCAGCGCACTCCAGCGTTCCATCGGCCGGTCGAAGGTCAGCGTGCGGGTCTCGGGGCCGGTGTTGGCGACGAAGTAGAGGTCGCCGTCGTCGAGTCGGCGGTGCACCACCCCGACGTCCTGCTGCGGCGGAATCGGCGGCGGCGGGAGATGGCCGGCGAGGCCGGCGACGTCGGTGATCACCCGTCCGCCGGCCGCCGCGACGGCATCCAGCCAGCGCGCCGCCTCCGGTGGTGTCGTGGTTCCTTCGGGTACGACGACCAGCGGGGCGTCGGCGGGATCCAGTACCGCCAGCGCGTCGTCGTCGATCAGGTCGAAGTCGAGTCCGGCCTCCCGCACGGCACGCGGCACGCTCTCGGGGATCAGCCGGCGCGCGACGCGGTACAGGTTGAGTGGCTCGGCGTGCCCGCGGCGGGCGGCGTACGCGTCCGAGGTCGGGATGTAGATCTTCACCGGCCGCACCGGCGTGCCCTGCTGGAGCAGCCACGACAGCCGGTGCAGGGAGCCGAACAAAGCGGTTGCCGTCGGCCACCAAGGGTTCCGGTCGTCGAGCGCGCCCGCGGCGTAGAAGATCCACCCGACCCCCGGCCCCCCGGACGGTGAGTACGGCCAGCCGTGGCCGATCAGCTGGTTGACGCCGGAGAGGAAATGCTCGTGGGCCTCGCCCTGCAGATCCAGCGGCGTCGCGCGGAACGAGGGGGAGTGGACCCACGTCCACACCTCGGCCGACACGACGTGCCGGCCGTAGATGTTCGCGGCCGACGACGCCCAGCGGGTCTCCGGGATGCGGGTCCAGCCCCACCCCTCGCCCTCGAACAGGTCGGCGTGCCGGTAGCTGCTCATCGTCGCGGGCGGTTCGCCGTAGCTCTGGATCCGGAACGGTACGCCGTACCCGGCCGCCCAGCGCTGGAACACCTTCAGGAAGTTGTCCTCGTACAGCTCCGACAGCGTCCGCCCGAAGTCGATCCGCAACTGCCGTGAGCCGTCGGTGTCGACGAGCAGCTCGTACAGCCGCGGCCGCAGGTCGTACCCGCGCCGCTTCGCGAACTCGTCGAGCATCGCCGGGGTCCAGTCACCGCCGTACACCTCGAGGCTGTCGCAGAACACGGATCCGATCAGCTCAGGTGTCGCGGCCTGCACCAGCGGCTCCGCCACCCGCCGGATGTGCTCCTGAGCCGCGGCGGCCGAATAGTGGTCGAGCGTCAGACCCTCGGCGCCTGCCGCGGCCCGTTTCACGTTCTGCCCGGTCACGCGGGACGTCGCGATCAGCACCTCCCGCGGCTGACCGCCCGCCGGCACATGGATGATCCCGTCCCGCGCCGGCACCTCGACGTACGACGACGGCGCGCCGGCCGACCCGTCGCCGACGTACGCGGCGACGAACTCGTCACCGGGCCAGGCCGCCACGATCGGTACGTCGTACGCCGCCGCGCCGATCTCGCGCCGGTCCCAGTGCAGCTGCCGGGCAGCCAGCGACGGTCCGATGTGCGGCCCGCCGTACGACCAGCCGCTCCCCAGCGTCACGTCGAACCGCAGGCCGAGGCGGCGAGCCGTCCGGGCCGCGTGCCCGACGAGTTCCAGGAACTCCGGCGATCCGAACGGCGCGGTCACCGGCCCCATCGGGTAGACGAACGCGACCTCGGCCCCGCCGAGTCCGGCCGCGGCCATGGCTTCCAGCTCGCGGTCGATCTCGTCTCGCTCGATGGACGGCCCGAACCACCACCAGCGCATCATCGGCCGCGCCTCGGGCGGCGGGTTCCGGAACTGTCGTCGTACGTCGTCGACGGTCGCCATGCTCTTCACCCCACCGCGCCCGGCGACGCGCGGTCAACGCCGGTGACCACTACCGGTCAGATCGTCCCGCCCGGTTCCTTACGACAGGTTCAACGTCGCGCGGAGTTGGGGGAGGTGGGTCATCAGGGGCTGTGGAGCTGTGGGAGCGGTGACGACCGAGAGGGTGAGGCGGTAGTGGAAGGGGGCGGGGGTGAGGTGCTCGCCGGTGCGGAGTTCGGTGGCCAGGGCGCTGCGGGGGACCAGGGCCAGGTGTGAGCTGCGGCGGGCCATGGCGACGGTGGTGCTCAAGGTGACTCCACGACGCGGGATCGCGCCCAGGGCCGCGAGCCGGGAGTGGATGTCCTCGGCGCCGCGGTCGTACGTCGAGAACGCGATCCGGCGGTCCTTCAACGGCCGGCGGCCGCGTCCGGGTGGGCGGGCGCCGGGCGGGACGAACAGGACGAGTTCGTCGCGGCCGACGCGGCGGGACACGGTGCCGCGGGGCAGTGTCATCTGGTCGGCGATCGCGATGAACGCGGCGTCCATGGTGCCCTCGGCGACGCGTTCGACCAGGAAGTGACCGTGGTCGACCTGCTGCTGGATCTCCAGGTCGGGGAGGTCGGCGTCGAGGACCGGGAACAGGATCGGCGCCAGGCTGGCGAACGTCCCGATCACGAGGCGCTGCGTGACCGCCGCCGCGCGGGTGGCGTCGTACACCTCCTCGAGGTGGCCGAGGATGTGGTCGGCGCGGCGGCTCAGCTCGGCGCCGGCCCGGGTGGGGCGGGCGCCGCGGGTGTCGCGCTCGAAGAGCTTGGTGCCGCAGAGCCGTTCGAGCCGGGCGAGCCGCTGCGAGGCGGACGGCTGCGAGATGCGCAGCTCGCGCGCCGCGGTCCCGACGGCGCCGGTGCGGGTGACGGCCTGGACCAGCCGCAGGTCCTCGACCGAGGGTAATGAGGCCATAGGCAGAGCCTATGGCAAGCGGGCAACACTCACTGCCTACCCGCCGGCGGCGGAAACGCCAAGAATTCAAGGCGTGAAGGCGCGATCCGAGGCACTGGTCCTGCTGGCCGGCGGTGGTACGGCGGACTTCGCGTTCCGGATCTCACAGGTCGCGCTGCCGTTGGTCATCCTGCGCGAGACCGGGTCCGTCGCGGCGACCGGACTGGTCGCGGGCGCGGCCGGCGTACCCGTGCTGCTGTCGCCGTGGTGGGCCCGGAAGGCGCGCCAGTGGGTGGACTCCGGGCCGCGGCTCGCGGTCGTGGCCCTGGTGTCGGCGATCGCGCTGGCCTCGGTTCCGGCGGCGGCCGGCCTGGGCATCCTGTCCCCGGAGTGGCTGATCCTGAGCGGGCTGCTGCTCGGCTGCGGCGACGCACTGTCGAACCCGGGGCGCTCGGCGTTGCTCGCCGACACCGGCGACCGGTGGGGCGACGGCCGGGCGGTGCAGTTGCTGACCTGGCAGGACGGACTACGACGGCTCGGGATGCTGATCGGTCCGACCGTCGGAGCGCTCGCGGTGTCGACCGGCCTGACGAACGGACTGCTCTGGATCGAGGCCGCGACCGTCGCCGGCGCCGGAGTCCTGGCGTGCGCGGTGCGGTCCGAACGTGCTCCCGAGGGATTGGCGCCGCCGTCGATCCGCGCGAGCCTGCGAGGACGCAGCGAGGTCGCGTACGGGTGGGTGGTCCGCGGGACGGGATGCGTCACCTGGTTCGCGTTCACGCTCGGCCTGTCGGTCGTCGGTGAGGAACGCGGGCAGCCGGGCATCTACCTGGCCGCGGGCATGACCGGGTACGGCGTGGGCTCGCTCGTCGGGACCGCGGTGTCGCTGGCCGTCGTACGGCGGACCAGGCCGGTCGTGACCGCGTCGTTGGCCTGGGCCTGGAGCGGCTTGTGCTGGGTCGGGATGGGCGTGTGGACGACACCGCCGATGGTCGCCGTGATGGGTGCGTTGTCCGGAGTGACGGTGGTGATCGGGATCGCGGCGATCTCCGTCCTCATCACCCGTACATCCGTCGGGGCCGAGCGGCGCGCGTTGCTCTCCGGCCAGAGCGTCGTCGTGAGCGCCGGCAGCGCGGCCGGGATGCTCGTCGGCGGCCCGATCATCGGCGCGGTGGGCGCCGAGCTCGCGCTGATCGGGTCCGGGCTCGTCACCGCGGCCGTCGCTCTGCTGGTCCTGGTTCGGGTGCAACCCGACGTCCGGGTCCGCCAGGACCTCTAGCGCGCGAGCCGGCCGAGCAGGGCGGCGGCGGCGCAGATGCCGGCGACGGCGGCCGCGATGAGCACCGTGAAGTCGAGCAGGTAGTTGGTCGGCTGGCCGATCAGCAGGCCGCGGAGGGCGCTGACCTCGTACGTGAGCGGATTGGCGTGCGAGAGCGCACGGAGCCAGCCGGGCATGATCTCGACGGGGTAGAGGGCGTTGGACGCGAAGAACAGCGGCATCGTGATCGCCTGGCCGATCCCCATCAGGCGGTCGCGGCGCAGCACCAGCCCGGCGATCGTCATCGACAGGCAGGAGAAGAACGCCGCCCCGAGCACGACGACCGCGAGGACCGCGAGCAGCTTCAGCGGGTTCCAGGTCAGGCTGACGCCGAGCAGCGCGGCGACGACGAGGACGACGATCGCCTGCGAGATCGTGCGGACGCCGGCCGCGAACGCCTTCCCGGCGACCAGCGCCGAGCGCGGGGACGGCGTCACCAGCAGCTTGGTGAGGATCCCGGCGTCACGCTCCCAGATGATCTGGATCCCGTAGAAGATCGCGACGAACAGCGCCGACTGCGCGATGATGCCGGGCGCGAGGTAGTCGAGGTACGGGACGTCGCCGGTCGGGATGGCCCGGATCCGGCTGAACGTCTGGCCGAAGATGACCAGCCACAGGATCGGCTGGATCGCGCGCGTGATCAGCTCGGTCCGGTCGTGCCGCAGCTTCTGCAACTCGACCAGGCAGAACGTGCCGATCCTGGAGAACAGCCGCAGTGCCGCGCGCGGGCGCGAATCAGCCCAGGCGCTGGGCGGTGCGGCGGGTGCCACGGACATCGCGCAGACCTCCCTTCGCCTGACCTTCCAGGCTTTCGCCGGTGTGCTGCCGGAACACGTCCTCGAGGCTCGCGTCGGGACCGAGCGCGGCCTTCAGCTCGGTCGGCGTACCAACGGCCCGCAGCCGGCCGAGGTGCAGCAGAGCGACCCGGTCGCAGAGGATGTCGGCCTCCTCCATGTAGTGCGTGGTCAGCAGCACGGTCATCCCGTACCGCTCCTGCATCTCCTGCACCCGCGCCCACACCGAGTCCCGGGCCACCGGGTCGAGCCCGACGGTCGGCTCGTCCAGCACGAGCAGCGCGGGCCGGTTCACCAGCGCCTGCGCGAGCTCGAGCCGGCGCACCATGCCGCCGGAGTACGTCGATGCGAGCCGGTCGGCCGCATCGGTGAGGTCGACGATCTCCAGGACCTCGGCCACACGCGCGGCCCGCTCCCGCCGCGGTACGTCGAACAGGCGCGCGAACCACGACACGTTCTCGCGGCCGGTGAGCGCGCCCTCGATCGACAGCTGCTGCGGGACGTACCCGAGCATGCGCCGGACCCGCATCGCGTCGGTGCGGACGTCGAGGCCGAAGACCCGGACCGTGCCGGACTGCGGAGGGTAGAGCGTGTTCAGCACGCGCAACGTCGTCGTCTTGCCGGCGCCGTTCGGGCCGAGCAGCCCGAAGCATTCGCCGGGGGAGACGGACAGGTCGAGGTCGTCGACCGCGAGCTGGTCGCCGAAGCGGTGACTGAGGCCCGCCACCGACACCGCGGGCACCGTGGGCTCAGCACTCATACGCGCTCCTTCCTCAGCTGCTCCTCGGGATGCAGACGCTCCGCGAGTGCGGTCAGCACCGGCAAAGCGGAGACCAACGCGTCGCGCTCGGCCGGCGTGAGGTCGTCGAGCACGCCGGAGACCAGCGCCGTACGCCGGTCGCGCCAGGCCTCGACCTGCTCGCGGGCCGGCTCGGTGAGCGTCAGCCGGGCGACACGCCGGTCGGACTCGTCAGGTGTGCGCTGCAGCAGACCGCGCTCGGTGAGCTGCCCGACCAGGGTCGACACCGTGTTCGCGACCAGGCCGAGCTCGGCCGCGGCCTCGGCGACCGAGATGCCCGGGTTGCGGCGCACGGTCCGGACCAGCTCGGCCTGCGAGTCGGTCAGCGCGGACAACGGGAACGGGCGGCCGGCGGAGCGGCGCAGCCGCCGTCGCACGAGCCCGATCGCGGCGATCAGTTCCTCGGCCAGGAGTTCGGTCACGCTCCCGAGAATACCTCTGTCGCAGAGATATTGCGCCGGGAGAACGGCCCGGACTTTCCGGGCCGATCAGAGGGCCGGTCAGAGGGTCCGGATCACGCGGATGATGCGGCGGCGCAGCCAGACCCGCCGGGATCCGTCCGGGTAGCGACGGAGCCTGGCCAGCTCCCACCCGCCGTATTCCGCGTGCTCGGTGAGCAGCTTGCGCACCGCGCCACGGGACTCCGTCCTGGACACCTCGAACTGCTGCAGTTCGTACTCGGCCATCCGCACCTCCAACTACCCACGCTCAGGAAACGTCCTCCAGTGCCGCGACGATGGCGGGCGGCAATGTGAGCTCCTCCACACCCAGAACCGACTTCAGTTGTAACGCTGTCCGGGCCCCGACGATCGCCGCCGACACCCCCGGCCGGTCCCGCACCCAGGTCAGCGCCACCTCGAGCGGGGTCCAGCCGAGCCCGTCGGCGGCTCGTGCGACCGCTTCCACGATGCCCGAAGCCCGCGCGTCGAGATAGGGGTCGACGAATCTGGACAGATGCTGAGACGCCGCCCGGGAGTCCGCCGGGATGCCGGTCCGGTACTTCCCGGTCAGGACACCCCGGCCGAGCGGCGACCAGGCCAGCACGCCGATCCCGAGGCCGGCGGCGGCGCGCAGGGCGTCCACCTCGGCGTCCCGGGCGAGCAGCGAGTACTCGACCTGGTTGCTGACCGGCACCGCGCGGCCCGGCCAGGCCTGCTGCCAGGTGACCGCCCGGGCCGACTTCCAGCCGGCGTAGTTCGAAACGCCGACGTAGCGCACCTTGCCGGAGCTGACCGCGTGGTCGAGCGCGGACAGCGTCTCCTCCAGCGGCACGTCGTCGGACCAGGTGTGCAGCTGCCAGAGGTCGATGTGGTCGACCTTCATCCGGCGCAGCGAGCCCTCCAGATCGCGCAGCAGCGCGCCGCGGGAGGTGTCGGTGATCCGCTCGCCCCGGCGGACGCTGAACCCGGCCTTGGTCGCGATCACCAGGTCGTCACGGTCCACCACGTCTCCGAGCAGCGACCCGATCAGTAGCTCGCTGTCGCCGTCGCCGTACGCCGCGGCGGTGTCGATCAGCGTGCCGCCCGCGGACACGAACGCGGCGAGTTGCTCGCGCGCCTCGTGCTCGTCGGTGTCGCGGCCCCACGACATGGTGCCCAGGCCGAGCCTGCTCACCGCCAGGCCACTGTGACCGAGATAGCGCTGTTGCATGGACCGAGCCTATTGCGGCCCACCGACAACGGCTCGCTAGGCTCGCCAGTCATGCGACTCGGACTGAACATCGGCTTCGTCTACGGCGGCGACGACCATCTGGATCACCTGAGGCTGGTGAAGGAGGCCGAGGCGCTCGGTTTCGCGGTCACCTGGGCCGCGGAGGCGTACGGCTCGGACGCCGCCACGCTGCTCAGCTGGATCGCCGCGCAGACCACCACGATCGACGTCGGCGCGGCCGTGTTCCAGATCCCGGCCCGGACGCCGGCGATGACCGCGATGACCGCGGCCACCCTCGACCGGCTGTCGAACGGCCGGTTCCGGCTCGGTCTCGGCGTGTCCGGGCCGCAGGTGTCGGAGGGCTGGCACGGGGTGCGGTTCTCTCAGCCTCTGCTCAGGACCCGTGAGTACGTTGACATCGTGAACGCGGCCCTGCGACGCGAGACGGTGGCGTACGAGGGGAAGTACTTCACCCTGCCGCTGCCCGACGGACCGGGCAAGGCGCTGAAACTGACCGTGCGGCCGATCCGCGACCACGTGCCGGTGTACCTGGCCGCGGTCGGCCCGAAGAACCTCGAGCTGGCCGGCGAGATCGCCGACGGCTGGCTCGGGATCCTCAACGACCCAGGCTTCCTTGGAGAGCAGTTGGCGCACATCAGGACGGGCCGCGCGGTCCGTCAGAACCGTCAGGCGGACCTCGACGGCTTCGACGTCGTGGTCACCACCCCGTTGATGTCCGGGGACGACATCCAGGCGGCGGCCGACCCGGTCCGCGGCTACGCCGCGCTGTACATCGGCGGCATGGGCAGCCGGGAGAAGAACTTCTACAACGCGCTCGCCGTCCGGATGGGGTACGCGGACGAGGCGAAACAGATCCAGGACCTGTACCTGGCCAAGAAGCACCGCGAGGCGATGGCCGCCGTACCGTTCGGCTTCCTCGACTCGATCTCGCTGCTCGGCGGCAAGGAGCGGATGGCGGAGAAGCTCGCGGCGTACGCCGAGGCGGGGGCGACGACCGTCGCGCTGACGCCGTTCGCGCCGACCGTCGAGCAGCGGATCGCCGACCTGCGCACCGCCGCCGAGGCGCTGGAACTGTCCGGAGCCGGCCACTGATGACGATCTTCGACGCCATCATCCTCGGCATCGTCGAGGGACTGACCGAATTCCTGCCGGTCTCCAGCACCGGGCACCTGACGATCGTGTCGAAGATGCTCGGGCTGCCGATCGACGACCCCTCGATCACCGGGTTCACCGCGGTGATCCAGATCGGCGCGATCGCGGCCGTGGTGCTCTACTTCTGGAAGGACATCCGGCGGATCGCGGTCGCCTGGGTCCGCGGCCTGCTCAAGCCCGAGCACCGCGGCGAGTTCGACCACCGGATGGGCTGGTACGTGATCGTCGGCTCGATGCCGATCGTGATCGTCGGCTTCCTGGCCCGCGACATCATCTCCGGCCCGCTGCGCAGCCTGTGGTGGGTCGCGGCGGCGCTGATCGGCTGGGCGGTGGTCATGGTCGCGGCCGAGCGCCTGGGCTCGAAGTCGCGCCCGCTGACCCGGATCACGCTGGTCGACGCGCTGGTGATGGGCATCGTGCAGTGTCTGGCGCTGATCCCCGGTGTGTCGCGCTCCGGCGCGACGATGTCGGCCGGCCTGTTCCGTGGCCTGGACCGGGTCGCCGCCACCCGGATCGCGTTCCTGCTCGGCATCCCGGCGCTCGTCGGCGCCGGCGTCTACGAGCTCAAGGACGCCCTCGCCGGCGACGTCGGCGCCGTACCACTGATCGTCGGCACGATCGTCAGCTTCGTCGTCGCGTACGCGTCCGTCGCCTGGCTGCTCCGCTTCGTCGCGAAACACTCGATCGAGGTCTTCGCGTTCTACCGGGTCCTGCTCGGCCTCGTCCTGATCATCCTCCTGGCCACCAGCACGATCACCGCGACGTGATGCGCGCGGTTGCCGGGCGGCGGAGCCGAACCCGCCGCCCGGCGACAGCGCGCGCTCTCGCGAGCTGACGGGCGGCAGTCGACCGCGCGGCAGCGCGTGCATGCGGCGGTAGCCGCAACACGGCGGCGGTAGCCGCAGAACGGCGGCGGTAGCCGGCAGGAGATGCACCGGCGGCAGCCGGGGGTGGGTGTGAGCGCGCGGAGCCGGCGCGTTGAGGAGCGCAGCGACGAAGTGAGCGCCGGCGGAGCACGCGGAGGGCTCTCAGAGCCAGCCGACTTTGCGGAAGAAGCGGTACATGGTGATGCAGACGGTGGCCATCAGGAGGAGGACGGCGTAGTAGCCGAAGTGCCAGCGGAGTTCGGGCATGTTGTCGAAGTTCATGCCGTAGATGCCGGCCAGCATCGTCGGTACCGCGGCGATCGCGACCCACGCGGAGATCTTGCGCATGTCGTCGTTCTGCTGGACCGAGACGCGGGCGAGGTGCGCGTTGAGGGCGGAGGTGAGCAGGGTGTCGATCGCCTCGGCCTGGTCGGAGACCCGGCTGAGGTGGTCGGCGACGTCGCGGAAGAACGGGCCGGCCTTCGGCGCCAGCCCGCCGCCGCCGTGCGCGAACTGCTCCATCGGCTCCCGCAGCGGGTCGATCGCGCGGCGCATCTCGAGCACCTCGCGCTTCAGCCGGTAGATCCGCTCCGCGTCGCTGGTGCGCTCGGGGGAGAACACCGAGGACTCGATCTCGTCGACGTCGATCTCGACCTGCTCGGCGACCCGCTCGTAGTCGTCGACGATCGCGTCCGAGATCGCCCACAGCACCGCGGCCGGGCCGTGCCCCAGCATCGAGGCGCGTTCCTCGAGCTGGTGCCGGGTGGTGGCGAGCTCGCCGCCTTCCCCGTGCCGCACGGTCACGACATACCGCGGCCCGACGAAGGCGGTCACCTGGCCGGTCTCGACCGCGTCGCCCTCGTCGACGTACCAGAGGGTCCGCAGGACGACGAGCAGCGTGTCGCCGAACCGCTCGACCTTGGGGCGCTGGTGCAGCTGCAGCGCGTCCTCGATGGCGAGATCGTGCAGGCCGAACAGCCGCTGCACCCGCGCCATCTCCGCGTCCGACGGCTCGTGCAGCCCGATCCAGCCGAAGCTGGCGGCGCCGCCGTCGGTGTCCTTGATGGCGTCGGCAACGGTCTCGGGATCCTTGGGCAGGTCCTGCCGTTCGCCCTCGGCGTACACCCCGCAGTCCACGATCACGTCACCATCATGGCACCACGACTTGTGCGGACGGGATAACGTGCAGTCCATGCCCACCGTGATCCTGGTTCGCCACGGTCGTAGCTCCGCGAACACCTCCGGCACGCTGGCGGGCCGCACGCCCGGCGTGAAGCTGGACGACACCGGCGTCCAGCAGGCCGCGGCGGTCGCGCAGCGCCTCGCCGAGCTGCCACTGGCCGCGATCGTCACCTCCCCGCTCGAGCGCTGCAAGCAGACCGCGGCCGCGATCGCGAAGCAGCACGACGGGTTGCGTCCGGCAACGGATCGCCGGCTGACCGAGTGCGGGTACGGCGACTGGACCGGGCAGAAGATCGCGACCCTGGCCAAGGACCCGCTCTGGGCGGTCGTGCAGCAGCACCCGTCCGCGGTCACGTTCCCGGGCGGCGAGTCGATGCGGGCGATGCAGCAGCGCGCGGTCGACGCCGTCCGCGCGCACGACGCGGAGGTCGCGAAAAGCCACGGCGACAACGCGATCTGGGTCGCGGTCTCGCACGGCGACGTGATCAAGGCGATCGTCGCGGACGCTCTCGGTCAGCACCTGGACACGTTCCAGCGGATCGTCGTGGACACCGCGTCGACGACGATCATCACCTACACCAAGACCCGCCCGTTCCTGGTCCGGCTGAACGACTCGGGCAGCGAACTGGCCTCGCTGGTCCCTAAGCCGACAGCGAAAGGCAAGCCCAAGAAGCAGTCCTCGGACGCGGTCGTCGGCGGACGGTAATAGGGTCATAGGTATGGCGCGAGTTGTGCACTCCTACGACGACCCCGAGCGGTTCGTCGCCGGCACCGTGGGGGAACCCGGTGCGAGGACGTTCTTCCTGCAGGCCCGGGCAGGGCACCGGCTCACCTCGGTGGCGTGCGAGAAGGAACAGGTGATGGCCCTCGCGGAGCGGCTGGACGTGATGCTGGACGAGGTCGCGCGGCGGTTCGACCGCGACCCGGTCACGCAGACCGCGGTCGACGACACCGCGCCGCTGGAGCAGCCGATCGAGGAGGAGTTCCGGGCCGGCACCATGACGCTGGCCTGGGAGGCCGACGCCGAGCGGGTCGTGATCGAGGTGTTCGCGGTCGTCACCGGCGAGCAGGCGGACCTGGAGGAGACCGACCCGGTCGCCGCGGCGATGGAGTCCGAGGACGCCGAGGTCTTCATCGTCCGGATCACCGAGGAGCAGGCCCGGGCGTTCGCCCGCCGCGCGGTCGCCCTGGTCGCGTCCGGGCGCCCGAGCTGCCCGTTCTGCGGCCGGCCGATCGACGCGGACGGCCACATCTGCCCACGAGCCAACGGCTACCGCAGGCACCTGCCGGAATGACGATCGATCCGGAGCTGCTCGCCCTGGGGGAGCTGTCGTTGCACGGCCGCCTGGTCGCGGCCTCGAACGGCACGTACCAGGGCTCGGTGAGCCTGGCCGGCGACACCGCCACGGTGGTCTACAAGCCGGTCGAGGGGGAGCGGCCGCTGTGGGACTTCCCCGACGGCACACTCGCCCAGCGCGAGTTCGCGGCGTACGTCGTGTCCGAGGCGCTCGGCTGGTCGATCGTGCCGCCGACCCTGCTGCGCGACGGGCCGCTCGGCGTGGGCATGGTGCAGCTGTGGATCGACGAGGCCGAGCTCGGCCCGGGGGACACCGAGCTGGTCGACATCGTGCCGCAGGGCCGCGTGCCCGCCGGCTGGGTCGGTGTGCTGGACGCGCTCGACGGCCGCCACAACCCGGTCACGCTCGTGCACGCCGACAACGACGCGTTGCGGCGGATGGCGGTGTTCGATGCCGTGGTCAACAATGCCGACCGCAAGGGCGGCCACGTGCTCAACCCGGGCGACGGCCGCGTGTTCGGCGTGGACCACGGCGTGACGTTCAACGCCGACGACAAGCTCCGTACGGTTCTGTGGGGCTGGGCGGGTGAGCCGATCCCGGCCGACCTGCTCGACGACGTCCGGCGGCTCGCGGATCAGCTGGCTGGTGGTCTGGGGCAACAATTGTGCGAGCTCGTCACCACGGTCGAGCTGACCGCGACCCGGGAACGCTGCTCGACGCTGCTCAAGACCGGGAGCTTCCCGTACCCGAGCGAGGACTGGCCCGCGATCCCCTGGCCGGCGTTCTAGCTCTGGGGTCGCGGCTGCACGCTGATGTTGCCGACCCGGCCGAGGTCGTCGAACTCGACCACGATCGGCCCGCCGTCGGGCGCCGTGCCGCGGATCGCGTCCGGGCCCTCGTCGTAGCGCAGGCCGAAGTGCTGCAGGTAGCCGCGGACGACCTGGCGGTGGTCGGCGGGGAAGACGCTGATCGCGGTCATCAGCAGCCGCGGCGTGGCGATCGCGTCGAAGCCGGCCAGCGGCAGCTGCTCGTCGGCGACGTGCAGGTACACGTGCCCGCGGCCCTCGTTGATCGCCGTCGACCAGACGCCGCGCCCGCCGAGCACCGAACCGGCGGCGATCGCCAGCGTGATCGCGGCCTGCGCCGGCTGCTCGAACCCGCCGAGGTCCGGGCTGTCGGTGGTGAACTCGGCGATCCCGTGCCGCTCGCCGAACTCGCGGATCGCGAGCGTCGGGGCGACCGCGGGCGCGTCCGGCCCGAACCCCGGGTTGGCCCAGCCCCACAGCCAGGTCCGGTCGAGCTCGGAGAAGCTTCCGAGTAGGGAGATCCCGCCCAGCACGCCGCGCTCGCTGCTGAGCGTCCGCGCGTCCAGATCGGCCTCCAGGGAGTCCGGTCCGACCACGTCGTTGAACAGGTCCTGCTGCTGGATCGCCGCGGCGGCGATCCAGCCGCCGTACGCCTGGAGCTCGGGACTGAAGTCTGCACTCATCGTTCGGCGAGATTAGCGGCCGCCGGGGTGCACGTCGCCGTCCGGACCACGGAATGGAACCGTGTCGCGTCATTGAAAATCGGACTGGCATAAGCTCCGACACATGCAGGCGTGGACGAAACCAGACATCCCGGTCGTGCCGGGCCCGGCCCGGCGGCTACGCCTCTACGACACCGCGTCGCGCGGCCTCGTCGAGGTCCCGCCCGGTGACGGCGGGCCCGCGCGGATGTACGTGTGCGGCATCACGCCGTACGACGCGACGCATATGGGCCATGCGGCGACGTACGTCACGTTCGACCTGATCAACCGCCTTTGGCGGGACGCCGGGTACGACGTCTCGTACACGCAGAACATCACCGACGTCGACGACCCGCTGCTGGAGCGCGCGACCGCGACCGGCGTCGAGTGGACCGACCTCGCGGCGCAGGAGATCCAACTGTTCCGCGACGACATGACAGCGCTGCGGGTGATCCCGCCGCAGCACTACATCGGCGTGGTCGAGTCGATCGACCTGGTCGCGAGCGCGGTCGAGGACCTGCGCCGCGCGGACGCGGTCTACCCCGTCGACGGCGACCTGTACTTCGCGGTGAAGGCGGACCCGGCGTTCGGGTCGGTGTCGAACTACGACCGCGAGACGATGCGCGAGCTGTTCGCGGAGCGCGGCGGCGACCCGGACCGCGAGGGCAAGCAGGATCCGCTGGACAGCCTGCTGTGGCGGCACGAGCGCCCGGGGGAGCCGGCCTGGGACTCCGCACTGGGGCGCGGCCGGCCGGGATGGCACGTCGAGTGCTCGGCGATCGCGCTGAAGTACCTCGGCATGTCGTTCGACGTCCAGGGCGGTGGGTCGGACCTGATCTTCCCGCACCACGAGATGTCGGCGAGCGGTGCGCAGGTCGCGACCGGTCAGCACCCGTTCGCCCGGGCGTACGTGCACCAGGCGATGGTCGGCCTGGACGGCGAGAAGATGTCGAAGTCCAAGGGCAACCTGGTGCTGGTGTCGAAGGAGCGGCTCGCGGGGGCGGACCCGATGGCGATCCGGCTCGCGCTGCTCACGCATCACTACCGCACGGACTGGTTCTGGACGGCGTCGGACCTGACCGATGCGCAGGCTCGGCTCGACGTGTGGCGTGGGGCTGTCGGGCGTGGTTCCGGGCCGGACGGCGCGGCCGCGGTCGACGCCGTACGGGCGGCTCTCACGAACGACCTGGACACGGTCGGTGCGCTGGCCGCCGTCGACGCCTGGGCGGAGAACGAAGGCGACGACCACGAGGCCCCCGCCCTGATCGCCCAGGCCTGCGACGCCTTGCTGGGCGTCAAGCTCTAGGCAAGAGTCTGGGGAGGATCCTGTGCCCGATTCGGCACGGGATCCTCCCCAGCTTGATGCTTCGGTCAGCCGGTGACCGGGTGGTGGGTCTTCACCGGGGTCGGGACCGGCGCCGCCGGCGGGGTGTCGACCTGGGCGGGAGCCTCGACCGGCGGGCTCGGCTTCGGGGTGGGCTTCGGCTTCGCGGCGGGCTTGGCGCAGGTGGCCGAGGCGAGGTTGATGACCTCGGTCCCGCCACCGAGGTCGATGCTCACCCCGGTGATCGTGAACGCGCCGTCGGAGTGCTTGCCCTGGCTGTTGACCTTGATGGTCGCGAGTGGAGCGGCCGGCAGCGTCGCGCCCTGCTTGGTGCTCGGCGCCTTGATGGTCTGGCCCAGCAGCGTCAGCGAGCCGATGTCGACGCCACCGGTGTCACCGGAGCACCAGACGTTCAGCGAGTCGATGCCGAGCAGCGACTTCGGCGGGTTCAGCAGTAGGTTGCACAGGTCCGGCAGGTTCTTCACCGGCAGGTCCTTGGTGCTCAGCTGCGGCAGCGGCAGGCCGAGATCGGGCAGTGCGATGTCCGGGATCGGCAGGTTGTCGGCGCCGGTCTTCGGCAGCGACGTGCACTGGTTCTTCAGCTCCGCCGGGATCGTCACCTGGCTGAGGATGTCCGGGCCGACGACGATGTCGAACAGCTCCACCGAGGCCGAGTCGTTGCCCGCGGTCGCCGTACCGGCCCGGACCGAGATCAGCGGGTTCTCCGGGAGCTCGAGCGCGGACGTCGTGTGCCGTTTGCCGTCCGGCGACTCGGCGTACGGCGTCTTCGGGATCGGCACCTGGCCTTCGGCGCTCACGGCGTACGCCGAGGACGGGCGGGCCGCCGCGTTGCCGACGGGGGCGCTCGCGACCAGGCTGAACGTCACGACGCCCGCCACGGCCGCGGCCGTCAGCACGGTCGGCGTCAGACGCCTCCTCAGTGGTCGTCGCATCGGATCTCCTTATTTGCTGTCGATCAGGACGAGCGTCCCGAGCGGAACCTTCTGCAGATGGGCCAGCGCGGTGCGCGGCACCCGGACGCAGCCGGCGCTGATGGCGGCCCCGAACACCTGCGGATCGGGCCAGCCGTGGATCGCGACCGTACCAGGTCCGCCACCGAACGTGTCCAAGGTGGGACTGTGCGCACCCAGCGGCAGCACGATCGGCGAGGCGGAGCGTTTGTGGTCGATGATCGAGCCGAGCAGGAACGTCCGGCCGGGCGGTGTCGGCGTCTTCTGCGCGCCGACCCCGGCCTTCCAGCTGCCGAGGCTCTTGTTGTTCAGGAACAGTTCGAGCTTCCGCGAGCTGGTGTGCACGCGGATCAGGTACGACGAGGTGGCCCGGTCGAGATCCTCGTCCCGGAGCCAGCCGGTGGACCGGTTCGGCTTGGAGGGGAGCAGGACGCGGACCCAGCCGTCGGTCTGCTCCACCACCGGCAGCCAGGTCGGCCCGAACTGGGTCGGCCCGATCTTGCCGAACGCGTCGGCGTCGGGGCCGCTGTAGAGCGCGGCCTCGGTCCGCGGGTGCACGACGAGCCCGGTGGTGCCGGCGTACGGCTCGCCGTCGAGCGGTGCGGTGGCGATCGTCGTCGCGGTGGTCGACGCGGTCAGGGTGGTGAGGTCGACGGGCGGGTGCTTCTCGTTGCCGAGGATGCCGACCGTGGCGACCACGCCGAGCAGCACGAGCACGGCGAGCGCGGGGATCGAGCTACCGCCCCGCTCGTCGCGCCTGCGCATGCGTTGCTCCCCGTGCTCACGGTGACGGCGGACCGTCACCCCCCAGTTGTCCGGTCGAGAATAAACCCGTTGGTAACAACGGTCCACACCCCGCCGCGGTTACGCCTCGGCGTAGTGCGCGGCGATGGCGTCGCTGGTGGTGATCCAGACGTCCGGCTGCGCGGCGATGTACTGCAGCGCCAGGTCCAGGTATTTCGCCCGGAACGGCTGCCCGATGACGAACGGGTGCAGCGCGAGAGCCATCACCCGCCCGGTGTCCGCGGAGTCGTCGCGCAGGACGTCGTACTGGTCCTTCACCATCTGCAGGAAGTCCGGGCCGCTGAGGCCGCGCAGGAACAGGCCGAGGTCGTTGAGCTCGACGGTGTACGGGACGCTCAGCATGCCGGGCACGTTGAGGCGGTACGGCTGGTCGTCGTTGGTCCAGTCGAGCACGTACTGGTAGCCGAGCTCCGACAGCAGTTGTGGCGTGTTGTGGGTCTCGGTCAGTCCGGGGCCCATCCAGCCTTTGGGGCGCTGACCGGTGGCGGCCTCGATGGTGCCGGTGATCTCGGTGAGGACGCGCCGTTCCTCGTCGGGCTCGTACCCGGTGTGCAGGACCGAGTTGGTCCGGCCGTGGGCGAGCCAGGCCCAGTCCCGCTCGACGCCGGCCTTGACGATCTGCGGGTTGTGCTCGGCGACGTCGGAGTTGAGCAGCGCGCTCGCGCGGACGCCGTGCCGGTCGAGGATGTCGATGGTGCGCCAGATCCCGACCCGGGCGCCGTACTCGCGCCAGCCGTGGTTCAGCGGATCGGGATCGAGGTCGAGCGGCCAGATGCTGGTCGACGGTTCGCCGGGCAGGAAGTGCTCGATGTTGAGGCCGACGTAGAACGCGACGCGCTTGCCGTCGGGCCAGGTCAGCGTGGGGCGGGTGGGGAGCGGGCTGTAGTCGTAAAGGGTCATATCCGGACGGTAGAGTCTGACATCAGTGTCAGGTTCAAGTCCCGGAGGGTGACGGTGCGGATCGGGGAGCTGGCGGGACGGACCGGCGTGAGCGTGCGGTCGTTGCGGTACTACGAGGCGCAGGGGCTGCTCGTCTCGGAGCGGTCCACGGGCGGCCAGCGGGAGTACGCCGAGCGTGCCGTCGACCGGGTGATCCTGATCCAGGAGCTGTTCGCGGCCGGGCTGCACAGCAAGAAGATCGCGCAGCTGCTGCCGTGCATGCGGGACCCCGACGGCGGTCCGAACGAGCGGGCCACGCCGGAGCTGGTCGTCGAGCTGACCGCCGAGCGGGATCGCATCGACCGGATGATCGCCGACCTGGCCACGTCCCGGGCCGTGCTCGACGACGTGATCGCCACCGCGGCCCGGGAACTGTAGACCTACTACTCGCTCCCTACTCGCCCGGCCGGTTCTTGTTGCGGCGCTTCAGGTAGCGCTCGAACTCGGCGGCGATCGCCTCGCCGGTGGCCTCCGGGAGGTCGGCGGTGTCGCGCTGCTCCTCGAGGGAGTGGACGTACTCCGCGACCTCGGGGTCCTCCTCGCTGAGCTCGTCCGCGCCGCGCTGCCAGGCCCGCGCGAGCTCGGGCAGCTCGCCCTCGGGGATGGCGAGGTCGAGCAGCTCCTCGATCTTGCTGAGCAGCGCCAGCGACGCCTTCGGGCACGGCGTGCCGGCGATGTAGTGCGGGATCGCGGACCAGATGGACACCGCCGGCACGCCGAGGGTCGTGCACAGGTCGGCGAACACGCCGGTGATCCCGGTCGGGCCCTCGTACGTCGACGGCTCCAGGCTCCAGGCCGCGTTCAGCTCCTCGTCGGACGAGGTCGCCGAGACCGGGATCGGCCGGGTGTGCGGGGCGTCCGCGAGCAGGGCGCCGAGCACCACGACGAGCTGCGCGTTCGACTCGTCGACGATCTCCAGCAGCTCCCGGGAGAACGCCCGCCAGCGCATGTTCGGCTCGACGCCGCGGATCAGCAGCACGTCGCGGCCGGTGTCCTCCGGCCGGGCCAGGTAGATCCGCGTGGTCGGCCAGGTCAGCCGCCGGGCGCCGTCCTCGTCGAGGCCGACCCGGGGACGGTTCACCTGGTAGTCGTAGTAGTCCTCGGGGTCGATCGCCGTGACGAGCTCCGCGTCCCACTCGTCGATCAGGTGGTCGACCGCTCCGGTGGCCGCCTCGGCCGCGTCGTTCCAGCCCTCGAACGCGGCGATCACGACCGGGTCCCTCAGGTTCGCGAGGTCAACCACTCGCAGGCCCCCTGTCGTCTCTGTAGCCATTCGGACTCAATCGGACTGCCAGCCTACGTGCTCGGCCGTCGGTGTGTGCCCGGTTTCACCCCAGGCGGAACGTGTCGTGCCCGACCAGGGAGAATGGACTCCGACGCGATCGGTGCGGACGATCACAAGGACGACAGAGGAGCGGTAGTTGCCGGCCCTGCAAGCGGTGCTGTGGGACATGGACGGGACGTTGGTCGATTCCGAGAAGGTCTGGGCGGAGGTGCAGCTGGAGCTGCTCGCCCGGCTCGGGGCGACCTGGACGATCGAGGACTGCATGACCTTGATCGGGAGCGACCTGCGGGACGCCGTGCAGGTGTGGATGGCGCGGATCCCGGAAGGGGTGATCACCGCCGAGGAGCTGGCCGACCGGATGTTCTCGGAGGTGGTCGAGGCGCTTCGCAAGGAGGTCAGCTTCCAGCCGGGCGCGCTCGAGCTGCTGCAGGCGCTGCGCAAGGAAGAGGTGCCGTGCGCGCTGGTGTCGGCGTCGTACCGGAGCATGATCGACGCCGTCATGGGTCACCTGCCGCCGGACCCGTTCGACGTGATCGTCGCGGGCGACGAGGTGACGCTCGGCAAGCCGCACCCGGAGCCGTACCTGACCGGCGCCGCCCGGCTCGGCGTGGACCCGGCGAACTGCGTCGTGATCGAGGACTCGCTGACCGGCACGCAGGCCGGGACGGCGGCCGGTATGTACGTCGTCGCCGTGCCGCAGTGGGTGACCATCCCGGACGCGCCGCGCCGGCTCGTGGTGAAGTCGCTGGAGCCGCTGACCCCGGACTCCTTGCGCGCTCTGCTCCGGTGACGAGCTACCGTCACCTGGTGCCCTCGGGGGCCGTTGTGGATGCAGGGGACGGGCTGGGGAAGGTGAGACGGTGAGCGAGTGGGTGCGCCGGGTGTCGGCGGCCGTGGCGGTTGGCGCCCTCGGGGTGTCGATGGCTGCCTGCGGTGAGCCGGACGACAACGCCCCGCACCCCGGGGAGCCGACGCCGAAGCTGATGCTGCTGCGGCTCGCGACCACCGACTCGATCGCGTCGCTGGACCCGGCCGGCCGGTACGACGTGGGCTCGCGGACCGTCCAGGCGAACCTGTACCAGACGCTGCTGACGATCCTGCCGGACAAGCCGACCCCGGTGCCGGACGCGGCGGACTGCCAGTTCGACTCGCCGACGACGTACACCTGCAGCCTGAAGGAGCACCTGACCTTCCCGAACGGGCACGAGCTGACGTCGTCGGACGTGAAGTTCAGCTTCGACCGGCTCGTCCGGCTGAAGACGCCCGGGGGAGCGGCCGCGCTGTTCTCCTCGGTGAAGTCGGTGAGTACGCCGGACGAGCTGACCGCGGTCTTCAACCTGACCAGCCCGGACGCCCGCCTGCCGTACCTGCTGACCACGACCGCGGCGTCGATCGTGGACGAGGAGACCTACCCGGCGAACAAGCTGCTCGACACCAAGGCGATGGGCAGCGGGCCGTACCAGCTGTCCGGCTACAAGCCGGGCACCGAGGTCACGCTGACGAAGTTCGCCGGCTACCGCGGTCCGCGCGCGGCGCAGAACGACGGCGTCACGATCAGCCTGCTGCAGGACTCGAACGCGCTCTACCAGGCGGTGACGACGGGGAAGGCGGATCTCGCGTTCCACGGCTTCGGCCCGAGCCTGCTGGACAAGCTCCGCAAGTCCGACCAGGTCCAGCTCGCCGAGAAGGGCTCGGCCGACATCCGGCTGTACGCGTTCCAGATGAAGTCGCTGCTGGCCCGCAAGCCGGTGGTCCGGCGGGCCGTCGCGCAGCTGATCGACCGCCCGGCGATCGCGAAGAAGGCGTACGGCGACCACGTGTCGCCGCTGTACTCGGTGGTGCCGCCCGGCTACGGCGGGCAGGCGGACGCGTTCAAGACGGAGTACAAGCAGCCGAGCAAGGCGGCGGCCGCGGCGATCCTCCGCGAGGCCAACATCGCCGCACCGGTGCCGCTGACGATCGGCTGGACCCCGTCGCAGTACGGCGTCGGTGCGAAGGCCGAGGTGCTCGAGCTGAAGCGTCAGCTCGAGGTGTCGGGGTTGTTCAAGGTGACGTTGCGCGGCGCGGAGTGGCCGCAGTACCAGCAGGCGACGAAGGCCGGGGCGTACGACCTGTACCAGGCCGGGTGGACCCCGGCGTACCCGGACGCCGACGACTACCTGGCGCCGTTCGTCACCGACGTGCCGTTCCAGAACGGCTACCGGTCCGCGGCGGCCACCAAGCTGCTGCAGCAGGAACGCACCGAGCAGAACGGTCTGCAACGCGACGACCTGATCGGTCAGCTACAAGGAGTGATCGCGCGGGAGGCGCCGGTGATCCCGAGCTGGCAGGGACGCGTCACGGTGGTCGCCGGCAAGGGCGTGGAGAACCTCACAACGGCTCTCGATCCGTTGTCGTTCCTGTATCTCTCCGGTCTCCGCAAGTGACACAAAAATGCCATGGCAGTAACGGTTCGCACGGTCCTGACGACCCTGGGTGCGACGCCGTGGTTTACTGCGGAAAGTCCACGATACGGGACGATTTCCTGACGATCACGATCGGGCAACGCAGCACTTTCCGCGTTTGACTCCGGGCTGTAATGGCGGCAGGTTAAGGCGGCAGCCATTCCGGATTTCGTTCCGGTTCATCCGAACCAGGCAGGGGAACTCATCGCGTGAGCACGCCACTCGAGGTCGAGCCGGGGTCATCTTCCGCGCAGCCGGAGGCCGTACTCGAAGGTGTCGGCAAGATCGAGGGCCGGTCGCTGTGGCAGATCTCCTGGATGCGCCTGAAGCGCGACAAGGTCGCGCTCGCCGGTGGCGCCATCGTGCTGCTACTGATCGTGGTCGGCATCTTCGCCCCGCTGATCTGCAAGCTGGTCGGCGTCACGCCGAACGACTTCCACCAGGACCTCGTGGACCCGTCGCTGCAGACGCCGATCGGCAAGCTCGGCGGCGTCAGCTGGGACCACCCGTTCGGGGTCGAGCCGGTGAACGGCCGCGACATCTTCGCGCGGATCGTCTATGGCGCCCGCATCTCGCTGCTGATCGCCTTCCTGGCGACCCTGGTGTCGGTGGTGATCGGCGTCGTGATGGGCATCGTCGCCGGCTACTTCGGCGGCTGGGTCGACGGCCTGATCAGCCGCTTGATGGACATCTTCCTGGCGTTCCCGCTGGTGCTGTTCGCGCTGGCGCTGGTCGGCGCCATCCCGGACCAGATGTTCGGGCTGAAAGGTGACTCACTGCGGGTCGCGCTGATCGTCTTCATCATCGGCTTCTTCAGTTGGCCGTACATCGGCCGGATTATCCGCGGCCAGACGCTGTCGCTGCGGGAACGGGAGTTCGTCGACGCGGCCCGCAGTCTCGGCGCCCGGCGTCCGTACATCCTGTTCACCGAACTGCTGCCGAACCTGATCGCGCCGATCCTGGTCTACGCGACGCTGCTGATCCCGACCAACGTGCTGTTCGAGGCCGGCCTGTCCTACCTGGGCGTCGGTGTCCGCCCGCCGACCGCGAGCTGGGGCGACATGCTGTCGACGGCGGCGAACTGGTACCAGGTCGACCCGATGTACATGATTCCGCCCGGCTTGGCGATCTTCGTCACCGTGCTGGCGTTCAACCTGTTCGGTGACGGATTGCGAGACGCGCTCGACCCGCGATCCCGGTAGGCGTTTCGCATCAACCAGGGAGCCTGGCTCTCAACAAATTAAGGGGTGCAACAAGAGATGAGATGGAATCGCATCACGACGGTCACCGCCGTCAGTGCGGCCGTCGCCTTGAGCCTGGTGGCCTGTGGGGGACCCAAGGCTTCCTCCGGAGGGTCGGGTAGCGGCTCGAGTGCGGCGACGCCGGAGTTCGACGCAGCCAACGGCAAGATCTTCAACCCGAGCGACAAGAAGGGTGGCACGCTGCGGATGGCGGCCACCGAGAAGTGGGACTCCACCGACCCCGGTGACACCTACTACGGTCTGTCCTGGAACCTGGCCCGCAACTACGTCCGGCCGCTGATGGTCTTCAAGTCGGCCCCGGGCAAGGAGGGCGGCAAGGTCGTTCCGGACCTCGCCGAGGCCCCCGGCGTGCCGAGCGACGACGCCAAGACCTGGACCTACAAGATCCGCAAGGGCGTCAAGTTCGAGGACGGCACCGAGGTCAAGGCGAAGGACGTCATGTACGGCGTCGCCCGGTCGCTGGACAAGACCACGCTGCCGAACGGCCCGACGTACTTCAACGACTTCCTGGTCGACGTGCCGAAGGACTACAGCGTCGCCAAGGACCCGCAGATGAAGCAGTTGGCCAAGGCGATGACGACGCCGGACGACTACACCATCGTGTTCCACCTGAACAAGACGTTCGCCGGCTTCGACTACTTCGCGCAGCTGCCGTCGACCGCGGGCGTCCCGCAGGCCAAGGACACCGGTACGAAGTACCAGCTGCACCCGATCTCGAGCGGCCCGTACAAGTTCGAGAGCAACGACGCGAACAAGGGCTTCACGCTGGTCCGCAACGACCAGTACGACCCGGCGACCGACCCGGACTCGGGCCGTAAGGCGCTGCCGGACAAGATCACCGTCGCCTACAACGTCAACGGCGCCGACATCGACAACCGGCTGCAGGCCAACGACCTCGACGTCGACATCGTCGGCACCGGCGTGCTGGCCGAGACCCAGGCCAAGGTCCTCGCCGACCCGAAGCTGAAGGCGCACACCGACAACGTGCTGTCCACGCGCCTGAACTTCACGGTGTTCAACAGCGAGGTCAAGCCGTTCGACAACGTCGAGTGCCGCAAGGCGGTGCTGTACGCCGCTGACCACGAGGGCTACCAGCGCGCGTACGGCGGTCCGATCGGTGGCGACATCGCGACGAACCTGATGCCGCCGTCGGTCGCGGGTGCGCAGAAGTTCGACGACTACGGCTTCGAGCAGGACAAGAACGGCAACCCGACGAAGGCGAAGGAAGCGCTGACGAAGTGCGGTATGCCGAACGGCTTCAGCACCAACATCGCCTACCGTGCGGACCGGCCGAAGGAGAAGGCCGTCGCCGAGTCGCTGCAGCAGTCGCTGGCCAAGGTCGGCATCAAGCTGACGCCGAAGGGCTACCCGACCGGTGACTACACCAAGCTGTACGCCGGCAAGCCGGACTACGCGAAGGCCAACGGCCTGGGCATGATCGTCTACAGCTGGGGTGCGGACTGGCCGGACGGCTTCGGCTTCCTCAGCCAGATCGTCGACAGCCGGGTGATCCGGGCCGCCGGCGGTAACACCAACCTGGGGATCCGGATCCCGGAGGTCGACGCGCTGATCGACAAGGCGCTGTCCACGACCGACGAGGCCGCCCGTAACCAGATCTGGGTGGACGTCGACAAGAAGGTCATGGAGCAGGCCGGCGTGCTGCCGGGTATCTGGGCCAAGGGCCTGCTGTACCGCCCGGACACGCTCGCGAACGTGTTCAGCAACGACGGTCAGAACATGTACGACTACGCGAGCATCGGTCTCGCGCAGAAGTAACCGGCAGTCATTGCCCTGAACAACAATCACCAGAAGAGGTAGGTGAAGGCTGAAGGTGGCCGGTGATCAGCGATGATCGCCGGCCACCACGCCGAGCACGGTGTTCGCATATCTTGTCCGCCGGGTGATCGGAGCAGTGATCCTGCTCTTCATCGTCACGGCCGTCACGTTCTCGATCTTCTTCCTGGTCCCGCGACTCGGTGGGGCCACCGCCGACGACCTGGCCGGCCGCTACGTCGGCAAGTCCGCCGGGCAGGAGCAGATCCACAACACGGCGGTGCGGCTCGGCTTCACCGATCCTCTGTACGTGCAGTACGGCCGCTTCGTGAAGGGCCTCGTGGTCGGCACGGAGTACAACTACGGCTCCGGAACCGAACACTGCCCGGCCCCGTGCTTCGGTTACTCGTTCCTGACCCAGCAACCGGTCTGGCCGGACCTGGTCGCACGAATACCGGTGACGGCCTCGCTCGCGTTCGGGGCAGCCTTCATCTGGCTCATCACCGGAGTCGGGACCGGCATCATCTCCGCACTGAGACGCGGGTCGGTGCTGGACCGATCACTCATGTCGGTGGCGCTGGCCGGTGTGTCGCTACCGATCTTCTTCACCGGCCTGCTGTCGCTGTCGATCTTCAGCTACGGCCTCGGCTGGACCCAGCAGGGCGGTGTCAACCCGCTCGACGAGACGAATCCGCTCTGGTGGGCGTACGACCTGATCCTCCCGTGGGTGACGCTGGCGTTCCTGTACGCCGCGGCGTACGCGCGACTCACCCGGGCCGGCATGCTCGAGACGATGAACGAGGACTTCGTCCGGACCGCCCGGGCCAAGGGCCTGACCGAACGGGACGTGGTGATGAGGCACGGCCTGCGGTCGGCGCTGACGCCGATCGTGACGATCTTCGGTCTGGACCTCGGTCTGCTGATGGGTGGTGCGATCCTCACCGAGACCACCTTCTCGCTGCCCGGTATCGGTCAGTACGCCGTCATCGCGTTGCGGGCCAACGACCTGCCGAAGGTGCTCGGCGTGACGCTGGTCGCCGCGTTCTTCATCGTGCTGGCGAACCTGATCGTTGACCTCCTGTACGCCGTCGTCGACCCGAGGGTGCGGATCTCGTGACCGAGCCGATCGAAGAAGTTCAAGACAGCACTCAGCGGGTGGAGCGCGGCGAGGCGTTCCTCGACGTCCGCGATCTCAAGGTGCACTTCCCGACCGACGACGGTCTGGTGAAGTCGGTGGACGGGGTCTCGTTCAAGCTGGAGCGCGGCAAGACGCTCGGTATCGTCGGCGAGTCCGGCTCCGGCAAGAGCGTCACCAGCCTGTCGATCATGGGTCTGCACAAGCCAGGGGTCGCGAAGATCAGCGGGCAGATCTTCCTCGACGGCCAGGACCTGGTGGCGTCGTCGCGGGAGGAGGTCCGGCTGCTGCGCGGCAAGCGGATGGCGATGATCTTCCAGGACCCGCTGTCGGCGATGCACCCCTTCTACACGGTCGGCCACCAGATCATCGAGGCGTACCGGGTGCACAACGAGGTCAGCAAGCAGGTCGCGCGCAAGCACGCGATCGAGATGCTCGACCGGGTCGGCATCCCGCAGCCGGACAAGCGGGTGGACGCCTACCCGCACCAGTTCTCCGGCGGTATGCGGCAGCGCGCGATGATCGCGATGGCGCTGTCCTGCGACCCGGACCTGCTGATCGCCGACGAGCCGACCACGGCGCTCGACGTCACCGTGCAGGCGCAGATCCTGGACCTGATCCGGGACCTGCAGCGGGAGTTCAACTCCGCCGTCATCATCATCACCCACGACCTCGGCGTGGTCGCCGAGCTCGCCGACGACATCCAGGTGATGTACGCCGGGCGCGCGATCGAGTACGGCACCGCGGAGGACATCTTCGACCGGCCGCAGCACCCGTACACCTGGGGGCTGCTCGGCTCGATGCCGCGCATCGACCGCGAGCGCACCGAGCGGCTGATCCCGATCAAGGGCACGCCGCCCAGCCTGATCAACGTGCCGAAGGGCTGCCCGTTCAACCCGCGGTGCAACTACGCGCACCTGAACAAGGGGCTCAGCGAGACCGAGCGGCCCGAGCTGCTCGACATCGGCGACGGCCATATGGTCGCCTGCCACCTCTCCCCGCAGAACCGCCGGCAGGCGTGGGAGACCGACATCAAGCCGAAGCTGTGAACGGGACGACGACTGTGACTTCAACTGACGCCGAATCGACTCCTGTTGTCCCGAAGATGGGCGAGGAGCTGCTGTCGGTCGACGGCCTCGTCAAGCACTTCCCGATCCGCAAGGGGATCCTGCAGCGCCAGGTCGGCGCCGTGCAGGCGGTCGACGGCCTGTCCTTCTCCGTGACCCGCGGTGAGACGCTGTCGCTGGTGGGGGAGTCCGGCTGTGGCAAGACCACCACCGGCCGGCTGCTCACCCGGCTGGAAACGCCGACGGCGGGCAAGATCGTGTTCGAGGGCCGCGACATCAGCAAGCTCGGCGAGGGCCGGATGCGTCCGCTGCGTCGCGATGTGCAGATGATCTTCCAGGACCCGTACGGTTCGCTGAACCCGCGGCACACGGTCGGCAAGATCGTCGGCGCCCCGTTCCGGCTGCAGAACGTGAAGACCGAGCACGGTGTGAAGAAGGCCGTGCAGGAGCTGCTCGAGCTGGTCGGTCTGTCGCCGGAGCACTACAACCGGTACCCGCACGAGTTCTCCGGCGGCCAGCGGCAGCGCATCGGCATCGCGCGCACGCTGGCGCTGCGGCCGAAGCTGATCGTCGCCGACGAGCCGGTGTCCGCGCTGGACGTGTCGATCCAGGCGCAGGTGGTGAACCTGCTGGAGGACCTGCAGAACGAGTTCGACCTGACGTACGTGATGATCGCGCACGACCTGTCCGTCGTCCGGCACGTGTCGGACCGGGTCGCGGTGATGTACCTCGGCAAGATCGTCGAGCTGGCCGACCGGGTCAGCCTGTACGAGAAGCCGATGCACCCGTACACCGTCGCGCTGCTGTCCGCCGTCCCGGTGCCGGACACCAAGCGGAAGGGCAAGCAGGAGCGGATCCGGCTGCAGGGTGACGTCCCCAGCCCGATCAACCCGCCGCCGGCGTGCCGCTTCCACACCCGCTGCTGGAAGGCGCAGGAGATCTGCAAGACGGTCGAGCCCCCGCTGATCCAGCTGGGCCCGGGCCACCAGACCGCCTGCCACTTCCCGGAGAACGCCACCCCGGAGCAGGAGAAGACGGCCCAGGACGCCGCCAAGAGCTGAGCATCGAGTGCTTGCGCGGTCAGACGCGTGATGCGGCTTCGGCCGTCTCGAGCAGTTGCCGGGCCCGTTCGGCATGGCCCGGGTGGTGCACGCGGTAGAAGTCGAGTGCGAACCGGAGATTCGCGAGCGCGTCGTCGTACTCGCGGATCCCGGTGAGCACCTCGCCCAGGGTCAGCCGGCTCTGCGCTTCGCGGCGCCGGTCGCCGACTGCCTTGGCGATCTCCAGTGCGGACTCGACGTGCTGGATGGCGCGGTCGTGGTCACGCAGCTCCTTGAAGGTGAGCGCCAGCACCCAGTGCGCGTCGCTGACGCCCTTGCTGTGCCCCAGTTCTTCGAGCTCGCGGAGTGACAGGCGCAGGTCGTCGACGGCGAGTTCGGGGTGGCCGGACTTCACCCGTGCCCAGGCTGCCTCGATCCTGGCGTTGGCGACCCCGTCCGCGTCACCGAGGACCTCCCACTGCTGCAGCGCGGCCCTGGCGGCCGCCTCCGCGGCGACCGGATCGCCCAGTTCGAGGAGGACCTCGCAGTGTGTCCCGTAGGCGGCCGCGAGCCCACGGATGTCACCGAGCTCCCGGTTGACCGCGAGGGCGGACTCCACCAGCGGGAGGGCGTCGCGGTGCCGGTGCATCCTGATGAGCAGGCGCGCGCTGTTGTTCGCCGCGAGGGACATACCGCGCAGACTCCCGGCCGCCTCGAAACCTCGTTGCGCGAGACCGAACCGGTCCGCCGACTCGTCGTACCTGGCGAGCTCCGCGAGCGCGATCGCGGCGTCGGCGTGCAGCTGGGCCCGGGTCCACTCGGTGATGTCGCCGGTGACGACGCGATCGATCGACGGGAGCCAGTCGACGAGATTTCCACGCTTGACGAAGTACTCGTAGAGGCCGATCACCAGACCCGCGACGCGCTCGTCGCGCCCGCCGCCCGCGGCGAACTGCTCGATCAAGGCGATGTAGTTGTGCAGCTCGCCGTCGATCCAGCCCAGCACCGCGTCGTGCGTCGCGAAGGCAGCTCCAGCGGGCGGAGGCGGCTGATGAGGCCACGCCGTCCGCAGTGCTGTCGGGCCGTTCAGGACGACCGCGCGCCACGCCACGGACAGGTAGAAGCTGAGGAGGCGGTCGAGGGACGACTCCTGCGTCGCAGGCGGGAGCTGAGCGGCCAGCTCGCGGGCGTAGGCGCGGACGAGATCGTGGAACTGGTAGCGGCCCGGGGTCCGGGACTCGACGAGATGGAGGTCGGCCAGCCGTTCCAGGATCCGGTTCGTCTCGGCCTGGGTGGCGGCCAGGAGCGGGGCGGCGGTCCGCGCGGTGAAGTCCTCGGCGTCGCTCAGGCCGAGGATCGGCAGGGCCTCGGCCGCCGGTGGGTCGATCCGGCGGAGCTGCTCGACCGACGAGGAGAACCCGGCCCGAACGCCGCGGTCGTCGGCGTGCAGCAGGTCGAGCCGGTGCGACTCGTCGGCGAGCCGGTCCACGAGCTCCGCAGGTGCGGCCGCCGGGTGCGTGAGCGACCAGGCGGCAACGATGCTCAGTGCCAGCGGGAGGTGACCGCACAGCTCACCGATCCGGTCGGCCGCATCGGTCAGGCGGCCGTCTCCAGCGATGGACGTGAGCAGCGCGGCCGACTCGCTCGCAGCGAGCGGATCGACCTGGAGGTGCAGCGCGGCAGGCATCGTGGAGAGGGTGTTGCGGCTGGTGATCAGCACGGCCGCCCCTGCCGATGCCGGAATCAGGTCGGTCACCTGCTGGACGTCTCGAGCGTTGTCCAGGATCAGGAGGAGCCGACGGTTCATCAGGCGCGAGCGGAGCGCTGCGACCGCCTCAGCCCGCTCCCCGGGCACCACCTCAGGCGGTACGCCGGTGGCCCTGAGGAGCTGTCCGGCTGTCTGCAGCTGGCTCATGGGCGTACCGAATCCGCGCAGGTTCACGAACAGCGTTCCGTCCGGGAAGTGGTGGGCGCTCGCGTGCGCCGCCTCGGTCGCCAGCGCCGTCTTGCCCACGCCCGCCATGCCGCGGATCGTCACGATGGTCGGTGCGCCGGTGCGCGCCGGTGACTTGGTCAGAAGGTCGACCAGCAGGTCGAGCTCGCGCCGTCGGCCGACGAAGCCCTGCTGCGCCGCCCGCTGCGCCTGCCGGGCGACGATCCAGGCCGGATCGCCGTCCGCTGCGGGCGTGGCCGATGCACTCACCGCGCCGCGCGCCGCGAGTTGCCGGAAGACACGACGCTCGGCGTGGTCGAGGCCGAGCGCGCGATCGAGCTTGTCGAGCGTCGTCAGCTGCGGGAAGCGCCGTACTCCGCGCTCCAGCAGTCCTATCGCCTGGGCGCTGAGCCCGGCACGCTCGGCGAGCCCTTCCTGGGTCAGCCCACGGGCAACTCGCGCTTCGCGCAGGGTCGCGGCGAACGACTGTTCCACGCCGGACAGGTTAGCCGGAATCGTCGTGCTCAGCCCTGGTCGATGATCGGCCGGCCGGTCGGCAGGGCGTACGGCGGTGTCCGCGGCGCCGCTGTGCGGAACGCGGCGCCCGAGAAGTTCGGTGCGACGACCTTCACGGACCCGGTGGCGGCGTCGACGAGCAGGAGGTCGGCTGACCGCGAGGTGTTGTGTTCTCCCACGGCGGTGAACGTCCTGTCGTCGAGCCATTGGCCGAAGTAGGTGCTGATGTAGGCGTTCGGCGCGCGCTTCGGCTCGCCGGCGGCGACGTCGTACATCAGCAGATCGGCCCACAGCGGCTGGATGCCCGGCTTGGCGTCCTCGGGCTCGGTGACGAGGTGTTCCGCACCTGGTGAGAGGAACGCGAGGTCGCCGGTGAACCTGGCCGGCTCGTTCGGCGAGACGGTCTTCGCGATCGCCAGGCTCTTGCCGGCGAACCGGTCGAGCGGCTGCTGGTAGACGAACAGCCCGGCGGTCACGGTGCGGACCGCGGTCGGGCCCACCTTGGCGATCAGTTCACCTTTGTTGGCGGTCACGTCCCAGCGGTACAGGCCGTCCAGCGTGCCGAAGTACGCGAGGCGCCCGTCGAGCGCCACGATCTGCGGACCGACCGCGAGGCTGGCGAACTTCGGGATCTTGTTGCCGATCGGCGTGCGGACGAGCTCGCGGCGCGCGCCGACGTCGTACACCACCGACTCGCCGTGATCGTTGAGGAGCTCGACCCAGGCGACCAGGGAGCCGTGGGAGTCGGCGGTGAGTTGCCAGGCGCTCTTGCCCAGGCTGCGGACGCCGGACCGGTCGACGACGTGGATCGCGTTGGCCGCGTTCAGGAACACGAAGCCGGCGTCGGTCTGGACGAACGCGTTCACCTTGTGCGGTGCCACCGAGATGATCTCGTCGCCGTAGTGGATGGTGTCGCCCAGCGCATAGGTCGGCCGCCGCTGTGCGAACGGGGCGGGCTTCGCGGGTTGCGGCTGCGGGTCGCGGGGACGGACGACGGTCGCGGTGCCGACCGTGGCGGCGGCGACGGCGACCGCGCCGCCGATCACGCCGAGAGCGCGCCGGCGGGTGACCCGGTGCTTGCCGGCCGCCACGATGGCGTCCAGATCGAGCGGCGGCGGCTCGGTGCTGTCGGCGCGTTCGGCCAGGGTGTCCTTGAGGAGGTCGTTCATTCGGTCATCCCTGCCTTCAGCACGACGTCGGAGCCCAGACGGGCCCGGAGCTTCTTGAGTGCGTCGGAGACCTGGCTCTTCACGGTCCCGACGCTGCAGCCGAGGATCTCGGCGGTCTGCGGTTCGGTGAGGTCCTCGTAGTACCTGAGGACCAGTGCGGCCCGTTGCCGCGGTGGGAGTTTCTGCAGTTCGTGCCACAGCCAGATCCGCGCGGTCGCGTCCTCGTCGTTCGCCGGGCGGTCCGGTACGTCGTCGTGCGGCCGCTCCGCCCGCCAGGACTTCCGGCGCCACCAGCCGATCGCGGTGGTGGTGATCGCGCGCCGGGTGTAGGCCTCGGCGTTGTTCGGGTCGCGCAGGCGGTGCCAGCCGACGTACGTCTTGACCAGCGCCTCCTGGACGAGGTCCTCGGCCAGGCCGCGGTCGCCGGTCAGCAGGTACGCGTACCGGTACAGCGCGCCGTGCCTGCTGGTCGCGAACTCGGCGAACGCCTCGGCCATCTGGTTCCCCCTCGGGTCTCTACCCTCCCTGACGTGGGGACGCGGGCAAAGGGTTGGGTGTTGCGGCCAGCAGAACCCTGGCGATCAGCGCGTGGCCGGCCGCGTCCGGGTGGTCGCCGTCGGGGGCCAGCAGCGCGGTGACGTCGGCATTGTCCTCGAACGGCGTGTAGATGTCGGCGTACGTCGCGTCGCCGGCGCGGGCCGCGGCGGCGATCGCCTCGTTCGTGCGGACGGTGAGCTGGTCGCTGGCGATCCGACCGCTCGGGGTGTACTGCCGCCGGGCCACCTCGCCGTCCTTGAAGACATTCCAGTAGCCGGTCATCAGGACGGTTGTCGGCCGGCCGCCGCGGAGCGCGTGCACGCGGGCCAGGATCCGGCCGAGGTTGACGGTCAGCTGCTCGAACTCGTCGGACACGCAGTCGCCTTCGCACTGGCCGCTGGTGACGTCGTCGTGGTGGTCGCCGAAGTCGTTCGCGCCGATCGTGAGAAGTACGACGTTCGCCGCGGCGGTCGCCTGCTCGGCGCCGGGTCGGCCCAGCTGTTGCAGCAGCCCGCTGGAGTCGAGGCCGCCGACGCCGAGATTGTCGACGGTCACCGCCGCGCCGGACCGGTCGTGGAGCAGGTCGCCGTACAGCTGGGGGAAGGGGGTGCAGTCGCAGTTGGAGCCGGACGTGACCGAGTCGCCGAGGGCAACCACCCGGACGTCGTCCCCGGTGCGCATCTCGCTGACCGTGTCCGTGCCGGAGATCGCGGTGAGGAGCGCGAGCACCAGGAGACCGGCGGCGAGCCGCCGCAGATTGTCGATCACGCCGGTTTCGGGTGGCTCCCTTCGTGCTGGGGGAGGGCGAGCTGGTTGACCAGCCACGGGTAGGCCGACGCGAAGGCGGGCGCGGCGAACTGCCACACGTGGGTACCGGGGGAGATCTCGACCCTGGACCAGATGCCGGCCCTGGCCGCGGCCCTGGACAGCTCCTCGGCCTCGTGCTGGTGGCGCAGCTCCTGGGTGCTGGTCAGGAACAGGCCGTCGACCCCGGTGTACTTCCCGTGCGCGCGCATCACCAGCAGCGGCTCGTTGGCCTTCTCGAGCGCCACGTTGCCGCCGTACAGGTCGTGCAGGCTGGCGGCCGGCGTGCTCGTGTACGGCGCGAGGTCGCCGGAGATGTCGACGAAGTGGCCGAACACGTCCGGGTGCTCGACGACCAGGTCGAGCGCGCAGGTGCCGCCCATCGAGAACCCGGCGACCGCCCACTGCCGCGGATCCCGGGACGCGCCGAACGTCTTCTCGACGTACCGCGGGATGTCCTGGTCGAGGTGGTCGGCGGAGTTCCCGCGCGGACCGTTCACGCATTCGGTGTCGTTGTCGAACCGCTCGGTCGCGTCGGCGAACACCAGGATCGGCGCGTACCCGTGGTGCCGGTGCGCGTACGCGTCGGACACCTTGACGGCGTCGCCGAGCCGCACCCAGTCACCCGGGCCGCCCCGCTCACCCCCGATCAGCTCGACCACCGGCAGCGCGGGCCGGTGCGCGCCGTGGAACCAGATCGGCGGCAGGTAGACCAGCTCCTGCCGGTGCTTGAAATGGCTGTACGTCGCCGGAACGTCCACCGCGACCAGCCGCCCCACCGCCGGCATCTTCGTCGCCCCGGCGTCGTGCGCGATCCCCGCCATCGACACCTGCCCCGGCAACGGCGTGTTCGTCCAGTCGTTCACCGCGGAGTCGATGGTCGGGTAGTAGCCGACGAACTGATTCACCCCGTTCGCACACACCACGCCCGCCAGCACCGCCGCGACAACCGCCGCCCCCCGTCGCCACCACCGAGCCGACCGCCACCCGACCCCCAACACGATCAAGGCCCCCACAGCAACCCCGAACCACAACCACACCACGAACGGCAACGGATCAGTCAGCCCCACCAACTCGGCCCCCGGATAAGCCGCCACCAGCGTCACCAGCGCCGCCCCCACCCCCACAAGCGGCACCACCCGCCCCCGCCACCGCGAGTCCCGCCACCCCACAGCAGCCAAGACGACCCCCACAGCCACCACATCCAGCAGAACCGGAAACCATCCCCCGAGCAGCGACACACCCATCCAACCCTCCACGAGTAGACCCACCCCGCAGACGCCGAGCCTGCATCAACGGTTGGCAGGCCCGCCCCGAGCCCTCTCAGCGGGCTCTCAGCTGCTGGCAAGATCGCGCAGTGCTGCCATGAGATCTGCATCCGGCCCCAGTGGAACTGCACGGCTCCGCAGGTAGCTCATGACGAAATCGATGCTGCCCTCGACCCACGTCTCCACCACGTACAGCGCATCTTCCGGTGCGATGCTCCGCAAGGTCGAGTCCTTGAGCCCCCCGAACAACCGCGGAACAGGCAGTTCTGGCGTCCAGTGCTGTGGACGCTCCAGCCGGAGGTAGGTGACGAACTCCGGCGCGAAATAGCCGTCCTCACAGTGGACCAGTTCCGGTCGCGCGAGCCGGCGGTCGATCTCGATCCGGATCTGCTGCAGCTGATCACGTGCATCCCCGGTGGCTCGCTGTTCGGCGTACCAGAACATGGCCACCACCGTCGGTGCCCTGCTTCGAGTGACGACGCGGATGTACTCGCGGAGGTCAGGCATGTCGTCGAGCAGAGCGGGGTGAGCTGCGACGATCGCCGCGAGTTCGACCTCGTAGCCGATGGATTCCGGCGGTGGGAAGGCGTGCGTGAGCAACTCACGGATGTAGTCGGTGCTCAGGTCCCGGGCGCCCCGCGACAGCAACATGACGATGCCTCGTTTGACGTTGCCGTTGATCCGCGACCGACCGCTCAGCGTCTGGAGAAGGTCCAGGTACCACGTGTAGTCGTAAGCCAGCGGGCGACCGAAATGCGGCGCGCCCGAGCTGGCGAAATGGATCAGGGCGATCTGCCTGATCGCCTCGAGATCGCCAGGTCCCCAGGGCTCGTCGACTGCGTGGGTCCCGAAGGCTCCGACCAGCAGTTCGGCCTTGTGGGTGAGATCTCCCAGAAGTTCTGCCTCGTTGAGCCTGATGTCGAACTGTGACTCGATCCGCACGCTCAGCTGTAACGACGGGCTGTCATCGGGGGACACGCCGAGAAACTGCATGACGGTCTCCCAAGCCGACTCGTCGATGCCGGCACGCCACAACCGCACGACCTGGCGCCAACGGTCGAGTCCGTCCGCCCCCACGAGCTCCTCTACCGGAACGGGGTCGTTGTCGAGGAGGACGCGGAGCAGGGTGAGATTGGCGGTGTAGCAGGCGCGGCGGCGTACGGGGTCGTAGGGGAGAGGGCGATAGAGCTCGTCGCCGGTGTCGGGGCGGATGGATTCACGGCGGAGCAGTTCGCTGATGGTGGCATGCAGCGACGAGACGTCTTCGTCGGAGCGTTGCTCTGCCAGTTCGGCGAGGAAGATGCGGACCGGGGCGCGGGTGCTGATTGGCTGGTGGCTGAGGAGGCGGCGGAGGAGGGTGTCGTCTAGGGCTGCTGGCTGGGGGGTGAGGGAGGTGGCTTCCAGGTCGCGGTGGCGCATCAGTTGGACCAGGAGTTCGAGGACGAGTTCCGCGACCAGGAACTCGCCGAAGGTGGCGTGGAGGAACTCGTACGCGCTGCGTTGTTCGCGGTCGGCTCGGGGGTTGTGGACGAACATGAACTCGCCGAGGACCCGGTCGGCCGCGGTCAGGGGCTGGATTGCGGCGGTGGGGGTGGCGGGTGGTTCCAGGGCGGCGAGGTCGGCGTTCAGTTCGCTGTCTGTGATGTGCTGGCGGCCGCGGTTGAACATGCCGATGGCCGCGTACTGGAGCTGCCGGCGTTGCTGACGTTGCAGCAGCTGCTGCTCGGCGGCCGAGGCGTCCGGTGCGGTCTTCTCGGTGATCTGGCGGGTGATGAAGCGGTCCATGATCCGCTGGTACAACTCGCTCTGCGTCAGATCGGCGCCGCCCAGCTGGTTCGTGCCGAGCTCGGCCAGATAGACGGCCAGCATCAGCAGCAGCAACGGCTGGCTCGTCAGCTCGGTGATCTCGTCCGAGGTCGTCATCTCGTCGACCTCGAGCGGGACGAACGACGGGATCGCCGCATGAGCGGCATTCCAGGCGGCGAGCCACCGCTCGATCCGCGCCCGGTCGAACTCGCGCAGCTTGATCATGGGCGTGTCCGGCGCGATCTCGGCGCGGTCGGCGACGACCGTTCGGGAGGTGACGATCACCGACGTCGGCGTACCGAAGGTTCTCGCCCGCTTCTGGAAGTCCTCGACCTTCGACAGGTACGCCGATTGCGTCACGCCGGTCGCCTGCACGAGTTCGTCGAAGCCGTCCAGCAGGATGACCAGGTGGCACCGATGCGGACAGCTCATCGAGTCGCTGCAGGAGTCGCAGGCGCCGCACTCCTCGCGCAACTCGGCCAGATCGGCGTTCGGCTGCTGCAAGGTCCGCTGCAGTTCCTTGGTGATCTGCAGGGTCAGATCGTCGTCGGGATTGACGGAACGGAGCGGCACGCGGACGACCGCGAACGCTTCCTCCGGCAGCTGGGCGGCCAGCACCTCGGTCAGCAATGATTTGCCGGCGCCGGGATGGCCGAGCATGAGGAGCGGGCGTCGGGCGCCCTCGGGGCTCGCCAGATAGCTCGCGAGGTACTCGACCAGCGACGAGTGCTGCGGTTGTTGGGACCACCACTCCTCGTCGGAAGGCCGCGATCGGTCGTCCGCGACCGCGTAGTGGAACGAAGGCTCGACGAACCCGTCGCGGACGGTCGGCGACGCGATCGACTGCGTGCGGGACCGCAGCAGCGGCTCGTCGAGGACCTCCCTCGCCGCGAGCGCCAGCTTCTCGCGGTAGCTGTTCCGGGGTGAGGGAGTGCCCGGCATCACCATCGAGAGCATCGTCCTGAGCTCGCCCAGCGCCGCGGCTTGCGCGTGGATCAGTTCGCGGGTGCCGGCGAACTCGTTGAGCGTCACCCACAAGCCGAACGGCGCGGAGGCGCTGAGTTCCAGCATCCGGCTCCGGTACAGCAACGCGGCGCGTTCGACGATCGCCTCGACCAGCGCGGCAACCGGTACCGGCTCGAGCCGGCTCCACGCCTCGAGACCGGTGAAGAAGTCGAGACATCGGCGCGCGAGTCGGTCGTAGTACGGCTTGAGTGTCTGCTCGAGATTCGTTTCCAGCCCGAGCTCGGGCGAGGACAGCGGGACAGTGACGTCGAAGAGGTCGTCGTCCGCGGCGCCGGGTACGGCGAGCAGCCTGCCTCGCTCCTGGTCGGTGAGGCCGAGCTCGCGGTACTTCGGGCCGATGACCTGAGGAAGCGCATCGAAGAACGACGAGACCGCCGTGATCGTGTGCGCGGCCACGACGAGCTCGAGCTGGCTCTTGTCCTTCGTGCCGCGCAGCCGCTTGGTCACGCTGGTGACGACGGTGTCGAGCAGGCTCACGGCTTCGTTCTTCGGGTCGACCAGCGACAGCCAGGCCGCGGCGGTCAGCCCGGCGACTGGTCCGCCCGCGAGCGCCGCGGCACCGGCTCCGGCGAAGATCGCCGTACCGAAGAACCGCTCGAGGGCCGTTCGGCTCCGGTCGTCGATGTCGAGCACAGCGAGGGCGCCGCGAAAGGTGTACGGCGACAGAGCCATGAGCGGAGCTCCTCGGGGTGGATCGGGCAGGCGGAAGAACAACCTAGCGTCGTACGGTCGTCTTATGCCGGAGGCACTGCTCGACCATCTCGTCCTGGCCACGCCTGACCTGGAGGCGACTGTGGCCGCCTTCGCGGACGCGACCGGTGTCGAGCCGGTGGTTGGTGGGCGGCATGTGCGGTGGGGGACTCGGAACTATCTCGCGGGGCTGGGTGGGACGGCGTATCTGGAGTTTCTCGGTGCGGATCCGGAAGCGGCGCCGGACGCGCGTTCGCCGTACCCGTTGGATCGTGAGCGGCTGGTGACCTGGGCGGTTCACCCGGCTGATGTCGATGGGTTCGTGGCTGCCGCGCGGGAGCAGGGCGTGGAGCTCGGCGAGATTGTCGAGTTGTCTCGCCGGACGGCGGGTGGGGCCATGCTCCGATGGCGGCTGAGTGAGGTCGAGCCGGCGCCGTACGGCGGTCTCGTGCCGTTCGTCATCGACTGGGGGCGGGGCGCCGGGGCTCAGCGCGGTCTTTCGTGGGCCTCGCGGCGTCTATCGATGTCATTGAGTAATCAGAAGATCACCGAGTGTCGCAGCGGGGTGGCCCGGGATGGGCGTTCGACAATGTCGAACGGCGGGCGTTGTTACCGGGGGTACTTCGCTCCTACATTCCAGCCAGCCGTGGTCGTCACGGCGGGGAAGGGAGGCCAAGCATGGCTACGACCGAAGCGGTCAAACAAAGAACCCTTCTGGGGGAGTGTTCGGCGGAATTCGCCGGAACGTTCATCCTGATCCTGTTCGGTGTCGGGGTGGTCGCCCAAGTGGTGGCCGGCGGCATCGGGGATCACGACTCGATCTCGTGGGCCTGGGGTATCGGCGTCATCATGGGCGTCTACGTGTCCGCCCGGCTCAGCGGTGGCCACATCAACCCCGCGGTGACGATCGCCCTGGCGGTCTTCCGCGGGTTCGCCTGGCGGAAGGTGCTGCCGTACATCGGTGCGCAGTTCCTGGGCGCGTTCGCGGCGGCTCTGGTGGTCCGCTGGAACTACGACAAGGTCCTCGACAAGTTCGACCCCGGACTGACGATCAAGAGCCAGGGAGTGTTCTCCACCCTCCCGGGCAACGGAAGCACCGAGCTCGGCGCCGGCATGTGGAGCGGCTTCCTGGACCAGATCATCGGTACGGCGATCCTGATGCTGGTCATCCTGGCGATCGTCGACCTGCGCAACACCGCCCCCGCGGCGAACCTGGGCCCGTTCATCATCGGCCTGCTGGTCGTCGGCATCGGGATGGCGTGGGGCACCCTGGCCGGCTACGCGATCAACCCGGCGCGTGACTTCGGCCCGCGGCTGGCCTCCTACCTGACCGGTTACGGAGGAGCCTTCAAGGATCAGTTCGGGGATCCCTATTTCTGGGTCCCGATCGTGGGTCCCATCATCGGCGCGCTCGTCGGCGCCCTGCTCTACGACCTGCTGGTCGGCCGGTACCTGCCGGTCGGCGACGCGGACGAGGAGCCCGGCCGGGTCCCGGAGCCCGAGGAGGAGACGAGGGCATGATGCAGCGCACTACCGCGACTTGTGAGGAGAGGACTACCCATGGCTGACTTCGTCGGCGCCGTCGATCAGGGCACCACGAGCACCCGTTTCATGATCTTCGACCATTCGGGCAACGAGGTGGGCATCCACCAGCTGGAGCACGAGCAGATCCTGCCGCAGGCGGGCTGGGTCGAGCACAACCCGGTGGAGATCTGGGAGCGGACCAGCTCGGTGATCCGGACCGCGATGAACGCAAAGGGCCTGCAGGCCGGCGACCTGGCCGCGCTCGGCATCACCAACCAGCGCGAGACCGCGGTGGTCTGGAACCGCCGGACCGGCAGGCCTTACTACAACGCGATCGTCTGGCAGGACACCCGGACCGACCGGATCGCGTCGGCGCTCGAGCGTGAGGGCAAGGGCGACGTGATCCGGCAGAAGGCCGGTCTGCCGCCGGCGACGTACTTCTCGGCCGGCAAGGTGCAGTGGATCCTGGAGAACGTCGACGGCGTCCGGGAGGCCGCCGAGGCCGGGGACGCGGTGTTCGGGAACACCGACACCTGGCTGTTGTGGAACCTGACCGGCGGGACGGACGGCGGTGTGCACATCACCGACGTCACGAACGCCAGCCGGACGATGCTGATGAACCTGGAGACGCTCGACTGGGACGACGAGCTGATCAGCTTCTTCAACATCCCGCGGCAGATGCTGCCGGAGATCCGTCCGTCGTCGGACCCGAACAGGTACGGCGAGACGCTCGCCAACGGTCCGCTCGGCGGCGTCGTACCGCTCACCGGCGACCTCGGTGACCAGCAGGCCGCGACCGTCGGCCAGGTCTGCTTCAACCCGGGCGAGGCGAAGAACACCTACGGCACCGGAAACTTCATGCTGCTGAACACCGGCACCGAGCTGGTCCGCTCGAAGGCCGGCCTGCTCAGCACGATGTGCTACAAGTTCGGTGACGACGCCCCGGTGTACGCGCTGGAGGGCTCGATCGCGGTCACCGGGTCCGCGGTGCAGTGGCTGCGGGACCAGCTCGGCATCATCTCCGGTGCGAGCGAGACCGAGACCCTGGCCCGGCAGGTCGAGGACAACGGCGGGGTGTACTTCGTGCCCGCGTTCTCCGGCCTGTTCGCGCCGTACTGGCGGTCCGACGCCCGCGGCGCGATCGTCGGCCTGTCCCGGTTCAACACCAACGCACATCTGGCGCGCGCAACACTGGAAGCGATCTGCTACCAGAGCAAGGACGTCGCGGACGCGATGGAGAAGGACTCGGGCGTGAAGCTCGACGTGCTGAAGGTCGACGGCGGTGTCACGGCGAACGAGCTCTGCATGCAGATGCAGGCCGACATCCTCGGCGTACCGGTCAGCAAGCCGGTCGTCGCGGAGACCACCGCGCTCGGCGCGGCGTACGCGGCCGGGCTCGCCGTGGGCTTCTGGAAGACCAAGGACGAGCTGGTGCAGAACTGGAACGAGGCCAAGCGGTGGGAGCCGCAGTGGAACGACGAGCAGCGCACTCAGGGGTACGCCGGCTGGCAGAAGGCCGTCCAGCGCACCCTTGACTGGGTCGACGTCGACTGAAGTAGCACGACCAACGAATTCGGAAGGACGAACACAGTGGCTGTAGTGGCTCTGTCACCGCAAGCAAGGGCCGACGCGATCGACGCGCTGGCCGACGGACGGGAACTGGACGTCCTGGTGATCGGTGGCGGGGTGGTCGGCACCGGATCGGCACTCGACGCCGCCACCCGCGGCCTGACCACCGGACTGCTGGAGGCCCGCGACTTCGCGAGCGGCACCTCCAGCAGGTCCAGCAAGCTGATCCACGGGGGCTTGCGCTACCTGGAGATGCTCGACTTCCGACTCGTGCACGAGGCGTTGCAGGAGCGCGGTTTGCTCCTGCAGCGCCTGGCCCCGCACCTGGTGAAGCCGGTGCCGTTCCTGTACCCGCTCCAGCACCGCTGGTGGGAGCGGTTCTACGCCGGCGCCGGTGTCGCGCTGTACGACGGTATGGCGGTCAGCTCCGGTCTCGGGGCGGGCCTGCCGATCCACCGGCACCTGACCCGGCGCGGGGCGATGCGGCTCGTCCCGTCGCTGAAGAAGTCCGCGCTGGTCGGCGCGTTGCAGTACTACGACGCGCAGGTCGACGACGCGCGGCACACGATGGAGCTCGCCCGGACCGCGGCGTCGTACGGCGCCCTGGTCGCGAACCGGGTGAAGGTCACCGGGTTCCTGCGTCAGGGCGAGCGGGTCACCGGCGTCCAGGCGAAGGACCTGGAGAGCGGCCGCCAGTTCGAGGTCCGGGCGAAGCAGGTCGTGAACGCGACCGGGGTCTGGACCGACGACACCCAGGCGATGGTGGGGGAGCGCGGGCAGTACCACGTCCGCGCGTCGAAGGGCATCCACCTGGTCGTCCCGAAGGACCGGATCCAGTCCAGCACCGGGATGATCCTGCGGACCGAGAAGTCCGTGCTGTTCATCATCCCGTGGGGCCGGCACTGGCTGATCGGCACCACCGACACCGACTGGCACCTGGACAAGGCCCACCCGGCCGCGACCAGCAAGGACATCGAGTACCTGCTGGACCACGTCAACGCGGTGCTGACCACACCGCTGACCCGCGAGGACGTCGAAGGCGTGTACGCCGGTCTGCGGCCACTGCTCGCCGGCGAGTCGGAGAGTACGTCGAAGCTGTCCCGCGAGCACGTCGTCGCGCACGCGGCGCCGGGCCTGGTAGTGGTTGCCGGTGGCAAGTACACGACGTACCGGGTGATGGCCAAGGACGCGATCGACGCGGCCGCGGACGCGCTCGACGGGCGGGTGCCGCGCAGCGTCACGAAGAACATCCCGCTGGTCGGTGCCGACGGCTACCAGGCGCTGTGGAACCAGCGGCAGCTGATCGCGCAGCGGTCCGGGCTGCATGTCGCCCGGATCGAGCATCTGCTGAACCGGTACGGCGCACTGATCCACGAGGTGCTCGAACTCGTCGCGGAGGACCCGTCGCTCGGCGAGCAGTTGCCGGGCACGCAGGACTACCTGAAGGCCGAGATCGTGTACGGCGCCAAGGCCGAGGGGGCCCGTCACCTCGACGACATCCTGGCCCGCCGGACCCGGATCTCGATCGAGGCCTGGGACCGCGGGGTCGGCGCCGCCGAGGCGGCCGCCCGGCTGGTCGCGCCGATCCTCGGCTGGGACGAGGAGACGATCGACCGCGAGGTGTCGTTCTACCTCAGGCGTGTCCAGTCCGAGCGCGACTCCCAGGACCAGCCCGACGACGAGTCCGCCGACAAGGTCCGCCTCGAGGCGCCGGACATCGTGTCACCGGCCTGACATCTGGACGTGATCGTCCCTCCCGTGCCTTACTCGGAGCGGGAGGGACGACACATGGGGGAGACGGCACAGCTGCGCGGTCCGTGGCGGACGATGTCCGTGACCGGCGCATCGGCCGGCCTGGCCGGCCTGGTCCTGGTCGGTGCGAGCCAGGCGCTGGTGCAGGTCGGCGGGGGCGAGCCGGCGTTCGACGCGTCCGGCGACGAGATCCTGCGCTTCTTCGAGGCGCGGCACGACACGCTCTACGCGACCGGGACGTATCTGGGCCTGCTCGCCGTTCTGGCGCTGGCTTGTTTCGTCTCGGTGCTCTGGGTGGTCCTGCGTGAGGCGGAGGGCCGGCCGGCGTGGCGGTCGGCGATCGCGCTCACGTCAGGCGTTGCTTTCGTCGTACTGCTGATGAGTCCGGGCTGGGAGCTGGCCGGCTACCGGACCGATGAAGGAGTCGACCCGCAGATCGCCCGGTACGCCTTCGACACGGGGAACCTCGGGTTCGCCAACGCCTGGATGGCGCTGGCCGGGTTCCTGGCCGCGGCGGGCTCGATCATGCTCGGTACGCCGTCGCTCCCGAACTGGCTCGGCTGGGTGGCGATCGTCGCCGCCGTCGGGTTCCTGATCGGCCGCGCGGTGTGGACCACGCCGGTCTGGCTGATCCCGTACTCGATCTTCTGGATCTGGGTCGTTGCCGTCAGCATCCAACTCTTCCGCGGCCGCCTGCCGGAGAGGGCCGGCTGAGCCCTCCCCGGCCCGGCGTCAGCCGACGGTCACGGTGTAGTGCGCCCCGTCGTCGGTGAACTCGTAGTTCCCGGGGCCGGTGATCTGGCGCTGGCCCAGGTCGTCGTCGGCGCCCGTGTTGTCCTCCTGCTCGTGGCAGGTGATGTGTGTGACGTGCAGGGTCTGCGCGTTCGCGGTGAGCGGTGCGACGGCGAGCGTGGACGCCCCGAGGGCGATCGCGGCGAAGATCGTGCGACCTGTGGACATGAGACTTTCTCCTCCCGAGTTCGGTGCTGCTTCCGACCTCAGGAAGGTATGCGCGATGTGTATCAAGCGTTTGACAGCGACGTCTCAGCTGACGCTCTTCGGCCGTGCACGAAAGGCTTGCTACAGCTCGTGGTCCTCGGTGCGGATCCAGTTGAAGGTGCGTTGGACGGCGGCCTGCCAGTTCGCGTACTCGGTCGCGCGGCGGGCCGGATCCATGTGCGGCACCCACTGGCCGGCCCGGTGCCAGTTGCTGCGCAGGCCCTCCAGGTCCGGCCAGTAGCCGACCGCGAGCCCGGCGGCGTACGCCGCTCCCAGCGACACCGTCTCGGTCACCATCGGCCGGACCACGCGCACGTCGAGCAGATCGGCGATGAACTGCATCAGCAGGTTGTTGGCCGTCATCCCGCCGTCCACCTTGAGCGCGGTCAGCGCGATCCCGGAGTCCGCGTTCATCGCGTCGACCACCTCGAGCGTCTGGAAGCCGGTCGCCTCCAGGACCGCCCGCGCCAGATGCCCCTTGGTGATGTAGCCGGTCAGCCCGGCGATCACGCCCCGCGCCTCGCTGCGCCAGTGCGGCGCGAACAGCCCGGAGAACGCGGGCACGATGTACGCGCCGCCGTTGTCGTCGACGGTCCGCGCCAGCGTCTCGATCTCGGCGGCGGTGTGGATCATGCCGAGCCCGTCGCGGAACCACTGCACGAGCGACCCGGTGACCGCCATCGAGCCTTCCAGCGCGTACGACGCGGGCTGGTCCCCGATCCGGTACGCCACGGTCGTGAGCATGCCGTGCTTGGACCGGACGATCTCCTGCCCGGTGTTCATCAGCAGGAACGACCCGGTGCCGTACGTGCACTTCGCCTCACCGGCACTGAAGCAGGTCTGCCCGAACAGCGCGGCCTGCTGGTCCCCGAGCGCCGCGCCGATCCGGACCCCGGGCAGCACCTCGGTCGCGGTCGCGAGCACCCCCGACGACGGACGGATCTCGGGCAGGATCGCCCGCGGTACGTCGAACGCGTCGAGCAGTTGCTCGTCCCAGTCCAGCGTCTCGATGTTCATCAGCATCGTGCGGCTGGCGTTGGTGACGTCGGTGACGTGCTGGGCGCCGCCGTCCGGGCCGCCGGTGAAGTTCCAGATCAGCCAGGTCTCCATCGTGCCGAACAGGATCTCGCCCCGCTCGGCGCGCTCCCGCAACCCCGGCGTGTGGTCGAGCATCCACCGGATCCGCGGCGCGGAGAAGTACGTCGTCAGCGGCAGGCCGCACAGGTCGGCGAACCGGTCCGGGCCGTCGTCGCCCGCGAGTTCGGTGACGAGCCGGTCGGTCCGGGTGTCCTGCCAGACCACGGCGTGACCGATCGGGCGGCCCGTCCGGCGGTCCCAGAGCAGGCTCGTCTCGCGCTGGTTGGTGATGCCGATGGCAACGACCTGGGACGGCGCCGCGCCGATCTGCCGGATCGCCGCCGGCACCACCCGGGTCACGTTCCGCCAGATCTCCTCGGCGTCGTGTTCGACCCACCCCGGCCGCGGGAACAGCTGCCGGTGCTCCCGCTGCGCCACCGACACCAACCGCCCGCGCCGGTCGAACAGGATGCACCGACTCGAGTTCGTCCCCTGGTCCACTGCCGCCACATACTGTTCAGCCATCCCCCCACCCCTCATCGGCTGCCGGGATCATGTGTCGTCCCGGAGATCGCGGGCGATCGCGTCGGCGGTGGCCCGGACCATGCTGACCAGGTCGCCGCGGTGCCGCAGCCGGCTGTCGCAGATCCGTTCCACCCGCCCGGCCAGGCCCACCGCGCCGACGACCAGCCCGCCGAGGCCCCGGATCGGCGCCGCGATGCTCGCCAGCTCGACGGTGTGCTCCTCGAACTCGGTCGCCCACCCGCGGGCCCGGACCAGCGCGAGCTCCTCGCTCAGCCGCGCCGGGTCGGTGATCGTCCTGGTGGTGAACGCCTCGAGTTTCCGCGGCCGGGTCGCCCCGCTCGCGTCGAACGCCAGCACCGCCTTGCCGAGCGCGGTCGCGTGCGGCGGCAGCGTCGTACCGACGTCGAGGTCCTGGTCGCTGTCGTCCGGCCGGAACACGTGGTGCACGACCTCGACCTTGCCCTCGACGAGACGCCCCACCCGCACCACCTCGCCGCTGCGGGACGCCAGCGAGTCGGCCCAGTTGATCGCGCGGCTGCGCAGCTCGTTCGGGTCGAGGTAGCTCTCGCCGAGCCGGCCGAACGCGTCGCTCAGGTGGTAGTGCGCGCCGCTGTGGTCCTGGTCGACGAAGCCGACCTGGTGCAGCGTCCGGAGGATCCCGTGCACGGTCGGCTTCGCCAGCCCGAGCGCGTTGCCGAGGTCGGCGACCCCCAGCCCGTCAGGCGCGGCGGCGAGCAGTCGCAGCACCGCCGCGGCCCGCTCGATCGACTGTACGGTCCCCGGCACACCGGCAGGCTACCTGTGAAATCACTGGTCTGGCTCCACCTCACGCGTCAGCTGAAGCTCATTCGGAGGCGATGGCCCGCAGTACGTCGAGCCGTGCGGCGCGGCGTGACGGCCAGACCGCGGCCAGTACGCCGAACAGGATCGCGACCGCGGCCGCGATCACCAGCTGCAGCACCGGGATGTCGCGGACGCCGAGACCGTCGTCGACCATGGCCGCCTGCACCGAGGCGGCGAACGTCACGCCGATCGCCAGCCCGAGCAGCGCGCCGAGCAGCGTGATCGCGATCGACTCGACCCGGAGCATCCGGCCGAGCTGCGGCCGGTCCATCCCGATCGCGCGCAGCAGGCCGATCTCCCGGGTCCGCTCGACGACGCCGAGCGCGAGCGTGTTCACGATGCCGAGCAGCGCGATCAGGATCGCCATCGCGAGCAGGAACCCGACCGCGGCCAGGACGCCGTTCACGGGCTCCCGCGCGACCGCCGCGTAGGCCTGCTGGTCGCGGACCTGGAGGGCGGGGTAGTCCTTGCCCAGCTGATCGAGGATCGCGGTCCGGACCTGCGCCACCTGGTTGCCGTCAGCAACGTCGACGTACAGCAGGGTGTCGCTCGGCGGCCCACCGAGCGTCTCGTACGTGGGGAGTGACACGACGACCGCGTTGAGTTGCCGGTTCGGTGCCAGGATGCCGCCGACGGTCAGGGTGTGGGTGCCGCTCGCGGTCTTCAGCGCGAACGTCTTGCCGACTGTGAGCTCGAGGGTCTTGGCGAGGTTGCGGGGGAGGAGCACCTGCCCGGCGCCGAGCGCGGCGGCCGAGCCGGAGTCGAACTCCGTGGTGACCGGGCCGGCCAGCGTCCCGTCGCTGACGCCGGTGATCCGAACGCTCGCCTTGCCGACCTCGCCGGTCTGCTGGCGGACCCGGTGCACGGACCCGACACCCGGGACCTTCTCGGTCCGGTCGCCGACCTCGGTGCTGAAGCTGGGCGTGCCGTCGTTGCTGATCAGGATGTCGGCGGTGCCGAGCGCGTCCACGATGCTTTGGTCGATCGAGGCCTTCACCGAAGCCCCGATGACCAGCAGACCGCTGATCAGCGACACCGAGATCATCAGCGCGGACGCGGTCGCCGACGTACGGCGTGGGTTGCGCTCGGCGTTGCGGCGGCCGAGGGTGATCGGCGCCTTGCGGCCGAACGGGTACATCAGCGCGCGGACGACGTACCGGCTGAACAGGGGACTGAGCATCACGATCGCGAGGACCGCGGTGCCCGTGCCGAGCGTGATCAGGATCGCGCCGGGCACGCCGCCGGCGTTCACGCCGATGGCGTAGAACATGACGGCCATCAGCAGCATGAACGCGCCGATCAGCACCCGGACGAGCAGCGAGCGCTCCGGGACCCGGACGTCGTCGCGCATCGCGGCGACCGGCGGCAGCTTGCCGGCCCGGCGGGCGGCGGGTGCGGCGGCGGCCGCCGTGACGCCGATGCCGATCACGTAGCAGGCGATGATCGTGGTCGGCGTGACCTGCAGCGCGGCCGTCGGGATGCGCAGCTCGAGGCGCTCGTAGAAGAACCGGATCCCGACCGCCACGCCGATCCCGACCAGCAGGCCGAGGGTGGCGCCGATGAAGCCGATGACGGCGCTCTCGGCCAGGATCGTGCCGGTGATCTGGCCGCGGGACGCGCCGATCGCGCGGAGCATCGCGAGCTCGCGGGAGCGCTGCGCGACCACCATCGCGAACGTGTTGACGATCAGGAACGTGCCGACGAACAGCGCGAGGAACGCGAACAGCAGCAGGACCGTGCTGAACCCGCCGAACGTGTTGTCGAGGTCGTGCTCGCCGTCGGCGGTGACCTGTTTCGCCGTCCGGACCTGCACGGAGTCGCCGACCGTCTTGGCGATCGCCTGGCTGACCGTGCCGGGGTCGGCCCCCGGCAGCACTGAGACGGTGATCGACGTCCAGCCCGGCTTGCCGAGGAGCAGGAGCTGGGCCGTCGCGCCGTCGAAGCTCACTAGGGGCGCGCCGGCCGCCACACCGGCCTGGGCGGGGGTGGTGATCGCGGTCAGCGTCGCGGTGACGGCCCGGGTCGGCGTGACGATCCGGACCGGGTCACCGATCGCGTAGCCCGCCCGGTCAGCGGTCGACTCGTCGAGCGCGAGCTGCCCGGTGCCCGAGGGCGGAACTCCGCTGAGCATCTTGAACGGCGCGTTCCGCGGGTCGCGCGGCCAGTTGGCGCCGAAGGACGACAGGCCGTAGTTCTGCAGCAGCTTGCCGTCCGGGCCGAGGATCTGGACGTTACTGATCAGGAGCTGCGGAGCCACGTCCTGGACGCCGGGGACGCTGCGGACGCGGTCGACGACCTCGGACTGGAAGATCGCGGGGCGGTCGGAGCCGGTCTCGATCGGCGAGGCCGGCGTGACGGTGATGTCAGCCGTACTGACCTGGAAGTTCTTCTTCAGCGCGGTGGAGAGCGTGTCGGTGAAGACCATCGCGCCGCCCGCGAACGCGACGCCGAGCGTGACGGCGAGCGTGCACAGCACGAAACGGAGCCGGTGCGCGAGGACCGACCGGAGGCCGAGCTTGAACATCAGCCGGCCAGCTCGCCCGCTGTGCTGCCGGTGCGGTGTTCCTGTTCGAGGTCGAGTTCCTTCATGGTGTCCAGCACGGACTCGGCGGTCGGGTCGACCAGCTCGGACCGCAACCGGCCGTCGGCCAGGAACAGGACGCGATCGGCGTACGAGGCCGCGGTCGGGTCGTGGGTGACCATGACGACGGTCTGCTGGAAGTCCCGCACCGAGCGGTGCAGGAACCCGAGGACGTCACCGGAGGCCCGTGAGTCGAGGTTGCCGGTCGGCTCGTCGGCGAATACGACATCCGGGCGGGAGACGAGCGCGCGGGCGCAGGCGACGCGCTGCTGCTGACCGCCGGACAGCTCCGACGGCTTGTGCCGGAGGCGGTCCATCAGGCCGACCGTGTCGACGACCGTGGTCAGCCAGTCCTGGTCGGGTTTGCGCCCGGCCAGGTCCAGCGGGAGCGTGATGTTCTCCAGCGCGGACAGCGTCGGCACCAGGTTGAACGCCTGGAACACGAACCCGATCCGGTCGCGGCGCAGATGCGTGAGCTGCTTCTCCGGCAGCGTGGTCAGATCGACGTCACCGAGGAACACTTTGCCGTCAGTGGGCTTGTCGAGACCGGCCAGGCAGTGCAGCAGGGTCGACTTGCCGGAGCCGGACGGCCCCATGATCGCGGTGAACCGGCCCTTCCCGAAGTCCGCGCTCACACCGGCCAGTGCGTCCACCTGGGTCAGACCACCGCCGTACCGCTTCCAGACACCGGCCGCCCGCACCGCCACATCGCCCACACTCATGCGACGAACCGTATCCACCCAGGGTTCCTCCGCCGGGCAGCGGCCGGGCCTAGCCGTCGACTGTGATCAGGTCTATGCCTGCCGACTCCGCGGCCACCTCTTCCACGGAGCGGGTGGGCAGCGGCGGCGGTGTGCCGCCCCAGGCGGGGCACAGGGGTTTGTGGTCGCACCAGTCACACAGCGGACCGGGGCTGGGGCGCCAGTCGCCGGAGTCGAGGGCCCGGGTGATGGCGACCCACAGCGCGGAGACCTTGCGCTCGCAGGCGCGCAGGTCGGCCTCGTCGGGGACGTACCGGACGATCTCGCCGTTGCCCAGGTACACCAGCTGCAGCATCGCCGGCACCACACCGCGCAGCTTCCACAGCACCAGCGCGTAGAACTTCATCTGGAACAGCGCCTTCGCCTCGAAGAACTCCGACGGCGAGCGACCGGTCTTGTAGTCGACCACCCGGATCTCCCCGGTCGGGGCGACGTCGAGCCGGTCCACATATCCCCGGAGCACCAGACCGGAGTCCAGCGCCGTCTCGACATACAGCTCGCGCTCGGCCGGCTCCAACGCGTTCGGATCCTCGAGCGTGAAGTACTTCCCGAGCAGCTCGTGGGCCTCGGCCAGCCACTTGGCCAGCTCGTCGCCGGTCGCGTCCTCGGCGAACAGCTCCGCGACCTCGGGCTCCTCCTCCAGGAGGCGCTGCCACTGCGGCTCGAGCATCTGCGCGGCCTGCTCCAGCGTCCGCTCGCCGCGTGGCAGGTCGAACAACCGCTCCAGCACAGCGTGCACGACCGTCCCGCGCACCGCGGCCGCCGACGGCTTCTCCGGCAGCCGGTCGACCACCCGGAACCGGTACTTCAGCGGGCAGCTCATGAAGTCCGCGGCTCGGGAGGGCGACAAGGCACCCCGCGGATGCTCGTGCGGATCGGCAACGGCTGCGACGCTCATAGACCAAACCCTAGGCACAACCACGGACAGTTCGCCCGCACCCCACTCCGGGCCTGTGGAAAACCGCCTCCCAGCGAACTCCCAGCGAACTCACGGCCGAAGCGCGGCGGCCGTTGTCATGCTCGAAGCATGACGCCACCGACACAGCCGACACAGCCGACACGGCCGACACAGCCGCCGCCGAACCACGACCGCGGTCTCGAGTACGACCTCGCGACCCTGCACCGCCGCCGGTTCCTCTGCCTGTTCACGGCCGCCGGCCTCGCCGCCGTCGCGGGCTGCTCGGCCGACCAGGCGACGACGACCGGCACCCCGTCGACCACCTCGACCAGCGCGACCCCCTCCGCCACGTCCAGTACGACGAGCAGCGCCGCCACCGACGTCGACGAGATCCCGCAGGAGACCGGCGGTCCGTACCCCGGCGACGGCTCCAACGGCCCGAACGTGCTCACCGAGTCCGGCATCGTCCGCAGCGACATCACCAAGTCGTTCGGCTCCGCGTCCGGCGTGGCCACCGGCGTACCGCTGGCCGTCGAGCTCACGATCATCGACGCCGACCAGGACAAGGCCCTCGAAGGTGCCGCCGTCTACCTGTGGCACTGCGACGCCCAGGGCCGCTACTCGCTGTACTCCGACGGCGTGACGAACGAGAACTACCTGCGCGGCGTCCAGGCGGCCGACGGATCCGGCAAGGTGACGTTCACGACCATCTTCCCGGCCGCGTACATGGGCCGCTGGCCGCACATCCACTTCGAGGTCTACGCGTCCGTCGACGAGGCGACCAAGGCCGGCCGGATCACCCGCACCTCCCAGCTCGCCCTCCCGAAGGACGTCTGCAGCACCGTCTACGCCACCGACGGGTACGACGGCAGCGCGCAGAACCTCAGCCAGACGTCGCTGGAGAACGACAACGTGTTCGGCGACGACGACGGCGTACACCAGCTCGCGACCGTCACCGGAGACGTCTCCGGCGGCTACGTCGCCGCGCTGACGGTGGGTGTGTAGCGCAGCGTTAACGGCCGCCCAGTAGCGTTGGGTTGATGCCAGACTCGCGCGATTCCCAGAACCCCGCCCAGCCGGCCGGTACGCCGCCGCCCGGAACCTGGGTCCTGGGGCGTGTCCGGGGCATCCGGCTGACCATGCGCTTCACCTGGCTGCCGGTGGCGATGCTGCTCGCGATCGGCTTCGCCGCGATCATCGGCCAGCAGTTCCCCGAGCTCGGCGGCTGGCGGTACGTGGCCGCGTTCGCGTTCGTGGTCGCGTTCACGGTGTCGATCCTGATCCACGAGCTCGCGCACGCGCTGATGGCGATGCGGTTCGGCATCCCGGTCTCGGAGATCAACCTCGGCTTCTTCGCGGCCGGCACGCATATCGAGGGCGAGCGGAAGTCGCCGCTGGAGGAGTTCGCGGTCTCGGTCGTCGGGCCGATCGCGTCGCTGATCGTCGGCGGCCTGGCCTACCTCGGCTCCCGCGCCGTCGACGAGGGCGTCGGGTACGTCGCGCTCTGGGAGCTCGGCATCGCGAACCTGATCGTCGGCGTCACGAACCTGCTCCCCGGCCTGCCGCTGGACGGCGGTTGGGTGCTGCGGGCGATCGTCTGGAAGATCACCGGCAACATGCACACCGGCACCATCGTGGCGGCCTGGGCCGGGCGTCTGCTGGCGATGGCGGTGCTGGTGCTGCCCGTCCTGCTGGAGGAGATCTGGGACCGGCCGCCGTCGATGATCGACTTCGTCATCGCGCTGCTGGTCGGCTTCTTCCTCTGGTCCGGCTCGACCGCGTCCCTGATGCAGGCCCGGCTGCGGCGCAAGCTGCCCGCCCTCCAGGTCCGCACGATGGCCCGCCGCGCCATCGCCGTCCACTCCGGCACCCCGGTGTCCGAGGCCGTCCGGATGGCGTCCGAGGCGCACGCCGGAGCGGTCGTCGTGATCGACGGCGACGGCAAGCCGCACGCGCTGGTGTCGGAGACCGCGGTCGCCGCGGTGGCCCCGAACCAGCGGCCGTGGACCACCGTCAGCGAGGTCTCCACCCGGATCGCCGCGGGCCACATCATCGGCGTCAACGACACCGGCGAGGAGATCCTCGCCACCTTGCGTGAGCACCCCGCCTCGGAGTACCTGGTGCTGGACGCCGACGGCGGCGTGTACGGCGTGCTCGCGACGTCGGACGTGGAACGCGCCTTCCGGGGCCGCTGACGTCGTCCTGGTTCCGTGCTGGTTCCCGTCCGGATTACAGGGTTGCGGTGACCGAAAGTTAAGGTGAGCGCCTTATGGCTGACTTGCGTGACTTTCCCGACCAGGCGTTCTCCGGCGTCCACCACGGACCGCTGCAGGAGGGCGAGTGGATCACCCTGCAGGACTCCAAGGGCCGCCGGCACTCGGTCAAGCTCGAGCGCGGGAAGATCTTCCACACCACCAAGGGCGGGATCGCGCACGACGACCTGATCGACGGCCCGGACGCGGTCACGATCCGGTCCAAGGGCAACGTCGAGTACCTGGCGCTGCGGCCGCTGATGGCCGACTACTCGGTCTCGATGCCGCGCGGCGCCGCGGTGATCTACCCGAAGGACACCGCGCAGATCGTCACGATGGCCGACATCTTCCCGGGCGCGAAGGTGGTCGAGGCGGGCGCCGGCTCCGGCGCGCTGACCACCGCGCTGCTGCGGGCGGTCGGGATCCACGGCCAGGTGATCTCGTTCGAGCGCCGCGAGGATTTCGCCGAGGTCGCACGCAAGAACGTGACCGGCTTCTTCGGCGGCGAACACCCGGCCTGGCGGCTCGAGGTGGGCGACCTGGTCGAGAAGCTGAACGAGCAGGACGTGGACCGCGTCGTGCTCGACATGCTCGCCCCCTGGGAGTGCGTGGACGCGGTCGCTGAGGCCCTTTCACCCGGCGGGGTGTTCTGTGCCTACGTGGCCACCACGACGCAGCTGAGCCGCGTTGTGGAGACGCTGAGGGCACACGGGGAGTTCACCGAGCCGCGCGCGTGGGAGTCGCTCGTGCGAGACTGGCACGTAGAGGGTCTCGCCGTCCGTCCGGGCCACCGGATGCAAGGACACACGGCCTTCCTGGTCACCGCCCGGAGGATGGCGCACGGGGTGCAGGCACCCCGCAAGAAGCGCCGTCCGGCACCGGGCGCGTACGGCGACGACTATGCGGGCCCGCGTCGCGCGGAGCCGGGCAACGAGGCGTCGTCCGAAACTTCCGGCGACATGCCGTAGGCAACCGACTCATCCGCAACCGACACGTGATGGGATTCAGCTTGCCCGGCGAGGTTTTCTGGGTAAGGTCCATAGGGTCGAGCCCCACATGGTGAGGTGATGATCGTGGCTGGAGACGAGAGTCCTACCGCGGCAGAACTGCGTAACCAGGTCCGGTACCTGGAAGCCGAGGTCGCGGCGTTGCGACGTCGGCTGCTCGAGCACCCGGCAGACAGCCGGTCGCTCGAGAGCAGGCTGTCCGAAACCCAGGCCTCCTTGGCGAGTGTCACCGCTCAGAACGAGCGGCTGGCCGACACGCTGCGGGAGGCGCGAGAGAAGATCATCGCCCTGAAGGAGGAGGTCGACCGGCTGGCGCAACCGCCGTCCGGATTCGGCACCTTCCTCGGACGGAACGAAGACGACACGCTCGACGTGTTCACCGGCGGCCGGAAACTCCGGGTCGCGGCGAGCCCGTCGGTGGACCTGGACGCGCTCAAGCTCGGCCAGGAACTGATGCTGAACGAGGCACTCAACGTCGTCGAGGCCTGCGACTTCGAGGTCGTCGGCGACGTGGTGATGCTGAAGGAGCTGCTCGCCGACGGCGAGCGGGCGCTGGTGATCGCGCAGGCCGACGAGGAGCGCGTGGTGCGGCTCGCGTCGCCGCTGCTCGACGTCCCCCTGCGGGCCGGTGACTCGCTGCTGCTCGAGGCCCGCTCCGGATACGTGTACGAGAAGATCCCGAAGTCCGAGGTCGAGGAGCTGATCCTCGAAGAGGTCCCGGACATCGACTACACCCAGATCGGCGGCCTGACCGGCCAGATCGAGCAGATCCGGGACGCGGTCGAGCTGCCGTACCTGCACAAGGACCTGTTCCTGGAGCACGAGCTCAAGCCGCCGAAGGGCGTCCTGCTGTACGGCCCGCCGGGCTGCGGCAAGACGCTGATCGCGAAGGCGGTGGCGAACTCGCTGGCCAAGAAGGTGGCCGAGAAGACCGGGGTGGAGGGGCAGAAGTCGTTCTTCCTCAACATCAAGGGCCCGGAGCTGCTGAACAAGTACGTCGGCGAGACCGAGCGGCACATCCGGCTGGTGTTCCAGCGGGCCCGCGAGAAGGCGTCCGAGGGGATGCCGGTGATCGTGTTCTTCGACGAGATGGACTCGCTGTTCCGCACCCGCGGCTCCGGCGTCTCCTCCGACGTGGAGAACACCATCGTCCCGCAGCTGCTGAGCGAGATCGACGGTGTCGAGGGTCTGGAGAACGTCCTGGTCATCGGTGCCTCGAACCGTGAGGACATGATCGACCCGGCGATCCTGCGACCCGGTCGGCTGGACGTGAAGATCAAGATCGAGCGGCCCGACGCCGAGGCGGCCCGGGACATCTTCTCGAAGTACCTGACCGCGGGGCTGCCGCTGCACGACGACGACCTCGGTGAGTTCGGCGGCGACCGGCAGGCCTGTGTGGCGGGGATGATCCAGCGCACGGTCGAGCGGATGTACACCGAGGCCGACGAGAACCGCTTCCTCGAGGTCACCTACGCCAACGGTGACAAGGAGGTCCTGTACTTCAAGGACTTCAACTCGGGCGCGATGATCCAGAACATCGTCGACCGGGCGAAGAAGATGGCGATCAAGGCCTTCCTCGACGAGAACCAGAAGGGCCTGCGGGTGCAGCACCTGCTGCAGGCGTGCGTGGACGAGTTCAAGGAGAACGAGGACCTCCCGAACACGACGAACCCGGACGACTGGGCCCGCATCTCCGGCAAGAAGGGCGAGCGGATCGTCTACATCCGGACGCTCATCTCCGGCAAGCAGGGCACCGAGCCGGGTCGCTCGATCGACACCGCGACCAACACGGGTCAGTACCTGTAACGACGGCGTACCGCGAACCGCCCCGGACCGAGTGTCCGGGGCGGTTCGTTTTTAGTGCGAAAGGTAGGCAAAACCCCCGGTGTGATCGGGGGGTTTCCCCGATTGGTACGGCGTCCCGCCCGCCGTACGGTCCTCGTATGGCGACGGATGAGGTGCGGAAGGACCTGCGGGCCGCGGTCGCGGCGCGGCAGGAGCTCGGCCCGGAGTACGAGGCCGAGATCATCGACAGCTTCCTCGAGAAGCTCGACCGGCGCGACGTCCAGCGCCGCGCCGGGTCGTACGGGCCCTACGACCAGCCCGGGCTGCCGGAGCCGGCGCGACCCGGCCGCCCGAGCCGCGAGCCGGACCCGGGTGGCCTGGCGCTCGCGATCGTGTCGGTGGTGGCCGCGATCCCGATCACCGCGATCATGGCCGGCATGATCGGCCCGTTCGGGGTGGTGATCGGCTGGCTGGGCCTGCTCGGCATCAACTTCGCCCGCACGATGGCGCGCCGCCGCTAACCGACCGGGATCTGCTTGCCCTGGGCGTCGAAGGCGCGGACCTCGGTCGTGAGCTTCTCGCCGACGGTGAACTTCCCGCGCGCCTGGACCTCGGTGTAGGCGAAGCCGCCCTCGACGACGCCCTTCGTCCACGGGCCGGGCTGTCCGTCCAGCACGTACCGCGCCTCGACTGTGGCAACGCTCGGCAGCGCCCGGTAGACGGCCCACGCCTGGAGGGTGTGGAGATCTTGGGTGAAGTCGTTGTTCGATCCGCCGAGCGCGACGAGTCCGCGCCGAGGCGTCGGCTCTGTGCGCCACGCCTCGTCGCCGACCCGGCCGACGGATGCGACGGGGCCCAGCTTGGCGGCCGGTGGCATGCGCGTCATGCAGTACCGGTACCCGAGCTTGGCCCAGGAGGGCGCTCCTCCCGTCCCCGGCTTGCGACCCGCCTTGATCTTGGCGGGGTTCTCGGTGGTGGGCTTCGTGTTCCGCGCCACGGCCACCATCGTGGTGCTGTCCTTGCTGATGCCCCGGACGTGACGGCTCCAGACGAGCTCGGCGGGACCGCCCTCGTCCGGGAACTGGCATTCGGTGATCAGCTTGGCCACGTCGCGCTGCGGCACCGCGCCGAGATCGACGCCCACCTTCGCCTGCGGTGAGGCCTGCGGTGTCGACGTACCGGCCACTCCCGCGTCGTCGGACGGCCTGTTGGCGACGACCAGCGTGCCGGCGACCACAGCCGCGACCGCTGCGACGCCGACCACGGGGGCGACCCAGTGGCGGGCCGGGCGGCGCGCGGCGGGCCTGGCCGTGTCCATCAATTGGTTGCGCATCCGGGCGTGCTCGGCGGCGGTCAGCGGCGGAACGCGCGGCGGTTCGAGATCGGTGTTCATGAGAGCTCCTCGGTGAGGTCGACCCGGGTCAGCAGGTCGGGGAAGCGGCGACGGGTGCGGTGCAGCCGGGCCTTGACGGTTCCGACCGGTACGCCGAGCGCGTCCGCGGCCTCGGCGGTGGTGAGCCCGGACCAGACGACGAGCTCGAGGGTCTCGCGTTCGTGCCGGGGCAGCTTGGCCACGGCCCGCCGGATCACGGACATCCGGCGCTCGTCGTCCAGGCGCCGCGCGACGTCGGCGGCGTGGTCGTCGTCAGGGGCGGGCTCGGGCAGTCGATCGACCAGCCTGCGCAGCCGGTTCGCCGTACGGAACAGGGAGCTGCACTCGTGGCCGGCCACCCGGAGCAGCCAGCCGCGGGCGCTCGGCGCGGTGAGCGGTCCCGGTGGGTTGCGCTGGAAGCGTCGCCAGGTGTTCAGGAACGTCGCCTGGACCACGTCGTCGGCGGCACTCCAGGAAGCGGTCCGCCGGAACGCGAAGGCGCGGACGTCGTCGGCGTAGCGGTCGAACAGCTCGCCGAGCGCGAAGTGGTCGCCGACGCGCAGCCGCTGCCACAGTTCCTCGTCCGGTCCTGGATCGAGGCCTCCGGGGCCGGTGGCCATGGACGGCTCCGTATCGTCAGTCAGGGTGATCTTCACATCGGCTAATGACCGGTCACCGCCCGGATGGTTGCATCACAGCAGGGAGACGATCCCGCGGAGGCCGTCCGCCACGTCGTCGGGCAGGTCCAGGCGCAGGCCGCGGTGGACGCCGTACCAGGGCGACAGCCGGGCCCAGTCTTTGGCGCGTTCGACCAGGTCAGCGGTTGGTTGATAGACCTCAGCGGCGCCGGCTGCGACGGCCCGCGGGGCGCCGTCGAGGACCCAGCAGAGGTCCAGCGCGGGGTCGCCGATGACGGCGTCGGTCCAGTCGATGATCCCGGTGATCCGGCCGTCGGTCGTCAGGATGTGGTCCGGACCGAAGTCGCAGTGGATCAAGCACTTGCGTACGACGGCCACGCGGTCGAGCAGCTCGTGCGCCGCGGTCCGGGCCTCGGCGGGCAGCAACGGCACGATCTGCGTCCGGAACTCGTCCAGCTCGACAGCCTTCGCCGCGGACGCCGTAGCGGCGTCCAGGGCCCCGCACGAGACGGCTTCTGCCGGGTCAACGGCGTGCAAGGCCTTCAGGAACGAGCCGAGCTCGCGTCCGAGCGCCTCGTCGCCACCTGAGAGCGGGGAGCCGGGCAGCAGGAGGTGACGTACGCCGTCCGCCGTCAGCTCGGGCACAGGCACCGGCAGCGGCAGCTGAGGGGCGAGCCAGGGGAGGAGCGTGACCTCGGCGAGCAGCCGGGGCCGGACCTCCGGGCGGCGCGGTGAACGGTGGATCCACGGGCCGTCGATCCAGGCGTGGCTGTCCCAGCCCTCGACGATCGTCATACCAGGTCTCGGACATAGTCGCCGAGCAGTCCGACGGTGTCCGGCATGAACGGCCACGACGGGTCGTCGAACTTGGCGACCAGGTCCGCAGGGGACATCCAGTCACCCCACTCGACCTCCTCCGGCTGATGCCGCACCGGTCCGTCCCAGACACACGCGTACAGGTACGCGTGGTACCGCGTGTTCTCGTCGGCGTAGTCGCCCTCCGGCAGCCGCGTCAGCTCCACACCGGAGATCCCGAGCTCCTCCTCCAGCTCCCGGACGACGGCGTGGTACGGGTCCTCGCCGGCCGCGACCACGCCGCCCGCGGCGAAGTCGTAGCGGCCCGGGTACACGTCCTTGGTGGTCGTCCGCCGGTGCACGTAGAGGTCGCCGGCCGAATTCCGGACGACCACGCCGGTCGCGGAGTGTCGCAGGTTGTCCCGGCGCATGACCGATCGGGGCACCGATCCGGTGACTTGGTTGTCGTCGTCAAGAATCGCCACCAATTCGTCCATGGGCGCAGTCTCACAGGTAACCCTGTGGACACAGCAACCCATTTCGTCGCCGGTACCGCGTAGGCTCAACTCCATGAGTGTTCGGCGGATCATGGGAACCGAGACCGAATTCGGGATCTCGGTTCCGGGCCAGCCCGGGGCCAACCCGATGCTGACCTCGAGCCAGGTGGTGAACGGCTACGCCCAGACGCAGCCGCTCGCGCGCAAGACCCGGTGGGACTTCGACGAGGAGCACCCACTGCGGGACGCGCGCGGCTTCGACCTGAGCCGGGAGGTGGCCGACTCCAGCCAGCTCACCGACGAGGAGACCGGCCTGGCGAACGTGATCCTCACCAACGGCGCGCGGCTCTACGTCGACCACGCCCACCCGGAGTACTCGGCCCCCGAGACGACGAACCCGCGCGACGCGGTGGTGTGGGACAAGGCCGGCGAGCTGGTGATCATGGAAGGCGCGCGGCAGGCCCGGCTGATCCCCGGTGCGCCGCAGCTGAACCTCTACAAGAACAACACCGACAACAAGGGCGCGTCGTACGGTTCGCACGAGAACTACCTGATGCGCCGCTCGACGCCGTTCGCGTCGATCGTGCGGCACCTGACGCCGTTCTTCGTGAGCCGCCAGGTGGTCACCGGCGCCGGCCGGGTCGGGATCGGCCAGGACGGCGCCGCGCACGGGTTTCAGATCAGCCAGCGGGCGGACTACTTCGAGGTCGAGGTCGGCCTGGAGACGACGCTGAAGCGGCCGATCATCAACACCCGCGACGAGCCGCACGCGAATCCGGACCGCTACCGCCGGCTGCACGTGATCATCGGCGACGCGAACCTGTCGGAGATCTCGACGTACCTGAAGGTCGGGACGACGTCGCTGGTGCTGGCGATGATCGAGGACGGCTGGCTGACCGACGACCTCGGCGTCGACCGGCCGGTGACCGCGCTGCACGAGGTCAGCCACGACCCGACCTGCACGCATCTGCTGACGCTCAAGGACGGCCGCAAGATCACCGCCGTCCAGCTCCAGACGGAGTATCTGGAGCAGGCCCGCAAGTATGTCGAGGACAAGTACGGCGACGACGCGGACCGGCAGACCAAGGACGTCCTGCACCGCTGGGAGCAGGTGCTCGACCAGCTCGCGACCGACCCGATGAAGCTGTCCGACCAGCTCGACTGGGTCGCGAAGTACAAACTGCTCCAGTCCTACCGGGATCGCGACGGCCTCGAGTGGGACGACTCCAAGCTGCACCTCGTCGATCTGCAGTACGCCGATCTCCGCCCGGACAAGGGCCTGTATTACAAGTTGGTGAAGTCGGGGCGGATGCAACGGCTCGTCACCGACGAGGAGATCCGGATGGCGGTCGCGCACCCGCCGACCGACACCCGGGCGTACTTCCGCGGCCGCTGCATGCAGCAGTACGCGCCGCAGGTCGCGGCCGCCTCCTGGGACTCGGTGATCTTCGATCTGCCGGGCAAGGAGTCGCTGCAGCGGATCCCGACCCTCGACCCGTTGCGGGGCACGAAAGCGCATGTCGGGGCACTTCTTGACCAATGCGACACCGCCAGTGACCTGGTTCGCACCATTACTGGGGGTGCGGCCGGGTAGGGTCGCTCTTGAGGGTCGGTTGGGCGGCCCTCCCAGCGGTTCTAGGAGGTGTTTGTCATGGCGAAGGACGGCGGTCAGCAGCACAAGCAGCCGAAGCGTTCGTCGACCGAGGAAGAGGTCGAGCAGGTCGAGGCGTCGGAGGACGTCCAGGAGCGGAAAGAGCGACTCGACGAGGATGTCGACTCGATCCTGGACGAGATCGACGAGGTGCTCGAGGAGAACGCCGAGGAGTTCGTCCGCGGTTTCGTGCAAAAGGGTGGGGAGTGAACCGCTCGATGACATCTGATGCCTCCGGCCGGCTGCCGGAAGCCTTCCTGACCCCGGGCGGCTCGTCGTTCATGGACTTCCTGGCCGGGCACGCGCCCGACCTGCTGCCCGGACGACGGTCGCTGGGCCAGGGTGACCTGTCCAGCGAAGTCCCGCACGGCACGACGATCGTGGCGGCCACCTTCCCCGGTGGCGTGATCATGGCCGGCGACCGGCGGGCCACGATGGGCAACATCATCGCCCAGCGTGACATCGAGAAGGTGTTCCCCGCCGACGAGTACTCGGCGGTCGCGTTCGCCGGCTCGGCCGGCTTCGGGATCGAGATGGTCCGGTTGTTCCAGGTCGAGCTGGAGCACTACGAGAAGCTCGAGGGCGCCACCCTGAGCCTCGACGGCAAGGCCAACCGGCTCAGCGCGCTGATCCGCGGCAACCTGCCGATGGCGATGCAGGGCCTCACCGTGGTGCCGCTGTTCGCGGGCTACGACGAGGACATCAAGGGCGGCCGGATCTTCTCCTACGACCCGACCGGCGGTCGTTACGAGGAGACCCACTTCCACAGCGTCGGCTCGGGCTCGCTGTTCGCCCGCGGCGCGCTGAAGAAGCTGTACCGCGAGGACCTGTCCGAGACCGACTGCGCGACGGTGGCGATCCAGTCCCTGATCGACGCGGCCGACGACGACTCGGCGACGGGCGGCCCGGACATGCTCCGGCGGATCTTCCCGGTGGTCGGCGTGGTCACCGCGGACGGTTACCGGCGGCTGCCGGAGGACGAGGTGGCGACGCTCGTCGACGCGGCCTGGAGCCAGCGGCACCAGCGCCCCGACGGCCCGGCCTCGGCGTCCCTGACCTGACCTTGACCCCGATCAACTGACGAGGACGACACCTTCGATGAGCGTTCCCTTCTACGTCTCGCCCGAGCAGCTGATGCGGGACCGGGCGGACTTCGCCCGCAAAGGCATCGCCAAGGGCCGCAGCGCGATCGCGCTGCAATATGCCGACGGCATCCTGTTCGTCGCGGAGAACCGGTCGCCCGCGCTGCACAAGGTGGCCGAGATCTACGACCGGATGGCTTTCGCCGCCGTCGGGCGCTACAACGAGTTCGAGAACCTGCGGATCGCCGGCGTCCGGCTCGCCGACATGCGGGGGTACTCCTACGACCGGCGCGACGTCACCGGCCGGGCGCTGGCCAACGCCTACGCCCAGACCCTCGGCGCGATCTTCTCCTCCGGCGGCGAGAAGCCGCTCGAGGTCGAGATCCTGGTCGCCGAGATCGGCACCAGCGCGGCCGAGGACCAGATCTACCGGCTCACGTACGACGGCTCCATCGCCGACGTCCGTGGGTACGCCGTGATGGGCGGCCCGGCCGACCAGGTCGCGGACTACGTCGGCGAGCACTACACCGAGGGCATCTCGCTGGCCGGCGCGCTCCGGCTCGCGGTGGACGCGCTCGGCCACGACGGCACCGAGGTCCGGGAGCTGACGCCGGACCAGCTCGAGGTCGCGGTCCTGGACCGCACCCGGTCCCAGGTGCGCAAGTTCAAGCGGATGTCCGAGGAGACGCTGGCCGGCATCCTGAGCGAGTCCCGTCCGGCCGAGGCGCCGACGGAGCCCGCCGAGGGCGAGGGCAAGTCCGAGGCGTCAGGGGAGTCGTCGACCGACGAAGCTCCGACCGCCCCGCCGGAGGACGACGCACCGGTCGCACCGCCGGAGGATCCCGACACCGACCGTCCCCTGTGACGGACCAGCTCGACGACGCAGCCGCCACCGACGAGGTGGCGGCTGCGCCGTCTGACGGCCGGTCGGCCGGCGCCGTCGCGGCGCCTCCGGGAGAGTTCCGGGATGGGGACCCCGGGCCGTGGGTGCTCGTGGGGGAGGAGCCTGGCTTCAACCGGTTCCTGAGTGTGAGCCTCCGGCGGTACCGGCTGCCGGACGGGCGCGAGGTCGACTGGGACGTCCTCGGCCCGAAGTCCGCCGACGGGATCACCGCAGGTGTGACCGTGCTGCCGTTGACACCCGAGGGCCGGATCGTCACGATCCGGATGTTCCGGGCCGGTCCCGATGCCGTGGTCACGAATCTGCCCGGCGGCCTGGTCGAGCCCGGCGAGGACGTCGCCCTCGCAGGTGCACGGGAGCTCGAGGAGGAGACCGGTTACACCTGCGAGACGCTCGACGTGGTCGGCTGGCAGTGGTCCGGCGCCTCCTCGACGTACCGCAAGTACGTCGCGATCGCACGGCTGCCGCCCGGACGGGAAGCAGCAGCTGGACGAGACCGAGGACTGTGTCCCGGTGGAGCTGACCGTGGACGCGTTCCGTGCCGAGCTGCGCACTCCGGGTGCGATGACTGGAATTGATGCCGCCTATCTGGCGTTGGACCACGCAGGCTTGCTCTAGCACATCTGCGGAGGACAACGATATGAGCGACTGGAACGCGAACGTCATCACGGAGTTCCGGACGAACGACGGCAAGGTCGGAGGCCAGTTCGAGGGCGCTCCGATGGTGCTGCTGCACCACTACGGCCGCAAGAGCGGACAGGAGTACGTCGCCCCGACGATGTACCTGGCCGACGAGACCGACCCGAGTGTCATCTACGTCTTCGCCAGCAAGGGCGGAGCCCCCACCAACCCGGAGTGGTACCGCAACCTCGTCGCGGCCGGTAAGGGCACCGTCGAGGTCGGCACCGAGACGTACGAGGTCGTCGTCAGCGAGGTGACCGGCGCCGAGCGCGACCGCATCTACGCCGAGCAGGCCCGACGCTACCCGGGCTTCGCCGACTACGAACGCAAGACCGCCGGGATCCGCACCATCCCGGTCCTCGCGCTGAAGCGCGCCTGAGCGCTCGGTATCCTGACAGCGGACCGCGACTGGCGCTGAGGTGGACGACCACCGGGGAACGGTCTGCCATCCGGCTTCGCCGCGCGCCTGGGCACCTTCGAACGCAGAGGAGTGCTTCAGATGACCGCTGATCTGATGATCGGGACCGATCTCGCGGCCGGGATGGTCGCCAAGGCCGCCGACCGCGCCCGCGTCGTGCAGGAGCAGTACGGCGTGCAGCCGTGCCTGGCGACCGTCCTGGTCGGTGACGACCCGGCGTCGGCGACCTACGTGCGGATGAAGCAGAACCGGTCGAAGAAGGCCGGGATCGCTTCGCGCAGCGTCGTGCTGCCGGCCGCGACGACCACCGAGGAACTCGTCGCGGAGATCACCAAACTGTCCGACGACCCGGCCGTGCACGGGATCCTGCTGCAGCATCCGGTGCCGGCACAGATCGACGAGCGGGCCGCCTTCGAGGCGATCGACCCGGCGAAGGACGTCGACGGCGTGACGATGCGCTCGTTCGCGGCGATGGCGTTCAATGACACCAGGGACCCCGGCTTCCGGTCCGCGACGCCCGGCGGGATCATGCGGCTGCTGGCGGCGTACGACGTACCGCTCGAAGGGGCGCACGCGGTCGTCATCGGCCGCAGCCCGATCCTCGGCAAGCCGGCCGGCATGTTGCTGCTGGCATCGAACGCGACCGTCACGTACGCGCACTCCCGGACCCGCGACCTGCCGGACCTGGTCCGGACCGCCGACGTCCTGATCGCGGCCGTCGGCAAGGCGGAGTTCGTCCGCGGCGACTGGCTGAAGCCGGGCGCGGTGGTGGTCGACGCCGGATACAACGAGGGCAACGTCGGCGACGTGCACTTCGCGGAGGCGGCCGAGGTCGCCCGGCTGATCACGCCGGTCCCGGGCGGGGTCGGGCCGATGACGATCGCCCTGCTGCTGGAGCAGACGGTCGACGCCGCCGAGGCGCAGCTGGGTTAGCGGTCGCAGCCGCCGTCCTTGTCCGGACGGGAGTGCGGCCGGGCGATGTCGTCGATGCCCTTGTAGGCGTACGGATCGGTGCCGGCGACCATCACGATGTCGCGGTAGTCGTGCTTGCCGACGTGGACGCCGTCCGGCACGGACTGCCAGGGCAGCAGCGACTCCGCGCTCATGTAGTGGTTGGCGAGCGCGCGGCGGAGTCCGTGCCGGCCGGTGTTCGGCAGTGATCGGTGCAAGAGGTAGCCGTTGAAGATCACCGCCGATCCTGCCGGTACTTCGACCGGTACGGCGTCGTCGTCGGAGTACGGGAAGTCGAACGCCTCCACCGTGCAGTCGAAGCGGAGGTCGTCCTGCTCCCGGTCGGGATAGATGACGCCGCGTTGATGCGAGCCGGGCAGCACCCAGAGGCAGCCGTTCTCCACCGTCGCGTCGTCGAGCGCGATCCAGGCGGCGGTCAGCGACCGGTCCCTGGTCGGGATGAAGAACTCGTCCTGGTGCCACGCCTGGCCCGGCTTGCCCTCGGGCTTGATGAACAGCATCGACTGCATCGCCTTCACGTTCGGCCCGATCAGAGCGGTGAGCGCCTCGACCACGCTGGGGGCGTGAAGTGCGGCAAGGGCCGCGTCGGACACCTTGTGCGGATGGTGGATGCACAAGAACCTGCGCAGGACATCGTCTGTGGGCTCGGCGTCTGTGGGTCGGGCGGCCGGAACGCCGCCGACGGCGCCGAGGTCACCGCGGCACAGTTGCTCGGCCGCGGTGTGGAGATCGGTCACCTGGCCGGGTGACAACGCCTGATCGAGGACGACGAAGCCGTCCCGGCGGTAGGACTCGATCAGCTCGTCGGTGACCGCGTCGAAGCGACGTACGCGGGTGGCAGAGGGCATGGGCGGGGCTCCGTCCGGTCCAGGTGTCGGTGTCCGGTTCACCGTCTCAGGGCCGATGGCCCCCGCCAATGTCGCGGCCGCGCGCTTTACTATCTGTTCGTGACCTCGGGACCACCGGCGATCAGCGTGAACTCCCTGGTCCAGATCGCGGATTACGCGCCCGGCGCGACCTACGGACCGCGCTGGTTGCCGAACTTCGAGCTGCTCTGGATCCTGCACGGATCGGCGCTCTGGCGGACCGAGGTGTACGACGACGCCGGCGTACGGCAGGCGACTGTCGAGCACGAGCTGCGCCCGGGGACGGTGGCGCTCGCCCGACGCGGACACCGGGACGCCTATATCTGGGACTGTGATCGCTGGTCGCGGCACGCCTATGTGCACTTCCAGATCGACGACTTCGGCGGGCTCGGCGATCCGGCCGGTTGGCCGTCGGTGCGGTCGATGTCCGATCCGGGTCTGCTCGAGGAGCTGTGCGCCTACGTGCTGGATCTGGCCGGTGCACCGTCGCCGGTCCGCGGACTGAGCGATCGGCTGGTGTCGACGATGCTGGAGGTCTTCGTCGGCGCTCCGCTCGGACCGACCCGTGCCGAGATGCCGGATGCCGTCCGGCGCATGGTGGACCACGTCGCCGCCCTGTGGGCCAGGACCGGTCCGCGGATCGTCCCGGTCGCGGAGCTGGCGGCGGCGGCCCATCTGTCGGCGGGGCATCTGCATCGGCTCTTCAGGGCGCAGTACGCCTGCGGGCCGGCGCAGGCGCTGGACCTGGTCCGGCTGGCCCGGGCGGCGATCGCGCTCCTGCGCACCAATGCGACGATCGGCGAGATCGCGTCCGACTGCGGCTACAGCAATCCGTACCACTTCTCGCGGCGCTTCGCCCTGGCGTACGGCGACCCGCCGGGGACGTTCCGTCGCCGCCGGCAGCTGTCCGATCCGCTCGCCCCGGTCCGGGAGGCCGGGCTGCTTCCGATCGCCCGGCGGCTGCTGGAAGCGGCCCGGACCGGCTGACCCGCGCGCACGATCCGAGACGGCTGTCCATACCTTGACTACCCTGGCCTAGGGTTGGGGGAGACGAACGAAGGAGGCGAGCACGTGGCGGTACGGGCGATCCGGGGTGCCACCCAGCTGGACGTGGACGAGCGAGAGCACCTGCTCGAGCGGTCCGCGGAGCTGGTGAAGGCGGTCCTGGAGGCGAACGATCTGGAGAACGAGGATCTGATCAGCATCCTGTTCACCGTCACGTCGGACCTGCGCTCGGAGTTTCCCGCCGTCGCCGGGCGGCAGATCGGGCTCACCGACGTACCGCTGATGTGCATGCAGGAGATCCCCGTGCCGCACGCGCTGCCGCGGGTGGTCCGGCTGATGGTGCACACCGAGACGTCCCGGTCGCGCGACAAGATCCAGCATGTGTACCTCCACGGCGCGGTCGCGCTCCGTCCTGATCTGACCGGCGCCCAGTGAAGGCAGCACGGTGACCGAGTTGCGGGGCCCGGTCCGGATCGTCGGCACCGGCTTGATCGGTACGTCGATCGGTCTCGCGCTGGCCCGGCTGGGTGTCGTCGTCGAGCTCGTCGACGGGAACCCGGACAACGCGCTGATGGCCGAGCGGATCGGCGCCGGCGCGCGGGTGGTCGACATCGAGCCGCAGCTGGTCGTGGTCGCTGTACCGCCGGACCACGTGGGTGCCGTCGTCGCGGAGCAGTTGCGGGAGACGCGAGCGATCGTCACCGACGCGGCCAGCGTGAAGTCGAAGCCGCTCTCCGACGCGCGCCGGCTGACCGACGACGTCAGCCGGTACGTCGGCAGCCACCCGATGGCCGGCTCCGAACGCAACGGCCCGCTCGCCGCGCGAGCGGACCTGTTCGACGGCGCCACCTGGGCGATCACGCCGCACGCCACGAGTGCCCCCGAGGCGGTCGACCTCGTACGGCGGCTCGCGGAGGCCTGTGGCGCGCGAACCGTCGAGCTGTCCGTCGAGGACCACGACCTGGGCGTGGCCCGGGTCTCGCACCTTCCGCACCTGATGTCGGCGCTCGCCGCGGGGACCCTCGCGGACGCGCCGTCCTCACATCTCGAGCTGTCCGGTCAGGGTGTCCGCGACGTCACCCGGATCGCGGCCGGCGACCCGCGGCTGTGGACCCAGATCGTGTCTGCGAATTCGACCGCGCTGACCGGCCTGCTGGAGCAGATCCGCGGCGAGCTCGACCGGCTGCTCGTTGCCCTCGGCAAGGAAGAGGCGGCCGACGAGCTGACCGCGATCCTCGGCCAGGGCGTGTCCGGCGCGGTGCGGGTGCCGGGCAAGCACGGTACGCCGCACATCGACCTGGTCACGGTGCTCGTCACGATCCCGGACCGCCCCGGCCAGCTGGCCCGGCTGTTCGCCGACGCGGCCGAGTCCGGCGCCAACGTCGAGGACCTGCGCATCGACCACAGCCCCGGCCGTCCGGTCGGTGAGGTCGAGCTGGCCGTCAAGCCCGGCTCCGTGGACCAGCTGGTCGACGTCCTGACCGAGCGTGGGTGGGTAGTCCACCGCTGAACTGTCCCCGCGCGAAGGTAATCTTCGGGGCATGATCATCGCTGTGGACGGGCCGAGCGGCTCCGGTAAGTCGAGCACCGCCCGCGGAGTCGCCACCCGGCTCGGCCTGCGTTACCTGGACACCGGTGCGACGTACCGCGCGGTGACCTGGTCGGCCGTCGCGCGCGGGCTGGACCTGGACGACACGGCGGCGGTCGCGCAGCGCGCCCGGGAGCTGGAGCTGGAGATCAGCACCGACCCGGGCCACCAGTTCGTGATCGCCGACGGGACCGACATCACCGCCGCGATCCGGGAGCCCCGGATCAGCGAGGTGGTGTCGAAGATCGCCACCAACCTGGACGTCCGGCACGAGCTCGTCCGCCGCCAGCGGGCGGTCATCGACGCCGCGCAGGACGGCGGCGGGATCGTGGTCGAGGGCCGCGACATCGCCACCGTGGTCGCCCCGGACGCCGAGCTGAAGGTGCACCTGACCGCCGACCAGGACGCCCGGCTGTCCCGGCGCGGCGCCGAGCTGAAGTCCGGTTCGGTGACCGCCGAGCAGCTGCGCGACCAGATCGTCCGCCGCGACGCCGACGACGCCACCGTCTCGCAGTTCATGGTCGCCTCCGACGGCGCCGTCACCGTCGATTCCACCCATCTGACCCTCGAGGAGGTCATCGACGTGATCAGCCGGCTCGCCAAGGAGACCGTCCCTCGAGGCCGGGAGCTATGACGGCAGAGCTCACCGGGCACAAGGATCTGCCCCGCACCGACGATCTGCCCGCGCTGCCGTACCGGCTGGCGCTCCCGCTGCGGAAGGTCGCCGCTCCGTACTTCCGCCGTAAGTACCAGCTGACCATCCATCACGAGGACCGGTTCCCGCTGACCGGCCCGCTGCTGATGGCGCCGAACCACCTGAGCCTGCTGGACGGTCCGCTGCTCGGCGCGATCGCGCCGCGGATGCTGCACCAGCTCGGCAAGATCGAGGTCTTCGGCGGGCTCCAGGGCGCGTTCCTGCGGCGGATCGGGCAGATCCCGGTCGACCGGTCGTCGTACGACGTGCTTGCGGTCCGGAAGTCGATCCAGGTCCTGCGCGACGGGCGAGTGCTGAACATCTACCCGGAGGGCACCCGCGGGCCGGGCGACTTCAGCCGGATCCGGGACGGGGTGGCGTACCTGGCGATGGTCACCGGCGCACCGATCCTGCCGGTGGCGCTGCTCGGGACCCGGCTGCCGGCCGGTAGCGTCGAGGGGCATCCGCCGACCGGGAGCCGGGTCGACGTGGTGTACGGCGAGGCTTTCGCCGTCGAGCGCGTACCCTTTCCCAGGAGACATTCCGACGTACAGGCGGTCACCGACCACATCGGGGACGTGCTGCGCGCCCATGTGAAGGCGGCCGTCGACGAAACCGGCCACCCGCTTCCGGGCTGGCGAGACCAGAAGGACCCTGATGACTGACCTGCCCACCGAAGTACCGACGCACGACCGCGAAGACACCGGGCCGCTGCCCGTGCTCGCGATCGTCGGCCGGCCGAACGTGGGCAAGTCCACGCTGGTCAACCGCATCATCGGCCGCCGCGAGGCGGTCGTCGAGGACACCCCGGGCGTCACCCGCGACCGCGTGTCGTACGACGCGAACTGGGCCGGCCGGGAGTTCACGGTGGTCGACACCGGCGGCTGGGACCCGGACGCGGTCGGCATGGCCGCCCTGGTCGCGGCCCAGGCGGAGGTCGCGATCAACGCGGCCGACGCGGTGCTGTTCGTGGTCGACGCCGTGGTCGGCATCACCGACGCGGACGAGGCCGTGGTCCGGGTCCTGCGGAAGTCCGGCAAGCCCGTCGTCCTGGCCGCGAACAAGGTCGACGACCAGCGGATCGAGTCCGAGGCGATGAACCTGTGGGCGCTCGGCATCGGTGAGCCGTTCCCGATCTCGGCCATGCACGGCCGGGGGACCGGCGACATGCTCGACGCGGTCCTGGCCGCCCTGCCCGAGGCGCCGGCGGAGCGCGACGACGAGGTCGGCGGCCCGCGCCGGGTCGCGATCGTCGGCAAGCCGAACGTGGGCAAGTCGTCACTGCTCAACAAGGTCGCCAAGGAGGACCGGGTCGTCGTCAGCGACGTCGCCGGCACGACGGTGGACCCGGTCGACGAGCTGATCACGCTCGGCGGGCAGGAGTGGCGGTTCATCGACACCGCCGGCATCCGGCGCAAGGTGAAGAACGTCCAGGGCCACGAGTACTACGCCTCGCTGCGGACCAACGCGGCGATCGAGCGCGCCGAGGTCGTGGTGGTCGTGATCGACGCGTCGGAGTCGATCACCGAGCAGGACCTGCGGATCATGAACGCGGTCGAGGAGGCCGGCAAGGCGCTGGTGATCGCGTACAACAAGTGGGACCTGGTCGACGAAGAGCGCCGCTACTACCTGGAGCGCGAGATCGACCGCGACCTGGTCCAGTTCCGCTGGGCGCCGCGGGTCAACATCAGCGCGCTCACCGGCCGGCACATGGAGAAGATGGTGCCCGCGATCGAGGCCGCGCTGGACGGCTGGCAGACCCGCGTCCCCACCGGCCAGCTGAACGCCTTCCTCGGCCGCCTGGTCGCCGCCCACCCGCACCCGGTCCGCTCCGGCAAGCAGCCGAAGATCCTGTTCGGCACCCAAGCGACCACGATGCCCCCCACCTTCGCGATCTTCACCTCCGGCCAGATCGAACCGTCCTACCAACGCTTCATCGAACGCCGCCTCCGCGAGGACTTCGGCTTCGTCGGCAGCCCCGTCCACGTTCAGATCCGAGCCCGCCAGAAGAACAAGAAACGCTGACCGAACCCGGTAAGAACCACCCCACCGGATGGGGTAAGGTTTACCCCGGTCCGCCGATCAGGCGGATTTCGGGCTGTGGCGCAGTTTGGTAGCGCACCGGTCTGGGGGACCGGGGGTCGCAGGTTCAAGTCCTGTCAGCCCGACAGCAAAGCCCTGGCGAGTCGAGACTCGCCAGGGCTTTCGTCGTCTCAGCGGACGTCGGCCAGTTGTTTCTTCTCGGGCTCCTGGTTGATTCGGAGGGACTCGCCTTCGATGTCCACGCGGGGGGTGAGGCGGTCCAGCCACTTCGGGAACCACCACGCGCGGTCGCCGAGGAGGCTGAGGATGGCGGGGACCAGGGTCATGCGGACGACGAAGGCGTCGATCAGGACGCCGATGGTGAGGCCGAAGCCGATGGCCTTGATGATCGGGTCCTCGACCAGGATGAAGCCGGCGAAGACCGACGCCATGATGAGGGCGGCGGCGGTGACGACGCGGGCGCCGTGGCCGAGGCCCTGGACGGTGGCGTCGTTCGCGTGCCGGCCGTGCACGAACTCCTCGCGCACCCGGGACACGATGAACACCTCGTAGTCCATCGCCAGCCCGAACAGGATGCCCATCATGATGATCGGCAGGAAGCTGACCAGCGGGCCGGGGGAGTCGACCCCGACCAGGCTCGCCAGATGCCCTTCCTGGAACACCGCGATCGTGATCCCGAACGTCGCCCCGATCGTCAGCACGAAGCCGAGCGTGGCCTTCAGCGGCACCAGCACCGACCGGAATGCGAGCAGCAACAGCAGGAACGACAGCCCGATCACGACGAACAGGTAGGTCGGCAGCGCGTCGGACAGCTTGTTCGACACGTCGACCCCGACCGCCGTGTTGCCGGTCACCGAGATACTCGCGTCACCCGTGGCGAGCGGCTTGACCGCGGATCGCAGGTTCTTCACCAGCTCGGCGGTCTCCTCGCTGGCCGGCCCGCTACGAGGGATCACCTGCAGCAACCGCGTCGTACCGTCCTGGCTCGCCGCCGCGGGCTGTGCCGCCACGACATCGGGGAGCCCTTGCGTCTTGCCGAGCACCTGCTGGACGAGCGCGTTCGACGTCGCCGCGTCGTTGCTCTTCACAACAACCACCAGCGGCCCGTTGGCCCCCGGTCCGAACGCCGCGGCGGTCAGGTCGTACGCGACCCGCTGATTGCTCCCAGCGGCCGCCGAGGCACCGTCCGGCAGAGCGAGCTGCATGTCCTTCGCCGGAATCGCCAGCAACCCCAGACCGACGATGCCAACAGCAACGATAGGAACCCGCAGCCGGGTCACGAGCCGACCCCACCGGAAGCCGAACCCCTCCTTGTGAGTCGCCGCGGCGGGCGCCTTCCGAAGCTTGCGCGGCAGCACCCGGTTCCCCACGAACCCGAGCAACGCCGGCAGCAACGTCAACGCCACCAGTACGGCGGTCAGCACCGTCGCCGCGGCGGCCAGCCCCATCGCGGTCAGGAACGGTACGCCGACCACGGACAGCCCCGCCAGCGCGATCACCACGGTCGCCCCCGCGAACAGCACCGCCGACCCGGCCGTCGCCGTCGCCCGCGCCACGGACTCCTCCGGGTCCATGCCCTCGCCCAGCTGCGACCGGTGCCGCGAGCTGATGAACAACGAGTAGTCGATCCCCACCGCGAGCCCGAGCATCAGCGCCAGGATCGGCGCCGTCGACGACACATCGGTGAACGCGGTCACGATGAACAGCCCGGCCATCCCGGCCAGTACGCCGAGCAGCGCCGTCACCAGCGTCATCCCGGCCGCGACCAGCGACCCGAACGTGACGACCAGGACGACGGCCGCGACCGCGACGCCGATCACCTCGGTCGCACCGATCTCCGGGACCCCGGCTTTGATCTGCCCGCCCGGCACCACCTGGAGGTCGCCGGAGCTCAGCGCGCTCAGACCGTCGTACCCGTCGCTGCTCTCGTGTGACAGCTCGTCGGCCGGCTTGTCGAACTGCACGCTGATCAGCCCCGTCGTACCGTCCGGACTGATCGCCTTGCTCGTGAACGGGTCGATCGCCGCGATCACCTCGGGCACCTTCGTGACCTTGGCGACGGTGGCGCCGACGGCGGCCTTCACGATCGGGTCGGCGAGCGTCTTGCCCTCGGGCGCCTTCACAACGACCGTCGCGGACGCGCCGCTGGCGGCCGGCAGTTCCTGCTTCAGCGCGTCGAGTGCGCGCTGTGACTCGGTTCCCGGGATCGAGAACGTGTTCGCGGTCTTGCCGCCGAGCGTGAGCGCGCCGACGCCCAGCAGGACGAGGAACAGCGCCCAGACGGCGGCGACGAGGCGGCGCCGCTGGTACGAGAACCGGCCGAGCCGGTACAGGAGGTTGGCCATCGTGTTCCGTTTCCGTGTCGGTTCAAGGCAGGGTCGATCGCCCGCCGGCGGGGGCGGGTTCGTGCGCGGTCAGGCGCGGCGGAGAAGTCTTCGCAGGGCGATGTCGCAGAGTCGTCGGAGGTCGTCGTCGGTGCGCTCGTCGGAGTGCCGGCACTCGCCGAGCAGGCCGTTGATGGCGAACTTGGCCAGGTCCTGCTCGAGTGGGTCGTCCGAGCCGGCCATGTACTGCGTCATGCGCAGGCCGTCGGCGACCAGCGGCGCGACCTCGGGCATCTGCTCGATGACCGGGATCACGTCCTGGAGCACGTCCACGACGCCGCGGTGCTCGACGGCGAGGTCGATGAAGCGCTGGATCGTCAGCTCCTGCGCGGCCGCGCGGGGGAGTTCGGCTGCGGCGGTGACCAGCTCGGCCAGGTCCGCGGCGGCCGGCTCGAGGACGGCGGCCAGGACGGCCGGCTTGCCGCTGAAGTGGTACAGCACGGTCGCCTTCGAGCAGCCTGCCGCGGTCGCGATGTCCTGCAGCGACGTCGCGTTGTAGCCGCCGGCCTGGAACAGGGCCATCGCCTGGCGCACGATCTCGCGCCTGGTCCGCTCCCGGGCGGGGGTGGTCACTGCCATGTCATGCATCCTGACTGACCGATCGGCCAGTTTTCAACCGATCGGTCAGTTCTGTGGTCGGGTTCACGTGCTTGCTTTCGGTGTAATGATGTAATTCAGTCCCCTCGCTTCGCTCGGGGGCGGGAAGAGAAGAGGCGAGAGCGATGGCTGACGAGATTGCCGGGGACGACGTCCTGGATGCCTACTCCCGAGTGGTCTCGGGCGTGGCCGCACACCTGATCCCGCGGGTCGCGAGTCTGCGGATCCAGAGCGGGCGCGGCGACTCGTCCGGCTCGGCCGTGGTGCTGACCGGCGACGGGCACCTGCTCACGAACGCGCACGTGGTCGGCGACGGCACCGAGGCGTCGGCCGACTTCGCGGACGGTACGACGGCGCAGGCCCGCGTGGTCGGCGTGGACCGGCTGTCCGACCTCGCCGTGCTGCGGGCCGACCGGGAGATCCCGGACCCGCCGGAGTACGGCGACGCGGACCAGCTGAAGGTCGGGAACCTGGTCGTTGCCGTCGGCAATCCGCTCGGTCTGGCCGGCAGCGTGACCGCCGGCGTGGTCAGCGCGCTCGGGCGGTCGCTGCCGGTCCGCAGCGGCTCGGCGCAGCGGATCATCGAGGACGTGATCCAGACCGACGCCGCGCTGAACCCGGGCAACTCCGGCGGGGCGCTTGCCGACGGCAACGGGCGGGTGATCGGCATCAACACCGCGGTCGCCGGGATCGGGCTGGGGCTCGCCGTGCCGGTCAACCCGACGACGCGCCGGATCATCTACGCGTTGCTGCACGACGGCCGGGTACGGCGCGCGTACCTCGGGCTCGTGACGAAGCCCGCGCCACTGCACCCGGCGCTCGCGCAGCGGTTCGACCAGCGGACGGCGCTCCGGGTCGTCGAGGTCATCCCCGCCAGCCCCGCCGCGGCCGCGGGGCTGCGCCAGGGCGATCTCGTGCTGGCGGTGAACGGCGTACCGCTCCGCGACGCCCAGTCGCTGCAACGGCAACTGTTCGAGGACGCGATCGCGCGCCGCACCGAGATCACCGCGATCCGGAACAACGCGCTCGTCGACGTGATCTCCTACCCGGCCGAGCTCACCGACCGCTAGCCGGGCGGGGGCAGGAACTCCGCCGGGTCGACGGCCTGCCCGCGCTTCGTCCCGCCGCGGATCGTGTACGAGTCGAGGAGCAGCTCCGCGGCCTCACGCAGATCGATCCGGTCGAGGTAGCCCCAGCAGGTCACGCGGTACTGGAAGGTGTGCACGACCGGGAACACCTCGCGGCGCTCGGCGAGGGCGGCTTGGGTGGTCATGTCGCCGGTCCAGACCTGCAGCAGCTCGCGACCGGCGTTGTCCCACCGCAGGCGGGCGAACTGATGGCGGCCGGCGTACCAGGCCGGCGATCCTTCGTGTGCCTCACCGAGCCGGGCGTCGGGCAACCGCTCGGCCAGCGCGCAGACGTCCTGCCAGGTCGTCATGAACGCGATGCTAACTCCGCGGCGAGGCTCGCGTGGATCTCCAGGAGCACTGAACCTCAAGCTCTTGTCGAGGTCGAGCGTTTCGCCAGGCGCGGATCGGCTGTCCGCACCCTAGGATCTGGCGGGTGGACGAGCTGATGCGACAGGTCGACGGAGTGTACGAGCGGGCGATCTTCGGCGGTGAGTACGACGGCCTGGCCGAGGCGGATCGTGCGCTCGACGTGGTGGAGGCGGCGCTGCTCGTGCAGCGGGGCCGGATCCTGCATTGCCGCTTCGTGGAGTCGCGCGTCGAACCGCCGGAGGAGCTGGGGTACTTCGAACGCGCGGCGGAGCTGTACCGCGGCGCCGGCGACGAGCGCGGCGAGGCCGAGGCGCGGTTCTGGATCGGCTGCTTCCACCAGGTGGTGCGCGACGACAACCCCACCGCCGTACCGTTCCTGACCGCTGCCGTCGAGCTGTCCCGCAGGTCGGGTGACGACCTCACCCTCTCCTACGCCCTCCGGCACCTCGGGGTCGCCGCCCACATGTCCGGCAACTATCCCGAGGCCCGCGAACTGCTGGAGGAGTCCACCGCGCTCCGCCGGACCCTCGACTTCAGCGCGGGCGTCGCCGCCAATCTGGTGGGCCTCGTCTACCTGGCCATCGCCGAGAATCGCCCCGCCGACGCACGAGCGTTGGCCGACGAGGCGGCAGCGCTCGCCAAGTCGGCCGGCGCTTCGGCGATCACCGAGCAGATCGAGGCGGCGCGCTCACGGATCTGATCACCAGCCGCGTTCGCGCCATTCGGCGAGGTGGGGGCGCTCGGCGCCGAGGCTCGTGTCGGAGCCGTGGCCGGGATAGACCCAGGTCTCGTCGGCGAGCTCGCCGAACAGCTTGGTCTCGACGTCGTTGATGAGGGACGTGAACCGCTCGGCGTCGCCCTGCGTGTTGCCGACGCCGCCCGGGAACAGCGAGTCGCCGGTGAACAGGTGCGGCGGGCCGTCCGGGTCGTCGTACAGCAGCGCGATCGAGCCGGGGGTGTGGCCGACGAGGTGGATGACGCGGAGGCTGCACTGCCCGACGGCGATGTGGTCACCGTCGTCGGCGAGCTGGTCGGTCGGGACCGGGATGCCCTCGGCGTCGTAGCGGCCCGCCACCGTCGTGGCTCCCGTACGGGCCACGACCTCGGCCAGCGCCTCCCAGTGGTCCTGGTGGCGGTGGGTCGTGATCACCCGCGCGAGACCGCCTTCGCCGACCAGCCGGAGCAGCGTGTCCGCCTCGTTCGCGGCGTCGATCAGCACCTGCTCGTCGGTCTGCCGGCAGCGCAGCAGATAGGCGTTGTTGTCCATCGGCCCGACCGCGACCTTGGTGATCATCAGCTTGGCCAGCTCGTGGGTCTGCGCCGGCCCGCCGACCTTCACGTTCCCGTGGTACTCCGGCATCTCGCCTCTCCCTGATCTCGGTGACACTGGATGTCACCCGCGATCCTTGCATCTCCGGCCCGGTTGCATCGAGCACGGTCCGCGATCGAATATACTTTCGAAGCGGCCGCCGGATCCGGCGGCGGAAGTTTTTGTCGGTGGGCCTCGTTAGCATGGCCGGGCATACCATCTGGACCCCTCGAGAACGGCTGAGAGTGAGCTTGTGTCTGACCGTCTGATCGTGCGCGGAGCGCGTGAGCACAACCTGAAGGACGTCTCGGTCGACCTGCCGCGGGACGCCATGATCGTCTTCACGGGCCTGTCCGGGTCCGGGAAGTCCAGTCTGGCCTTCGACACGATCTTCGCCGAGGGCCAGCGGCGGTATGTCGAGTCCCTCTCGGCGTACGCCCGGCAGTTCCTCGGCCAGATGGACAAACCGGACGTCGACTTCATCGAGGGCCTGTCGCCGGCCGTCTCGATCGACCAGAAGTCCACCTCGCGGAACCCGCGCTCCACGGTCGGCACGATCACCGAGGTGTACGACTACCTCCGTCTGCTGTTCGCGCGGGCCGGCCGCCCGCACTGCCCGGAGTGCGGCGAGCCGATCGCGCGCCAGACGCCGCAGCAGATCGTCGACCGGGTGCTCGAGCTGGAGGAGGGCACCCGGTTCCAGGTGCTCGCGCCGGTCGTCCGCAGCCGCAAGGGGGAGTATGTCGACCTCTTCCGGCAGCTGACCGGTCAGGGGTTCTCCCGGGCCCGGGTCGACGGCGAGATCATCCAGCTCACCGACCCGCCGAAGCTGGAGAAGCAGAAGAAGCACAGCATCGACGTGGTCGTCGACCGGCTCGCGGTCAAGGAGTCCGCGAAGCAGCGGCTGACCGATTCGGTCGAGACCGCGCTCGGCCTGGCCGGCGGCCTGGTGGTGCTCGACTTCGTCGACCTGCCGGACAACGACCCGCACCGCGAGCGCCGGTTCTCCGAGAAGCTCGCCTGCCCGAACGATCACCCGCTCGCGATCGACGAGCTCGAGCCGCGCTCCTTCTCGTTCAACTCGCCGTACGGCGCGTGCCCGGTCTGCACCGGCCTGGGGACCCGGATGGAGGTCGACCCGGAGCTGCTGGTGCCGGACCCGTCCAAGTCGCTCGACGAGGGCGCGATCCAGCCCTGGGCGGGGCAGAACGTCTCGCAGTACTTCGAGCGTCTGCTGGACGCGCTGGCGAAGGACCTGAAGTTCAAGACCAGCACACCGTTCGGCGAGCTGCCGGCGAAGGCGAAGAAGGCGCTGCTCACCGGCCACGACAAGCAGGTCCACGTCTCGTACCAGAACCGCTACGGCCGCGAGCGGTCGTACTACACGAGCTTCGAGGGCGTCATCCCGTATGTCGAGCGCCGGCACGCGGAGGCGTCCAGCGACACCGGGCGCGAGCGCTTCGAGGAGTACATGCGCGAGGTGCCGTGCCTGGCCTGCAACGGCGCGCGGCTGAAGCCGATCTCGCTCGCGGTCACGCTCGGCGGGAAGAACATCGCCGAGATCAGCGCGATGTCGATCGACGAGGTGCACGGCTTCCTGTCGCAGATGGAGCTGTCACCGCGGGAGAAGCAGATCGCCGAGCGGGTGGTCAAGGAGATCGGCGAGCGGCTGCGGTTCCTGCTCGACGTCGGCCTGGACTACCTCGCGCTCAGCCGGCCGGCGGGTTCGCTGTCCGGCGGTGAGGCGCAGCGGATCCGGCTGGCCACCCAGATCGGCTCCGGCCTGGTCGGCGTGCTGTATGTGCTGGACGAGCCGTCGATCGGCCTGCACCAGCGGGACAACCGGCGGCTGATCGACACGCTGGTCCGGCTGAAGGAGCTCGGCAACACGCTGATCGTCGTCGAGCACGACGAGGACACCATCGACCACGCGGACTGGGTCGTCGACATCGGCCCGGGCGCCGGTGAGCACGGCGGTCAGGTCGTCGTGTCCGGCACGGTCGAGGACCTGCGCAACCACCCGGACTCGATCACCGGCGCCTATGTGTCCGGGCGTCGGGAGATCCCGATCCCGGAGGTCCGGCGGCCGCTCACCGAGGGCCGCGAGCTGACCGTCTACGGCGCCCGGCAGAACAACCTCAAGGACCTCGACGTGACCATCCCGCTCGGGGTGTTCGTCGCGGTCACGGGGGTGTCCGGCTCGGGCAAGTCGACGCTGGTGAACGACATCCTGTACACGTCGCTGGCCCGGCAGATCTACGGCGCCCGGGCGGTGCCCGGCCGGCACACGAAGATCTCCGGGATGGAGCTGGTCGACAAGGTCATCCACGTCGACCAGTCGCCGATCGGCCGCACGCCGCGCTCCAACCCGGCGACGTACACGGGGGTCTGGGACCACGTCCGCAAGCTGTTCGCGGAGACGCCGGAGGCGAAGGTCCGCGGGTACCAGCAGGGCCGCTTCTCGTTCAACGTCAAGGGCGGCCGCTGCGAGGCGTGCTCCGGTGACGGCACGCTGAAGATCGAGATGAACTTCCTGCCGGATGTGTATGTCCCGTGCGAGGTCTGCCACGGCGCGCGGTACAACCGCGAGACGCTCGAGGTGCACTACAAGGGCAAGACGGTCGCGGACGTGCTGGACATGCCGATCGAGGAGGCGTCCGAGTTCTTCGCCGCGATCCCGGCGATCTCGCGGCACCTGAAGACCCTCGTCGAGGTCGGCCTCGGGTATGTCCGACTCGGCCAGCCGGCGCCGACGCTGTCCGGCGGTGAGGCGCAGCGGGTGAAGCTGGCGTCCGAGCTGCAGCGGCGATCGACGGGCCGGACGGTGTACGTGCTCGACGAGCCGACCACCGGTCTGCACTTCGAGGACATCCGCAAGCTCCTCGGCGTGCTCAGCGGCCTCGTTGACAAGGGCAACTCGGTGCTGGTCATCGAGCACAACCTCGACGTCATCAAGACCGCCGACTGGCTGATCGACCTGGGCCCCGACGGCGGCCGCCGCGGCGGCACTCTGGTCGCCGAGGGCACTCCGGAGCAGGTAGCGGCCAACCCCGCCTCCTACACCGGCCAGTTCCTGGCCGAGATCCTGGAAGGCCGAGCCGCCAAGCCAAGCGCCAAGAAGGCCGCAGCCAAGAGGCCCGCAGCCAAGAAGGCACCCGCCAAGAAGGCCACCACCGCGAAGAAGGCGGCAGCCAAGAAGGCCCCGGCCAAGAAGACAACCGCCACCCGCAAGCGAGTAGCCGGCTAACCACAGCCACCCGCACCCCGACCTACAGCCGACCCGGCCGCCCGACCAGATGGGGCGGCCCGGTCGACTTGCTTACAGGTGATCCGGCCGCGGCGGGCGTCCGCCAGCAGTTCACCAACCACAGGACCGGCGGCTGGCTGGTCGGCGCTCTCGGGGGCTGATGGGGATGGTTAGCGGCGGAAGAGCTGGTGCCAGAGGTGGCGGAGCCAGGTTCTGCGGGGGGATGGGAGTAGGGCTGCGGGCAGCATGACTGTGGGTGGTTTTGCGAGGGTGACGGGGACCTGGACCATGCGGTCGCCCTGGAGCCAGTACAGGTCGGGGCTGCACTGGTCCGGCGCGTCGCGGTAGGTGTCGGCGACGTACTGCGCCAAGCGGTCCGCCGTCTGTTGGCCGGCGTCGGCGGGGCAGAAGGCGACCGTGCTCAGCCGCGGTACGCCGACGAGTACGCCCAGGCCGATCGCGACCGCGGGCAGCAGGTTCTCGCGGTCGACGATGGCCATCGAGACCAGCGGGTCGTCCTCGCGGGTGAGTACCGAGAAGCCGTCGTGCTCGATCGGACGGAGATCCGAGATGTGTTCGAGCGTCAGCTGCACCGGCGACGGGACGTCGGGGTCGCCGAGGCCGAGCATGGATTGGCGTACGACGGTCAGCCGCCGGTAGTCCGCGCCGGTGCCGATGAACACCACGACCTCGAAGTGGTCACCGAACGGGATCAGCGCGTCCGCCACCGGACCGGACGTCCGCGCGGACCAGCCGCGTTGGAGGAGCATTGCGCGCTGGCGTACGGCGACGTCGCCGAAGCGGTGTTCCTCGGTGGCGAGTTCGCCTTCCGCGACGACCGCGCGCAGCCAGGCCTCGATCTGGTCGGCCCAGAGTTGCTGCGGCAGTTGACGGCACCGGTCGATGATCTCGCCGAGGCCGACGACGGCGGACATCTGCAGCGCGCCGCGTCCCCAGCCGACCTCCACGGTCCGGTCGGCGGTGTCGACGACACACCCCGGCATCCAGAGCGGTGCGAGGTCCGCGATCGCCTTCAGCACCGTCGAGTCGCTCGTCGTTCCTGTCATCTCCCGGCCTCTCCCACCACTAAAGTGTGCCGGGCAGCGATCAGGTGCGCGCCAAGCGCCCCCGCGTTCCGTGCAGGCCGGAGTGACCCGAGTGACTGAATCTGACTGGCAGGGGGACATGCTGCGCAGGATGGCGGCAGAAGAGGCGTCACCCGAGGAACCTCAGCAGCCACACCATCCTCCACGCAACCCCGAGCCCACACCCCCGAACCAACCACCGCCAACGCACCACCACCCGCAAGCCGGTCAGGCCCATGCGCAGGGGGTGACTGGGCAGGCCCGGGGGTATGACCGTCTGGCCGAAGGGCCTCAGCAGTACGGCGGGGCGCCGGGGTATCAGCAGCCGTGGGGGCGGGAGGGCTCGGGGGAGTCGGTGTTTGAGCGGGTTCGGCGGGTGGCGTCGGGGGCGGCGTCTTTGATTGGTGGGGCGGGGCGGCTGCAGGAGGAAGTTGAGTTGATTGCTGCCTGTCGGCGGGCGATTGCGATTACGCGGCGGGTCGGGGTGACCAGCCCGGTGACGAACGGCGGTACGTCGACCGTGACCGCGCTGCTGGCGACGATGCTTGGCAACCTGCGCGCAGACCGGGTGGTGGCAGTGGATGTCGATCCGGGCGGGGCCGAGTTGTCGCGGCGGCTTGAGTTGACGCTCGGGGCTGGAGCGATCGAGGGCGTCGGGCTGGTTCGGAGCGACCCGACGGTCGAAGCGCTTCGGGCGACGCTTGCCGCCGTGCAGAGTGAGGGGGCGCGCGACGTCGGGGTGACGGTCGTGGACTGTCCGGGCACCATGTTCGACGAGATCTCGACCGAGGTCGCGAACACCGCACACTGCACGGTTCTGGTCGTACCGGCCATCCAGCACGTCGCGAACTACTGCCTGCAACAACTCGACCAGCTACCCCCGGCTGGCCAGGACCTACTGCTCAACCGTGGCGTCATCGTGATCACCCAGGTCGGCGACGTCGACCAGGACACCACCCGCTGGCTCCGCGACGCCTTCCGGCAGCGGGGACTGGAGCCGGTGATCCTGCCGTACGACGCGCACATCGCCGGCGCCTGGCCGCTGCACTCGAGCGAGCTGGACGCCGGCACCCGCCGCGCCGTCCTGGAACTCGCGGCCCGTGTCGTCGGGATCGCGACCGCCGCTGCCAGCTGATTCACAGGAAACCCTCAAACTGCGGTTCAATCCGCACCGGGTTGAACCGTTCGGGTGATCCGGTCGTTTGAGTCGGTATATAGCGTTCAACCACTTCGACCAGCAGGCTCCTGGAGGTCCAGATCTATGAGCGATGACACGATGGCACCGGCGACACCCGCGGACGGCGGCGAGCTGCGTGATCGCCGGACGGTGCTGCGGTGCGCGGCGATGGCCGCGCTGGTGGGTGCCGGCGCGCCGATCCTCGCGGCCTGCGGTGGCAGCGACGACGCGTCCGGAGGCGGCGGTACGTCGCCGTCCGCGAGCGGCTCGAGCTCGGCGCCGGGCACCAGCTCGACCCCGAGCAGCAGCGCGCCGTCGTCGAGCGCGCCGGCCGGCGGCGGTGCGGTGCTCGGCCCGGCGGCCGACGTACCGGTCGGTGGCGGCGCCGTGTTCAAGGACGCGAAGGTCGTGGTGACGCAGCCGACCGCGGGACAGTTCAAGGGCTTCTCCGCGGTGTGCACGCATCAGGGCAACCCGATCGGCTCGGTGGAGGGCGGACAGATCGTCTGCCCGTTCCACAACAGCCATTTCAGCATCACCGACGGCAGCCCGGTCAGCGGTCCGGCGCAGTCGGCGCTGCCGGCCGTGAACGTGAAGGTCGAGGGCAGCAACATCGTCCAGGCCTGATCCGGACGGACGAAGGCCCGGTCACCGTGGTGAGGAATCCGGTGGCCGGGCCTTCGGTCAGGTGATCAGGACTGGTCGGCAGCCCCGACGTACAGCAGCTTGTTCGGCGAGCCCTCGCCCGGGTCGCCGACCTTGTCGGCCGTGGATCCGTCGACGAGCGCCTTGGCGACGTCGGCCGGGGTGGCGTCCGGGTGGTCGGCCAGGTAGAGCGCGACCCCGCCCGCGACGTGCGGCGTGGCCATCGACGTACCGCTCATCTTGGCGGTCGAGTCCGGGTCGGTGATGCCGACCGAGGTGATGTCGACGCCCGGCGCGAACAGGTCGACGCACTTGCCGAAGTTCGAGAACTCCGCGCGCTTGTCCTGGTCGTCGGTCGCACCGACGGTGATCGCCGACGGCTCCCGGGACGGCGAGCCCTGGCAGGCGTCCGCGCTTTCGTTGCCGGCCGCAACGGCGTAGGTGACGCCGGAGTCGACCGAAGCCTTGACCGCCGCGTCCAGCGCGTCGTCGGCGCCGCCGCCGAGGCTCATGTTCGCGACCGCGGGCTTCTTGGCGTTCTTGGTCACCCAGTCGATGCCGGCCACCACGGACTCGGTCGAGCCGGAGCCCTGGCAGTCGAGAACGCGGACGCCGACCACCTTCGCGCCCTTGGCCAGGCCGTACGTCGTGCCCGCGATGGTGCCGGCCACGTGGCTGCCGTGCCCCATGCAGTCGACGCCGTTCTGGCCGTCGCCGACGGTGTCGGTGCCGACCGACGCGCGGTCGCCGAAGTCCTTGTGGGCGGCGTAGATCCCGGTGTCGATCACGTAGACGTTCACGTTCTCGGCGGTGGTGGACGCCTCGTACTTCTTGTCCAGCGGCAGGTCCCGCTGGTCGGCGCGGTCCAGGCCCCACGGCGGGTCGTCCTGGCTCACGGTGATCTTCTGGTTCTGCTGGACGAACGCGACCCGCTTGTCGCCGGCGAGCTTCTTCGCCTGCTCCTCGGTCATGCCGGCCGAGAAGCCCTTGATCGACGAGTCGAACTGCTTGTTCACCTTGACGTCGTAGCTCGTGGCCAGGCTCTGCGTCGCGGCCCGGGTCTGGGCCCGCGAGTTCTGGCCGGCCAGGACGACGATGTAGCTGCCGGGGACGGCGTTCGCGCTGCCGGCGCCGCGGATCTTCACCGGAGCGGTTTGCGACGCGTCACTACCGGCCGCTGTGGCGGCGATCCCGGTGACGGCGAGCGCGGACGCGGCGACGGCACCGAGTAGGGCGCGCGGCCTCCGAAGGCGGTGTCCATTCTTGGGGGACATGGGCGGAACTCCCTCGAGTCAGCGCAAGGCCTTGTTGCCTCACGCAAAGGACCTGCACATCTACCCTGGTTCACACGGTAGAGAGCGCGCCCATCCCAGTCGGGGGTCAACTCAGCCTTATGGGCCAACCCGCAATACGACCGCAATCTTCAGCCGGTTTGCCTGGCCTGGTGGTTGGAATACTTGCGCGCCGCGAACCGGTACGCCTCGTCGATCAACGGCAGCAGCTGGTCCAGACCGGTCGGGTCGACGATCGCCACCCAGTGCTGACCGGCATAGAACGGATGCGGCATCAGCACGTCGCGGGCGGCGTAGTCGTGGCCGGAGTCGAACACCCAGTCGGCGTCACGCTCGGTCGGGACCGGACCGAACAGGCCGGTGTACGTCGTCTTCGTGAGGCCGAGGTTGAGCCGCCAGGACCCCGGCCGGTCGAGCTGGGACACTTTCTCGTAGTGGTCGCCGGTCACCACGGTGGCGAACGGCTGCTGCCGCTCCGCCGGCAGGTCGCCGGCCGGGTCGTACAGGTAGAACAGGTCGTCCTGGGCCTCGAGCACCCGGACACCGTCGTACGCGCGGATCGTCCGATCGAGTTCGTCGAGCTTCATAGGTTCAAGTCTGTCATTGAACCAGCAATAGAAACTTTGCCGCGATTCCGGATTTGTCGGCCCGCCGAACTAGGGTGGTTGGGTGGCTGATCCGTCCTCCTACCGTCCCGCTCCGGGATCGATCCCCGACTCGCCTGGCGTCTACCGCTTCAGCGACTCCGCCGGGCGGGTGATCTACGTCGGCAAGGCGAAGAACCTGCGGGCCCGGCTGTCGTCGTATTTCCAGGATCTGGTGAACCTGCACCCGCGCACCCAGGCGATGGTGACGACGGCCTCGAAGGTCGAGTGGACGGTGGTCGCCAGCGAGGTCGAGTCGCTGCAGCTGGAGTACTCGTGGATCAAGGAGTACGACCCGCGCTTCAACGTGAAGTACCGCGACGACAAGTCGTACCCGTGGCTCGCGATCACCCTCAACGAGGAGTATCCGCGGGTGATGGTCGGCCGCGGCCAGAAGAAGAAGGGCGTGCGGTACTTCGGTCCGTACAGCCATGCGTGGGCGATCCGGGAGACCGTCGACCTGCTGCTCCGGGTGTTCCCGATGCGCTCGTGCAGCAAGGGCGTGTTCAACCGGCACCGCCAGATCGGCCGGCCCTGCCTGCTCGGGTACATCGGCAAATGCGCCGCGCCGTGCACCGGCCAGGTGACCCAGGAGGAGCACCGGCAGATCGTCGACGACTTCGCCGCGTTCCTCTCCGGCCAGACCGCGACGTACGTGCGCAGGCTGCAGAAGGAGATGCAGGCCGCGGCCGCCGAGCTGGAGTACGAGCGGGCCGCGAAGATCCGCGACGACCTCGCCGCGCTGGAGAAGGCGCTGGCGAAGAACGCGGTGGTCCTCGGCGACGGCACCGACACCGACGTGATCGCGCTCAGCGAGGACCCGCTCGAGGTCGCGGTGCAGATCTTCTACGTCCGCGGCGGGCGGATCCGCGGTGAGCGCGGCTGGATCGCCGACAAGGCGGACGGTACGGCGACCACCGCCGACCTGGTCTCGCAGTTCATCCAGCAGACGTACGCCGGCGACTCGGGGGACGCGATCCCGCGGGAGATCCTGGTTCCAACGATGCCGGACGACGCGGATGCGCTGACCGCCTGGCTGGAGGAGTTGCGCGGCGCCCGGGTGTCGATCCGGGTCCCGCAGCGCGGCGACAAGAAGGCCCTGATGGAGACGGTCGAGCGCAACGCGTTGCAGACGCTGACCATGCACAAGACCAAGCGCGCCAGCGACCTGACCACCCGCAACCAGGCGCTGGAGGAGATCCAGGCGGCGCTCGACCTGCCCGAGGCGCCGCTGCGGCTGGAGTGCTACGACGTCTCGAACCTGCAGGGCACCGAGGTGGTCGCCTCGATGGTGGTGTTCGAGGACGGCCTGCCGCGCAAGAGCGAGTACCGGCGGTTCGTGATCAAGGGCGTCGAGGGGCAGAACGACGTGGCCTCGATCGCCGAGGTCCTGACCCGCCGCTTCAAGCGCCTCCTCGACGAACGCGCGGCCATCACCGAGGACGAGGATCCGAACGCGGCGCTCGTCGATCCGGAGACCGGCCGGGCGAAGAAGTTCGCGTATGCGCCCGGGCTCGTCGTCGTCGACGGCGGTCCGCCCCAGGTGGCGGCAGCGCGGCAGGCGATGGACGAGATCGGGGTCGGTGACATCCCGGTCGTCGGCCTGGCCAAGCGGCTGGAAGAGGTGTGGGTGCCGGACGAGGAGGACCCGGTCATCTTCTCCCGTACGTCGGAGGGCCTGTACCTGCTGCAGCGGCTCCGGGACGAGGCGCACCGCTTCGCGATCACGCACCACCGCAACCGCCGGTCGAAGTCGATGGTCGAGAGCACCCTCGACGAGGTGCCGGGCCTGGGCGAGGTGCGGCGCAAGACGCTGCTGCGGAACTTCGGCTCGTTGAAGAAGTTGCGCGCCGCCACGGTCGACGAGGTCGCGGACCTGCCCGGATTCGGGCCGCGGCTCGCCGAGTCCGTCGTACTGGCGGTTAACGCTGCTGCAACGAAGGCGGAAACCGGCCGGGCGCCGTCGGTGAACACGGCCACGGGCGAGATACTGGGCGACGACGTCCCGGCGCCGGCCGGGGCGCCCGACGGGGATCCAGGGAGAACTGAGAACTGATGGACGACACGGGCGGCAACCTGATCATCGTGTCCGGGATGTCGGGCGCGGGACGGAGTTCGGTCGCCGACGTACTGGAGGACCTCGGCTGGTTCGTGGTGGACAACCTGCCGCCGATGTTCCTGACCACCATCGTCGAGCAGGTCGTCGGGACCGGCGCGGCGCCGCGGCTCGCGGTCGTCGTCGACGTCCGGACCGGCCTGTTCTTCAGCGAGCTGAGCTCGGCGATCCACGACCTGCGGCTGAAGGGCTACCGGCCGCTGACGCTGTTCCTGGAGGCGTCCGACGACGTGATCGTGCGCCGGCAGGAGGGCGTCCGCCGGCCGCACCCGCTGCAGGGCGAGGGCCGGCTGCTGGACGGTATCCAGCGCGAGCGCGAACTGCTCGGTGACATCCGGGCCGGCGCCGACCTGGTGATCGACACCTCGAGCCTGAACATCCACCAGCTCGCCGCCAAGATCGTGAACGCCTTCGGCGACGAGGAGAACGCCGAGCTCCGGGCGACCGTGGTGTCGTTCGGGTTCAAGTACGGCATCCCGGTGGACGCCGACGTGGTCGCCGACATGCGCTTCATCCCGAACCCGTACTGGCAGCCGGACCTGCGCCCGATGACCGGGCAGGACCAGCCTGTGTCAGACTTCGTGCTCGGCCATCCGCTGGCCCAGCAGTTCCTGCAGAACTACGTGGACGTGCTGGACACCCTGCGGACCGGCTACCTGAACGAGGGCAAGCGCTTCGTCACCGTCGCGATCGGCTGCACCGGGGGTAAGCACCGCAGCGTCGCGATGGCCGAGGAGATCGCCCGGAGGCTGCGCGAGAGAGGGTCACCGACGTTGGTCGTGCACCGGGATCTGGGGCGTGAGTGACGCGAGCTCCTAAGGTTGTCGCACTGGGTGGGGGACACGGCTTGGCTGCCTCCCTGTCCGCTCTGCGCCATGTCACCGACCAGCTGACCGCGGTCGTCACCGTCGCGGACAACGGCGGGTCGTCGGGCCGGCTGCGCCAGGAGCTCGGGGTGCTGCCGCCGGGCGACCTGCGGATGGCCCTGGCCGCGCTGTGCCGTGACGACGAGTGGGGCCGCACGTGGGCCGACGTACTGCAGCATCGCTTCCGCAGCAACGGTGAGCTGCACGACCACGCGGTCGGCAACCTGCTGATCGTCGCGCTGTGGGAGCTGCTCGGCGAAGCGGTCGACGGGCTCGACTGGGTGGCCCGGCTGCTCGGTGCGCAGGGCCGGGTGCTGCCGATGTCCGCCGTGCCGCTGGACATCACGGCCCGGGTGCTCGGGCTGGATCCGGCGCATCCGGAGGGGATCACCGAGATCCGCGGCCAGGCCGAGGTGGCCTCGACCGAGGGGCATGTGGTCGACGTCGCGCTCGACCCGGCCGACCCGCCGGCGTGCCCGGAGGCCCTGGTGGCCGTCGCGGAAGCCGACTGGGTCGTGGTCGGGCCCGGATCATGGTTCACCTCCGTCATCCCGAACCTGCTGGTCCCCGAGCTGTGCCGCGGTCTCGAGCAGACCAGCGCCCGCCGGCTGCTCACGCTCAACCTGGGCGAGCAGAAAGGGGAGACCGACGGGTTCTCGCCGGAGACGCATCTCGAGGTGCTGGCCGGGCACGCGCCCGATCTGCGGATCGACGTCGTGCTCGCCGACACCGGTCACGTGCCCGACCCCGAGTCGCTCCGCCGTACGGCGCAGTCCCTCGGGGCCGAGCTGGTGATCGCCGACATCGCCGACGACGACCGCGACCTGCACCACGCCCCGGACAAGCTCGCGAAGGTGTACCGGGAGATCTTCAGCTAGGCCGGCCCGTGCGAGCGAGGTTCACGCGCGCATGAGGAGCAGGACCTCTGAGGGCAGGCTGGGATCGTCGAGACGGGCGTCGAGGCAGGTGAGGCTGCTGTACAGCCCGCGAAGGCTTTGTGCGATCGCGGCGTCGGTGAATCTGTCCGCGACGCAGGCCGCTGCGAGCAAGCCGAGCCGAATCGCCGGGCTGCTGGTGTCCGGCGCACCGGGGTGGTGGCCTGTCGTCGCGATCATGGACGCGGACACGACCACGATCCGCCGGGCCAGGATCCGCCAGCATCGCTCGTCGCGGCCCGAGTCGGCTCCCGCGAAAGTCGACCCACTGCTCCAGGTTGCATTGAGCAACAACGGTTCGAGCCGGCGCAGGATGCCTTCGACCTCGTCGGGAAGGGCCGGCGTCATCTCGCTCGGCGCCGAGAACAGGTCGACGAGGAACCGCTCGAACTGCACCCACCCCTGGCTGTGGCGGTATTTGGTCTTGTGCGGCTCCCAGAGCGACAGGAGCACGCTGAGCGCCACAACCGTGAGCTCGAACTGGTCGCGACGAAGGCGCGACGGGGCCCATTGCACCACGGTTCGCCCCGTCGGTGCGGTGGTGGGCAGCGTCGCCGGATCCTGCAGTTCCCGGACAAGGATCGACACGTCATCGGACATCAGCGAGTGCGTCAAGATGATGTCGAGCGCCTGACTGATCGCTTCGTCGACGGCGCGCCCCCGACGCAGGGTACGCCGGAACTCGCGCACCAGCACGGGCGGGAGGGGGAAGTCCCTGACCGCCGCCAAACCATCAGCCAGATCCCTGAGGCGGTCGAGCCGCCGGTGCAGGTCGCGATCCTGCGACAGGTCTCCGCCACGACTCCGCGCCAGCGCCCGATCCACGTGCATCGCGTCCTTGACCAGCGCCGGCGTCATGCTGTGGTTCAACAGATCGAGCCGGTCGAAGGTCGCCGTGAAGTCTTGGGTCCGGGCCCGCTCCAGATCCCGCTCGAGAGCAAGGCTCAGTACATAGGGAAGTGCACCGACGACGGAGCACAGATCGCGCCGGATGGTCTCCGCGAGCAGGTCGGCGCCCGCGACGTACGGATGCGAGACCTCTGGTGGCACGAACAGCCGTGGTCCGGCGTACCGCTTCCAGGTGCGGACCGCGGGCAGCGGATCCGCTTCCGCCGGCGTGACCGCGAGCGGGTCCTCGGCGTACCACACGGTCCGGCGGGTCAGGTCGACGATGACGCCGGTGATCGGATCGGCGAGCTCGCGGCGTACCGGCAGCCGGTAGGCGGTGCCGTCGTCGAACAGACTGTTGACCCACAGGACGACCTTGTCGACCTCGGCGGCCGAGACCCCGACCGCCTCCGCATTGTCGTCCTTCGCGGGTCTGCGAACCGAACCGCCCGGATCGCCCGCCAAGTCGACGTACAGGCGATACAGCGACCGCGGGAAAGGCTGCGCGCACGCCACAGCGCCATTGCTGAGAGTCACGGTGTGGCGAAGGCATCGCGACACGCGAACCGCGGCCATCAGCCGGCGATGCGCGTCGCGTGCCGGGACGTCGGACGCCGGCGGATCCGAGTACAGCATCGCATCGAGGCGTTCGACGAGATCCACGTCGACCTCGCGCGCTTCGTCGGCACAGTCGAAGCCCAGCGCCAGTGCCCCGACCGTGCCTGACCTCAGGCACGCCTCGATGACGGGCGACGCGTCCGCGTTCGCCGCCCACAGGAGGATCGTCTCGCGCCACCAGGTGTTGTCGACCAGCGTCGGCAGAGCGTTCACCTCGGGACGATCACGGATCTCGGCGGCCGCGAGGTACTCCTGCAGGGTCTGATGCGCGAACGCGTACAGACCGACCTCGCGTTCGACGAACAGACCACTCGTGGTGAGCTCGGCCAGGAACACATCGGCCGTGGCGGCACGCGGGATCCTCGCCAGCGTCGGCCCGACGATGCCACTCGCGGACTCCCGCGTCACGTCGCGAACCTCGCGGGTCATCATCGCCAGCGCCAACTTGCGCACCACCTTGGCCCGCTGTTCGGCCTTCAGACCTGATCCCGCGGACAGGTGCTTGGCCGCCTGCCGCCGGTGCAGCAGCAGATCGCACATCTCGCCGTACAACGCCGACCGGCTGCCGGGCAGCGCGCCGCGGTACTTGTGGACGTTGGCGATCATCGTCAGCAGCATCGGGTTGGCCGCCAGGTCGTACAGGGCCGGCTGCAGGCGCATCCGGCGGAGGAGATCGGCGGCATGATCCTTCGCGATCGCCCGGGTGCGCTCGCCGGTCTCGCCGGTGCTGCGGCACTCGATGGCGTAGTACCACCGGTGCACGAACCTGAAGATCTGGTCACTGGTGAACCGCCGGACCTGCAGTACGTCGGCGCCCCGGACCGGATTCGATTCATAGCCATGCGGCCGCGACGTCAGGATGAAATGGTTCGCCGGATAGCGCGCGACCTGGTCCTGTACCCACGTGGATGTCAGCTGCCGCTGTTCCTCGACCGCGACCTCGTCCAAACCGTCCAGCATGACGACACAGCGGCCTTTCGTCAGGCCGCGCTCGAACCAGTCAGCCGTGACCGTACCTTTCAACCAGGTAACGCTCGCGATCAGCTCGGGAATCGACACCCCGGGATCGCGGATGATCTCCTGGACATGGTCGCGCAGGTAAAGGATCACCGGCAGCCCGCGTTTGTGCCGGCGCCGCTGTCCCAGTGTGATCGCCGTCCGGCGTAGCAGGGTCGTCTTACCCGAACCAGGGCCACCGATCACCGCGAAGACCCGCGGCTGACGGCTGTCCAGGAACGAGTCCAGCGACCGGCGCTCACCGGCCGGAGTCTCGGCTCCGACGAATGGCGCGTGCGTCGCCGTCTGCAACGGCGACGGCGCCAGGCTGACGTCGACATAAACATGCCGGAGTTGGAGCGAGAACTCTCCCTGGGTGGCCATGCCGAGCAATTCGACATCCCGCACGCCGGCGAGCAGTTGGTTCAGATAGCGCGCGCGGTAGCTTTTCAGGAACGCACTCACCCTCCGGTCGACGACCGCGGCGGTCCGGGGAATCCACAAATCCCCGACCTCACTGCTCACCCGGAAGACGAATCGTACGACCGCGACCAGGAACCAATAGCCCAGCAGAACGATGATGCTGACCACCGGATTATGCTGAACCTTTGACCACAACCAGCCGCTGACGGCCACCGGTGGTCCGAACGCCACCAGGATCGCAACGATCCTCGCCACGATCCCGGTCTCCGCAAGGTCCCCTGGCCGCTCGGCATTGTTCACCATTCGGCGCCCCCAATACAGCTCCGCACCCCTGCAATTGCAGAGAGTACTGCATAGAACCGCTTAAGTGACCCCTTTATTCATACAGAACTTCCCTGCCATTACTGAACGCAAACGACTCGATATTGACAGAACGCCACACATCCCTGGGCTTTGCTGGTTTCGAGCAGCGCCCGGTGGCGTTCCGCAAGCACCGGTGATTGCCGACCGAAGACGTCTTTCAGAGAATTCGCCCGGGATTGATGTTGCCCACAGCAACATGAGTTGCCGCGCGGTGCGGGGCGCGGCACGGGCAGCGACGTGTCAGGGCCGGTCCCCGAACGGCATTTGCCTGTGGCAAGCAATCCGCCGGACCAACGGCTGTCCGCCCAAGCGCCAGATCGACGGGATCTAGTCGAAGTCGGCGTCGACGTCCTTCGTGGCGTCGTAGATCTGCTTGCCCTGGGCATCGTAGCCGCGGATGCGGACGTTCTGGATGCCGGAGTTCCCGCCGGTGAGGCCCCAGATGTAGTAGCCGTTCGCGATCAGCGCGCGGGTCGGGCCCTGCTTCGGCAGGTCGACGACCAGTTGTGCGACGCCGTCCGGCACCATCCCGAACTCGAACGAGTCCGCGAACTTCCCGTTGGCCTGGACGGCGCCGCGGTTGTAGTCGTAGGCGCCCTTGGCGGTCGCGCCCAGCATGTGGCACCAGGCATAGACGCGCTTGTCCGGCGAGACGAGGACGGCCGTGAGCTTGTTGCCCGTCCCGGTCTTCAGCGCGACCTGCCAGTCCTTCGTCACCGGACCGGCAGCCTTGACGCGGCTGTCCATCGGGCTGCGGCCGTTGGTGAAGTAGATGTCGTCGACGCCGCGGCACCGGCCGGTGACCTGCTCGTCGGTCAGCGGACTGACCGACGGCGGGGGAGCAAGTGCCTTCCCGGTCAGCGGATCCTTGGTGAGGACGACACTCGGCGTGACCGGTTCGGCGGTCTTCACCGTGACGCTCGACGGGACCGACGGCGGCGTCGGCCGCGCGGGCGCCTTGTAGTCGAACTGCCAGATCTTCCTGCCGTCGGCGTCGTACGCGCGCACTCGCTTGACGCTGTGTACGCCGCGGGACAAGCCGTCGTACCCGAGCGTGTAGAACCCGTCGGAGCCGACCAGCGCCTGCCGGAGGACGGTGTCCTCGTTGGTCTCGACGAGCACGTGCGCGGCGCCGGAGACCGGGACCTGGACGCCGGACCCGACTGTCTGGGGTAGGCCGTCGGTGCTTCGGGGAATCGTCTCGGTGGTGCTGAGACGTCCGTTCGAGACCGGCTTCTGCGGTGCGTTCATCGTGCAGGTGGAGACGATCGACTTGTCCGGCGACAGGAACCCGGCCGACAGCACCGACTGGTCGCCGCTCTTGTACACCACGTTCCACTGCGGGGTGATCGGGCCGGCCTTGTCCCAGACGTTGGCCTTGTGCTCCTGCAGGAACGTCACGTTCTCGCGGTCGTACGGCACACAGCGCTGGTACACGTCGGCATCGGACAACGGGCTCGTCGGCGGTACCGGCGCGGCCTGCCGTCCGGTCTCGTTGTCGACGACCGCGCCGGTCCTGGCGTCGATCGTGATCGTCTGGTTCTTCGGCGTACCCGCCGGGCCCTCGCTGTCCGAGCGGTTCGCGGACCAGGTGGCGACGCCGGCGATGATGACGCCGGTGGTCAGGACCGCGGTGGAAACCGTGGCGATCCGCGTCCGCCGGACGGAGCGCCGGGCCCGGCTCAGCAGGTCGTCGACGTCGGTGCCGAGTGGCTGGTCGGTGTCGTCGGCGGCAGCAGCCAGCAGACGCTCGATGTCGGTACTCATGAGGCGCTCCTTTCGGTCTGGTCGAGGAGTTCGCGGAGACGGGTGAGGCCGCGGGAGGTCTGGCTCTTCACGCCGCCGGTGCCGATGCCGAGGATGTCGGCGGTCTGTTCGAGGCTGAGGTCGGCGTAGTGCCGCAGGACGACGCACGCCCGTTGGCTCGGCGGCAGCGCGCCGAGGGCCTGGACGACCAGCATCCGGTCGTCGACGGTGCCGGCCGCGTCGGGCAGCGGCCCGGCCTGGTCCTCGCTGTCGACGAGTCGCTCCCGGCGCCACGGCTTCCTGGCCTGGTCGAACACCGCGGTCACCAGGCACTGGTGCGCGTACCCGTTCAGGCCCTGCGTGCGATCGATCCGGTGCCAGCGGCGGTACACCTTCACCAGGGCGTCCTGTGCCGCGTCCTCCGCCCGGTGCCAGTCGCCGCACATCAGGTACGCCGTCCTGCGCAGCCGGCGGATCGAGTTCGCCGCGAACTCCGTGAACTCGGCTTCGTCGGGAGCCTGCATGCCCCTCCTCTCGGGATGTCGGCGAGGTAACGCGCCGACCGGACCGGAAGGTTGCAACGGCCGTAACCGGGGCACCCGCCGCCCGTTGGTGATCCGAGGGTCTTTGACACGGGTGGGAGGATGCTTTCTATGGCGATGACAGCACAGGTGAAGTCCGAGCTGACCAGTATTCAGGTGACGAAACCGTGTTGCCGCAAGGCCGAGGTCTCGTCGATCCTGCGGTTCGCCGGCGGGCTGCACCTGGTGTCGGGCCGGATCGTCGTCGAGGCGGAGCTGGACAGCGGCGCCGCGGCGCGGCGGCTGCGCAAGGACATCGCCGAGATCTTCGGGCACCCGTCGGACGTGGTGGTGATCTCCCCGTCCGGCATCCGCAAGCAGACCAAGTACGTCGTTCGCGTGGTCCGTGACGGTGACGCGCTCGCGCGGCAGACCGGGCTGGTGGACAACCGCGGCCGCCCGGTCCGGGGTCTCCCGCCGGCGGTCGTGTCCGGTGCGTCCTGCGACGCGGTGGCGGCCTGGCGGGGTGCGTTCCTGGCGCACGGTTCGCTGACCGAGCCCGGCCGGTCGTCCTCGCTCGAGGTGACCTGCCCGGGGCCGGAGGCGGCGCTCGCGCTGGTCGGTGCGGCGCGGCGGCTCGGCATCGGTTCAAAGGCCCGCGAGGTGCGCAACGTCGACCGCGTGGTGATCCGCGACGGCGACGCGATCGGCGCCCTGCTGACCCGGCTCGGCGCGCACGAGTCGGTGCTGGCGTGGGAGGAGCGCCGGATGCGCCGCGAGGTCCGCGCGACCGCGAACCGGCTGGCCAACTTCGACGACGCGAACCTGCGGCGTTCGGCCCGCGCGGCGGTCGCGGCGGGTGCTCGCGTCGAGCGGGCGCTGGAGATCCTCGGCGACGACGTGCCGGACCACCTTCAGGTGGCGGGCAAGCTGCGGCTGGAGCACAAGCAGGCCAGCCTCGAGGAGCTCGGCCAGCTGCACGAGCCGGCCCTCACCAAGGACGCGGTGGCCGGCCGGATCCGCCGCCTGCTCGCCATGGCCGACAAGCGCGCCGGCGACCTCGGCATCCCGAACACCGAGGCCAACCTGACCCCGGACATGCTCGACCCGGCCTGACCGGCAGCTACTTCCCGCACGGACCAGCGGCCCCGGAACTCGTTTCCGGGGCCGCTGCCGTCGGCGCGGGGTGACCGGTCCGGCGCAGAAGGTTTTCCCGGGACTTCGGGGGTTTTCGCGGTCGATCGGTTCCTTTTGGCGGAGGGGTCGCAGAGGGTGTGCGTGCCCGTTCGCGCACGGCCTTGTCCCGGTTCGTGCGCGTCTTCCGCCCAAGGGAGTTCGCATGAAGCGCATCCATCGCGCCGGTCTGGCCGCGACGGCGATCGCCGGCCTGGCCGTCGCCACCATCACCGCAACCGTTCAGGCAGCCCAGCCCGGCAGCGGCCCGTCGGTGTCGCCGGTCGCGGCCGCGCGGGCCAACGCCGTGCAGCTCGGCCTCGGCGACGGCGGCGACCTGGTCGTCCGCGACGTCGTCACCGACGCCGACGGCAGCAGCCACGTCCGGTTCGACCGCACGTACCAGGGTCTGCCGGTCGTCGGCGGCGATGTCGTCGTCCACCAGGACAAGGCGGGCAAGGCCCGTTCGTCCACCGGTGGCATCGGCAAGCTGAGCCTGTCGACCAGGCCCGCCGTGTCCGCCGCAACGGCATTCGCCGCCGCGAAGACGAAGAGCAGCAAGCAGCAGCTCGTCGTGTTCGTGACGAACGCCGGCCAGTCCAAGCTCGCGTACAAGGTCGTCAGCGAGGGCCGCAAGGCCAACGGCGAGCCGACCGGCACCGAGACGTACGTCGACGCGCAGACCGGCAAGGTCCTCGACAGCTGGACGACGGTCAACGACGACCTCGGCAGCGGCACCGGCCTGTACGTCGGCACCGTCGGACTCGACACCACCAAGTCCGGCACCAGCTGGACGATGGTCGACCCGGTCCGCGGCGGCAACTCGACGTACAACGCCGGCACGCTCTACACCGACGCGGACAACGTCTGGGGGACCGGCAGCAACTCCAACGCCCAGACCGCCGGCGTCGACGCGCACTACGGCATCGCCGAGACGTGGGACTACTACAAGAGCGTGCACGGCCGTAACGGCATCGCCAACGACGGCAAGGGCGCGAAGTCGTACGTCCACGACGGCGCGTACGTGAACGCGTCCTGGAGCGACTCCTGCTTCTGCATGCGGTACGGCGACGGCGACGCGAGCCAGGGCATCGGCCCGCTGGTCGAGCTGGACATCGCCGGCCACGAGATGAGCCACGGTGTCACCAGCCGCTCGGCCGGCCTGCGCTACAGCGGCGAGTCCGGCGGCCTGAACGAGTCCACCTCGGACATCTTCGGTACGGCGGTCGAGTGGTACGCCGCGAACAGCCAGGACACCCCGGACTACGTCATGGGCGAGGAGATCTTCACCGACTACAACCCGGCGGTGAACTACATCCGGCGGATGGACAAGCCGTCGATGGACGGCGCCAGCGCGGACGCCTGGTCGAAGAGCGTCGGCCGGCTGAACGTGCACTACTCGTCCGGCGTCGGCAACCACTTCTTCTACCTGCTGTCCGAGGGCAGCGGCGCGAAGACGATCAACGGCGTCGCGTACAACAGCCCGACCGCGGGCGGCGTCACGGTCACCGGGATCGGCATCACCAAGGCCGAGAAGATCTGGTACCGCGCGCTGACGACGTACATGACGTCGCGCACCGACTACCACGGCGCCCGGACCGCGACGCTGAACGCGGCCACGGACCTGTACGGCGCGAGCAGCGCGGAGCGGGCCGCGGTCGACAAGGCCTGGGCCGCGGTGAACGTTCTGCCGTGATCGGGTGAACTTCAGGACGAGCGGCGGTTTCCGGAGAGACGCTCCGGAAACCGCCGTTCGGCGTACCAGCCAGTGGTCTGGTCTGAACCCGTGAAAAACATCCGGTGGTCTCATCTGGACGCTACCAGTTGATCGAGTGGGCTGTTGGGCTAGTGTTCGGGCTGTAGCGGCAGTGCCAAAGCTAGTTCTGAGGAGACGCAGACCCGTGACCGTACGCGTAGGTATCAACGGCTTCGGCCGCATCGGCCGTAACTTCTTCCGCGCCGTGCAGGCGTCCGGTGCCGACATCGAGGTCGTCGCCGTCAACGACCTGACCGACAACCAGACCCTCGCTCACCTGCTGAAGTACGACTCGATCCTGGGCCGCTTCCCGGGTGAGGTCTCCGCCACCGACGACGACATCACCGTCGGCGGCAAGAGCTTCAAGGCGTTCGCCGAGCGCGACCCGGCCAACCTGAAGTGGTCGGACGTCGGCGCCGACGTGGTGATCGAGTCCACCGGCTTCTTCACCGACGCCACCAAGGCCAAGACGCACGCCGACAACGGCGCCAAGAAGGTCATCATCTCCGCCCCGGCGAAGAACGAGGACCTGACCGTGGTGATGGGCGTGAACCACGACCTGTACGACGCCGAGAAGCACACCGTGATCTCGAACGCGTCCTGCACCACGAACTGCATCGCCCCGCTGGCCAAGGTTCTGAACGACGCGTTCACGATCGAGAAGGGTCTGATGACCACGATCCACGCGTACACCCAGGACCAGAACCTGCAGGACGGTCCGCACAAGGACCTGCGTCGCGCCCGCGCCGCCGCGCTGAACATCGTCCCGACCTCGACCGGCGCCGCGAAGGCGATCGGCCTGGTGCTTCCGGAGCTCAAGGGCAAGCTGGACGGCTACGCGCTGCGCGTCCCGGTTCCGACCGGCTCGGCCACCGACCTGACCGTCGAGGTCGGCCGCGAGGTGACCGTCGAAGAGGTCAAGGAGGCCTACAAGGCCGCCGCGTCCGAGGGCTCGCTGAAGGGCTACCTGACCTACACCGAGGACGACATCGTCTCGAGCGACATCGTCACCGACCCGGCGTCCTGCATCTTCGACGCGGGCCTGACCAAGGTGATCGGCAACCAGGTCAAGGTCGTCGGCTGGTACGACAACGAGTGGGGCTACTCGAACCGCCTCGTCGACCTGGTCAACCACGTCGGCGCCTCGCTCTGACATTCCCCCGAAGTCTTGCGCCCGGAGAGCCTGGTGTTCTTTCGGGCGCAAGCTCGTTCACCCGAGGAAGCTGAACTGTGAAGACCATCGAAGATCTCGGGGACCTGGCCGGCCAGCGGGTGCTGGTCCGGTCGGACCTGAACGTGCCGATCAAGGACGAGGTGATCGGTGACGACGGCCGGATCCGCGCGTCGCTGCCGACCCTGGTGAAGCTGGCCAAGGCCGGCGCCAAGGTGATCGTGACCGCGCACCTCGGCCGCCCCAAGGGCGAGCCGAACCCGAAGTACACGCTGGCCCCGGTCGCGAAGCGGCTCGGCGAGCTGCTCCGGCCCGAGGGCATCACCGTGCGATTCGCCGGTGATGTGACCGGTGACGCCGCGCAGGCCGCCGTACAGGACCTGGACGAGGGCGAGGTGCTGCTGCTCGAGAACGTCCGCTACGACCCGCGCGAGGAGAGCAAGGACGAGGCCCAGCGCGACGCGCTGGCCGACGAGCTCGCCGCGCTCGCGGACGTCTTCGTCAGCGACGGCTTCGGGGTCGTGCACCGCAAGCAGGCCAGCGTGTACGACGTGGCCCGCAAGCTGCCGCACGCGGCCGGCGGGCTGGTGCTCGCCGAGGTCGACGTGCTGAAGAAGCTCACCGAGGACCCGGCCCGGCCGTACGTCGTCGTGCTCGGCGGCGCCAAGGTGTCGGACAAGCTCGCGGTGATCGACAACCTGATCGCCAAGGCCGACAAGCTGCTGATCGGCGGCGGCATGGTCTTCACCTTCCTGAAGGCGCAGGGCCACGAGGTCGGCAAGAGCCTGCTCGAGGAGGACCAGCTCGACACCGTCCGCGGCTACCTGAAGGACGCCGGTGACAAGATCGTGCTGCCGACCGACATCGTCGTCGCGCCCGAGTTCAAGGCCGACTCGCCCGCGACCGTCGTGGCCGCCGACGCGATCCCGGCCGACCAGCTCGGCCTGGACATCGGCCCGGAGTCCGGCAAGGCGTTCGCCGCCGAGATCGCCGGCGCGCACACCGTGTTCTGGAACGGCCCGATGGGTGTCTTCGAGATGGCGGCGTTCGCCGGCGGAACCAAGGCCGTCGCGCAGGCGTTGACCGAGGTGGACGGCCTGAGTGTCGTCGGTGGCGGTGACTCCGCGGCCGCCGTACGGCAGCTAGGCTTCGCCGACGAGGCGTTCGGCCACATCTCCACCGGTGGCGGTGCGTCGCTCGAATACCTGGAGGGCAAGGAGCTCCCGGGTCTCGCGGTACTGGAAGAGGACTGAAACCGATGGCCGACAGCGCCCGTACGCCGTTGATGGCGGGCAACTGGAAGATGAACCTCAACCACGTCGAGGCCGTGCACCTGCTGCAGAAGCTGAGCTGGACGCTGCAGGACAAGAAGCACGACTTCGACCGGGTCGAGGTGGCGGTGCTGCCGCCGTTCACCGACATCCGCAGCGTGCAGACGCTGGTCGACGGTGACCGGATGAAGATCAAGTACGGCGCCCAGGACGTGTCCACGCACGACTCCGGGGCGTACACCGGCGAGATCTCGGCGGCGATGCTCACCAAGCTCGGCTGCACGTATGTGCTGACCGGGCACTCCGAGCGCCGGCAGTACCACAACGAGACCGACGAGCTGGTCAACGCCAAGACCGCGAAGGCGCTCGAGGCCGGCCTGACCCCGATCATGTGCGTCGGCGAGGGCCTGGAGATCCGCAAGGCCGACGGTCACGTCGCGCACTGCCTGGGTCAGGTCGACGCCGGTCTGGCCGGGCTGAAGCAGGACGACGTCCGCAAGGTCGTGATCGCGTACGAGCCGGTCTGGGCGATCGGCACCGGCGAGGTCGCCACGCCGGAGGACGCGCAGGAGGTGATCGCCGCGATCCGGGGCCGGATCGAGGAGACGATCTCACCCTCGGTCGCCGACTCGGTACGGATTCTTTACGGCGGATCGGTGAAGATGGCCAGCGCAGGTGGCATCATGGCCCAACCGGATGTCGACGGCTGCCTGGTCGGAGGTGCGAGCCTCCAGGTGGACGAGTTCGCCGGCATCTGCCGTTACCTGGACCTTCAGTTAGGCTACTCCTCGTGATTCTCGCTTTCTCGATCGTCGTGATCGTCTGCAGCCTGTTCCTGACGCTGCTGGTGCTGCTGCACAAAGGCCGCGGTGGCGGTCTCTCCGACCTGTTCGGTGGCGGTGTGTCGTCCAGCCTGGGCGGCTCGTCGGTCGCCGAGCGAAACCTCGACCGGATCACGATCGGTGTCGGTCTGATCTGGTTCGCCGCCATCGTGGCGCTCGGCCTGCTCTACAAGCTCGGCTGAGGGGGAGTCGGTTCCCGTGGCTGGTGGTGGCAGTGCGATTCGTGGCAGCCGGGTCGGCGCCGGACCGATGGGCGAGGCGGAGCGCGGCGACACCGCGCCCCGGCAGCGCATCGTGTTCTTCTGTGCGAACGGCCACGAGACCGCGACCTGGTTCGCGGTCGAGGCGTCCATCCCGGAGGAATGGGACTGTCCGCGGTGCGGTCTGCCGACCAGCACCGATGTGAACAACCCGCCCCCGCCGCCGAAGATCGAGCCCTACAAGACGCACCTGGCCTACGTGAAGGAGCGCCGCTCCGAGCAGGAGGCCCAGGAGATCCTCGACGAGGCGCTGGAGAAGCTCCGCGCCCGCCGCGCCCGCGGCGAGGTCATCTTCTGACCTGTACGACGAGCAGCCCGGACCGATCGACGATCGGCCCGGGCTGCACCGTTTGTGGTCGACCGACAGCGAAGCGCTAGGGTCGGGACATGAAGTCGTCGATCGCGCCCGTTCGCTGGACTCCGCCGCCCGTGCCGCCGGCCCGCACCCCGACGGGGATCGAGGTCGACGTCGTGACGCTCCCCGGGGCAGGTCCCGAGGACACGCTGATCGACGCCGACGGCAGCGTCCTCACCGGGCTGTACGACGGCCGCATCCTGCGCGTCAGCGCCGACGGGAAGACGATCAGCACGCTCGCCGACACCGGCGGCCGGCCGCTCGGGCTGGAGTGGCTGCCGGACGGCAAGGTGCTGATCTGCGACGCGAACCGTGGCCTGCTCACCCTCGACCAGGACAACCGGGTCAGCACCCTGCTGTCCGAGATCGACGGCCGGCCGATGCGGTTCTGCAACAACGCCGACGTCACCGAGGACGGCACGATCTACTTCACCGACTCCTCGACCCGGTTCGGGATCGACGAGTGGATGGCCGACCTGCTCGAGCACTCCACGACCGGCAGTGTGTACCGCCTGACGCCGGACGGGGAGGTCACCCGGCTGGTGACCGGTCGCGGCTTCCCGAACGGCGTGGCGCTCAGCAGCGACCGTCGCTCGCTCTTCTGGGCCGAGACCGCGACGTACGGGCTCTGCAAGCTCGACGTCACGACCGACGGCGCCGAGCCGGTGCGGATCGCCGAGATCCCGGGGCTGCCGGACAACATCGCCCGCGGCTCCGACGGGCTGATCTGGGTCGCGGTCGGCTCGCCACGCAACGCCGTACTCGACCTGTTGCTGCCGAAGCACCCCGCGCTCCGCAAGGTCGTCTGGGCGCTGCCGGACGCGCTGAAGCCGAAGGCCGCGGACATCATCGAGATCCAGGCGTACGACGAGAGCGGCGCGCTGGTGCACGATCTGCGCGCCAAGCACCCGGAGTTCCACATGCCCACCGGTGTCCGCGAACGCGACGGGAAGGTGTGGCTAGGAAGCATCGGCACCAGCTCCCTAGCCACGTTCCCCACACCTACGTCCTAGGCTCGTCCTGCGGCGTCTCGCCGTTGCCGCTGCAGACGACCAGGGCGAAGTCGTCGCCGTGCTGGCTGACGCCCTCGATGACCGCCGCCTCGACCGCCTCCGAGCCGATCTCGCGGCGCAGCATCAGGGGATCCGTGCGCAGATCCTTGGCCAGCGCGACCGCCAGCCCGACCATCACGACCGCGAACGGCAGCGCCGCGACGATCGTGAGGTTCTGCAGGCCTTGCAAGGCGTCGGACCCACCTCCGCCGGCCAGTAGCATCACCGCCGCGACGGCACCGGTGAGCACGCCCCAGAAGATCACCAGCGGCTTCTTCGGCTCGATCGCCCCACGCTCGGACAGCGTGCCCATCACGATCGACGCTGCGTCCGCACCGGACACGAAGAAGATCGCGACCAGGACGACGACGATGACGGTCGTGACCGCGCTGAGCGGGATGTGGTCGAGCATGCCGAACAGCTGGCCCTCGGTCGTCGACGCGCCGGCGATGTCGGTGCCGCCGCGCTGGATGTCGATCGCCGTACCGCCGAAGATGCAGAACCACAGCAGGCTGACCAGCGACGGCACCAGCAGGACGCCGGTGACGAACTGCCGGATCGTGCGGCCGCGGCTGATCCGGGCGATGAACATGCCGACGAACGGCGTCCACGAGATCCACCAGGCCCAGTAGAAGACCGTCCAGCCGGACAGCCAGGTCGCCATCGCGTCGCCGCCGCTGGCCTCGGTCCGGGCGGCCATGTCGGCCAGGTCGCGGAAGTAGTCGCCGATCGCGGTCGGGACCAGGTTCAGGATCAGCACCGTCGGGCCGACCACGAACACGAAGACCGCGAGCACCACGGCCAGCACCATGTTGATGTTCGACAGCCACTGGATGCCCTTGGCCACGCCGGACACCGCGGACGCGACGAACGCCGCGGTCAGGACGGCGATGACGCCGACCATGACGGCGTTGCCGGTGTTGTCGAGCCAGCCGAGGATCCGGACGCCGGACCCGATCTGCAGCGCGCCCAGCCCGAGTGACGCGGCCGATCCGAACAGCGTCGCGAAGATCGCCAGCCCGTCGATGACCTTGCCGATCGGCCCTTCGGTACGGCGGCCCAGCAGCGGGGCGAACGCCGCGCTGATCAGCTGCGAGCGTCCGCGCCGGAAGGTGCCGTACGCGATCGCGATGCCGACGACCGCGTAGATCGCCCACGGGTGCAGCGTCCAGTGGAACAGCGTGGTGGCCATCGCGGTCTCGAGCGCCTCCGACGTACCGCCCTCGACCGTGCCGGGCGGGGGACTGGCGAAGTGCGACAGCGGCTCGCTGACGCCGAAGAACATCAGGCCGATGCCCATGCCGGCGCTGAACATCATCGCGACCCAGGACACGGTCTTGAACTCGGGTTCCTCGTCGTCGCGGCCGAGCGGGATCCGCCCGTAGCGGCCGGCCGCCAGCCAGATCACGTAGACGACGAAGCCGGAGGCCAGCAGCACGAACAGCCAGCCGGTGTTCTGTTCGACCCAGCCGAGGGCCGAGGTGGACGCCGTCCCGAGACCGGTGGCGTCGACGATGCCCCAGGCGACGAACGCCAGGGCGATGACCGCGGTGACACCGAAGGTGACGCGGTCGAGTCCGGAACCGCGACTTCGGCTGCCGGGTGGTGGTGGAGTGGCGATTGCGGGATGTGCTGCGTGGTCGGGAGTCTCTGTCTGGCTGTCGATGTCGATGGCCACAGGTAAGTCACGCCTCGCTTCGGCGCGCCTCCGTTCTGTTGTCTTGGGGACAGTGCCCTAAGACCGTGTCGGAGATCGTGGCGAAACGCAACAATCGTGGTTTCGGACACACTCGGTAGGGTGCGGTCATGCGTTTCGGGATCGCGATCCTGCCGGAGTACCGCTGGCGGGACGCCGCGCCGCGGTGGCGGCGGGCTGAGGAGTACGGGTTCGACCATGCGTGGACGTACGACCACCTGACCTGGAGCGGCCTCCAGGACTCACCGTGGTTCGGGACGACGCCGACACTGACGGCGGCCGCGCTGGCCACGTCGACGATCAAGCTCGGCACGTTCGTCACGTCGCCGAACTTCCGGCACCCGCTCGCGCTGACCCGCGACATCCTCGCGATCGACGACGTGTCCGACGGCCGGTTCCTGTGCGGGATCGGGGCCGGCGGCAGCCTGGACGCCACGATCCAGGGCGGTCCGGACCTGACGCCGCGGCAGAAGCAGGACCGCTACCAGGAGTTCGTGACGCTGCTGGACACGTTGCTCACCACCGACGGTGTCGACTTCGAGGGCGAGTACTTCGAGACGCGCAACGGCCGGACCCTGCCGGGCTGCGTCCAGCAGCCGCGCGTCCCCTTCATCCTGGCCGGCAACGGACCACGCTCGGTCAGGTTCGCCGCCGAGCACGGCGACGGCTGGATGACGACCGGGGGAGCGAGCGACGACCTCGACACCTGGTTCGCGTCCGTCGCCGACCTCAGCCACCGCCTCGACGACCTCCTCGAGGGTCGCCACCTGGACCGCTACCTCTCCCTCGACTCCAAGGTCTACGCCGTGTCCGGCCCGGCCGCCTTCGAGGACTCCGTCGGCCGCGCGGCCGCCCTCGGCTTCACCGACGTCATCACCCACTGGCCCCGCTCCGAAGGCGTGTACGCGGGCTCGGAGGCGGTCCTGGAACAGATCGCGAGCGAGGTCATTCCTCGTCTCCGCTAGTACGCCGGATCCAGGCCGGGACGGCGTACCAGAAGATCATGAACCAGATCAGGATGCCGGCGACGGCGAGGATCGCGAGGCCGGTGGGCAGGACGACCTCGAGGGCGAGCAGCAGGCCGCCGGCGACCGCCAGGATCAGGAACATCAGGCCGGCGATCGCCATCCGGCTGGCGATCGGGAGCATCCGGTGCCGGAGTTGGCGGCGGTAGATGAGGCGGTGGAAGGACACCGGCGCCACGAAGAGGCCGACCGACAGGGCCGACGCGATCAGCGTCAGCGCGTAGACGGTGTGGGTGAAGGCGTCCGCGTCCTGGAAGCGGGCCTGGAAGGCGATCCCGAGCAGGAACGCGAACAGGATCTGCGTGCCGGTCTGGGCCAGCCGCAGCTCCTGGAGGAGCTCGATCCAGTGGCGGTCGAGGCGCTCGCCGGGATCCTCGTCCGGCCGGCTGTACCGCGAGTCTTCGGTCACAGGTCCATTAGACGCCCGGAAACGGCGGAGGGGCCGCACACCGAGGTGGTGTACGGCCCCTCCGTAGGTTCTAGAAGGGTGATCCGACGAATCAGATCGCGCGGATGTTCTCCGCCTGCAGGCCCTTCTGGCCCTGGGTGATCTCGAACTCGACGCGCTGGTTCTCGTCCAGCGAGCGGAAGCCCGACATCTGGATGGCCGAGTAGTGCGCGAACACGTCCGCGCCACCGTCATCCGGGGTGATGAAGCCGAAGCCCTTGTCAGCGTTGAACCACTTGACAGTACCGACAGCCATTGTCTATCTCCTCGATGGCTATTAACAATCCGCGACCCACACCTCATGAGCCGCGCGTCGCCGAAAGGCCCCAGACGACAGACCGGCCATGCAGCACAGCAAAAGTCAGGGAGTCCAAACTTGCAACGCCATAACTGTAGCCGTTCTGCGGGCTGATGGTAGGGGTGACCACAAACACGTGTCGCTGATTGTCGCCGATCGTTACCCTCCGTGCCCGGCTGATCCCGCCCGTCACGACCGCGGTCCGGAACCGGAAATCCCGCGCCGACCTGCTGTTTCGCAGGCGGCGGCGGGCGCGGGACATTGGCAACGAAGGACAAGAGGCCGGTACGCCGGGTGATGGACGCATGATTCTGATCGGATTTCCCGGCGTGTCGCGCGGCTGTGCACAGTACGCGCCGCAGATGGGGGACAGTTGCGTGGCACGCAACCGCGAGGAGGCAGCAGTGATCGTCACCGTGACCCGCAGCGGCGGTTTCGCCGGGCTGATGCAGCAGGGCGAGCTGGACACGAGCGGCCAGCCGGACGCGGACCGGCTGGAGGCCGCGGTCCGCGCCCTGGGTGCCAAGGACCTCGGCTCCGGCCGGCCGCAGCCGGACCGGTACGTGTACCGGCTGGAGGTGCGCGACGCCCCGGACGCGGACGCCACGCAGCACACGGTCGCTGAGCAGGACCTGGACGAGACCACTGCCTGGCTCCTCGACCGCATCCTCGGCTGAGGTCCTCGGCTGGATCCGCAGCTGGATCGCCAGCTGGCGGCCTAGCGCCAGTCGATCTCCGGTGCCCGGTAGAAGTTCACGCCGAGCACCTCCCAGCGCGACCCCTGCTCGGCCAGCCGGTCGCGGTACGTCGTCCAGTCGAGCGCGGACTCCGGCGACCACCCGAGCTCGGCAATGCCCGGCAGCCGCGGGAACGTCATGAACTCGACCTTGTCCAGGTCGTCGAGCGTCTCCGTCCACAGCGGTGCCTCGACGCCGTCGATCGCGCTCGCCGGCACGTTCGGGATCAGCGTCGCCGGGTTCCAGCTGTAGGACTGCTCGACGCTGACCAGGCCGGCCCACTGCAGGCCGAGCGGCGTCTCCGCGTGGTACTTCATGTCCAGGTATGCGCGGTTCGCGGGCGAGAGGACAAGCGTTGCGCCCTGCTCGACCGCCTTCAGTGCCAGCGCCTGCGCCTTCTCGTCCTCGGTGCCCCAGTACTGCACGACCGTTCCGGCCGGCAGCGGCGCGTCGGCGATCTCGTGCCAGCCCATCACGGTCTTGCCCTGCTTGACCACGAGCTCGGCGGCCTTCGGTACGAAGGTCAGGTAGTCGGAGTGCGGTGTCGAGTGCGCCTCGTCGCCGCCGAGGTGGAGCAGGTCGCCCGGCGTCTGCTCGGCCACCTCACGGAACACGTCGTCGAGGAACTCGTACGTGCGGTCCTTGTCCACGGTCAGGGTGCTGAACCCGACCTCGGTCTCGGTGTAGAGCTTGGGCGCGACGTCGTCCGGGTTGAGTTCCGGGTACGACGCGAGCGCCGCGTTGGTGTGCCCCGGGGTGTCGATCTCCGGCACGACGGTCAGGTAGTGCTCCCCGGCGTACCGGACGATCTCGGCGAAGTCGGCCTTGGTGTACGCGCCGCCCGTGCCGCCGCCGACCTGCAGGCTGCCGCCGTACTCGGTGAGGCGCGGCCAGGAGTCGACCTGGATCCGCCAGCCCTGGTCGTCGGACAGGTGCAGGTGCAGCCGGTTGATCTTGTAGAGCGACACCAGGTCGATGAACTTCTTCACCTGGTCGACGGTGAAGAAGTGCCGGGTGACGTCGAGCATGACGCCGCGGTACCCGTACCGCGGCGAGTCCGAGATCGTCGTACCGGCGATCTCCCACGAGCCCTCCTGGGCGCCGGCGGCCTCGGCCTTGGCCGGGAGGAGCTGGCGGAGCGTGGTGACGCCGCGGAACAGGCCCTCGGCGGTGGCCGCGGTGATCGCGACGCCGGACGCGTCCGCGCGGAGCTCGTAGCCCTCGGCCCCCAACGACTCCGCGCCGCCGGTGGACAGCGAGATGGTACCGGTGCCGTCCTGGACCGGCAGCGCGAAGCCGGTCGACCGCCGGAGCCGGGCGGCGAACTCGTCGGCGATCTGCCGGGCCGCGGGGTCGTCGACGCCGATCGTGGCGTCCGCCTGGAGGATGAAGGTCTCGTCGGGGAGTGGCTGCTGCGCTGTGGGCTGCGGAATCATGATCGAGAGTGTTCGCGGGCAGCGGCTTTACGTCAAGAGGCTTCAATACCGCCGGGCGAGCTCGCGGGCCTGCGCGACGTAGCCGCCGCCGAAGAGCACGACATGCACCAGCAGCGGGTGCAGTTGGTGCAGCCCGATCCGGTCCTGCCAGCCGTCCGCGAGCGGGTGCGTCTCGTCGTACGCGCGCAGCACGCGATCGAGCCGCGGCAGCCCGAAGAGCGCGAGCATCGCGAGGTCCGTCTCCCGATGGCCGCCGTGCGCCGCCGGGTCGATCAGGTGGACGCCGTCCGGTGTCCAGAGCACGTTGCCGGACCACAGGTCGCCGTGGATCCGGGACGGCTCGTCGGCCGGGTCGTCGTACACGCCTGCCTCGAGTCGGGTGCAGACCCGCTCGAACCCGTCCAGGTAGATGCCCTCGTCGCGGGCGGCCCGCAGGTACGGCCGGAGGCGCAGGTTGGCGTAGAACTCGCCCCATGACGTGATCGGCTCGGAGGCGTGCGGCAGCGGGATCGTGCCGATGTACCCGTCGCCGCGCCAGCCGTCCGGCGGTGCGCCGAAGTGGCGGGCGCCGGCGTCGTGCGTGACGGCCAGCCGCCGGCCGAAGTCCTCGGCGTCGGACCCGGTCGGCGGCGCGTTGTCCAGCCGTGTGGTCGTCAGCTGGGTGGGGGAGACGTCGAGCGGCTCAGCAACCGGCACGCCGCCAGGCACGGCCAGCCAGCGCAGTCCGGCGGCCTCGACCTCGAAGAAGCCCGCCGGTGCGTCAAGCCGGCTCTTCACAAAGGTCATGCGCGCACTCTGGCACGTCGGCCCGGCGCCGGACCAGCAAGGGCTCGCTCAGCATCACCAAAGCTCCGGCCGCCGCCAGCAAGCCGCCGACGAGCGCGACCGCGCGCACCGTCGTGGTGTCGATCAGCGCGCCACCCACGAAGGCACCGGCAGCGATCCCCACGTTGAACGCCGAACTCGTCCCGGCCGAGGCGATGTCGGTGCTGCCCGGGGCGACCTGCAGGGTCCGGCTCTGGGCGGCGACGGCGAAACCGCTGAACGCCAGACCGATCACCGCGATCAGGCCGACGGTCACGACCTGCACCTGGCCCAACGCGTACAAGCCGAACAGGCCGACCCCGATCACGGCGAGCGGAAGCACGGTCGCGCCCCACGGGAACCGGTCGAGCACCCGGCCGACGATCAACGTGCCGGCCAGGCCGCCGGCCCCGCTGGCGAGCAGCATCGGGCCGAGCACGCCGGACGAGAATCCGGAGATGTCCAGCAGGAACGGCGTGACGTAGGTGTTGAAGGTGAGGAACCCGGTCACGCCGACGGCGCAGGTGACGAGGAGGACGACGTACCGCCGGAGGTCGGGGGAACTGCCCCGGCGCGACGGGCTGTCCTGCACCTCGGCGCGCGGCAGCAGGGCGACGATCCCGGCGCAGGCGGCCGCGCCCAGCACGGTCATCACCACGAACGGCACGCGCCAGCCGGCCTGCTCGCCGAGCCAGGTGCCGAGCGGGATGCCGAGGATCGGCGCCAGCGCCGTCCCGATCGCGAGCCGCGCGACCACCCGGCCCCGGAGCTCCGGCGGGAAGAGGCCGGTCGCGATCGGCGGGGCGATGGCCCAGAACAGCGCCTGCGCGAGCGCGATCACCAGTCGCGAGGCGAACAGCAACTCGTACGACGGGGCGACGGCGGACAGGCCCGTGGCGACGGTCAGGACCCCGAGCGTGCCGGCCAGCACGAGGCGGCGGGGGAGCTGGTGGGTCAGCCGGGCGAGGGGGATGGAGGCGAGCACGACGACTGTGGCGTACCCGGTGACGAGGAGGCCGACCTGCGAGCGGGACCGCCCGAGGTCGTCCGCGATCACGGTCAGCAGACCGATCGGGAGCACCTCGACGGTCACGAACGAGAAGGTCGAGACGCCGAGGAACACCAGCGCGGCGTTCGCCCGGCGGGACGAGAGGGTCATTGGGTCACCTGATCCCGGTAAAATGTCGGACAGTGGTAGCGTCTCATTCATGACCGACAGTTTTCGCGGGGAATATCGCATCGTGGGCGGACATCCCGCCCTCGATCTCGTGAACACGGTCAGCCCGCGCACCCGGGGCGGCACGCCGGAGTTCGACTACCTCAGCTCGCCCGCCGAGTTGCTCGCCTGGAGCCGCCGGAGCGGGCTCATCGACCTGCGCGACTACAGCGCCGTCGAGGGCACCTGGCGCTCGGCGCCGGAGCTGGCCGTGAAGGCGCTGAACGCGACGCTGGAGATCCGCGAGGCGACGTACGACGTGCTGGCGCCGCGGGCCGCGCACTCCGCGATCGCGGCCGACGGGGTCAAGCAGAGCGAGGGTTCCGCGTTCGAGCGGCTGATGCTGCGCTGGTCGGCGGCGGCCGCACGCTCGATGCTGATCCCGGACCCGGCCCGGGACCGCGGCATCGCCGAGCTCGTGGTCGGGACGTCGCCGGCGCAGGTCATCCCGGACCGGCTGGTGGTCGCGGCGGTCGAGCTGATCCGCACCGTCGAGCTGCGCCAGCTGCGGGCCTGCCCGGTCGACGACGGCGGGTGCGGCTGGCTGTTCCTGGACCGCAGCCGCAACGGCTCCCGGCGCTGGTGCTCGATGGAGGACTGCGGGACGCGGGCCAAGATCCGCAAGCTCGGCGAGCGGCGGCGCGCTACCGGCGTATAGCGGCTTCGGTGGTAGCGAGATCGAGCCTTCACTGTCAGCGATCGGCTCAGTCGGCGAGAACGCGTGTCGAAAGATGCGAAGTGTCCCCGGGACCTGTCATCGTAGGCGGCCGGGCCTTCCGACCAGAGGGCCCTGCCCGCACCTGCCCCGCGGACCAGGGGCAGGCTGACGTACCAGAAAGTGGAGGACAGATGACGCAGGTGGCAGAGCAGCCGGGCAGTACTGCCGGGCGGCTCGGCTCGGTGGTTCTGGACTGCCCGGACCCACTCGAGCTCGCCCAGTTCTACTCGGCGCTGCTGGGGCTGGACATCGACGAGAACGGTGACGAGGACTGGCGGAGCCTGACCGGCCCGGGTTCCTCGCTGGGGTTCTCGACGCTGGCCTTCCGGCGCTCGGAGGAGTTCGTGCCGGCCACGTGGCCCGGCACCGACGCGCAGGATCTCCATCTCGACCTGATCGTCGAGGACCTTTCGAGCGGTCACGCCACCGTGGTCGCTCTCGGGGCCGAGCCGCTCGACCCGCTGGACCCGCCGCCCGCGGAGAACGCGCGCGGCTGGCGCATCTACGCCGACCCGGCGGGGCACCCGTTCCGGATCTGCCTCGAGTGAGTCGCCGAAAGGGCCCGTCCCCCGAGGGGGCGGGCCCTTTCGCATGTCAGGGCTTCCCTGTCATGCCCCGGTGAACGGGAAGTGCCGGCCCTCGACGTACGCCGGACGTGGCTGGTAGCTGTTCACACCCGGCGCGCCGCGCAGGTGGAAGGCGCTCGGGTACGGCGACTCCGGGTCGGTGATCCTGGTCGACGTCGGGATGTAGCGGATGGTCAGCCCGCAGCGCCGGTACGGCGACGTGTTCGCGGTGCTGCCGTGCACGATGTTCGGGTGGTGCACCTCGACGTCGCCCGGGGCGAGCACCATGTCGACGGCCCGCGACTCGTCGACCTCGACCGCGATCTCCTTGCCGAGCACGCTCTCCACGTCGGTGTTGTCGCGCATCCCGGCCACCTCGGAGCGGTGGCTGCCCGGGATCACCCGGACGCAGCCGTTCTCCGGGGTGGAGTGGTCGACGGCCAGCCAGAGCGTCACCACCTCCATCGGTTCGAGCGGCCAGAACGCCGCGTCCTGGTGCCACAGCACCGGCTGACCCGAGTACGGCGGCTTGGAGATGTAGTGCGACGCGAACAGGGCGATGTCCGGCCCGATGAACTGCTCGGCGATGTCGACGAGCCGGTCGTCGCTCACCAGCCGCACCCAGAACGGGTCGTCGCGCAGGTAGATGTGGCCGAGCTGCTCGGGCCGCACCTCGGGGTGCCGGGCCTGCAGCCACTCGACATGATCGTTCACCTCCTTGATCAGCTCCTGGTCGATGACGTCGCGGAAGATGACGTAGCCGTCGGTATCGAACATGCCTCCAGCCTGCGGGTCGGGCGCGCCGCCGGACTAGCAGCGGTACGACGAGAATTTGTACTGTCTTGAGGTGGACCAGATCCTGCGGTTCGAGGCGCACGCGTTCGGCCGGCCGTACCACGCGGCGCGGGTGCGGATCCCGGCCCGCGCCCGCGACACCGAGCTGCACACGCACGCGGACTTCCACGAGTTCATGGGCGTCGTCTCCGGCAGCGGCGAGCACCTGCTGACCACCGGCGTCGCGCCGCTGCGGGCCGGCGACGTGGTGCTGGTGCGGCCGAGCGACCGGCACGCGGTCCGCGGCGTGGTGCCGGACGGCCTGGAGTTCGTCAACGTCGCGTTCCCGAGCTCGCTCTGGCAAGGCTTCCTGGACCTGACGCGGGCGTCTCGCGGACCCGTCAGCGTCAACCAGCCGGCCGCGATCCCGGTGTTCGAGCACGCGCTCACCCGTTTCCAGGACAACCCGACGACGTACGACCTGGTGCGCTTCTGGATCGATCTCCTCGACCTCCTCACCCCGGGCGACCCCGGCGGCTCACGCATCCCGGACTGGCTGGCCAGGGCGTGTACGTCGATGCGCGCCGAGGACAACCTGCGCGGCGGCGTCCCGCGGCTGCTCGACCTCGCCGGCGTCAGCGCCGCCCACCTGTCCCGCTCGATGCGCGCGGCGTACGGCGTCACGCCGACGGCCTTCGTCACCGACCTGCGCCTGGAGCACGCGGCGTCTTTGCTAGCAGCAACAAACCTTCCGGTTGCGAGCATCGCGACCCGCTGCGGCTTCAGCAGTCAGTCCTACTTCACCCGCTGCTTCACCGCGGCCCACGCCCTCTCACCCCGCACCTTCCGCCACCGCTCCCAACGAGCCTTCGTGCCGTAAGGCACGCGACGCCCATCTCATCCCGAACCCACCCTCGCCGACAGAGGCGACGGACCTGTCCGGGTCCAGCCGACGGTCCCCAGGGTGGGGCCGCGAAACATGCCGTTCGGCCCTGCCTCGAGCCGATCCCGAAGACAAGCATGCGATGAGTAGAACGAGCACAGCTGAGGAGGTGGACGGACATGGGTCAGCAAGTCACGACGACGACAGAGAAGATCGATGTCAAGGGCGGACACCTCGTGGAGAAGGTCAAGGGACTGGTCCACGAAGGCAACGTGCGCCGGATCATCATCAAGAACTCCGACGGTAAGCCCGTGATCGAAGTGCCGGTGACGGTCGGTGTGGTCGGATTCCTCGTCGCGCCCACGGTGGCCGCTCTCGGCGCCGTCGCCGCCTACGCGGCGGACTACTCGCTCGAGGTCGAACGGGAGTCCGCGGAGCCGGCAGGCGAAGAGGTGACCGGGGAGAAGTACCGAGGACTGCTGGAGGAGTACGTCGAGCGGTACAACAAGGGTGATCTCGACGGTGTGATGGAGCTGTATGCCGAGGATGCCGTCCAGCTGATGCCTGACGGCTTCTTCGAAGGGCGGAGCGTGATCCGTGCGCGGCTTGCGAAGGAACTCGAAGCGTTCTCGGAGCTCGCTCACCGTTACACCAGCTACGTCGAGCAGGGCGACGCGTTCGCGGACGAGTTCGTGTTCGCCGGTACGCACACCGGTCCGGTCACGTTGCCCGACGGCACCGAGCTGCCGCCGACCGGGCGACGCGTCGAGGTACGAGGCATGGAGCTGGTACGGGTCCGGGACGGCAAGGTCGTGCTCGACAACCTGTACTACGACAACGCGGCCGTCGCGGCCCAGCTCGGTCTGCCGCCCGGCACGGCATGACAAGGAGGGTCGACAGATGCCGACCATGCAGGAAGCAGCGTCCGCGTTCCTCGCGAACAAGCGGATCGCGGTGACCGGCGTATCGCGCCGGCCGAAGGACCACGGCGCGAACGTCGTGTACAAGCGTCTGCGGGAGCGCGGGTACGAGGTGTACCCCGTCAACCCGAACGCCGACTCGGTCGAGGGGAGCCGCAGCTACCACGACCTGAAGAGCATCCCCGGCGGGGTCGACGCCGTCGTCATCGCCACCGCGCCCTCGAGGGCCGAGGGCACGATGCGCGAGTGCGCCGAGCTCGGGATCACTCAGGTGTGGATGCACCGTGGTCCCGGCGCGGGCAGCGTCTCGAGCGCCGCCACCGAGTACGGGCGGCAACACGGCATCACCGTGATCGACGGCGGGTGCCCGCTGATGTTCGAACCGACGTCCGACTTCGGCCACAAGGTCATGCGGGTGATGTTCCGGAGTCACGTTCCGAAGAACGTCTGACGATTCTGAGGAGTCTGAGGAGGAAGTCATGGCGAACCTGGAAGTCGTCGCTCGCCTCAAGGTTCGCCCAGGTCAGCTGGAGGGGATCAAGGCCCAGGCGGCCGAGATCCTCCGGCTGACCCGGGAGCAGGACACGCGCACCCTTCGCTGCGACTGGTTCGTCAGCGAGGACGGCAACGAGTGCGAGGTCCACGAGCTGTTCACGGGCGAACAGGGACTCATCGAGCACAACATGCACATCATGGCGGCGCGGACGACCCTCTTCCGCGACTACGCCCACGACCATCGGTCGGCGCTCTACGGCGAGGTGTCGCAGAGCTTCGTCGACCTCGTCGAGGCCCGAATGGGCACACCACCGGCCGTCTTCGCGTTCCTGGACGGAATCCGGCCAACGGCGACCAGCGCGGCCCAGGCTCATCTGGAAGTACACGCCCATCTGAAGATCCGGCCGGGCGAACTGGAGGGATTCAAGGCGCAGGCGGCCGAGCTCCTCCGACTGACCCGGGAGCTGGACACGCACACCATCCGTTACGACTGGTTCGTCAACACCGAGGGCACCGAGTGCGAGGTCCACGAGGCGTACCAGAGCAGTGAAGGGCTGATCGAGCACAACCTGCACGTGATGGCGGCCAGGGCTGTTCTCTTCGAGAAGTATGCCTACGACCACCGCATGACGGCGTTCGGCGAGGTCTCGGAAGAGCTCAAGCAGCTGGGGAAGAAGCACGCCGGAGGACTCGCGGTGTACTCGTTCGTCCAGGGGCTCGAACCGGTCCCGGCCGTCTAGACGAGAAGGCCGCACAGACGAGAAGGCCGCACAGACGAGAAGGAGAGGGCGTGACGTCATGGCCGGCGGACGTCGCCTCGAACGACTGACAGCGTCGGATCTGTTCCTGCTGCTGTGGGACGACTACGGCTGGTCCACCGACATCGGCGGACTCGCCGTCCTCGACGGCACCAGCCTGCTCGACGAGAACGGTCGCGTCCGCGTCGACATGGTCCGTCGGCACCTGGAGCCGAGACTGCAACTCGTGCCCCGATTCCGGCAGTTGCTGTACCGGCCGCCGCTGGGGTTGGGCTGGCCTCTGTGGATCGACGCCCCCTCCTTCGACCTCGCGGACCATGTGAAGGTCCGCCCGCTTGCCGCTGAGTCCCAACTACTGCAGACCTGCGCGGAACTGGCCCGGCCGCGATTGGATCCAGCCCGGCCGCTGTGGGAGCTGTGGCTGCTCCCCGGCCTGTCGGAGCGGCGCATCGGCGCGTACCTGAAGGTCCACCACGTTCTCGCCGACGGGCCCGCGGCGATGGCCGCCTTCGCGGCGCTGCTCGACCGGACGCCCGACGCCTCCGCTCCAGCGCCCCGGCCGTGGACGGCGATGCCAATCCCGTCGGCCGGTGAGCTGCTGCGCGACAACCTGCGCCGGCGTGGGCAGGAGCTGAGCCGCGGGGTCTCCGGCCTGGTCCATCCCCGGCGGACGCTGCATCAGGTACGGCGGACCCTGCCGGCGTGGCGGGAGGTTCTCACCGAGCAGCCCGCGCCACGGACCAGCCTCAACCACCCGGTGGGCGCCGAGCGTCGGCTGTCCGTCGTACGCGGCCGACTCGACGTCGCCCGGCAGGTCGCCCACGACCGGCACGCCAAGGTGAATGACGTGATCCTGGCGGCCGTGGCAGGCGGGGTGCGTCGGTTGCTGGCGAGCCGAGGTGAGGATGTCGACGGGCTCGTGCAGCGCGCGATGGTGACGATGTCCCAGCACCAGGAAGGGCCGGGGGAGGCCAAGGGCAACAAGCCTGGCTGGATGATGGTGCCACTGCCGCTCGGCGAATCCGACCCGGTGCGGCGACTCCGGTTGATCGCGGCCGAGACGGCGGCGCGCAAGCACGAAGCCCGACCGGAGGCCGGCAGCGGAATCTTCCGGTTCGTCGCCGGCCAACGTGTCTGGTACCGGATGTTTCCGCGGCAGCGGTCGGTGAACCTGGTCGTCAGCAACGTCCCGGGCCCGCCGGTACCGCTGTATCTCGCCGGCGCGCGATTGCTGGAGACGTTCCCGCTGATGCCGCCGATGGGCAACCTGACACTCGTCGTCGCCGCGTTGTCGTACGCCGGGCAACTGAACTTCACCGCGGCCGCCGACCGGGACAGCTGTCCGGACCTGGAGGTGTTCACCCAAGGCCTCCACGAGACCCTCGACGCCCTCGCACGCCTCGCAGGAGTCGCGTGACCAGTTGCAGCGGGCATCCGCGACCTGCGAACGCGTCTGGCTGGTCAGCGCCGGCCCGACAACGACTCGAGGTAGCTCGCCGCCTCCGGCTGCTTGAACCATTTCGCCCAGCCGAGCACGTCGGCGTCGAAGCGGGGATCGGTGAGCGACAGATCCGCGCCGTGCTCGACGAGGAAGCGGAGGGTGTCGAGCGACCCGGTGCCCGCGGCGAGGTGGGCTGCTGTGACGCCGCTCGGCGTGCGTTCGTCGATCCCGAAGCCCAGCTCGGCGAGCTGCGGGACGACCTCCCAGCGCTGTGCCGCTGCGGCTTCGGCGAGCAGCGCGGGCCGGTCCGCGGGCGTGACATCGCCGGTGAGGGCGGGCCCGAACGGGTCTTCGGCGCGCGCGCCTCGGTAGAAGTCGCGGACGGTGCCGACCTCGGCGCCGTGATGGATCAGTTCGTCGAGGATGTGCAGCACGAACGACGTACCGTCGTGGTCGGCCCAGGGGCCCGCGATCGCACCCATCGGCCGGTCGAGGTCGTCCTGGCTGAGCGCGGAGAGTCGCCGGTGCCAGACGGCGTACGCGTGGTCGAGGGCGGAGATGGCTTCCGCGGCCGAGGCCGGCACCGGTGGCTGCCCGTCGTCGTCCGCGGGCCGGTGCCCCAGCCAGGTGGCAGTGCGGTCCTCCTGCAGGATGTCGACGATGTGGCTGATCCGCCACGCCAGAGTGGTGAACGGAGCCGGCTCCGGCGGGATCCAGGCCCAGTCGGCCGCGAAGCCCGCGGGGGTCTCGCGGACCGTCCAGCAGCCGTCGAAAGGCTCCCAGAAGTACTCCTCGTCGGTCAGCCCGGCCACCCGATCGCGGAGTCGCTCCCAGGCGAAGCCGGACAGCTCCAGCAAGTGCTCCAGTGTCTTGGTCATGAAATCACCGTAGGACGACCTGCGGACAGGATCGGTCCGCAGGTCGGGGCAGAATGAAGAACCATGGACACCGCGGCCCGTCTGCTCCGACTGCTCTCACTGCTTCAGTCCCGCCCGCAGTGGGACGGCGCCGACCTGGCCGCCAGGCTGGACGTCACGCCCCGGACCGTACGGCGTGACGTCACCCGACTGCGGTCACTCGGGTACCCCGTCGACGCCGAGGCCGGGATCGGCGGCGGCTACCGTCTCGGACCCGGTGGGCGGTTGCCGCCGCTGCTGCTCGAGGACGAGGAAGCCGTCGCGATCGCGGTCGGCCTGCGCGTCGCGACCACCACGACCGTGTCGGGCGTCGAGGAGGCGGCGATCTCGGCGCTGGCGAAACTCCATCAGGTGCTGCCGGCGCGGCTGCGTGAGCAGGTCGCGGCGATCGGCGCGCACACGAGTCAGCTGCCGCAGGGGGAGTTGCCGACCGTCGACGGCGAGGTGCTGGTCACCCTGGCGGCGGGCTGCCGTGACGTCGAGGGGATCCGGTTCCGGTACCGCACCCACGCCGGCGACGAGTCGGAGCGCAGCGTCGAACCACTCCAGATCGTTCACACCGGCCGCCGCTGGTACCTGGTCGCCCGCGACCGCGACCGGCAGGCCTGGCGAACCTTCCGTGTCGACCGGATCGCGGACCCGGTGCTGACCGGCGCGCGCTACCGCTTCGAGAACCCGCCCGACCCGATCGCGCTCGTGGCCGAGGGCACCGGGGTGGCGCCGTGGGACATCGTCGGCCGGCTCCGGGTCCACGCCCCGGCGGACACCGTGCGAAAGCTCATCCCACCGAGCCAGGGCGTCGTCGAAGAGGTCGACGACGCCACCTGCGAGGTCCGCTTCGCCGCGAACGAACTAGGACCTCTCGTCTCCGGCGCGATCCGGATCTACTGGCCCTTCGAAATCCTAGACCCACCCGAACTCCGGGCCGCCGTCCACGAACACGCGCGCCGCCTACTGAACTCCTAGCTCTCGGCCGGCCCGATCGGCGAGGAAGCGGTCGGCGCGTTGCACGAACAGGTAGGCCTCCTGCCGGCGGGCCACGGCGCGTGCCCGCTCGGCCAGGCGTACGGCGGCGTCCGGGCCGGCGATCGTCTCCGCCAGCTGGGCCCGGACGAGAAGCAGCAGGCCGTCCGCGGACCGCTGGCCGTAGCGGTCCCGGAAGCTGTCGGCCTGGTCGAGCGCAACGGCGGCGGCGCCCGGGGAACCGGCTGCCAGGCGCATCTGCGCCAGTAGCGCGTACCAAGTGGAGACACAGGAGCGGACCGGGTTCGTCAGGTTGGCCACGATCAGCCGCTCCGCGTTGTCCGCGGCAGCACCAGGATCGTGACCGCACATCGCCAGTGCCCACCATCGACCCAGGCGGAGATAGGTACCGAGGAAGCCGAACGAGAAGTGCGGATCCGCCGCGATCCCACGGTCCGCGGCACGCAGGGCCCACTCCGGGTCGCCGACGACCGAGGCGACCCGGGTCGCCATGCACGTCGCGACGGTGGTCGCGTACGCATCGTCGCCTGCGCCCGCGACGAGTGTGTCCAGGAGCCTCCGTGCCTCAGCGGACTTCCCGTGATAGGCAGAGATCTCGGCGAGCATCGCCGCGGTCAGCAGCCGGAGCCCGTCGCGCACCTGGTCGGGGGAGCGATCGTCGGACGGCCCGTGGGACGCCGTAGCCGTCAGATGGCGGAACGACGCTCCGATGCGTCCGAGGTGCCACTGCTGGATTCCCCACGCGGCGTCTCCGTAGCCGCGGACCACCAGGTCCGGCGACGCCGATCCCTGCTCCAGCAGGCGATCCGCGAGGAAACAGCTACGCTCGAGGTCGAGGCCCTGCACGTGTGCCGTCCACCGGGAGAACAGGAAGCCCGCACCCTCGCGCTCGCGGCCGAGACTTCTCGCCACCGCCTCCGCCCGCTCCAGCAGGTCGACGGAAGAAGCGCCGTACATCGAGCGCATCCCGGCCACCGCGATCTACCGGGTCAGCGCCTCGAGTTCGAGCTCGGGCAGAGCCGCGCCGCGGGCTCGCTCGACGGCCCGGACGAGGTGACGCTCAGCGTCGTGGAGCGCGGTCTTCGCCGTCGCCCGGGCGCCGGCCCGGAGCAGGGCCGAGACGGCTCGCGCCCGGTCGATGAGCGGACCGGCCTCCCAGAGATGGTGTGCCGTCCGCTCGGCGACCGATTCGTCACCCGTGCCCAGCGCCTCGATCGCGTCGGCGATACCTCGGTGCAGCGAAGCGGCACGTCCGGGCGGCACGGCCTCGCAGACCGCCTCGCGGACCAGATCGTGGGTGAAGCAGTAGGTGAAGGGGTCTCCCGGCGCGGGACCGATGAGGCCGAGGTCGCGGACCGGTTCCAGCCGCTCGAGACACGTCGCCACGTCCGCAGACGCGATGCGTGCGAGTAGCACCAGTTCGACACTGCGCCCTGCGAGCGCGGCCATCTGCAGAAGCTCCTGAGCGCCGGGATCCAGTGCACCCATGCGGTCGCGAACGACGTCGCGGACGGTCAGCGGGACGCCACTTTGCACCACCGAGTCTTCTGTGACGGTGGTGTCGTCGGCGAGGAGCCGCGCGATCTCCTGCACGAAGAACGGGTTGCCGGCCGCCCGGGCATGGACCGCGCGGGAGACTTCCGCGGTGGGCAGCCGGCCCGTCTCGCGTCGGATCAGCTCGGCGACATCCGGTTCGGCGAGCGGGCCGACGAGAAGCCGTCGGTGCCCGGCGATCCGGCTGGCAGCGGCAAGCGCCCGGGCCAACTCGAGGCTGAGCGACGGGTCCCGGTTGCGCAGCGCCGCGACGACGGCAGTGCCGGCGGGAAGCCGGGCGACGACATGTTCGAGCAGCTGCAACGAGGCGGGGTCCGCCCACTGGAGGTCGTCGAGGACGATCAGCAGGGGATGCTCGGAGGCTGACTCCGAGATCACGCCGACGACCTCCTCGAACAGCCGGAACCGGGCGCCGTCGTCCGGGACCGGTGGCGCCGCCCCGGCAGCGTCCCGAGATCCGGTGAGGTGACCGAGATCGCCGGCAAGCCACTCCGCGCGACGGGTCGTCGAGCGGGTCTCGAGGACACTCCCGACGACCTCGACCCACGGCCACAGGGCGGGAACGCCGCCGCCCTGGAGGCCATGTCCCCACACCACGTGCGCCGCTCGATGCCGGGCGTGACGGGCAACCTCGTGGAGGAGACTCGTCTTGCCGATGCCGGGCTCACCTTCGAGGAGCACGACGGCCGTACCGGACGTCAGGGCCGGTTCGACGGCCTTCCGGATCAGGTCGAACTCCTGCACCCGGCCAACCAGTTGACGATCGAGGTCCGCGGCGGCCGGCATCGTCCGCAGGGAGTACGACGCGGGCTGGAGGCCTGCCGCAGGGCTCTGGTCGAACACCTGCCGCTGGGCCGACCGCAGCGCCGCACCCGGGTCGATGCCGAGGTCGTCCGCGAGCCGTCGACGCACGAGGTCGTACGTCGTGAGCGCCTCCGCCTGCCGGCCGGCAGCGCACAGCGAGCGAACGAGGCCGGCGTGCACGGGTTCGTGCAACGGCGCCATGGTCGAGGCTAGGTGGAGCGCGGGCAGCACCCGATCCGGCCGGTCCTGGGAGATCGCGAGTTCGGTCGCCTCGACGCAGGCGCCGAAGAACTCGTCGTCGAGTCCGGCGAAGATCGGGATCGCGGCAGGGCCGTGCGCCGCACTTCCGCCGGCCGGGCCGCTCCACAGCTCCAGTGCGGCGACGTAATGGTCGAGCGCGGCTGCCTCGCGGGTCGCGCGCGCCGTGGTGAGGAGTTGCCGGAAGCGCGCGAGGTCCAGGACCTCCGGACCGGCGGTGCACAGATAGCCGTTGGCGCTCCGCACGAGGTACGCGCTCGGCTCCCGCGGTCGAAGGGTGGGCTCGAGCAAACGGCGCAGCGAGCCGACGTACTTGTGGAGCACATTCAGTGCGCTGGCCGGCTCCTTCTCGCCCCAGATCAGGTCGATGAGTTCGCCGGCGCCGATCGGCCTGCCGGCGTGAGCCAGCAACAGCGCGAGCAGGTAGGCCTGCTGGCGTGGACCGGGGGCGACCTCGACGCTGTCGTGCCAGACCCGCAACGGTCCCAGGACCTGCAGCCTCAGCGAGCCGAGATTTTCTCCATCGGCGCTTCGAGGCAGGAGCGTCTCGGTCATGCCCGGCCTCCTTACGGGCTTCGGTCAAGTCGAACTCTAGAGGCTGGAGTCACGCTCCAGCCAGCGATCCACTGCAAATCCACTGGCCGTCAACCGTGGCCCCCTACCGTCGACCGCGGCGTGCACGCTCCCGCCCCGAGCGACTGCCCGCGGACCGCGTCGATCGAGAAGGCGAGAACACACCATGGCGACGATCACGACCCCCGACGGGGTGGAGCTGTTCTACAAGGACTGGGGATCGGGCCGCCCGATCGTCTTCAGCCACGGCTGGCCGCTGTCGGCTGACGACTGGGACAACCAGATGCTGTTCTTCCTCGGCCAGGGCTTCCGCGTCATCGCGCACGACCGCCGCGGACACGGGAGGTCGGCCCAGGTCTCCGAGGGCCACGACATGAACCATTACGCCGATGACCTCGCGGCGCTGGTCGAGCACCTCGATCTCCGCGACGCCGTGCACGTCGGTCACTCGGCCGGTGGCGGCGAAGTGGTGCGCTACCTCGGGCGGCACGGCGAGAGCCGCGTGGCCAAGGCCGTGCTGATCAGCTCCGTCGTACCGTCGCAGCAGCTCACCGATGCCAACCCTGACGGCCAGCCGCCGGAGGTCTTCGCGGGTCTCAAGCAGGGCATCGCGGCGAACCGGTCGGAGTTCTTCCGCGAGGTGGCCGCCGGGCCGTTCTACGGGTACAACCGGCCGGGTGCCGAACCGTCCGAGGCAGTGATCCAGAACTGGTGGCGCCAGGGCATGATGGGCTCGGCGAAGGCTCAGTACGACTGCGTCGACGCGTTCGCCCAGGAGGACTACACCGACGACCTGAAGAAGATCAGCGTGCCGGTCCTGGTCATGCAAGGCGACGACGACCAGATCGTTCCCTACCGCAGTACCGCTCCGCGGGCCGTCGAGATCCTCGCGAACGCCACGCTCAAGACCTACCCCGGCTGGCCGCACGGTATCCCGACCACGAACGCCGACGTCATCAACGCGGATCTCCTCGACTTCATCAAGTCCTGAGGGCAGCACGGCGCCGCCGGTCCCGCTCCGATAGATTCGCCGCGGAACCGGCCGCGCTCGCGCCGTGCCGGGATCGTCGGAGATCGAACAGGTGGGTGCCGGTGCCAGCGCAGGAACAGTCCCGGAGCCGTCGCCATGTCTACGCGGAGATGACCCGCCGGGAGGTGGTGCGCTCGGCGCGGAAGTTGTTCGGCCGGGACGGGTACGCGCAGACCACCGTCGAGAGCATCGCCCGGGATGCCCAGGTGTCACCGGCGACGGTGTACGCGCAGTGCGGCGGCAAGGAGGGCCTGCTCCAGAAGCTGATGGACATGTGGACCACCAGCAACCTGGTGCCGAGCATCATCGCCGAGTGCGCCGCCGCCGAGTCGGCGCACGCCAAGCTGGACGCGCTGGCGAAGGGGTACGTCGCGATCTACGCGGAGTCCGGCGACATCATCCGGATCGTGACCCGGGCCGCGGCCGGCGCGCCCGCTGCCGAGGCGTTCCTCGAGGTGGCCGACGAACGCCACCAGACCTCGCTCCGCGAGATCGTCACCGGCATGCGCGATGCCGGCGGCCTCGCCGGAGGGGTCACGGTCGAGGATGCCGTGCGGGTGATCTTCTTCCACTTCCGGTACGCCCAGTTCGCGCTCGCCGCGGACGACTTCGGCTGGGGTGTCGAACGTACGACCCGCTGGCTCACCGAGCGGGTCGAAGCCGCGATCCTGAAGCCCTAGCTCTCGGCCAGGGCTTTCCGGATGCGCTTCTCGGAGACCGGGTACGGCGTGCCGAGGGTCTGCGCGAACAGGCTGATGCGCAGCTCCTCGAGCATCCACCGGACCTCGAGGAGGCCCGGGCTCGGGTACTTGCCCGTCGGCACCGCGCGGAGCTTCTTGCGGTACTCGTCGGTGAGCATGTCGACGACCGCCATGCCGGAGCGGTCGCGGGCCGCGTTGGCGCCGAGCTTGTCCAGTCGCTGCTCCATGCCGCGCAGGTACCGGACGAGGTCCGGCAGTCGCTGCGCGCCGGTCTCGGTGACGAAGCCGGGGTGGACGAGACCTTCGAGCTGACCCCGTACGTCGGACAGCGCGGCCAGCAGCGCCGGACTCGACGCCCGCGAGATCTGCTTGTCCACGGTCCGGGCGTGCGCGAGCACCTGCTCGACCTGCTGCAGGATCGTCAGCACGGTGTCCGCGAGCTCCGACCGGACGGCGTCCCGCAGGATCGAGAACGCGGTCAGGTTCCACGCCGGACCGCCCGCGGCCGCCATCAGCTGGTCCACGGCCGCCGCGATCGCGTCGTCGAGGAGCTCGCCGACAGTGCGGTGCGGGCCCGCCATCAGCGTCATCTTCTGCTGGTTGCTCAGCTGACGCTGCACGACGTCGATCACCGACGGCATGGTCAGCAGCAGGAGGCGGCGCGTGCCCACCCACATCGCGGCGGCCTGGTCGCGCTCGGTCTCCTGCAGGCGGATCGCGACGCTCTTCCCCTCGTCGACGAGCGCCGGGTAGCCCGCGACCGTCAGCCCGTTGCGGTGCTCGGAGAAGCTGCGGGGGAGATCGCCGAACGTCCAGTCCGTCAGGCCGGACTTCTCCAGCCCGCTGACCGCCTTCGACGCCACCTGCGAGATCGCGGCCTTGGTCCGCGGCTTCAGCTTCTCCTTCAGCTTCGCGAGGTCCTTGCCCTCGGCCACCGTCTTGCGCTGGTCGTCCTCGACCCGGAACGTCATCCGCAGGTGCTCCGGCACCCGGCTCCAGTCCCAGTCCTCGGGCTCGATCACCACGCCGCGCAGGTCCCGCAGGGCGCGCGCCATCGCATCGGTGAGCGGCCCGGACGCCGGGTCGAGCTCGGGAAGGATCTGCCGCGCGTGATCCGGCGCCGGCACGATGTTCCGCCGGACCGCCTTCGGGAGCGACTTGATCAGCGTCGTCACGAGCTCCTCGCGGAACCCGGGGACGCTCCACTCGAAGCCGTCCGCGGTCACCTGGTTCAGGACCAGCAGCGGGATGTGCACGGTGACACCGTCGGCGTCGGTGCCGGGCTCGAACGCGTACGTCAGGTCGAAGGTCATCCCGTTCTGCGTCCAGCGCAGCGGGAACTCCTCCTCGCGCACCTCGGCACCCTCACGAACGACCAGCGACCGCTCGAAGTCCAGCAGGTCATGGTCACGCTGCCGGGCCGTTTTCCACCAGGTGTCGAAATGCCGCCCGGTGACCACCTCGGCGCCGATCCGCTCGTCGTAGAACGCGAACAGCGTCTCGTCGTCGACCAGCAGGTCACGCCGCCGGGTGCGCTCCTCGAGCTCCTCGACCTCTTCGATCAGCTTGCGGTTCTCGTGGAAGAACTTGTGGTGGGTGTCCCAGTCGCCCTCGACCAGCGCGTGCCGGATGAACAGCTCCCGCGACACCTCCGGGTCGACCTTGCCGTAGTTCACCTTGCGCCGGGCGACGATCGGCACGCCGTACAGCGTGACCTTCTCGTACGCCATCACGGCGCCGGCCTTGCGTTCCCAGTGCGGCTCGGAGTACGACCGCTTGATCAGGTGCGGGGCGAGGTCCTCGGCCCACTCGGGCTCGATCTTCGCGTTCACCCGCGCCCAGAGCTTCGACGTCTCGACGAGCTCGGCGGCCATCACGAACTGCGGCGGCTTCTTGAACAGCCCGGAGCCGGGGAAGATCGCGAACTTCGTGCCGCGCGCGCCGAGGTACTGGTGCTGGTTCGCCGGGTCCTTCATGCCGAGGTGGCTGAGCAGGCCGGACATCAGCGCGATGTGCACGCTCTGCGGGTCGGCCGGCTCGCCGCTGTTCAGCTGGACGCCGATCTGGGAGGCGACCTGACGGAGCTGCGCGAAGATGTCCTGCCACTCACGCACCCGCAGATAGTTCAGGTACTCGCTGCGGCACATCCGGCGGAACTGGTTGCCGGACAGCTCCTTCTGCTGCTTCTTCAGGTAGCTCCAGAGGTTCAGGTACCCGAGGAAGTCGCTGTTCGGGTCGCGGAACCGGGCGTGCGCCTGCTGCGCCTGGGCCTCCGCGTCGGTCGGCCGCTCGCGCGGGTCCTGGATCGAGAGCGCGGCGGCGATCACCATCACCTCGCGCACGCAGGCGTGCTTGTCGGCCTCGACGATCATCCGGGCCAGCCGCGGGTCCAGCGGGATCTGCGCGAGCTGCCGCCCGATCGGGGTCAGCCGGCCGCCCTTCGGCGTCTCGATCGCACCGAGCTCGGTGAGCAGCTGCAGGCCGTCGGTGATGCTGCGCTTGTCGGGCTCGTCGATGAACGGGAACGCGGCGATGTCGCCGAGCCCGATCGCGGTCATCTGCAGGATGACGCTCGCCAGGTTCGTGCGGAGGATCTCCGGGTCGGTGAACTCCGGCCGGTTGGTGAAGTCCTCCTCGGAGTACAGCCGGATGCAGATGCCGTCGCTGGTCCGGCCGCTGCGGCCCTTGCGCTGGTTCGCGCTGGCCTGGGAGACCGGCTCGATCGGCAGGTGCTGGACCTTGGTGCGGTGGCTGTAGCGCGAGATGCGCGCCGTACCGGGGTCGATGACGTACTTGATGCCGGGGACGGTCAGCGACGTCTCGGCGACGTTCGTGGCGAGCACGATCCGGCGGTTGCCGTGCGGCTGGAAGACGCGGTGCTGCTCGGCGTTGGACAGCCGGGCGTACAGCGGGAGGACCTCGACGGCGCCGGGCCTGCCGCGCTGGGCGGCGTACTTGTCGTTGAGCGCGTCGGCGGTGTCGCGGATCTCGCGCTCGCCGCTGAGGAAGACCAGGACGTCGCCGGACGCCTCGTACTCGAGCTCGTCGACCGCGTCCAGGATCGCCTGCGTCTGGTCGCGGTCGATCGTGCTCGGGTCCTCGGGGTCGTTGACCGGCCGGTACCGCACCTCGACCGGGTAGGTCCGGCCGGACACCTCGACGATCGGCGCGGGGGTGCCGTCGGCGGCCGCGAAGTGCTCGGCGAACCGCTCCGGGTCGATCGTCGCCGAGGTGATGACGACCTTGAGGTCCGGGCGGCGGGGGAGCAGGCGTTTGAGGTAGCCGAGGATGAAGTCGATGTTCAGGCTGCGCTCGTGCGCCTCGTCGATGATGAGCGTGTCGTAGCGGCTCAGGTCGCGGTCGCGCTGCAGCTCGTTCAGCAGGATGCCGTCGGTCATCAGCTTCACCAGCGAGCGCTCGCTGACCTTGTCGGTGAACCGGACGGCGAACCCGATCGTCTCACCGAGCTCGGTGCCGAGCTCCTCGGCGATACGTTCCGCGACCGTGCGCGCGGCCAGCCGGCGGGGCTGGGTGTGCCCGATCATGCCGTGTACGCCGCGGCCGAGCTCGAGACAGATCTTCGGGATCTGCGTGGTCTTGCCGGAGCCGGTCTCACCCGCGACGACGACCACCTGGTGGTCCCGGATCGCGGCCGCGATCTCGTCCTTCAGCTGACTGACCGGCAGCTCTTCGGGGTAGGTGATCTCCGGTACGGCGCTCCGCCGCACCTCGACCCGCCGCTCCGCCTGCTCGACCGCCCCGGCCACACTCCGCAGCTCGGCCGCCCGTTTGCGAGCGTCCGAGGTACGCCGAACCCGCTCCAGGCGCCGCCCGAGCTGCTCCCGGTCGTACGCGGTCAGCCCCTCGAGCCGCCCGACGACCTCCGCCAGGCTGAGCCCGCCGTCGACAGAGCCGTCGTCGGTCGCGGCTGGGGGTGTGGCCGGGCGTTCTCCCTTTCCGCCGCGGCGGCGGCGCCGGCGCTTGGCCGGGTCCTGGGAGGGGGCTGGGGATGGACTCGGGGACTCGGTCCGGGCATCAGGCATAACCAGTCCAGTTTAGGCGCCCGGCCCCAGCCCCTCACCCGGATTACCGCAGGCGCCGGGCGAGGGTCGTCAGGGCGGCGACCTGCTCGGTGATCGGGGTGCCGACGAGGTTCAGGTCCCAGTCCACTCGGCTGATGCCCTCGTCGGAGGAGCGACGGAGGTCGTCGAGGATGGTCTCGGGGGTGAAACCGGGCGGGCCTTCGAGCATCGGGTGCGGCCGCATCGGTCCGGCGCGGAGGACGATCGGCCCGCTGCCTCCGGCCTCGTGGTACCAGCCGACAGCGGCCCGGGTGGAGTCCCAGTCGCGGTGCGCGAGCGTCAGCCCGTCCGCGAGCCGCGCCGCGCGTTCGACCGCCGGCCGCGTGACGCCGCCGCCGTACAGGGTCAGCGGAGCGACGGGCTTCGGCCCGACGATCGCCATCGGCACCGTGTAGTGCGCTCCGGTATGTTCGACCGGATCGGGTCCCCAGCACGCCCGGAGTACGGCGATCGACTCCTCGAACGCCGCCACCCGGCCCCGAGCGGGTACGCCGGTCGTGACGAACTCCTCCGGTAACCACCCGAGCGCGATCCCCAGATCCATCCGGCCGCCGGACAGTTGGTCGATCGTCGCCACGCGGCGGGCCAGCACCACCGGCTGCTGGAACAGCGGTACGAGGATCGCTGTGTGGAGCCGGGCCTGTCTGGTGTGCGCCGCGACGTAGGCCAGCGTGTCGAGTGCGTCGTACGCCGCCTCTCCCGGCAGCCCGGCATGGTTGATCCAATCGGGCGCGGCCGGGACGAGCAGGCGCTCGAACACCGAGACCGCCGCGAAACCCAGGTCGTCAGCTGCCTTCGCGATCGTCACTACCGCGTCGGGCCCACGCAACCCGACCACCGGGAGACCGACGCCAACCTCGGGATACACCATCGACAGTTCCTTCCGCTTCGGGGATCTACCCCGTGGTCGGAACGGGCGGTGGGTTCTTGCGGTCAGTCGTGCGGGGACGGGACCTTGACGGCGAGGACCGGGACGGGGGATTCGAGCAGGACGCGCTGGGCGGTGCTGCCGAGGATGAGTTTGCCGACCGGGCTGCGGCGGCGCAGGCCGAGGACGATCAGTACGACGTCCTCGGCGGCGGCCGCTTTCAGGAGTGCGCCGGCCACGTCGCCCTCGGAGACCGCCTGCTGGATCGTGACCTCGACGCCGTGCTCGCGCAGCTTGGCCTCGGCGGCCGCCAACTCGTCGGCGTTGGCGTAGCGGGCGTCGATGTAGGCGTCGCCCCGGCTCGTGTTGAGCAGCAGGATCGAGGCCCCGCGCAGCTCGGCCTCGGTCGCCGCCGCGGTCAGCGCCGCCTCACCCTCGGGCGTTGGTACGTATCCGACGAGAATCTTCACGGCCCCACTCTCCCATCAATCGTCCTCACCGAAGGTCAGGCGGTCAGGGGTGGGTCGGGTCCCGCGCACCCGCGCCACGATCCGCGGCAGGTACGGGACGAACAGCGCGAGCACCGTCAGCACGATGATCACCAGGCTCAGCGGGCGGGTGACGAACACACTCGCGTCGCCGTTCGAGATCACCAGCGACCGGCGGAACTGCTCCTCCATCGTGGGCCCGAGGATGACGCCGAGCACGACCGGCGCGATCGGGAAGTCGAGCTTGCGCATGAAGAACCCGATCACCCCGATGACGAGGGCCATCAGCACCTCGTACCCGGAGCCGGACAGCGAGTACACCCCGAGGCACGCGAAGACCAGGATCCCGGCGTACAGCAGCGGCCGCGGCACCTTGAGGACCTGGACCCAGATCTGGATCAGCGGCAGGTTCATGATCAGCAGGATCAGGTTGCCGATGTACAGCGACGCGATCAGCGTCCACACCAGCGTGCTCTGGTCCTCGAACAGCTGTGGCCCGGGCTGGACGTTGAAGATCTGGAACGCCGCGAGCATCACCGCGGCCGTCGCGGACGTGGGCAGACCGAGCGTCAGCAGCGGTACGAGGACACCGGAGAACGACGCGTTGTTCGCCGCCTCCGGTCCCGCGACGCCCTCGATCGCGCCGTCGCCGAACTCGTCGCGGCCCTTCTTCCGGGCCCGCCGGCGCTCGATCGAGTACGAGAGGAACGTCGGCACCTCCGCACCGCCCGACGGGATCGCCCCGAACGGGAACCCGAGCGCCGTCCCGCGCAGCCACGGCGCCCACGACCGGCCCCAGTCGGACCTGTTGAGGTACCCGGTCCGCAGCCGGCCCCGCTCCAGGACGGCGGGCCGCTCCGGGGTCGACCGCAGCTTCGATGCCACGTGCAACGTCTCGCCGATCGCGAACAGCCCGACGATGACGATCACCACGTCGATCCCGTCGAGCAGGCGCAGCGTGCCGAACGTGTACCGCGGGTCGCCGGACAGGCTGTCGAGCCCGATCAGCCCGAGGAACAGGCCGACCACGAGCGACAGCAGCCCGCGGACCATCGAGTGTCCGACGATCGCCGTCACCGCGACCATCGCGAGCAACGTGATCGCGAAGTAGTCGGTCGCCTGGAAGTGGCTCGCCAGGCTGCCGATCGGCTTCGCGACGAACGTCAGCAGGACCGTCGAGATCGTCCCGGCCACGAACGACCCGATCGCCGCGGTGGCCAGCGCCGCCCGGGCGCGACCCTTGAGGGCCATCTTGTGCCCCTCGATCGCGGTCGCCACCGAGGCCGACTCGCCGGGGGTGTTGATCAGGATCGAGGTGGTCGACCCGCCGTACATCGCGCCGTAGTAGATCCCGGCGAACATGATGAAGGCGCCGATCGGGTCGGAGAAGTTGAAGGTGATCGGCAGCAGCAGCGCGATGGTCAGCGCCGGGCCGATCCCCGGCAGGATGCCGACCAGCATGCCGAGCGTGACACCGAGCACCGCCCACAGCAGGTTCATCGGATCGAGCACGGTGCCGAAACCGTGCAGGAGCTCACCGAAGACGCTCATCGCGATCACAGGCCCAGCACCCCTCCCGGCAACGAGATGTCCAGGAACTGCGTGAACGCGATGTACACGACGACCGCGAGGACGACGGCCACGACGATGTCACGCACCAGTTGCCGGCTCCCGAGCACGCGGGCCGCCGCGAAGAACAGCAGCGCGGTCGCGATCACGTACCCGAGCGGCACCACGAGCAACGCGTAGAGCACCAGCAACCCGCTCACGGCCAGCGGCTCGAACCAGCTCCGATCGCTTGCCCGACTGGTCCTGGGGGACCGCAGTCCCTCCACCAGATACGCGATCGAGAGGACCAGCCACGCAACCGTCACCAGCAGAGGAAAGAAGCGGGGCCCCGCCGGGTCCAGGCCCTTCGGGCTGCGAATGCCGAACACGCCGACGAGGAACGTCGTACTCAGCACGATCAGCACCACAGCGGCGATGATCCGGACCCGCCGCGACGCCTCGACCTCGACGTCGGACGTCCTGGCCGCGTCGACCGACTCTTCGGTGGCGGTCATATGATCCCCAGCTCCTTCTCCAGCGCCTGCACCCGCGTGGTCTCCTCGGCGATGAACCGCGTCGCGTCGTCCCCGGTCCTGAAGAAGTTCGTCCAGCCGTTCTTCTTCCGGATCTCGGCCCATTCCGGCGACTCGTTGACGTCGGTGACGAAGTCGATCAGCCGCTGCCGGTCCGCCGCCGGTACGCCGGGCGGCGCGACGATCGCGCGCCAGTTCTGCACCTCGGCGTCGTACCCCTCGGACTTCATCGTCGGGAGCTGTTTCCCGTCGAGGGAGACCGGCTCGGTGCCGGACGTGGCCAGGACCCGCATCTTGCCCGCGGTGATCTGCTCCTCGAACTCGCTCAGCCCCGAGATGCCGACGGTGACGTCGCCGGACAGGATCGCCGCCGTCGCCTCGCCGCCGCCGGAGTAGCTGATGTACTTCACCTTGGACGGGTCGGCGCCGGCCGCCTTCACCAGCGTGCCCGCGGTGATGTGGTCGGTGCCGCCGATCGTGCCGCCGCCCCAGCTGACCTTCGACGGGTCGGCCTGGTAGAGCTCGACGAGGTCCTTCAGGGACTTCAGCGGCGAGTCCGACTTCACCACCAGCACTTCCTGCTCGGCGGTCAGCGTCGCGATCGGCGTGGTGTCGGAGACGGTGATCTGGGACTGGTTCAGGGTCAGCGCGCCGACCATCACCAGGCCGGTGATCATCAGCGTGTGCGGGTCCTTGCGGTTCTTCGTGACCAGCTTGGAGATGCCGACCGCGCCGCCGGCGCCGGTCACGTTCACCACCGACACCGCGCGCTCGCCGAGCAGCTTCTTGTCCTGGATCACGTGCTGGAACTGCCGGGCGGTCAGGTCCCAACCACCACCAGGCGCGGCGGGGACCATGATCTCGACGTTCCGGCTCGGGAAGTCGCCGGCGACACTGCCGCCGTCGAGGGTCTTGTCCAGGGCCGAACAGCCACTGACGAACAGGCTGGCGACCAGACCCGCGGCGACGAGCGCCGTTCGGGGTCGCGACATGAGCAGCTACCTCCTGGGGGCGAGGGGTATTGCCGGCGACCGTAGCAGCATTCCACCAGGAGGTACAGAGATTCCGTTGTGTGGCACGGCGGGTTATCGTCGGGGCATGAGTGAAGGTGACGGAGTGCGGAGTGTGCACCGGGCGCTGGACCTGCTCGAGCGGTTCGACGACGAGCATCCGACCTGGACGCTGGCGGCCCTGACGGCGGAGAGCGGGCTGCCGAAGACGACCGTGCTCCGGCTCGTGACCACGCTCGAGCAGCGCGGGCTGGTCGCGGCGATCGGCCCGGGCAAGTATGCGATCGGCCCGGGCTTCCTGCGCTGGTCCCGGCTGAGCAGCGCGACGATGGAGATCCCGCCGGCGGTGCGCGCGGCGATGGGCAAGCTGTCGGCCGACACCGGCGAGACGGCGAATCTCTACATCCGGGTCGGCCGGACCCGCGTGTGCCTCGCCCAGGCGCCGGGCTCCTTGAGCATCCGGCATGTGGTGGTCGTCGGCTCGTCGATGCCGCTGTGGGGCGGTGCGGCGTCGAAGGTCCTGCTCACCGACCCGCCGGTGCTCGACTCCGACCCCTCGTTGATCGAGGAGCTGGCCCTGGAGGCACCGCGGCAGCCAGGGTTCGCGAAGAAGCTGCGAGCCGCGGTCACGGACGCGGCCGCGCGCGGGTTCGCGGTCAGCCACGGTGAGCGAGAGCTCGGCGCGTCGGGTGTCGCGGCCCCGGTCCGCCGTACCGACGGGCGGGTCGTCGCGGCGATCGCGATCGGCGGGCCGACGACCCGGTTCAGCGACGACCGGTTGCCTTCGTACGTCGCCGCCGTCCGGCGCTGCGCGGAGACGATCGTGCGGACGGGGTGGAGCGGGTTCAGTGGGTCCTGACGCGGATCTGCTCGCCGGGGTGCGGGTGCTCGACCTGACCAACGTGCTCGCGGGGCCGTTCGCCGGCTACCAGTTGGCGCTGATGGGTGCCGACGTGATCAAGGTCGAGGTGCCCGGGACCGGCGACCTGGCCAGGAACCTCGGCGGTGATCCGTCGCTGTCGCAGGACGGGCTCGGCATCTCCTTCCTCGCGCAGAACGCGGGCAAACGGTCCATCACGCTCAACCTGAAGAGCCCGGCCGGCCGTGAGGTCTTCGAGCGGCTGGTGCGCGAGGCGGACGTGTTGCTGGAGAACTTCCGGCCCGGGGTCCTGGACCGGCTCGGCTTCGGGGCCGACGTACTGCGGTCGCTGAATCCGGGGCTGGTGTACTGCGCGGTGTCGGGGTTCGGGCAGACGGGGCCGATGCGCGGGCGCCCGGCGTACGACCAGATCATCCAGGGGCTGTCCGGGATCATGAGCGTCACAGGGACACCGGAGACCGCGCCGATCCGGACCGGGTTCCCGATCGCGGACACCCTTGGCGGGTACGCGGCGGCGTTCGCGATCTCCGCGGCGCTGGTGAAGCGCGAGCGCACCGGCGCCGGTTCGTTCCTCGACGTCTCCATGCTGGAGACCGCGGTCGCGGCGATGGGCTGGGTGGTGTCCGACTATCTGGTCGGCGGTCGCACACCCGGTGCCATGGGCAACGAGAACGCGACGTCGGCGCCGTCCGGGACGTTCCGGACCGCGGACGGGGCGCTGAACATCGCGGCCAACAAGCAGGAGCAGTACGTCGAGCTGTGCACGCTGCTGGAGCGTCCCGAGTTGATCGACGACGAGCGCTTCGTGTCGCGGGAGGCGCGGAAGACGCACCGGGCCGAGCTGCGCGACGAGTTGGAGAAGACGCTGTCCCGGCGCTCCGCGGCCGACTGGGACGAGTTGCTCGCGGACTCCGGCGTACCGGTCGCGCCCGTGCTGAGCGTTGAGCAGACTCTCGCCCTACCCCAACTCGCCGAACGCGGCCTCCTGCACACGGTGGACATGCCCGACGGCCGTGACCGCGAACTCCGGGTCCTCGGCAGCAGCGTCCACGTCGACGGCGCCCCGATCGGCCCCTCGACCCGCCCACCCCGACTCGGCGAGCACACACGCCAGATCCTCACCGAACTTGGTTACACCCCGGAAGAGATCGCATCCCTCGAAGCAGAGGAAGCCACATGACCCAGGGGAGTGAAGGGGCTGACTGGTGGGCCACCGGCATCTCGGACATCCGGCCCGGGGTGATTCGGTTTCACGGCTATGCGGTCGAGGAGCTGATCGGCGCGGTCGGCTTCCCGCAGATGATCTGGTTGATGGTCCGCGGGGAGCTGCCTTCGGCGGGGGAGGCGCGGTTGCTGGAGCAGACGCTGGTCGCCGCGGTGGACCACGGCCCGCAGGCGCCTTCGATCGCCGCCGCGCGGATGGCCGCGTCCTGTGGTCTGGCGCTGAACAACGCGATCGCCACCGGCGTGAACCTGCTCGGCGACGTCCACGGCGGTGCCGGGCAGCAGTGCCTCGAAGTTCTGTACGACCTGCGCGCCGCGGTCGACGCCGGAACCGACCCGGCGATCGCGGCGCAGGACCTCGTGGCGTCGTACAAGGAGCGCAAGGCATACGTCCCCGGCTTCGGTCACCGGTTCCACCCGAAGGACCCGCGCCGCGACCCGCTCGTCTCGGCTGCCCGGCAGGCAGTTGCCGACGGCACCATCACCGGCCGGCACCTGGAGATCGCCCTCGCGCTGGAGTCCGCGCTGAGTCCCGTACCGATGAACGTCGACGGCGCGACCGCGACCATCTACGCCGAGCTCGGCTTCCCCGCCGAACTCGCCCGCGGCCTGTTCGTGCTGTCCCGCTCCGTCGGCCTGCTCGCCCACGCCCGCGAGCAGCAACTGGAACCGACGCGCATCAAGGGCCCACTCCCGAAGGGCACCCTCCCGACGTACACCGGCCACCCACCCCGCTCGCTGTAACCGATCAGGGCGTACGAACCGCTCGTCACCATCGGGTCTTCACGGCGGGGTGAGTTTGCTGCGCAGGACCTTGCCGGTCGCGTTGCGCGGGAACTCGTCGAGGACCACGATCCGGCGTGGCGTCTTGTAGCGCGCGAGGTTCGCCTTCACGTGCGTGAGCAGGTCGTCCTCGGTGACCGGTTCGCGGAGTACGACGTACGCGACCAGGCGCTGGCCGAACTCGTCGTCGGGGACGCCGGTGACGACCGCCTCGGCGACCGCGGGATGCGCGGCGAGGCACTGCTCGACCTCGACCGGGTACACGTTCTCGCCGCCGGAGACGATCATGTCGTCCTCGCGGCCGTCGACGAACAGGCGCCCGGCCCGGTCCAGGTGACCGAGGTCGCCGGTGCTCATCCGGCCGTCGACGACGGTCTTGGACGAGCCGTCGGAGTATCCGCCGAAGACCAGGCCGCCGCCCGCGAAGATCCGTCCGGTCGTGCCGGCCGGCGCCGGGCGGTCGTGGTCGTCGAGGATCCGGATCGTGCTGCCGAGGCACGGCCGGCCGACGGTGCCGGGCGCGGCGAGCAGGTCGGCGGAGGTCGCGATGGTGGCGATACCGACCTCGCTGGAGCCGTACGCGTCGCACAGGATCGGTCCGAAGCGTTCGATGAACCGCTCGGCCAGCGGTGCGCCGAGCTGGGACGCACCCGAGATCACGGCCCGGAGCGAGCGCAGGTCGTACTCCGCGATCGCCTCGGGACCGAGCTCGAGCAGCCGCCGCAACATCACGGGCACCGCCGCCACCGACCCCGCCCGCGTCCGCTCCACATCCGCCAGCAAGGTCGCCGCATCGAACCGCGGCCGCAACACCAACGGCGATCCGAGGAACAAGGCGAGCATCGAGGTCAGCAGCCCGAGCCCGTGGAACAACGGCGGACAGACCACCATCGGCTCACCAGCCCGCAACCCGAACCGGCTCAACGCACTACCGGTCAGCCCCGCCAGCCCCACCGCGGTAGGCACCCGAGGCGCCGCCTTCGGCGTACCGGTCGTTCCAGAGGTGAGGATGGTGATGTGCCCGGCGCTCGCCGGCGCCGGCGCCGCCGGCGCGATACTCTCGGCCAACTCATCCAAACCACCACGGGCTCGGTCGGGTCCGTTGGACAGGATGGATGGAAGGTTGGGGGACGGGGCGAACTCCTCGTCGTGGACCAGGAGGTCAGGGCGGTGGCGGTCCAGGACCGCCGCCAGCTGGGGTGGGGCGAATTCGGTGTTGACGAACAGGACGTCCGCGCCGACACGGGAGGCTGCCAGGGTCGCCTCCAGGAAGCCTCGGTGGTTGCGGCACAGGACAGCTACCTTGCTACCGGCAACGATTCCGTACTGATCGTGCAGACCGGCCGCGATCCGCTCACACCGGCGGTCCAGTTCGGCGTACGTGATCTCGTCGTCCCCGGTGATCACCGCCGCGCGGTCCGGGTAGCGGATCGCGGCGATCACGCCGAGGGCGGCCATCGACTGACCCCAGGTCCGCAGCGCGCGCTCGATCCGCACGAGTTGTGCCGGCCCGGCCGACCGCCACACCCCGGATCGGACCAGCGCGACCGACAGCTCGCCGACCTCGGCGGCACCTTGCATCAGCCACCCGGGCGGCCGCAGCGGCGGGATCGGGCGGATCGTCCTCATCGCTTCTTCCCGCCTCCCGTACGCCGGAAGTACTGCTCCAGCAACCGATCCGTCGGCACCCGCAACAGGTTGCCCAGAGCATCAGCCGGCCGGACGAACGGCGGCGTGATGTTGTGCGGCCGCTCCGCCACCGCCGTGCACACCTGGTCGGCCGCCTGCTCCGGCGTCAACCCCGGCATCTTGTTGAGCAGCGGCGTCGGCTCACTCATCCGGGTGTGCACCAGCCCCATGTAGACCGTCGACGTCGTCACCCCGTCGCCGCGCACCTCCTGCGCCACGCACCGCAGCCAGACGTCGAACGCGCTCTTCGACGCCAGGTACGCCGACCAGCGCGCCATCGGCGGCGTACGGACACCCGCGGTCGACACGTTCACGATGTGCCCGGACCGCTGTTCCCGCATCGACGGCAGTAGTTCGAGCACGAGCTTCGCCGGCCCGAGGTAGTTCACCGCGTTCGTCCGCTCGATGTCGTGGAACCGCTGGTACGTGTCCGCGATCGAGCGCCGGATGGACTTGCCGGCGTTGTTCACCAGGACGTCGACCCGACCGTGTTCGGCGAGCACGACGCGCGCGAGCTCCGCCACCGCCGCCGGGTCCGCGAGGTTGGCCGGGTGCACGTACGCCGTCCCGCCGCGCGACCTGATGTCTTCGGCCACGACCTGCAGCTGCTCCGCCGTCCGCGCCACGAGCAGGACGGTGGCGCCGGCCGCGGCCAGGCGCCGCGCGGTCGCCTCGCCGATCCCGTACGACGAGCCGGTGACCAGCACGACCTTGCCCCGGACGGCCGCGGCCAGCCGTTCGTCGGAGACCTTGGTCCGCCCGTTCGTCAGCGCAACGAGCAACGGCCACCCGATCGGACGCTTCGCAGTCACCATGCGGCCGACATTACCCGCTGGTAGCCGTCAGCGGCAGAGGGTGATTCAGTCGGTCGCGGGCTGTGGGGCGACCCAGCTCGCGAGCAGCCGGAGACCGTCGGCCGTGGGCGAGCCCGGCTCGACCTGGTACACGCAGAGCGTCTGCTCGGCGTCGCCGGGCACCTGGAACGACTCGTACGCGAACTCCAGGTCACCGGCGACCGGGTGGTGATAGGTCTTCGAGCCGTGGGTCCGGCGCAGCACGCGGTGGTCGTTCCACCAGCCGGTGAACTCGGGGCACTGCAACGTCAGCTCACCGACGAGATCAGCGAGCTGACGGTCGTTCGGGTATCGGCCGGCCTCGAGCCGCAGCATCGCGACGGTCTCGGCCGCGATCCGCTCCCAGTCGCCGACCCGCTCGCGCGCCTCGGGATCGAGCAGGTAGTACCGGGCGAGGTTGCGCCGCGTCGCCGGCATCGCGTCGAAGTCCGTCAGCACCGCGCGGGCGAGCCGGTTGGTCGCGAGCACGTCGGTCCGCCGCCCGAGGATGAACGCCGGCACGTGGTCGAGCGTCTGCAACATCAGGTACAGGCCGGACCGAACCCGCTGCGGACTCGCCGGAGTACGCCGGACCGGTGCTCGCCGGGTCAGGAGGTCGGTGAGGTGTTCCCGCTCGACCGCGTCGAGCTGCAGCGCGCGGGTCAGGGCATCGAGCACCTCCGTGGACGGGTTCCCGGCCCGTCCCTGCTCGAGCCGGGTGTAGTACTCCGTGCTGACACCCGCGAGTCGCGCCACCTCGTCGCGGCGCAACCCGGGGACACGGCGCTTGCGTCCGTCCTCGGGCAGCCCGGCGCGGTCGGGCGCGATCGCGGCCCGCCGCGAGCGGAGGAAGTCGGCGATCTCGGCACTACGTTCCATGCCACCAGTGTGATCGAGCGCCGGGACCGGTCCGGGCGGCTAGGTGGCCCTGCCAGTACCAGCCTTGCCGATGCCTGCCTGGACAAGGCCAGCTCGAGCGCCCCGAACGCCTTGTTCTGCTGGTGTTCTGGATGAGCGGACGGCAGTCGCCGGACGTCACCTCCCGAAAGGTACTCATCACATGTCTGTGCAAGCCGAAGCCAAGCCGCTCGCAGGCCGGGTAGCGGTCATCACCGGCGCCTCCAGCGGTATCGGCGAGAGCGCGGCCGAACATCTGGCCGCGCTCGGGGCGACCGTCGTCGTCGTGGCCCGGCGCGCCGATCGCCTGCGCGAACTGGTCGCCCGGATCGAGAAGGACGGCGGACAGGCCTTGGCGCTCGCCGTCGATGTCACCGACGCCGCCGCTGTCCAGGACGCGGCCGACCGGGTCGCCTCGGAGCTGGGCGGTGCCGACCTGCTCTTCAACAACGCCGGCGTCATGCTCCCGGCGCCGGTCGAGGAGCGCGCGACCGAGCAGTGGCAGCGCCAGATCGACCTCAACATCACGGGCCTGATGAACGCGATCGGCGCGTTCACACCCCAACTGGTCGCGGCCGCGGCCGAGCGGGGTGTGGCCGACCTGATCAACACGTCGTCGATCGCGGCGCAGAACATCTTCCCGAACTTCGCCGTCTACTCCGGTACGAAGGCCTACGTCAGCCACCTGTCCCGGCACCTCCGGGCCGAGCTCGGCCCGAAGAACGTCCGCGTGTCCGCGCTCGAACCAGGCATCGTCGGCACCGAACTGCAGAGCCACGTCACCGACGACGGCGCCCTGCAGTGGCTCGAAGGCTCGAAGCAGGCCATGGAGTGGCTGACCCCGGACGACATCGCACAGGCGGTCGGTTTCATCGCCACGCAGCCGCCCCGGGTCAACTTCCAGCAGCTCACGATCATGCCGACGGCTCAGACCAGCTGACGGCCACCCGTCGGCACCCGTTGCAGCCATTCGCTGACCAAGGCTCCGAACAACGCGGGCTGTTCGATCTGGAGGTTGTGGCCGGCGACGTCGAGCACGGCGTACGTGGCGCGTGGGTAGTGGGGGAGCAGGCCCCACAGGTCCTCGTACCCCGTCACGGCGTCCTGGCGGCCGCACACGATGAGGGACGGTCCGTCGTACGGCGGGCCGCTCTCCGGGGCCGTGGTCAACGCCCAGTTCTTCTGGATCCGCTCGAGCGCCGCCGTGTCGGCGATCGCGAGGCCGGGCGCGACGTCCGAGCGGTACGCGGCCAGGGCGGCGGCCGACTGCACGACGGCGAGATCGGTGAAGTCCTCGCCCTCGGTCAGTGATTCGAGCACGCCGGGCTCGGTCCGCAGGACGGCGTGCTCGGGCAGCACGCGGTCCTTGTGCCACAGGGTGCCGACCGGGCAGATGAGCCCGAGGCCGAGGACCTGCCGGGGCCGCTCGGCGACCAGGCCGCGAGCCAGATACCCGCCGTAGGACTCGCCGATCAGCAGGAACGGCTCGTCACCGATCTGCTCGTCGACGAACGCGCGGACCGCCGCCATGATGCCGTCCGAGCTGTCGATGTCACCGGCGGGGGACTGCCCCATGCCGGGCAGGTCCGGGTAGAGCCGGCGGTAGCCGGTGTGCTGGGTGAAGATCGGCTCCAGGCAGCCGGTCATCAGTCGGTGGTCCGGAGTCCAGCCGTGCAGGGCGAGGACGGGTACGCCATCGCCGACGGACACATGGTGCAGGGTCATGGGGGAAGTTGTAGCAACCCGCTCCGACAGTTTTAGAGTCACTCCATGGCCCGTCGCTCAGCACTCCCTTCCGTTCCCGATGCCGCTGTACTCCGTGCCCGCCTGGACCGCGCCCGTGACACCGCGGCCGGCACCGGTCTGGTGATCGCTCCCGGCTCGGACCTGCGCTACCTGATCGGTCAGCCGGGCGGCTCGTTCGAGCGCCTCACAGCCCTCGTGATCCCGGCCGACGGCGTCCCGGCCCTCGTCGTACCGAAGCTCGAGGCTCCCGGGTTCGAGGGGATCGCGCAGCTCGGCGTCGACATCGTCACGTGGGTGGACGGCGTCGACCCGTACAACCTCGCCGCCGAGCGACTCGGCGGTGCCGATCGCGTCGCGGTCAGCGACTTCACGCCGGCGCTCCATGTGCTGGGGATCCGCGACGCGCTGCCCAAGGCCGAGCAGGTGCTCGCCGGGCCGATCGTCCGTGAGCTGCGGATGCGCAAGGACACGGCCGAGATCGACGCGCTGCGGAAGGCGGGCGCGGCGATCGACCGCGTGCACGCCCGGGTCGGCGAGTGGCTGCGTCCCGGCCGGACCGAGGCCGAGGTCGGCGCCGACATCGCCGCCGCGATCGTCGTGGAAGGCCACACCGAGGCGGACTTCGTGATCGTCGGCAGCGGCCCGAACGGCGCGAGCCCGCACCACGCGCTCTCCGACCGGGTGATCGAGGCAGGCGACGTGGTGGTCGTCGACATCGGCGGTCCGGTGGCCGAGGGCTACAACTCGGACTCGACCCGCACGTACGCCGTCGGCACGCCGCGCGACGCCGACGTCGCCGCGACGTACGCCGTGCTGCAGGAGGCGCAGCAGGCGGCGGTGGACGCGGTGCGGCCGGGCGCGACCGCGGAGTCCATCGACGCCGCCGCTCGGGATGTCATCGCAGCGGCGGGGTTCGGCGACTACTTCATCCACCGCACCGGACACGGCATCGGTCTGGACGTCCACGAGGAGCCGTACATCGTTGCGGGCAACGCCCTGCCGCTGGAAGAAGGTATGGCGTTCAGTGTCGAGCCGGGCATCTACCAGGCCGGCCGCTGGGGTGCCCGGATCGAGGACATCGTCGTGGTGACGGCCGACGGCGTCGAGTCCATGAACAACCAGCCGCACGAGCTGGTCGTTCTGACCTAACCGGCCCGGAACGTCTTGCGGTAGGCGAGTGGGGAGACGCCCAGCTCGGACCGCAGGTGGTGTCGCAGCGAGGCCGCCGTACCGAGGCCGGCCTCCTCGGCGACGCGGTCGACCGACAGGTCGGTGGTCTCCAGCAGTTGGCACGCGTGCCGGACGCGCTGCTGCAGCAGCCACGTGCCGGGCGACTGGCCGGTCTCGGCCTTGAAACGACGGCTGAAGGTACGCACGCTCATCCGGGAGTGCTCCGCCATCGCCGCGAGGCTGATCTCCTCGCTGAGCCGCCCGAGTGCCCAGGCGCGCGTGGGCGACGTACCCTCGCTGCCTTCCTCGGGGACGGCGCGTTCGATGAACTGCGACTGGCCGCCGTCACGCCAGGGCGGTACGACGCAGTGCCGGGCGGCGCGGTTGGCGACCTCGCTGCCGAAGTCGCGGCGGATCAGGTGCAGGCAGAGGTCGACCCCCGCGGCCAGGCCGGCCGAGGTGAGGACGTCGCCGTCGTCGATGAACAGCCTGTCCTCGTCGAGCTTCACCTGCGGGTACACGCTGCGGAACAGCTCGGCCCGCCGCCAGTGCGTCGTCGCGGGCCGGCCGTCGAGGTAGCCGGCCGCGCCGAGGACGAACGCGCCGGTGCAGATCGAAGCGATCCGCGTCCCCGGCCGGATGGTCGCCAGCGCGGCGGCGAGGTCGTCGGGCAGCGTGCCCTCGTAGCGCGGCTGGGCGATGTAGGTTCCCGGCACGATCACGGTGTCCGCCGCGGCGAGCGCCTCGGGCCCGTGATCCGGCACGAGGCTGAAGCCGGCGCCCGCGCGGACGGGTCCGCCGAGTCCGCAGATGCGGACGTCGTACAACCGGGTGCCGTCGGCCTTGGTGGCGGCGCCGAGGACCGTCGGCGGGATGGTCAGGTCGAACCCGACGACGGGCTCGAGCGCGAGGACCGCGACCACGTGCGGCCCGACGGCGGCCAGGTGACGACTCATGGCCATATCTTGACACATGTTGTCTTTCTGGCCACTAGTTCGATGATGATCGAACCGCCACAGTAGTCGGGTGACGCAGATTCTGGAGACGCGAAGGACTCCCCGGGTGCATCTGGCCTGGGCAGTCGCTGTGGTCGGGTTCGTGACGCTGATCGGTGCGGCCGGGTTCCGGTCGGTGCCGAGTGTGCTGCTGGACCCGCTCCACGAGGAGTTCGGGTGGTCGCACGCGGCGATTTCCGCGGCGGTGTCGATCAACCTGCTGCTGTTCGGCGGCATCTCGCCGTTCGCGGCGGCGCTGATGGACCGGCTCGGGCTGCGGAAGGTGGTCAGCGGCGCGCTCGTACTGATCGCGCTGGGCAGCGGGCTGACGGTCTTCATGACCTCGTCCTGGCAGCTGCTGCTCTGCTGGGGACTCCTGGTCGGTGTCGGCACCGGGTCGATGTCGATGACCTTCGTCGCGACCATCACCGGCCGCTGGTTCGTGCAGCGCCGCGGTCTGGTGACGGGGATCCTGACCGCGGCCGGGGCGACCGGTCAGCTGATCTTCCTGCCGCTCATCGCGTCCCTGGCCTCGAACTACGGCTGGCGGGTGCCGGCGCTCGTGGCTGCCGGCGCGGCGCTGGCCGTCGTACCGCTGGTGCTGCTGTTCCTGCGGGACTACCCGAGCGACGTCGGGCTGCGCGCGTACGGCGCCCCGGAAGGTAGTACTGCGGGGCAGCGGGTGGAGACGACCGGTAGCAGTGCCATGCGAGCGCTCAACGCGCTGCGGATGGCGGCGCGGCGGCCGGCGTTCTGGATGCTGGCCGGGGGCTTCGCGATCTGCGGTGCGTCGACGAACGGTCTGGTCGGGACGCACTTCGTGACCGCGGCACACGACCACGGCATGCCGGCGACGACGGCCGCGTCGCTGCTGGCGCTGGTAGGCGTCTTCGACGTCGGCGGGACGATCTTCTCGGGGTACCTGACCGACCGCTGGGACCCGCGGTACCTGCTGATCGCCTACTACTCGCTGCGCGGGCTGTCGCTGCTGGTACTGCCGTCGCTGCTCGGGCCGACCGCCGCGCCGAGCACCTGGGTGTTCATCATCTTCTACGGACTCGACTGGGTCGCCACCGTGCCGCCGACGGTGGCGCTGTGCCGCGAATGGTTCGGCGAGGACGGGCCGATCGTGTTCGGCTGGGTGTTCGCGTCGCACCAGGTCGGCGCCGCGCTGGCCGCGACGGGTGCCGGCGCGATCCGGGACGCGCAGGGCAGCTACAACCTCGCGTGGTACCTGGCCGGCGGGCTCTGCGCCGCGGCCGCGCTGATGTCGGCGAGCATAGGACGCCGCCTCGTCGCTGCCTGATCCGTTCCGCTAGCCTCGATCTAGGTTGAGGTCGGAGGGATGGGCGATGGACATCGAGCCGGGTGAGCTGACGGTCGGGCAGCTGTCGCAGCGCAGCGGCGTCGCGATCTCGGCCCTGCACTTCTACGAGCGCCAAGGGCTGATCGTCAGCCGCCGTACGTCGGGGAACCAGCGCCGCTACAAGCGGGACACGTTGCGTCGGGTGGCGCTGGTCCGGATCGCCCAGCGGGTCGGCGTACCGCTCGCCGAGGTCGCCGCGATCCTCAAGCTGCTGCCGGAGAACCGGACGCCGACGCGCGCCGACTGGGAGCGCATCTCGGAGTGCTGGCAGGCCGAGCTCGACCGCCGCATCGTGCACCTCGAACAGCTCCGCGACGACTTCAAGGACTGCGTCGGCTGCGGCTGCCTGTCCCTGGATCGCTGTGCCCTCGCCAACCCGCACGACGCCCTCGCCTCGGCGGGACCGGGTCCACGCCGGTTGATGAGCCCGGCCGGCGAACCCTGCCATCCGGGCAAGTGCGCCTGATCCATCGCGGTTTTCCACAGGCACCGGACCGAGGCGAGCGAACTGGGGGTGCGGGCGTCTAGGGTCGTCGGCATGGGTGAGACCGACGCGACGCTGACGCTGACCGACGACCGGGCCAAGGTCGCCGGCGACCTGATCCGCGCGATCGCGGGGGACGACGCGCGGCTGCGACCCGATCAGGAGACCGCGGTCGCCGCGCTGTGCGAGGCGGCGGCGCGGGTCCTCGTGGTCCAGGCGACCGGCTGGGGCAAGTCTGCTGTGTACTGGGCGGCCACCGCGATCCGGCGGGCCGAGGGGTTCGGGCCGACGCTGGTGGTCTCGCCGTTGCTGTCGTTGATGCGTGACCAGGTGGCCGCGGCGAGTCGCGCCGCGCTGCGCGCGGCGACCCTCAACTCGAACAACATCGACGAGTGGTCGAGCATCGAGCACGACCTGCGCTCCGGCGCCGTCGACGTGCTGCTCGTGTCGCCGGAGCGGCTCGCCAACCCGGGCTTCGGCCGCCGCGTGCTGGACAGCCTGGCCGGGGAGATCGGTCTGCTGGTGATCGACGAGGCGCACGCGGTGTCGGACTGGGGTCACGACTTCCGGCCGGACTATCGCCGGGTCTCCGAGGTGCTGCAGCAGCTGAACCCGAAGACCCCGGTGCTGGCCACCACCGCGACCGCCAACTCGCGCGTGACGGAGGACGTCGCGAAGCAGCTCGGCGAGTCGACGCTGGTCCTGCGTGGTCCGCTGGCCCGCTCGAGTCTGCAGCTCGCGGTGGTGGATGCGCTGTCGCCGCTGGACCGGTTCGCGTGGGTCGTCGACGTGCTGCCGAAGCTTCCGGGCTCGGGCATCGTCTACGCGTTGACGGTGGCGGACGCGCAGCGGCTCGCCGGGGTGATCCAGGAGGTGCACGGGCGGGACGTGCCGGTCGCGGCGTACACAGGGCAGCTGGAGGCGGGGGAGCGGGAGAGCCTCGAGGACGCGCTGCGGGCGAACCAGCTGAAGGCGTTGATCGCGACGTCGGCGCTGGGCATGGGGTACGACAAGCCGGACCTCGGGTTCGTGGTGCACGTGGGGTCGCCGCCGTCGCCGGTGTCGTACTACCAGCAGGTCGGTCGCGCCGGGCGCGGGATCGACCACGCGGTGGTGGCGTTGTTGCCGTCCGATGCGGATTCCGGTGTGTGGGACTACTTCGCGACGGCCACCATCCCGGTCCCGGAGAACGTGCAGCGGCTGTTGCGGGCGCTGGAGGGCTACGGTCCGGACCAGCCGGCGTCGGTGCCGGCGCTCGAGGCCGAGACCGGGCTGCGGCGGACCCGTGTCGAGCTGATGCTGAAGCAGCTCGCGGTGGACGGGGTCGTCGAGCGGGTCGAGCGCGGATGGATCCGGACCGGTGCCGAGTGGACGTTCGACGCGGCGCACTACGACGGGATCGTGTCCGTGCGGCGACGCGAGGCCGACATCATGCGCGCCTACACCCGCGGTGATCGTTGTCTGATGCAACTTCTCCAGGAGTCGCTGGACGATCCCTCCGCGGAGCCCTGCGGGCGGTGCTCTGTGTGTCTGGGGGAGTTGCCGGAGCCGTTGGTGCCGCGCCCCGACCCGGAGACCGTCGCCACGATCACGCGGTCGCTGCGCGGCGAGGTGCATGTGCTGGAGCCGCGGAAGATGTGGCCGGGCGGCGCGTTCGGCGCGCGTGGGAAGATCCCACCCGGCTTGTCCGCCGAGCCGGGCCGCATCGTCGTGTACGCCGACGCGCCCGAGTGGCGCGAGGTGCTGCAGGGCGCGTTCAACGGCACACCGGTCCCGGACGCCGTCGAGGCACTGCAGGCCGGTGCTGTTGCGGCGCTGTCGCGCTGGCGTGGTTCGTGGTCGTCGCGGCCCGAGGTCGTCGTGCCGCTGGCTGCTGGGGGTCATCCTGACCTCACGTCCGCGATCGCCGATCACGTCGCCGGGGTCGGCCGGTTGGAGCGAGCCGAGCTGACGGTCAACCGCACCGGCTACACCGACGACCTCTCCTCGGCCGAGGAGGCCAAGGTCTGGCGCGACGGCATCGCGGTGGACGACGCCACCGCCCAGACCGTTGCCGGCCGCACAGTCCTCCTGTTGGTCGACTCCACGTCGTCCCAGTGGCCAGTCACAGTCGCCACAGCCAAACTCCGCGAAGCAGGCGCCGGCGCCGTACTACCACTCGTCATCCACAAACGTCCCTGAAACTCATGGCGTGTGGGAGTGCCAGGTGTTGAGGGTGTTGGTCCAGCTTTCGTTGGCGGCGAGGAGTTCTTTCAGGACTTCGGGGTGCTCCGCCGACAGGTCCTTGGTCTCCGTGGGGTCTTCTGCCAGGTTGTAGAGGTGGGTGCCGGGGGTTTGGGGGGCGCCTAGGTGTTCGGCGGGATTGAGGACCAGCTTCCAGGGGCCGCGGCGGACGGCTTGTTGGCCGGCGTACTCCCAGGTGAGGGTTCGGTCGGGGGAGTCGGCGGTGAAGAGTCGGATGCCGTCGATGTCCGCGGGGGCGGGGACGCCGGCGGCGGCGAGCACAGTGGGCAGCACGTCGATCATCATCGCGGGCTCGGCGGACGTCACGCCGGCGGGGAGTGTCGACGGCCAGGACCAGATGCCGGGGACGCGGATGCCGCCCTCGAACAGCGAGCCCTTGTGACCGCGCAGACCGCCGGTCGAGCCGCCCGCGTACGCGATCTCCTCGCCGCCGAGCCAGTTGCGTTCCTCGGCCGACGGACCGTTGTCGGACGAGAAGAAGATGATCGTGTCGTCGAGCCGCCCGGTCCGCTCCAGCACGTCGACGATCCGCCCGACGCCGTCGTCCACCCGGCTGATCATCGCGGCCATCACCTGCTTGTCCCACGGCAGGTGCGCGTACGCCGCCATCGCGTCGGCCGGCGCGTGCATCGGGTAGTGCGGCGCGTTGTAAGCCACATAGCAGAGGAACGGCTCGCGGACCTCGTCGATGAACTCCACTGCGCGGTCGGTGATCAGGTCGGTCAGGTACTCGCCGTTGTGCCAGACCTCGTCGTCGTCCGACCACAGGTCGTGCAACGGGTTCCGCACACCCCAGTACATGATGTGTGAGTAGTAGTCGACGCACCCGGCCCGGAACCCGAAGTGGTGGTCGAACCCGAAACGCAGCGGCGCCGACCCCGGCTCGACGCCCAGATGCCACTTCCCGAACACCGCCGTACGCCACCCCGCCGCCGACAACGCCGACGCGAGCGTGGACTGCGGCGGCAGCCCGTGCGTGTCCCGCCGGGCGCCGAGGATGGACTCGACCCCCGCGTGCGCCGGGTGCCGCCCGGTCAGCAGCGCGGCCCGCGACGGCGAGCACACGGGGGAGTTCGAGTACCAGTCGGTCATCCGTACGCCCCGCGCGGCGAGCGCGTCGAGGTGCGGCGTGCGGATGTCCGGGCTGCCGTAGCAGCCGAGGTCGCCCCAGCCCAGATCGTCGGTGTAGATGATCACGATGTTCGGACGGGGCACGCGTTACTCCTACCGGTCGACGGTGACGGACGCCTCCAGCAAGGATTTCAGATCCGCGAGCAGTAGCGGCCAGCCGTCCTGGATCATGGTCCGGATCGTGCTGCCGGGCTCGAAGCCGCTGTGGATCACGGTGAGCTTCACCTGGCCGTCGCCCGGCTCCAGCTCGAAGGTTGCCGTCGACAACGGCTCGCGGCTGATCTGCTCGTACGTCGCCTGGTCGATCTCGTACTTCGCGGCGAACTCGGGCGTCATGTGGTGCCACGTGTAGGACAGCCGTGTGTACGGCGTGTGCTCGACCACCACCTGCCCCGGTCCGGAGATCGTGACGTCGCCCTGGTGCCACACCATCTCGGAGCCGGGCTTCCAGTCGGTCTCGTGGTGCAGCTGCCAGTACTGCTCGGTGAACGCCGGGTCGGTCAGCGCCTGCCACAACCGCTCGGGCGTGGTCCGGATGTAGGTCGTGTACACGAAGTCGTTCATGTCGTCCTCCAAGGCCGTCTTCAGGTCGGCGAACAGTTGCACCCGCCGACGGTCGTACTGATGGATCCAGCGATCGGCGATGGCGTTGATCGGCTCCGCGTTGAGGTGGTGCAGCTTCTCGCGGCCGCGCCACACGGTGCTAACCAGATTCGCGCTCTCGAGGACGGCGAGGTGCTTGCTGACGGACTGCCGCGCCATGTCCAGCTCGGCGCACAGCTCCCGCAGCGTCTGCCCGTTGCGCGCGTTCAGCAGGTCGAGCAGCCGGCGCCGGCTCGGGTCGGCCAGCGCCCGGAACACCTCGTCGTCCATCGCACTCCGATCGCTTCAGGCAGCCGTCCGGCTGCCTTTCCAACATAGGCAGCCGAATGGCTGCATGTCAACCAAACCCGATTGACGCACCGGCGAGGATGGTCGCGTGGAGATCGAGAGCCTGGGATTCCGGACGGATCTGTTGCTGCTGGGCCTGGGCGGCAGCGAGGTGCACGACACCGGCGCGTACGTCGTGGCGCGGACGCCGGCCAATCCGGGCTTCTGGTGGGGCAACTTCCTGCTCTACCGCACGCCGTTCGCGCCGGGCGACGCGAAGCGCCGGATCGACGACTTCCGCCGCGAATTCCCGGAGGCGCAGCATGTCGCCCTGGGCGTCGACAGCACGGACGGCGAGGTCGGCGTGGAGGACGAGCTGACCGCGGCCGGTCTGACCGTCGAGCGCAGCGTGGTCATGACTGCCCGGCGAGTTGTCCCGCCGCAGCGGCCGAACGAGCAGTCGACGTACCGCTTCCTGAGCAGCGACGACGACTGGGAGCAGATGTACCACCACAACCTGGCGTGCGCGGACATGGAGGTTGACGCCGAGTACGAGGAGTTCACCCGGCGGAAGCTCGTGACGAATCGCGCGCGGGTCGACGCCGGCCACGGGAAGTGGTTCGGGGCGTTCGACGGGGACCGGCTGCAGAGTTCACTCGGCCTCATCTTCGACGGCAACGGCCTGGCCCGGTTCCAGAGCGTGCTGACGTCGCCGGAGGATCGCGGCCGGGGTCTCGCCGGCACTCTCGTCCACCACGCGTCGACGTACGGCCTGACCAGGGCGAAGACCCTCGTCATCGTCGCGGACCCGGACTACCTCGCGATCCGGATCTACCGTGCCGTGGGTTTCGCCGACGCGGAGACCCAGCTCCAGTTCATCCTGCCGCCCGCATGACAAAGTAGGGCGTATGAGTGAGGGACGGCGTGGGGTTGTGCTGGTCACCGGTGGAAGTCGCGGCATCGGCGCGGCGGCGTCGCTCGCGCTCGCGGCGGACGGCTGGGATGTCGGGGTCAACTACCGGACACAGGCCGACGAGGCCGCCGGGGTCGTGAAGGCCTGCGAGGAGCGCGGCGGGCGGGCGATCGCCGTGCAGGCCGACGTCGTCGAGGCGGATCAGATCGAGCGGCTGTTCGACACCGTGACCGCGGAGCTGGGCCCGATCGGTGCCGTGATCAACAATGCCGGCGTCGTGTCGCCGTCCGGGCGGGTCGCGGAGTACGACGCGGCGCGGCTCGACCGGGTGTTCCGGATCAACGCGATCAGCGCGTTCCTCGTGGCCGGCGCCGCGGTCCGCCGGATGTCCACGGCGTACGGCGGGACCGGCGGCGTCATCGTGAACATCTCCTCGCGTGCCGCGGTCCTCGGATCGGCCGGCGAGTACGTCGACTACGCGGCGAGCAAGGCCGCCGTCGACGCGCTCACCACGGGCCTGGCGAACGAGGTCGCGAAGGAAGGCGTCCGCGTGCTCGGCGTGCGGCCCGGACTGATCCAGACCGGCATCCACGAGCCCGGCCGCCTCGACCGGCTGGGTGCGACGCCGCCGCTGGCCCGCCCGGGGACGGCAGAGGAAGTGGCCGAGGTGATCGCGTTCCTCGCATCGCCGCGCTCGTCGTACATGACCGGCACCACCGTCGACGTGTCCGGCGGCCGGTGACGCGATGGGACTGCGCCCGGTGGACCTCGCGCGGCGGGCGGGGGTGTCGACCCAGCTCGTGCGCAACTACGAGGCGGCCGGGATCCTGCCGCCGGCGCCGCGCTCGGACACCGGGTACCGGCAGTACGGGCCCGAGCATGTGCAGGCGCTGCTGACCTACCGCGCGCTCGCACCGGGTTTCGGCGCGGAGACGGCCACGGAGATCATGCTCGCCGTCCACGACGGCGACGAGGCGCTGGCCTACCGGCTGGTCGACGCGGCCCACGCCGCACTGCACGAGCAACGACTCGCGACCGACGCCGCGAGTGAGGCGCTGGCCGCGCTGGCCGCGGAGTACGTCGACGAGCAGCCGGTGACCGGCCCGTCCTTGCTCGTGGGAGAGCTCGCGCACCGCCTGGGCATCCGTACGTCGGCCCTGCGGGTGTGGGAGGCGGCCGGTCTGCTCGCGCCGACGCGGGAGCCGGGGACGAAATACCGCCGCTACGGCCCGGAGCAGGTGCGGGACGCGCGGATCATCCACATGCTCCGCCAGGGCAGGTACTACTTCGAGCAGATCAAGCCGGTCCTCGACGGCCTGCGCCGGACCGGCAGCACCGACGCGCTGCGAACCGCGATCGCCGAGCGCCGCGCCGCCCACGACCGCCAGACCAGGGCGATGCTGTACGGCGCCGCGCTGCTGCACCAGCTGATCACTGATGGGGAACGGCAAGCCGGGTCGGCACCGTCCGCCCTCGCACTGTGACGAGGTCCGTCTGCCGCCACTGATCGGCCTCGGCCAGCGCCGCGTCGTCGACCGCGGTCATCGAGGCCATCAACCGGCCGGGCGCCGTCTTGGCCAGCTCGCTCAGCCGGGCGGCCTCGTTCACCGGGTCCCCGATCACGGTGTACTCGTGCCGCCGTACGTCGCCCACCGTGCCGGCCACTACGACCCCGGCCGTGACACCGATGCCCGCGGTTGCTTCCGGCAACTCGTCGGCGAGCCGGCGGGCCAGCTCGCGGCCTGCGGTGAGCGCGCTGCCTGCCGGGTCCGCCAGCTCGGCCGGCGCACCGAAGACGGCGAGCGCCGCGTCGCCGGCGAACTTGTTCACAAACCCGCCTTGGCGGTCCACCTCGGAGACCACGAGCGCGAAGAACCGGTTGAGCAGCTGCACGACCTCGGCCGGCGGCCGCTGCGCCGCCAGCTCGGTCGATCCGACCAGGTCCACGAACAGCACCGCGACGTACCGCTCCTCGCCGCCGAGGCTGTCGCTCGACAGGGCCTCCTGCACGACATCCGGCCCGACGTACCGGCCGAACACGTCCCGGATCCGCTCCCGCTCGCGCAAGCCTTCCGCCATCCGGTTGAAACCGGCCTGCAGCGACCCCAGCTCGGTGCCGTCGAACACCGGGATGCTCAGGTCCAGGCGTCCCTCGCCGATCAGGCTGAGCGCGTCCCGCACCGAGCGCACCGGCGCCACCACCGACTTCGCCGACAGCCAGGTCAGCAGGCACCCGTTGCCGAGCGCCACGATGCCGAGGGCAAGGATGACGACCGAGAGCCGGGTCGACGTGACGTCACCCTCGATCAGCGCGAGGATCGCGGCCAGCATCAGCCCGGCCACCGGGACACCCGAGCCGACCGCCCAGAAGAACACCATCCGCGCCTTCAGCCCGGCCGCCAGCAGCCGGCGCGGCGGCGGGGAATCGACCAGCGCCCGCGCCGCGACCGGGCGGAGCGCGAACTCGGTCAGCAGATACGAGACCGAGCAGGTGATGATCGTGCCGTCGACGACCGTCAGCGCGACGCGCAGCGCGTTCTCCGGCTGCAGGACCAGCGTCATCACGGTGAAGAACACCGCCGCGAGCATCCAGAGCAGCACCTCGATCAGCGTGAGTCGCAGCGGCAGCTGCAGGGTGGCGATCTGCTCGCGGCGACTGGCCGGGCGACCGAGGTCGATCCAGCGCGTCACGCGACGGGTCAGGCGGGTGCTCCAGACACAGCCGATCGCGACGGCGACCACGAAGTACGCCGGGATGACGATCGCGTCGACGAGCTGGAGCTGGTCGACCAGCGACGGCCCGGGCAGGACGAAGACCGCGAGCACGAACACGACGAGCGCGCCGATCAGGTTGGTGCCGATCGAGAACGTGGTCATCAGGATCTGCAGGCGGACCCGCAGCCGCCGCGGACTCTGGTCGGCCGGTCCGAGCAGCCAGGACCCGAACGGCCGCCGTTTCAGCACCAGCTCGGGACTTTGCTGGGACATCATGGACACAGTCTGCCGCGTCAGGACCGAACCAGGGTTTTGGCACGGTGGTGCGGCTGGCCCAGATTGGCCGTCCGAACCGGCCGGGACGTGGGTAATGTTCCCCGGACGCCTCACCTGCGGAGCTTCCTTTGACGTACGATCGCCACTCCTACGCCGAGCCGAACGTGGTTCGGACCACCCACCTCGAGCTCGACCTCGCGCTCGACTTCGACGAGAAAGTGCTGGCCGGCAGCGCCACGCACACGCTCGCCTGGACCGGTGCGACCGACCGGCTCGTCCTGGACACCCGAGATCTCACGGTGCTGGGTGTCGAGGGGGAGACCGCCGACGGCTGGGAGCCGCTGGAATACGGTCTCGCGGTGCCGGACCCGGAGCTCGGCTCCGCGCTGAGGATCCGGACCGCGGGTCATCCGCGGGTCAAGGTCAGCTACCGGACCGCCCCGACCGCGACCGGCCTGCAGTGGCTGGAGCCGGCGATGACGGCGGGCGGCGTGATGCCGTTCATGTTCAGCCAGTCGCAGGCGATCCACGCGCGCAGCTGGGTGCCGGTGCAGGACACGCCCGGCGTCCGGTTCAGCTACGCGGCGCACGTGACGGCGCCGCCGGAGCTGATGGTGCTGATGAGCGCCGACAACGGCACGACCTCCCGGCGTACCGGGTCGTACGACGTGGTGATGCCCGAGCCGATCCCGTCGTACCTGCTGGCGATCGCCGCGGGCGACCTGGTGTTCGAGCCGCTCGGCGAGCGGTCGGGCGTGTGGGCCGAGCCCGCGACGGTCCGCCGGGCGGCGACCGAGTTCTCGGACACCGAGGAGATGATGCGGGTCACCGAGGAACTCTTCGGCCCGTACCGCTGGGGTCGCTACGACCTGCTGGTGCTGCCGCCGTCGTTCCCGTACGGCGGCATGGAGAACCCGCGGATGACCTTCGCGACGCCGACCGTGGTGATCGGCGACAAGTCGCTGGTCAGCGTGATCGCGCACGAGCTCGCGCACAGCTGGTCGGGCAACCTGGTCACGCAGGACAGCTGGGACGACATCTGGCTCAACGAGGGCTTCACGTCGTACGTCGAGAACCGGATCGTCGAGGCCGTCTACGGGACCGAGTTCGCGGTGATGGAGACCGCGATCAAGCAGCACGCGACCGTGGTGAAGCTCGACCCGCTGACGCCGGCCGAGCTCGCGGTGGAGCTGCCGGGGCTGCACCACCGGTCCGAGTACCACGGCAAGACGTCGACAGGCCCGCTCAAGGGCTCGTGGTTCCTGTCCTGGCTGGAGCAGCGGTTCACGCGCGAGGTGTTCGACCCGTTCCTGCGCGGGTACTTCGACCGGTTCGCGTTCCGCAGCATCAACACCGACGACTTCGTCGAGCACCTGCGCGAGCACCTGGTCGCGCCCTCCCCGGGCGTGGTGAAGGAGCACGAGCTGGCGGCGTGGCTGTACGAGCCGGGCATTCCTGCCTTCGCGGAGCGGGCGGTGTCGGCGCGGTTCCAGGTCGTCGACGAGGCGCGCGGCCTGTGGTTGTCCACGGGCGAGCTGCCGCACGGCGCGGAGCGGTGGACGACGCAGGAGTGGCTGCGGTTCCTCGACGCGGCTCCGGACGTCCTGAGCCCGGTGCTGCTGCAGCAGCTCGACCGCGCGTTCGGCCTGACCGGCACGGCGAACGGCGAGATCGCGCGCCGCTGGTACCAGATCGTTGCCGCGAGCAGCTACGAGGCGGCGTACGCCGAGATGGCCGAGTTCCTCACCCGGGTCGGCCGGATGAAGCTCGTCCTCCCGGTCTACCAGGCCCTGGCCGGCACGGATCGGGCCTTCGCCGCGGAGGTCTTCGCCAAGGCCCGCCCCGGCTACCACCCGATCACCACCGCGGCGGTGCAGAAGATCCTCGGCCAGTAGCCCGGCCGGTGCCGGGCTCGTGCTGTACCGGCCGGCCGGGCTGCTAGAGGTCCAGCTTGCGGCGATGGGTCCGGTACTGCGGGCGGTAGCCGAGGCGGTCGTTGGTGCGGCGCATGGCCGTGTTGGTGTCGACCGTGTCGGTGCGCAGCCCGTCGAGATCGGGGAACCGGCGACGGGTCTCGTGGATCTGCGCGGCCTTCATCCACAGCGCGAGCCCGCGGCCGCGATGCTCGGGAAGGACGGCGGTGCCGTAGTGCTGCCCGTCGCCCTTCCCGTCACCCGGCACGACGACCTCGGTGAAGCCGGCGATGCGGCCCGAGCCGTCCACCGCCGCGACCACGGACAGGTGCTCGCCGCGTTGCGCGATCAGCTCCGCGGCGTACCTGGTCCGCTCGACGTCCCAGCGATCCACGGGTGTCTCGATCGATCCGGACGGAGCATCGTCCATCCCGGAGCGCGCGTCGGTGAAGGTCCGCACCAGGTCGTCCGGCGGGACGCCGTCCCACGACACCAGCCGGTAGCCGGGGACCTCGGGGACATCGGGTGTGGTTGTGGACAGGTCTAGCCGCGCGTAGATGAGCGTCAGGCCGATGCCGAATCCGCGCCGCTGGAGGAAGCGGTCGCCGACCGAGTCGACGTCGACGTCCGTGACGAGCGTCCGTACGTCGTGCTCGCGCGCGCCGTTGACGACCGCGCCGAGGAGCAGCGTCCCGATCCCGCGGCCGCGCTCGGCGGGGTGCACGGTGAGCTCCGTCTCGCCCAGGTGCGCGTGGGCCTTGCGGCTGTTCAGCCGGAGGAACGCCGAACCGACCGGCGTACCGTCGGGCTCCGCGGCCAGCCAGGCGATCCGGCGGCTGAACGGCTTGACGTCGGGGTCTGTCAGCGGAATCAGTCTGATGCTCAAGCCGTCAACATAACGCGGTTCCGGGATCAGGTGCCGCGCGGAGGGCGATCGGCTAGCGTGGCCCGCAGGCCGAACGGGGAGAGGAGCCCAGGGGTGGAGCAGTTGGACGACGAGGTGCGCGTCGTACGCACGATCGGTGCCGACCATGTCGCGCTCCGCGAGCAGGTCCTGGCGGAGCTGCGCCGGCGGATCGTGGACGGGGAGTACCGGGAGGGCGAGCGGCTGACCGAGACCCGGCTCGCGGATGACTTCGGCGTGTCCCGCAACCCGGTCCGGGAGGCGCTGCGCGTCGTCGAGGCCGAGGGCTTCGTGCAGATCCTGCCGCGGCGGGGCGCGGTCGTCGCGACGCTCGACGAGACCGCGGTGCGCGACCTGTTCGCCGTACGGCAGCAGCTCGAGACGCTCGCCGCCGGGCACGCGGCGGAGCGGGCGACGCCCGACGGCATCGCGATGCTGCGCCGGCTGGTCGAGGACGCGAACGCCGCCACGAAGGCCGGCGACTTCGACCGGGTCGCCGAGCTGAACAGCGCGTTCCACCGCGCCGTGATCGAGGTCAGCGGGAACCGCTGGCTGCTCTCGATCTCGGCCGCGATGTACCACCACGTGCATTGGGTCTTCCGCGTCGGCGCCGCCCAACGAGCACCCCATTCGTCCGAGGAACACGTCCGCCTGGTCGACGCCATCGAAGCCGGCGACGCCGAAGCCGCCACCGAAGCAGCCCGCCTACACGTCCAAGCCGCCGCCAAGGCCGCCCTCCACCGCACCTCCTGAGCTGCGGTCGGCGCGGTTAGCGGCCTACTGCATAGCCTTGCATGCCTCTTGGGTTTGCTGCGGCGGCTAGTACTCCGTCGGGTTCTTTGCGGACCGCGCACAGTCGGCCGAGGCTCCACGGGTCGGACTCGGTGACCACGTGGCCTCGCCTCGTCAGCTCGTCGAGGGCCGCCTGGCCGACCCGGCTCTCCACCACCAGTCCGCCGGGCTCCGACGTCCGCGGGTAGAACGACGACGGGAACCCGGTCGTGTGCCACGCCGGGGCATCGATCGCCTCCTGCAGATCCAGGCCGGCACCGAGATGCCGCAGCAGGAACAACAACTGCCACTGATCCTGCTGGTCACCCCCAGGCGACCCACACGCCATCACCGGCTCCCCGTCACGAAGCACGAGCGTCGGCGTGAGCGTGGTCCGCGGCCGCTTGCCGGGCGCGAGCGAGGCGGGCAGCCCGTCCTCCAGCCAGAACATCTGAGCCCGGCTACCAAGGCAGAACCCCAGCGAGGGAATCGTCGGCGACGACTGCAGCCAGCCTCCGCTCGGCGTCGCCGAGATCATGTTGCCCCAGCGGTCCACCACGTCCACATGACAGGTGTCACCACGCGTCTCGCCCACCGGGGAGACGGTCGGCTCCCCGGTCGTCGCATCGCCCGTCTCGTTGCCCGTGGCAATCGACGGCAGCCTCGGCGTCCGCCCGCCCGGACTGCCCGGACGAAGCTCCAGCGAGGCGTCCGCCCCGACCAGCTTCGCCCGCTCGGCGGCGTACGCGGGGGAGAGCAGCGTGTCGAGTGGCACCTCCGCACCATCGCCGTACCACGCCTCACGGTCGGCGTACGACAGCTTCATCACCTCGACCGTCGTGTGCACCCCCTCGGCGGTGTCGAGATCAACATCCCCGAGCTCAGCGAGGACGGCGAGCGACTGCAGCAGCCCCGGGCCCTGTCCCCACGGACCGGTCTTGGCGACCGTGTACCCGTTCCAGTCGTACGTCGCCGCGTCCTCCCAGCTCGCCTCGAACGCGGCCAGGTCATCGCCCGTGATCAGCCCGGCGTGGTCCGCGCCGCTGGAGTCCCGGTGCGGGATCCGCGAGAACGTGTCGATCGCCTCCGCGACGAACCCCTCCCGCCAGGTCGTCCGCGCCCGCTCGATCTGCGCCTGCCGATCCGCGCCGGCCGCCTCGCCCTCGGCGACGAGCTTCTCGAGCGTCGCGGCGTACGCCTCGTTCCTGAACCGCCCGGTCACCGGAGCGCCGTCCGCGAGCCAGAGCGCGGCGGACGTCGGCCAGTGCTCCTCGAAGAGCTGCTGCACGGTGGCGATGGTGTCGGCGATCCGCGGCACGAGCGGGTGCCCGTTGCGCGCGTACTCGATGGCCGGCTCGAGTACGACGCTCAGCGGCAGCGTGCCGTGATCGCGCAGCATGAGCAGCCACGCGTCCACAGCGCCGGGAACCGTGGCGGCGAGCGGACCCGAGCCGGGGACCAACGTCAGGCCGAGCGAGCGGTAGTGCTCGATGGTCGCACCGGCCGGCGCGACACCCTGACCGCACAGGACGCGCGGCGTCGGGTCGGCGGCGGTCGCGACGATGGCCGGCACCTCACCGCCGGGCCCGTTGAGGTGCGGCTCGACCACATGCAGCACGAACCCGGCCGCGGCGCCCGCGTCGAACGCGTTGCCGCCCAGCTCGAGGATCCGCATCGCCGACTGCGACGCCAGCCAGTGCGTGGACGAAACCATCCCGAACGTGCCGCGCAGCGTCGGCCGGGTGGTAAAACTCATCGAACGACTCCTTCAGTTGGTCGTACGTCGGGCCCGGTGCCGTCGTCCTGGACGAGGTGACAGGCGACCTGGTGTCCACCTTCTCCGATCGTCCGCCGTTCCGGGACGACCGTCCGGCATGTGTCCACCGCGACCGGGCAGCGGGTGTGGAAGCGGCAGCCCGGCGGCGGGTCGATCGCCGACGGGAGGTCGTCGCCCAGCAGGACCGGCCGGCGGGCGCGCTGCTCGGCAGGGTCGGGTACGGGCGCCGCGGACAGCAGCGCCTGCGTGTACGGGTGCGCCGGCTTCCCGAAGATCCGCGCTCGGGGTCCCTGCTCGACAAGCTGGCCCAGGTACATCACGGCGACCTCGTCCGCGAGGTACTCGACCGCGGACAGGTCGTGGGTGATGAACAGGCAGGCGAACCCGAGATCACGCTGCAGGTCGGCGAGCAGGTTGAGGACGGCGGCCTGCACCGAGACGTCCAGCGCGCTCGTCGGCTCGTCCGCGACGAGCAGCCGAGGCTCGGAGATCAACGCGCGGGCGATGCTGACCCGCTGCCGCTGACCGCCGGACAGTTCGTGCGGTGCCCGCTGCGCCACCTCGGGCCGGAGCCCGACCCGGCGCAGAGCCTCGGCGACCTTGGCGGAGATGTCCTTGCGGCGCATCAGGCGCAGCGGCTCGCCGACGATGTGCCCGACCGACAGCCGGGGATCGAGCGAACCGGCCGGGTCCTGGAACACGATCGACACGTCGCGACGGTGCGGCCGCAGCCGGCGGCGATCGAGATGCGTGATGTCGGCGCCGGCCACGCGCACGGTTCCGCCGGTCGGTTCGAGCAGCCGGACGATGCAGCGGCCGACCGTCGACTTGCCCGACCCGCTCTCGCCGACGAGCGCGACGACCGAACCCTGGCGGATCCGGAGGGTGACCCCGTCGACCGCACGGACCGGCCCGAAGTGCATGACGAGATCTTCCACTTCCAGGGCGGGCACCGACTCGCTTCGCTCGGCGGGATGTGAAGTGGCGTCCATCAGACCTCCACTGATTCGCGAACGGGGTTCCAGCAGGCGACCCGATGCGAGGCGTCGGTGAGCTGCGGCTGGGACGACGTACAGGTGTCGACCGCTCGCGGGCAGCGGTCGGCGAAGGTGCAGGCGTCGGGTTGCTCGGTGAGCACCGGCACCAGGCCGGGAATCTCGTTCAGCCGCTGGGATTCCGCGTGCCGGCCGGCCGCGGGCGAGGCGCCGAGCAGCCCGACCGTGTAAGGGTGCTGCGGGCGCGCGAACAGGTCGTGGACCTCGGCGGTCTCGACGACGCGCCCGGCGTACATCACCGCGACCCGGTCGGCGAGGTCGGCGACCACGCCGAGGTCGTGCGTGATCAGCACGATGCTGGTCCCGAGGCGTTCCCGCAGCCCGCGCAGGACGTCGAGGATGCCGGCCTGGATCGTCACGTCGAGGGCGGTGGTCGGCTCGTCAGCGATCAGGACCTTCGGGTCGCAGGCGACGGCCATCGCGATCATCACCCGTTGCCGCATGCCGCCGGACAGTTGATGCGGGTAGTCGCCGACACGTCGCTCGGCGGACGGGATGCCGACGAGCTTCAGCAGTTCGATCGCGCGGTCACGCGCCGCCTGACGGCCGAGGCCGACATGCGTGCGCAGTACCTCGCTGATCTGGTGGCCGACGGTGAAGACCGGGTTCAGCGAGGTCATCGGCTCCTGGAAGATGTACGCGACCTCGCGACCGCGGATCGACCGCAGTGTGCGCTTGTCGGCGCCGATCAGTTCGGTGCCGTCGAGTTCGACCGAGCCGTGGACGGTCGCGGTACGGGGGAGCAGACCGGCGATGCTCATCGCCGTGACGCTCTTGCCGCAGCCGGATTCGCCGACCACCGCGAGCACCTCGCCGTCCCCGACCTCGAACCCGACCCGGTCGACCGCCGACAACGGCCCGTCCTCGGTCCGGAACGTGACGGTCAGGTCCTTGACTGCCAGTACAGGTCTCATCGGCGGCTCGCCTTCGGGTCGAGGGCGTCGCGGAGGCTGTCGCCGACGATGTTGAACGCCAGCGTGAGCAGCATGATCGCGACACCGGGCATCACTGCGGCCCACGGCGCCCGGGACGCGAACTGCTGCGCGTCGGCGAGCATCGTGCCGAGGCTCGGGGCGGGCGGCTGGATCCCGAGGCCGAGGAACGACAGCACGGCCTCGCCGAGGATCGCCGCCGGGATGCCGACGGTGGCCTGGACGATGATCGCCGAACCTGCGTTCGGGAGGATGTGCCGGCCCAGCACCCAGGCGTCACCGGCGCCCTCGACGATCGCCGCGGCGACGAAGTCGAGCGATTTGAGCCGCAGTGTCTCGGACCGGACGATCCGGATCATGCCGGGGATCTGGGCGATACCGATCGCGATCGCCGCGTTGCCGAGGCTCGCGCCGCGGATCGCGGCGAGCCCGACGGCGAGGATCAGGAACGGGAACGCCAGCACCAGGTCGGTGAGCCGGGAGATCAGGGCGTCGATCGTCCGGAAGTACCCGGCGATCAGCCCCAGCGGCACGCCGACCACCAGGGAGAACGCGACCGCGAGCACACCGACATGCAACGACGCGCGCAGCCCGAACATGATCCGGGAGAGCACGTCGCGGCCGAGATCGTCGGTGCCGAGCAGGTAGCCGACGGTGCCGGGCGGGGCGAACGCGCGGTCGAGATGGTTCTGGGTCGGTTCGTGCGGCGCGAGCCAGTTCGCGAACACGGCCAGGAACACCGCGAGCGCCAGCACTGCTAGCCCGGTCAGCGCGAGTGGGTTGTGCAGGATGCGGCGCACCACCCGGCGGCGGTTGCTGCGGAGCGGAGCCGTGGTCACGGCATCCGCCATGTCGGCGACGGCCATCACGCCTCACCTCGCACGCGGATCCGCGGATCGATCACGGAGTACAGCAGGTCGACCAGCAGGTTGATCACGATGTACGCCGTGGCGGTCACCAGCACGACCGCCTGGATGACGGGGTAGTCGCGCTGGAAGACCGCGTCGACGGTGAGCTTGCCGAATCCGGGCAGGGCGAAGATCCGTTCGGTGACGACCGCTCCGGAGATGAGCGCGCCGAGTTGGAGGCCGACGATCGTGACGACCACGATCAGGCTGTTGCGCAGGGCATGTTTTCCGACGACCGCCTTGGGGGAGAGGCCTTTGGCTTCGGCCGTCCGGATGTAGTCGGCGGACAGGGCGTCGAGCATCGATGATCGCGTCTGGCGCATGATCACCGCGGCCAGTCCGGTGCCGAGGATCACCGCCGGGAGGATCAGGTGGTGGAGGTTGGCCACCGGGTCGCTGAAGAACGGCACGAAACCCGACGCGGGGAAGAGGCCGAGGGCAACGGACAGGTACAGGATCGCCATCAGCCCGAGCCAGAAGTGCGGCACCGACAGTCCTAGCAGTGCTAGCGCGTTCGCGGCCCACTCCGCCGGGCGCCCGCGCCGTACGGCGGCCACCACGCCGGCGCCGACGCCGATCACGCTGGCGATCAGGATCGCCAGCACCGACAGCTCGATCGTCACCGGCAACGCGCTGACGATCATCGACCGCACCGGGGCACCGGTCCGGATCGATTGCCCCAGGTCACCGCGCGCCGCGTGGCTGACGAACTGCCAGAACTGCACGATCCACGACTGGTCCAGCCCGTACTGCTGCCGGATCGCCCGCAACGACTCCGGATCGCGGTCCTCCCCGGCCAGCGCCAGCGCCGGGTCCCCGGGCAACGCCCGCACCCCGGCGAACACCACGATCGTCGCAAGCACGAGCGTCACCGCGGACTGCCACAGCCGATTGAGCAGGTACCGCCTCACTTCGCGAATCCTGCGAAGGCGGTGCGGATCACGCCGTCGGGATAGACCTGGATGCCGAGCAGCTTCTTCGAGACGCCGGTCAGGTTGCGCTGGCGGTACATGTAGATGATCGGGTCGTCCTGCTGCAGCTTGCTGACCACGTCGCCGTACAGCTTGACGCGCTGCGCCTGGTCGGTGGCCTGGCGGGCGTCGGTGAGGAGCTTGTCGACGTCGGGGTTGCTGTAGCCGGAGACGTTCTGGCTGCCGGTGGTGCCGACGAAGTTGTAGATGTTCGCGTCCGGGTCGACACGGCCCGACCAGCCGAGCTGCAGCAGCTCGAAGTCACCGCGATCCTGCTGGTCCAGCAGCGCCGCGTACTCGACGGGCTTGATGACCAGGTCGAAGCCGCCGTCCTTCACCATGCCCTGCAGCGCCTGCGCGAGCCGCAGGCTGTCGGGGTTGTTGGAGGTGATCATCTCGACCTTGTACGGCGTGCTCACGCCGGCGTCGGCGAGCAACTGCTTGGCCTTCGCGGGATCGTGCGGCGGGCACACCTGCGCCGCGTCGGAGGTGAACTCGCTCTTCGGTGACACCGGCGAGCAGGCGACCGTGTTGAGCCCGTTGAAGATCGACTTCACCAGCGCGTCGCGGTCGATCGAGAGGGCCAGCGCCTGCCTGACCTTCGGATCCTTGGCGATCGGGGTGTCCAGCGGCTTGAGCGGGTTGCCGATGCCGTTGGCGTTCCCGATGTTGATCGTCAGGCCCTGGTACCCGAGTGACTGCGACTGCAGCACGCTGACGCTGGAGTCCTTCTGCAGGGTCGGCGCGTCCTGCGACGAGAGGGAGTCCGCGACCTGTGCGTCGCCGGACTTCAGGTTCGCCGAGCGGATGCTGGAGTCGGTGATGATCCGGTACTCGATCGCGTCCAGGTGCACCTTGGCGGCGTTGTAGTACTGCGGGTCCTTGACGACCTTGATCGAGTTCTGCGCGACCCGGCTGGCGAACTTGAACGGACCCACGCACACCGGCGCGTTCGAGAAGTTGGCACCGAGCTTCGCGACGGCAGCGGGGCTGAGCACCATGCCGGCCCGGTCGGCGAGCGCCGCGGTGAGCGGGGCGAACGGCTTCGACAGCTTGATGACCACGGTCTTGGCGTCCGGGGTCTCGATCGACGTGATCGGGCCGAGCTCGCTCTTGCGGGCCGAGCCGGCCAGCGTGAGGTCCCGGTTCAGCGAGATCTTCACGGCGTTCGCATCGAAGGCGCCGCCGTCGGCGAACTTCACGCCTTCCTTGAGCGGGATCGTCAGGCTGAGCCCGTCGGAGGAGATGGTCGGCAACGCGGTCGCGAGCTGCGGCACCACCTTCGCGTCCGGCCCGAGGTCGTACAGCTTCTCGCACATCGTGTGGAAGACGTAGCGCGAGTACAGACTGCGCGACAGCGTCGGGTCGAGCTTGTCCGGGTCGGCCGACAGCGCGACCGTCAGCGTTCCGCCCTGCTTCACCTGCGCCGGGTCGGCCGCGTCACCGAACACGTCCTGTCCGGCGGCGCTCGACTGGCCGCCGCCGGACTGGTCGCCGTCGCCGGCCGGCTCCACCGGCGAGCAGGCGGTTCCGACGAGGGCCAGCGCGACGAACGCCGCGCCGGCCCCAGCGACGCTGCGGCGGCGGGCGCTCGGGATGAAACGGTTCAGTGACAGTCGACGAGTCATCACGTGCTCCTAGTAGGCGGGGTACTGTCGACTGTTTCATGTATACAACCGGGGTGCGCAAGTGATTCGGCGAGTTTGACTGAACCTTTTACGACCGCCGCGCGCGACGGGTCAGCCGGTGACCGGATAGGTGAGCGTCCCGGCCGGTACGGCGTGGTTGCCGAGCGCAAGCGCCATCAGGTTGGGGCCGTCGTACTGCGGGTGATGGATGCCGAACCCGGTCGCCTGCCGGAAGCCGAACCGCGGGTAGTACTCAGCGTGGCCGAGGACGACCGCCACAGGCTCATCGCGGTCACGCGCCGTCGCCAGCGCGGCCCGCACCGCCGCTCCGCCGGCCCCTTGACGCTGGTACGCCGGGAGCACAGCGACCGGTCCGAGCGACAGGACGGGTACGTCGTCGATGTGACAGCGGGTGAGGAGCGCGTAGGCGATCGGTGTGTCGTCAGGTGTTGTCGCGACGAACGAGAGACCCGGGATCCAGGCGACGGGGTCGGCGCGGAGGGCGTCGAGGAAGTCGACCTCGTACTGCCGGCCGAAGGCGTCGCGGGTCAGTTCGCGGAGCGGCTCGATGTCGGACGAGGTCTCGACACGGGTGTTCCAAGTGATGGACAACGTGGTCCCTTTCGGAGGGTTCAGCGGATGAGTTGGATGACCGATGGCGCTGCCGGACGTGCCGCAGCGCGGTCTCGCGCGGTCATCAACTCACCTCCCTCTCCGAAGTCGTGACCAACTTTAACGCAGCGTGAGGCGTCCATCATTCGAATTAACACGCACGGACGAACAGGGGAACCTCAATGAACATCGTTGGCTGGGGGAACGGTCAGGGTCCCGGCAGTTGGAGAAGATACGCACTGGGGGCCGGCGCTGTCGCCGCGCTCCTGACCACCGCCGCGTGCGGGTCGGGTAACACGGCGGACGGGAGCAAGCCGTCGGACCAGCAGAGCGCCACGACCTCGGCAAGCGCGACCACCTCGACGACCTCGGCGACCCCACCGGCTTCGACGACTGAACCGGTTTCGTCGAGCTCGGCGAAGCCGTCGACCCCGGCGAAGCCGGCCAAGGCGACGCCCACCGACGACGGCAGCGTCGAGCTGTGCACCATGGCGGACCTGACCTTCACCGTCACGAACTACGACGCGCAGGGTGAGGACGTTCGCCATCTGATGCTCGTGGCAACCAACTCGAGCGCCAAGAAGTGCGACGTGGCGAACTACCCGGAGGTCACCCTCGGTGCCGCCAAACGTCCCGCCCCGGTGAAGGAATCGATGGGTGCCGACGAGGCGGTCACGCTCGCTCCGGGCGAGAAGGCGTACGCCGGTGTGCTCACCACCGGCGGCAAGATGGACACCTACTCCGTGAGGTCGATGACCGTCGGCCTCGGCAGCCCCGGCGGTGAGACCGAGCCGGAGGCACCGGTCAAGGTGAAGATGCCCGTCTCGTCCTTCGAGGCCGACGACGGCCAGCGCGTCACCTACTGGGCGGGCACCGAGGGGCTCGCCATGCGTCCGGTCACCCAGTCCTGACGAGCTACCACTCGACGACCAGCGGGTCCTTGGACGGCGGGCCGGCCGGGACCCAACTGCCGTCGACCAGCCGGTACGGGTGCCAGCGACCGTTGCGGTCCAGCCTGAGCTGGACGTCGGCGCCGAGCGTCAACTGGTTCGCCGAGGCGCTGATGGTCAGGTCGTCGTCCGCGGCGAGCAGCTCCGTCCGCGCCCGGTTGAGCTCGGCCGGATCAGGGATCCAGGTGTGCTCGAGGACGTCGAGACCGGAGGCACCGCCGTACCGCCAGGCTTGGATGCCCGGGGCAACATCTCGGCCGGAGGACTCGGTCAGCGCCGGGACGAGCTCCGGGAAGTCGGTCGCGAGCCGCACGGTGTCCTGCCACTCGTCGAGCGGTTGCGGCTCCGCGGTGCCGTGCAGGAGTGCGTTCAGGATCGACCGAGCCCGGCGGGCGGCGTCGAGGACCAGCAGCTGAAGGACCTGCGGGCCGACACCGTCGGGTGGCTCGATCCCGGCGACGGCCAGGTCGTCGAGGCTCACCTTGGCCGGGAGACCGGGTGGCTCGGGCAGCTCGCCGGGCGTGTGGTCCAGCACCTCGGCGACCGACACGCCGGCCGCCTCGGGCCGGGCAGACGACGACTCGGAGGACTCGGCTGACGAGGACTGGCTGGACGCGGACTGCAGTTCGTCGAGGAGCGATTCGCGGGTGCGACCGCGGAGTAGGAGCAGGACGAACGGGTCGGCGTCGAGCAGCCACGCCACCTGGTAGCAGAGGGCCGCCGCGTGCTGGCAGGGAAGCTCCCAGGCATCGCACGGGCAGCTCGGGTCGAGGTCGCCGATGCCGGGCAGCAGCGTGACGCCGGCGTCGGAGGCGGCCTCCACCAGCTTGTGCGGCATCTCGCCGTCGAGCAACGCCGCGATGTGCCCGGCGCGCGCGGCGAGCTGCTCACGGAAGCGGCGCCAGTCGTCGTCGGTCAGCTCGTCGACGTGGACGACGGACTCGTAGGTGTCCTCGGGCGCGTAGACAGTGGCTGCGATCCGCCCGGGGCTGACGGTGATCGTGCCGACCTGGCCGGAGTTCGCGTACAGCCTGCCTTTGCGGAGCTGGCCAGCGTCCAGCGACGTGTCCTCCATCGCCTGCACCCAGGCCTGCGCCCACCACGACCTGCCCCGGGTGCTGCGGCGTTGCGCGCTGAACGCCGGGAATCCTCGCGCCGCACTCATCGGGCACCTCCGCGCAGCTCGACGAGATCGGCCAGCTCGGCATCGGACAGCTCGGTCAGCGCCGCCTCACCGCCGGACAGCACGGCGTCGGCCAGCTCGCGTTTGGCGGCGAGCATGCCGGCGATCCGGTCCTCGATGGTGCCTTCGGCAATCAATCGGTGGACCTGCACCGGCCTCGTCTGGCCGATCCGGTAGGCCCGGTCGGTCGCCTGGTCCTCGACGGCGGGATTCCACCAGCGGTCGTAGTGCACGACGTGATCCGCGCGGGTCAGGTTGAGGCCGGTCCCGGCCGCCTTCAGCGACAGCAGGAAGACCCGCACCTCGCCGGCCTGGAACCGGTCGACCATGTCCTCGCGCTGCGCGACCGGTGTCCCGCCGTGCAGCAGCTGGGTGGGGATGCCGCGCGCGGCGAGGTGCCGTTCGAGGAGACGGGCCATCGCGACGTACTGCGTGAAGACGAGCACGGCGCCGTCCTCCGAGACGATCGTCTCGAGCAGCTCGTCGAGCAGCTCGAGCTTGCCCGAGCGGCCGGTCAGCCGCGCGTCGCCGGGCTCCTTCAGGTACTGCGCGGGGTGGTTGCAGATCTGCTTCAGCCCGGTCAGCAGCTTCACGATCAGGCCGCGGCGGGCCATCCGGTCGCTGGCCTGGACCTCCGCCATCAACTCCCGGACCGTTGCCTCGTACAACACGACCTGCTCGCGGGTGAGTGAGACCGGCTGGTCCGTCTCGGTCTTCGGCGGCAACTCCGGGGCGATGCCCGGATCGGACTTGCGCCGGCGGAGCAGGAACGGCTTGACGAGCTTCGCGAGCCGCGCCGCGACCTCCTCGTCCTTGTCGGCCTCGATCGGCGTCGCCCACTGACTGCGGAACGTGCCGAGCCGGCCGAGCAGCCCCGGCGTCGTCCAGTCGAGGATCGCCCACAACTCGGAGAGGTTGTTCTCCACCGGCGTGCCGGTCAGCGCCACCCGCGCCTTGGCCGGCACGGTCCGCAGCGCCTTCGCCGTCCCGGACGAATGGTTCTTCACGTGCTGGGCTTCATCGGCGACCACGAGCGCCCACGGATGCTCACCCAGCCGTGCGGCGTCGCGCCGCAGCGTCCCGTACGTCGTCAGCACGAATCCTTCCCGCGCGTCGTCGAGCGAACGGGACGTGCCGTGGAAGCGCCGCACCGGGGTGCCGGGGGCGAACCGCTGGACCTCGCGCTCCCAGTTGCCGAGCAGTGACGCCGGGCAGACGACGAGTGTCGGACCCGCGGTGTCCCCGGACTGCTGGCGGTGGAGGTGGAGCGAGATGAGCGTGATCGTCTTGCCGAGACCCATGTCGTCGGCCAGGCAGCCGCCGAGGCCGAGGGACGTCATCCGGGTCAGCCAGCGCAGACCGCGCAGCTGGTAGTCGCGGAGGGTGGCCTGCAGACCGGGTGGGGCTTCGAGCGGGTCGTCGGCGCGGTCGGGGTCGGCGATCCGGGCGCGCAGGTCGTCGAGCCACTGGGCGGGTGTGACGGTGACCTGCCGGCCGTCGATCTCGGTCGTGCCGGTCAGGGCGACGCCGAGCGCGTCGATCGCGGTGACGGGTTTGAGGACGCGTTCGCGGGCCTTGCGGGCCAGCTCGGGGTCGATCAGCATCCACTGGTCGCGGAGCCGGACGACCGGCCGGGTGGCTTCTGCGAGCCGGTCGAGCTCGGCCTCGGTCAGCGGGTCGTCGCCGAGCGCCACCTGCCAGCTGAAGTCGAGCGTCTTGTCTCCCTGGAAGAAGCCAGGGAGGTCGCTCGGTGGACCGTCGGCCGAGGTGATCGCGGCTCGTGCGGTGAGCTCGCGTCCGAGGCTGCGCGGCCAGTGCAGGTCGATGCCTGCGGCCGTGAGTCGCTGGGCCGATCCGGCCAGCAGGTCGGCGACCTCTTCGTCCGCGAGATCCATGCGGTCCGGTACTGGGGCGTCGAGCAGGCGGGAGAGGGGCTGCCAGACGCGGGCGGCGCGGCGGATCGCGAGGGTTGCGTCGATGCGTGCTCGCGGGCCGAAGCCGGGGACGTCGTCGGACCAGACGTCGTCCGCGTCTCCGACCAGGGTCGGGTCCTTCAAGCTGTGCAGCTGGACGACGGCGCTGAACGCGAGCGAGTCGGCGAGCTCGATGCGGAGCGAGATCCGCACGCCGGTGTCCAGACCGGCCGACACCTCGTCGGCCCAGGTCCGCAAGCGGTCCGCCCGCTGAGGCGCGGTCGCGGTGAACAGGTCTGTCCGGTGGGCCTTCGCGGCCGCGGGCGACCTGGGCATGCCGTCGGCCACCGCGTCCAGGAACTCGCGCAACAAGTCCTCGGCCACGGGCAACCGCACCTGGTCGGGCGAGTCGGCGAGGGGAAGTGCGCGGGCCGATGGCGGCAGTGCCTCGGCAAGGGGGAGTGCGCGGGCCGACGGAGGCATCGCCTCGGCGAGGGTGAGCAAGCGGGTGACGTCGTCGGGCTCGAGCGGCCCGACCCGCCAGGCGTCGTGGCCGCCCGGCGTCACGCCGGGCAGCAACTTGCCCCGGGCAACCAGCTGCAACCCGACCAGCGACGCCCCACCCCAGAACGCCGCCGACGGATGCGCCCCGACCGCCCGCCGCATCCGCCCGAGCACCGGAACCGCCGCCGCAACCGGCAGCTCGACCGCCCGAACGGCTCGCAACCGCCCCCCGGCGTCAGCCTGTCCGTCGGCCTCTCCGCCGATCGCCAGCTGGAGGTCGACTTGATCGCCGACGCCGAGGGGGAGCGGGGCGCCCGTGGGGTCCCAGAAGGCTACTCGGCTGGTGCGTGGTGGATCGGCCGGCCGGAAGACCACCGCGTATCCGGCCAGCTGCTGCCCCGTGTCCACCAAACCGACGACCTCCTGCACGCTCGTAATAGCCGACGACCAAAGAAGCTCAGACCGGAACCGCTTCGGCCCCCTCCGCACCCGGTTGCTCGAACTGGGTGCGGTACAGCTCTTCGTAACGCCCACCGGCCGCGAGGAGTTCCGCATGCCGGCCGCGCTCGACGATGCGGCCGGACTCGATCACGAGGATCTGGTCGGCGGCCCGGATCGTCGACAGCCGGTGCGCGATGACGACCGCCGTACGGCCGGCGAGGGCCTCGGTCAGCGCCGCCTGCACCGCGGCCTCGTTCGTCGAGTCGAGCGCGGCGGTCGCCTCGTCGAGGATCACCACCCGCGGCTGCGCGAGCAGCAACCGGGCGATGGTCAGCCGCTGCCGCTCACCACCGGACAACCGGTATCCACGCTCGCCGACCACCGTGTCCAGCTGATCCGGCAGCGAGCGGATCAACTCACCCAGCCGCGCCCGCTCCAGCGCGTCCCACAGGTCGCCCTCGCTCGCCTCGGGACGCGCGAGCAGCAGGTTCTCCCGGATCGAGTCGTGGAACAGGTGCCCGTCCTGCGTGACCATGCCGAGCGTGGCCCGCAACGACTCCGCGGACACGTCGCGGACGTCGACCCCGGCGAGCTTCACCGCGCCCGAGTCCACGTCGTACAACCGCGGGATCAGCTGCGCGATCGTGGACTTCCCGGCACCCGACGAACCCACGAGCGCGACCATCTGGCCGGGCTCGGCGCGGAACGAGACGTCGTGCAGCACCTCGACCCCACCGCGGGTGTCCAGCTTCGCGACCTCCTCGAGCGAGGCCAGCGACACCTTGTCCGCCGACGGATACGCGAAGCTGACGTCCGCGAACTCGACCGCCACCGGCCCCTCGGGCACCTGGCCCGCGTCCGGCTTGTCCTTGATCAGCGGCTCCAGGTCCAGCACCTCGAAGACCCGCTCGAAGCTCACCAGCGCGGTCATCACCTCGAGCCGCGCACTCGCGAGCGCGGTCAGCGGCGAGTACAGACGGGTCAGCAGCAACGCCATCGAGACCACCGCGCCGGCGTCCAGCTGGTCGCGGAGCGCGTAGAACCCGCCGAGTCCGTAGACAACTGCCAGCGCGAGCGCGGACACCAGCGTGAGTGAGGTGACGAAGATCCACTGCACCATGGCCGTCCGCACGCCGATGTCGCGCACCCGCCGCGCCCGGATGGCGAACTCGTGGGACTCACGCGTCGGCCGCCCGAACAGCTTGACCAGCGTCGCGCCCGGAGCCGAGAACCGCTCGGTCATCTGCGTGCTCATCGTGGCGTTGTAGTTGGCCGCCTCCCGCTGCAGGCCGGCCAGCCTGGTCCCGATCCGCCGCGCGGGGATCACGAACACCGGGAGCAGGATCAGCGCGAGCAGCGTGATCTGCCACGACACCCCGAGCATCACCACGAGGGTCAGCACGAGCATCACCAGGTTGCTGACGACACCGGACAGGGTGTCGCTGAACGCGCGCTGCGCCCCGATGACGTCGTTGTTCAGCCGGGAGACCAGCGCGCCGGTGCGGGTCCGGGTGAAGAACGCGATCGGCATCCGCTGGATGTGGTCGAACACGGCGGTCCGCAGGTCCAGGATCAGGCCCTCGCCGATGCTCGCGGACAGCCAGCGGGTCAGCATGCTCAACCCGGCCTCCGCGACCGCGATCGCGGCGATCAGCAGGGACAGTTGCACAACGACACTGACCGCTTTGCCGCCGACGATCGCGTCGACCACACGCCCGGCCAGCACCGGCGTGGCGACCGCCAGCACGGCCGCGCCGATGCTGAGCACGAGGAAGGCGATCAGGTACCGCCGGTGGGGCCGGGCGAAGGCGAGGATCCGGCGAAGGGTGGCGCGCGAGAAGGGCCGCTTCTCGTCCTGGGCGTGCATCGCGTGGTAGAGCGAGTTCCACGCGGTCATTTCCATACTCACGGCTGGACTCCGGTGATTCGGTCGGTCGGGGACGTCGATGATTCCGCAGGCCACCGACAAAATCCGACGCTAGAACCTCGACAAAACTTGAGGTCAACTGCGTACGCTGTACGAAGAGTAGTCCCTGAGGAAGAATCGTGCACATGAATTCGGAGTACAGCGGCAGTGGGGACCCGGCGAAGAGTCTCGAGCTGCTCTGGCGCCGGCGGCCGCTGCCGACGCGTGGGCCGAAGCCGGCGCTGACCGTTGACGGGATCGTCACGGCCGCGGTGCGGGTCGCGGACGCCGAGGGGCTGGCCGCGATGTCGATGCGCCGCGTCGCCGACGAACTCGGCGTCGGCGCGATGACGCTGTACCGCTACTTCCCGGGCAAAGGTGAGCTGCTCGACGTCATGCTCGACACCGTGTACGGCGAGCTGCCGCGGCGCGTCGTACCGGGGGACTGGCGAGCAGCCCTCGACGAGGTCGCCCGGGAGAACCGCGAGCTGTACCTGCGGCACCCGTGGCTGCTCCAGGTCGCGATCAGCCGCCCGCCGCTCGGCCCGAACGTGATGGCGAAGTACGAGTGGGAGCTGACCGCGGTCGAGGGGATCGGGCTCACCGACCTCGAGATGGACGCGACCGTCGCGCTCGTCAACGGGTACGTGCACGGCGCCGTCCGGACGGCGGTGGAGGCGCGCCAGGTGATCCAGCGGTCCGGGATGACGGACAAGGAGTGGTGGCTGGCCCACGTCCCGCACCTGGACCAGATCGGCGACCTGGAGAAGTTCCCGGTCTCGGCGCGCGTCGGCACCGCCGTCGGGAATGAGTTCGACGCCCCGTACGACTCCGAACACGCGTTCGAGTACGGTCTGGAGCGACTGCTCGACGGCATCTCCGCGCTGATCACGAACCGGTCTGCGCCACAAGGGTAAATGTATTTGTGAGTGAGTACTCACTCAGTTACCGTGGACCTCGTGAGTCCACGAGCCACCCCGCTGCCCCCTGAGGAGCGGCGCGCCGCCATCGTCGAGGCCGCGCTGCCGTTGCTCGAGGAGTTCGGGCCCGAGGTCAGTACGAAGCAGATCGCCGAGGCGGCCGGGATCGCCGAGGGGACGATCTTCCGCGCGTTCGGCAGCAAGGACGCGTTGATCGAGGCGGCGATGGCGACCGTGTTCGACACCTCGGACCTGGTCAAGGCGCTGACGGGGATCGACCGTTCACTGCCGTTGCGGGAGCGCACGGTCGCGGCGGTCGAGATCGGTCAGCGGCGGCTCGGCAAGGTGTTCAAGCTGCTGTTCGCCCTGCGGATCCAGCGCCCGCCGGACTTCCGGAAGGCGACCGCTCTGGACAAGGCGCGCCAGCAGCGGCAGTCCGACCTGGCCAACGCGGCGTTCGCCGAGCTGATCCGGCCCGACGAGGACCAGCTCCGGCTCCCGGCCGAGGAGGTGGTCCGGCGGATCAACCTGCTGACCTTCTCGGCCACCCACCCACTGATTTCCGGCGGCCACGTGCTGACCGCCGAGGAGATCGTCGACTTCGCCTTCGACGGTCTGCGCAAGCGCGACAGCTTGCACCGCACCGGTCAGCCACCGGCCTCCGAGGACATCGCCGACTTCGCGCTCGACGGTGCCCGCCATCACGACTCTGGGGATGATTGATGTTACTTCGCGTCTTGCGTACGCACTTGCGTCCGTACGCAGGAAACCTGTCCCTGGTGGTCGTCCTGCAACTGATCGGGACGATCGCCTCCCTCTACCTTCCCAGCCTGAACGCCGACATCATCGACAACGGCGTGGCCAAGGGTGACACCAGCTACATCATGAGCACCGGCGGCTGGATGCTCGCGGTCAGCCTGCTGCAGATCGTCTGCACGATCACCGCGGTGTACTTCGGCGCCAAGACGGCCGCCCTGTTCGGGCGCGACGTCCGCGCCGCGGTGTTCCACCGGGTCGGGGAGTTCTCCGCGCGCGAGGTCAACCAGTTCGGCGCGCCGACGCTGATCTCGCGCAGCACCAACGACGTCCAGCAGATCCAGATGCTGGTCGTCACCACCTGCACGATGCTGGTCGCGGCCCCGATCACGATGGTCGGCGGCGTGATCATGGCGGTCCGCGAGGACATCGGGCTGTCCTGGCTGGTCGCCGTCGCGGTCCCGCTGCTCGCGGTCACGATCGGCTTCATCGCGAGCCGGATGGTGCCGCAGTTCCGGAAGATGCAGAAGAACATCGACGGCGTGAACCGGGTGCTGCGCGAGCAGATCACCGGCATCCGGGTGGTCCGGGCGTTCGTCCGCGAGCCGCACGAGGTGGAGCGGTTCGGCGAGGCGAACCAGAACCTCACCGACACCGCGATCCGGGCCGGCCGGCTGATGGCGCTGGTGTTCCCGACCGTGATGCTGATCCTGAACCTGTCCAGCATCGCGGTGCTGTGGTTCGGCGCCTCCCGGGTCGAGAACGGGACCATGCAGGTCGGTGCGCTGACCGCGTTCCTGAGCTACCTGATCCAGATCCTGTTCTCGGTGATGATGGGCGTGTTCGTGATGATCATGGTGCCGCGGGCGTCGGTCTGCGCGGACCGGATCTCCGAGGTGCTGGACACCGACTCGTCGGTGCGGCCGCCGGTCACGCCGATCACCAGCTTCACCGGTCGCGGCCAACTGGTGTTCGAGCGGGCCTCGTTCCAGTACCCGGGGGCCGCCGAGCCGGTCCTGCGCGATATCAGCTTCGTCGCCTCGCCGGGGCAGACGACCGCGATCATCGGCAGCACCGGCGCCGGCAAGACGACGCTGCTGTCACTGGTGCCGCGGTTGTTCGACGCGACCGAGGGGCGGGTGCTAGTGGACGGCATCGACGTCCGGGAGATCGAGCCCGAGGCGCTGTGGGAGCGGATCGGCCTGGTGCCGCAGCGGCCGTACCTGTTCTCCGGGACGGTGGCCAGCAACCTGCGGTACGGCAACCCGGACGCGACCGACGAGGAGCTCTGGCACGCGCTGGAGATTGCCCAGGGCAAGGACTTCGTCGAGGCGATGCCGGAGGGGCTGGACGCACCGATCGCCCAGGGCGGCACGAACGTGTCCGGCGGTCAGCGACAGCGGCTCGCGATCGCGCGGGCGCTGGTCCGCAAGCCCGAGATCTTCCTGTTCGACGACTCGTTCTCGGCGCTCGACCTGGCGACGGACGCCCGGCTGCGAGCGGCGCTGCGGCCGGTCACCCGGGAGGCCTGCGTGGTCGTCGTCGCCCAGCGGGTCTCGACGATCATCGACGCCGACCAGATCGTGGTGATCGAGGACGGCGCGATCGTCGGCAACGGCACCCATCAGGAATTGCTCGACACGTGTCCGACGTACGTCGAGATCGTCGAGTCCCAGCGTTCCGCGGAGGAGGCGGCATGAGCGACAACCAGAAGCCGTCGCCGAACGGGCAGGCGCCGGGGGCCGCGAAGACGGTCAAGGCGACCGAGCGGCCCACGACCGGGCGGGCGTTCGGTCCTCCCGGCGGCATTCCGGGGGACAAGTCGCTCGACTTCCTGCCCTCGGCGAAGCGGCTGCTCAAGCGGCTGCGGCCGCATCGGATGCAGGTGTCCGGGGTTGTCCTGCTGGCGGTCTTCAGCGTCGGCCTGTCGGTGCTCGGCCCGAAGATCCTCGGCCGCGCGACCGACATCATCTTCGCCGGCGCGATCGGCAAGCGGCTGCCGAGCGGCATGACCAAGGAGCAGGTCATCGAGCAGACCCGGGCGTCCGGCAACGGCCGGCTCGCGGACCTGCTGCAGGGGATCGACCTGATCCCCGGCGCCGGTATCGACTTCGATGCCCTGCGCAACGTCCTGCTGCTGGTCCTGGCGCTGTACGCCGGTGCGTTCTTCCTGTCCTGGGCGCAGGGGTACATCCTGAACGGCGTCGTCCAGCGGACCATCCTCGACCTGCGCTCCGAGGTCGAGGAGAAGCTGAACAAGCTGCCGCTGAGCTACTTCGACGGCGCGCCGCGCGGTGAGCTGCTCAGCCGGGTGACGAACGACATCGACAACATCTCGACCAGCCTGCAGCAGACCCTGAGCCAGCTGCTCACCTCGCTGCTGACGGTGGTCGGCGTGATCACGATGATGTTCGTGATCTCACCGCTGCTGGCGCTGATCGCGCTCGTCACGATCCCGATCTCGATGGTGCTGACGGCGGCGATCGCCAAGCGGTCGCAGGTCCGGTTCGTCGCGCAGTGGCGGCACACCGGCGCGCTGAACGGCCAGATCGAGGAGGCGTTCACCGGCCACGAGCTGGTGAAGGTCTTCGGCCGGCAGAAGGAGATCGAGGCGAGCTTCGCGGAGAAGAACGAGGAGCTGTACAAGGCCGCGTTCGGGGCGCAGTTCATCTCGGGTCTGATCATGCCGCTGATGATGTTCATCGGGAACGTGAACTATGTCGTGATCGCGGTCGTCGGCGGTCTGCGGGTCGCCTCTGGCACGATGTCGCTCGGCGACGTGCAGGCGTTCATCCAGTACTCGCGGCAGTTCACCCAGCCGCTGACCCAGGTGGCCTCGATGGCGAACCTGCTGCAGTCCGGCGTGGCGTCGGCCGAGCGGGTCTTCGAGGTGCTGGACGCCGAGGAGCAGGTGCCGGACGACGCGACCCCGGAGAAGGTGACCGACGCACGCGGGCGGGTCGAGTTCGAGCACGTCTCGTTCTCGTACGACCCGGACAAGCCGCTGATCACCGACCTGAGCCTGGTCGCCGAACCAGGCCAGACGGTCGCGATCGTCGGCCCGACCGGCGCCGGCAAGACCACACTGGTCAACCTGATCATGCGCTTCTACGAGCTGAACGGCGGCCGGATCACGCTCGACGGTGTCGACATCACCGAGCTCACCCGGCACGACCTGCGCTCGCGGATCGGCATGGTGCTGCAGGACACCTGGCTGTTCGGCGGCACGATCCGGGACAACCTCCTCTACGGCAACCTGGACGCCACCGAGGAGGACATGCTGGCGGCGGCGAAGGCGACGTACGTCGACCGCTTCGTGCACAGCCTGCCCGACGGGTACGACACGGTCATCGACGAGGAAGGCAGCAACGTCAGCGCCGGTGAGAAGCAGCTGCTCACCATCGCCCGCGCGTTCCTCGCCGACCCGCAGTTGCTGATCCTCGACGAGGCGACCAGCTCGGTCGACACCCGCACGGAGGTCCTGGTCCAACGCGCCATGGCCGCCCTGCGCTCCGACCGCACCAGCTTCGTGATCGCCCACCGCCTGTCCACCATCCGCGACGCGGACCTGATCCTCGTCATGGAGAACGGCGCGATCGTCGAACAGGGCAACCACAACGAACTCCTCACCCTCGACGGCGCCTACGCCCGCCTCTACAACGCCCAGTTCAGCGGCGCGGTAGTCGACATCGACGAAGAGGCAGCAGCCCTGGCCGCCCCCGCCACCCCGGCCGGCCGCCCAATGGCCCGCTGACCCCGCTGGGCGGGGACGCCACCGAGCGTCCCCGCCCACCCCAGCCTGTGGATAACTTCCACGCCGGTATCGCCTTCTGTGCGGTACTTGACGCATGCCCACGAACTTCGTCCATGACCGCGGCACCCGGACCGCGCACCGGGTCGCGGCGCGACTGAGTATCGATGACCCCGCGGCTGTCAGGACGCTGCGGGACGCCTACCTCGTCACCTACGAGTTTCCGGCCCCGCTGATGGTCCGGGTCGCCGACGACATGCTCGCCGACCTCCGGGAGGATGTCGCAGCGCGCAAGGTCGATCGGGTGGTCGCGCTCGGCCGGGACGGCCACCATCTCGCGCTGGCGATGAGCCGGCTCGACGGACAGTTCTTCCATCGGCACGGCTCGAACGTCGTCCTGTCACGCCTCCTGGTCGAGAACGCGCTCCAGGACCTCGAGCGCCACCAAGGCCTGACTTTCCCGCAGGTGCACGGGTTCCGCGGCACGGCGTCCCGGGCGGATCCGGCGAACGCGGTGGGCGGGTATCAGTTGCTGACGGACTACCTGCGCGACGAGCGGGTGCCGGTCGGGCAGCCGGGGAGCAGGGTGGCACTCGTCGACACGAGCTTCAAGGGCAGCGCTCAGGAACTGCTGGCGGCGGTCTACCCGGAGACCGAGTTCGTCGGGCGGTATGCGTTCCACGGCGAGTCGACGGACGACCCGCACCCCGGAAGCAAGAAGGGGTACGAGGTGCACCTGCCCGCGGCGGAGACGCGGTCGGGACAGGCCCTCGAGGCGCTGCCGGCCGACGAGTCGAAGACGTTCGCGCATCGGCTCGCTCTGCACAGCGTTGAGAAGCTGCTCAACGGGCCGATGTCGAGTCCGGAGCGGATCGACGCGCGGGGACCCGTGCAGTCCGGCCAGCGCTACGATCCGGACCCATTGAAAGGCCTGAGCAGAGCGCGGTTGTCGGCCCGCCTGCGTGACCCTCGGGTGCGGGAGGGCGTGAAGGTGATGAATCTGAGGGCGGTCGCCGATCTGGCGCGGGAGGTCGCGGCCCTGCGTGATGCCGGAGGCAACTACCGGCGAGGGCTGGAGGACGGAGCCGTCCGGTACCGCGGCGAGATCCGGGCGTGGGTCGAGGGCCGGGCGACTGATCCGCGGCTCGCGGAGTTCCTCGACTCGTTCGTGTACCGGGCTGACAACCGGCAGGTGGAGGCGCTGCAGCGGACGTTGGACCGGGCGCAGGTGCCGGAACGTGACAGGCAGGCGATCTGGGCCGCGTACGAGCAGTGCGGGAGCGACGGCGACAAGCAGGTGTTCGTCGAGAATGTGTTCAGCGCGACGCGGAAAGCTGGAGGTGTCGATGGGCGAGGGCCGCGAAGAGGATCCCGTGGCGGAGTGGATGGCGCTCGCGGGATGGGCCGCGATCTTTGACGAGTCCGACGATCTGGGCCTGATCGCTGGCGGCCCGCCACCGTCGCCCGGCGCGCCGGCGATCGCCAGGGCGCCGATGATCGTCGACACGGATGCCGGTGGGGATCCGGACGATGCCGTGGCCCTGGTGGCGGCGGCGCGGTTGGTGCCTGAGCTGGCCCTGGTGGTGACCAGTGACGAGTACGGCGGTGAGCGGGCCCGGTTCGTGCGGTGGCTGCTGGATCTGGTGGGGCGGCCGGACGTCCGCGTGGTGGCGGGTTCCGATCTGGGGAACCGGAGGGGATGGGTCGTCGGCGGGATGTGTCCGGCGGACGTGCCGCAGCAGGAGTCCGACGTCGTCGCGGCGGTGAGCGAGGTCTGTGCCGCGACGGAAGGACGGCTGCGCTGGGTGGGCATCGGGCCGCTGTCGAATCTGGCGACCCTGCAGCGGGAGCAACCCGAGCTGGTGGCCCGGATGGCGGTCACGCAGATGGGTGGGGCGATCAACTATCGGCACCCCGACCGGGCCGAGCACAACTTCCGGGCCGACCCGGCCGCGGCCATCGGCCTGCTGCCGACCTTGGAGCGTTGGGGACCGGCGAGGTTCGTGATGTCGGACGTGACGTTCCATCCGGCCATGGAGGTCACCACGGAGTCGCCGGTCTACCAGCGGTGGGCCGCGCCGGACGCGAGCCCGTGGGAGCGGGTGCTGCGCGAGCACTTCGATCGCTGGACGGCGAAGTATCCGGCGATGCAACACGACTCGTTGACGCTGGCGGCGGCGATGTTGTGGCCGGGGGTGCGGTTTGTGCGGGAGCGGGTGGCGCTTGACGGGATCGCTCGGATGAGTTTGGCGGAGGACGGGATTGAGATCGCGATGTCGATCTCGGCCGACTACGCGGCTTTCATGGCGTGGCTGGAGAGGGCGTTGGGTTAGGTCGCGGTGCGGCGGGCGTAGGCGCGGGCGGCTCGGACTCGGTCGCCGCAGCGGGTGGAGCACCAGTGGCGGCGGCCGTGGCGGATCAGGTAGCGGTTGCACGGGGTGGCGTCGCAGGCGGTGAGGGCTTCAGCCTCGGGGCCGGTGAGGAGGTCGGCGGCGCCGGCGGCGATGGTGGCCAGGGCGTGCTCGAGGACCTCGTTGGTGGGACAGGGCGCGGCTCGGTACGGCCCGGTCTTGTCGTCCCAGTGCAGGAGCTCGGCGGTCGGGACGCGGGTGAGGGCGTCGTTCACGGCATCCAGCGCCGCGGGAAGCGCCGGTGCGCCGGTGACTCGCGCGGCGAACAGTGAGCGGACGTGCTCGCGGAGGGCGCGGAGCTGGGTCGCGCACATCTCCTGTACGTCGGCGTCGTCGGGCGCGAGGTTGTGGGCTGTGAGCCACTCGTTCACCGAGGCCGGGCTGCCGAGCAGGTCGACGTACTGCCCGCCGGGGAGCGCGATCGCGGTGTTGGCGAAGTCCAGCGCGAGATGAGTGTCGGCGCCGGGTGCGGGCGGCAGCGGTGACTCCATGGCTCTCATGGTACAGGTTGCGGATATCCGTGAGGACGATCTACGGTTCTCATGGATCATTCGCTACATATCCGTGAGGAAGTCGATGAAGCTGACGGCGTTGCTGGTGTGTGTGTGTTCGGCGTGACGACCGGGGAGTTCGTGGTGGCGGGCATCCTGCCGGCCGTGGCGGGGGACCTCGGGGTCTCGGTACCGGCGGCGGGCCTGCTCGTCACGGCGTACGCGCTGGGGATGATCGTCGGCGGCCCGTTGCTGACGGCAATCACCGCCGGCCGGCCGCGTAAGCCTCTCGTGCTCGCCCTGCTGGCGGTCGCGGTGACCGGGAACCTGCTGTCCACGATCGCCCCCGGGTACGGCGTGCTGTTCGCGGCCCGGGTGGTGACGGCGCTGGTCACCTCGACGTTCTTCGCCAACGCGATCGTGATCGCCACCACCACCGCGCCGCCGGAGAAGAAGGCGTCGACCGTCGCGAAACTTGCCTTCGGCATGAACCTGGCGATGATCCTCGGCGCCCCGCTCGGCACCTGGATCGGCGAGGCCTTCGGCTGGCGTACGACGTTCGCGGCGATCACGGCCTGCTGCGCCGCCGGCCTGCTGCTCGTCGCACGCTTCGTATCCGACGACCCCGGCGACCGGCCCGGCGTGCGTACCGGTGCGCTGGGGGAGTTCACCGTGTTCCGGAGCCGCGAGCTGCTTCTCGCCATCACCATCACCGCCGTCGCCAACATCGGCGTACTGATGGTGTTCACCTACCTCGCGCCGCTCCTGACAGGTCCCGCGTCGTTCCCGGCCGCGGCCGTCGCTCCGATGCTGCTGGTGTACGGCGTCGGCGCGACGATCGGCAACCTGGTCGGCGGCCGCCTGGCGGACCGCGCGCTGCTCCCGTCTCAGCTCGGCGCGCTCGCCCTTCTCGTCGTCCTGCTCCTTGCCCTGCGGCTGAGCCCGAGCGCGACACTCACCGGCGTACTGATCTTCGCGCTCGGCGCGGTCGGCTTCTCCGTGATCCCCGGCATGCAGGCCAGGGTCCTGACGACGGCCGCCGCGGCCCCGACGCTGGCGATCGCGGTGAACGCCTCGGCGTACCAGGTCGCGGCGGCCTTCGCCGGCTGGCTGGGCGGCCGTGTTGTCGCCGGCCCCGGCCTGCCCGCGATCTACGTCGTCGCCGCGGCCACCACCGTCCTCGGCGTCCTACTCACCGCGCTGGCGTTGCGGAATCAGGCCAGTACGCGGGTGACGAACTCCCGGAACCCGTCGGACGCCGAGAACATCGGCATGTGATCGGCCTCCGGCAGCACGGTCAGTTCGGCGTGCGGTGCTTGCGCGGCCAGCCGCCGCCCCCACAGCTGCGTGCCGTCGAAGTCGCGGCCGCCGATCAGGACCGAGATCGGCGTGGTCAGTTCGGTGAAGCGGTGTTTGACGGGCGGATCGAGTTCGACGCCGTGGTGGACCGGCATCGTCATCACGCGCGAGTTCGCGATCTCGAGGCCGACGAGCAGCCGCCGGTCGTCGCCGCGGACGGCCGGGCACCAGCCTCGGACGTCGTGCTCGGCGGCAGCCGGGATACCGCCGGTCTCGAGGACCTCGGCGTGCCGGGCGAAGTGGGCGCGCATCACGACCCGGGCCGCCGCCTCGGCCGGTGTCGGGTCGGGGAACTCGCCGAACGAACCGCCCACGACACACAGCTGCGCGACCCGATCGGGATGCCGGTGCGCGAACCCGAGCGCGCGCCGCCCACCGTCGGACACCCCGATCAGCACGGCACGCTCGATCCCGGCCGCGTCGAGCACGGCGGCCAGGTCGGCGATCTCGTCGTACGCGCGCTCGGCCGGTGACGACAGACCGGTGTCGCGGTAGTCCCAGGTGGTGACGCGGTGGGTCCCGGCGAGCCAGGCCACCGTCGACGACCACAGGCGGACGTCGGCCAGGCCGCCGTTCAGCAGGACGACGTCCGGGCCGTCACCGTGCTGCTCGAAGTACAGGTAACCGTCGGGAACGTTGACGAAGGGCATGCGGGCAGTCTGCTGCAGCGCGGACTGCCCGCCTATCGGGAATTCTCCCTAGCCGGCCCGGTGGAGGCGCCGGACAGCGAGCTCGGCGAGCAGGGCGGCCCCGTCGGGCAGGACCGAGTCGTCGAAGTTGGCCAACGGGGAGTGGTTGTCGGGCGCCGCGTCCGGATCGGCCGAGGCGCAGGCGCTCAGGTTGAGGTACACGCCGGGGACCTCCTGCAGCACGTAGGAGAAGTCCTCCGCGCCGCAGCGCGGATTGGGGCGCTCGCGGAACCGGTCGGCGCCGAACACGTCCACGATGGTCTCGCGGGCGAAGTCGAACTCGGCCTCGTTGTTGACCGTCACCGGGTAGCCGATCTGGTACTCGGCCTCGACCTGCAGGCCGTGCGCCGCCGCGAGCCCCTCGACCAGGCGGATCGACGCCTCCTGGACCTTGGCGCGCGTCGCCTCGGAGAACGTCCGCACGGTCGCGTCGAAGAACGCGTCGTCCGGGATGATGTTCTCCTTCGTGCCGCCCGCGATCCGGCCGACCGTGATCACGGTCGGGTCGAACACGTCGACCTGGCGCGTGACCATGGTCTGCAACGCGGTCACGATCTCACACAGCACCGGGATCGGGTCCTTGCCGCGGTACGGCGTCGAGCCATGCGTGCCCGAGCCGATCACGCGGACGTGCAACTGGTCGGCCGCCGCCATGAACGAGCCGGGCCGGCTGCTCCACATCCCCAACGGCTCCGAGGACGACCCGACATGCAGCCCGTACGCCGCGTCCGCGCGCCGGCCCGCCGCGTCGAGCACGCCCTCGCGGATCATGATCGGTGCGCCGCCGGACGTCTCCTCGCCCGGCTGGAACATGAACACCACGTCACCCGGTAGCTCGTCCCGCAGCGCCGACAGCACCTTCGCGGCACCGACCAGGCCCGCAACGTGCAGGTCGTGGCCGCAGGCGTGCATCATCCCGGGATGCTGGGACGCGAACGGCACGTCGGTCCGCTCGGTGACCGGGAGCGCGTCCATGTCACCGCGCAGCAGCACCACGGGACCGGGCCCGGCACCGCCGCGCAGTACGGCGGTCACCGACGACAGCTCCTTGCCGAGCGTGATCTCCAGCGGCAGACCGTCGAGCGCATCCAGGATCAGCTGCTGCGTCTTGGGCAGATCCAGGTCGTACTCCGGGACCTCGTGCAGCGCCCGGCGCAGCGTGACGATCTCTTCGCGGAACTGCTCCGCCAGCTCGCGCGTCCTCATGCTTTCGGGCCCAGGTCGAGCGCGGCCATCACGCGTTGGGCGCTGCTGCCGAGCTCGAGCAGCTCGACGAGGTCCAGCCAGCGCTCCGGGTCCTTGATCTCGCGCGGCAGGGTCGCGTCGTACGTCCCGACCGGCGCGTCCTTGGCGACCGCGACCACCGTGGGCGCGACGTCGAGGTAGTCGCTGTCCGCGAGGATCTTCTTCTTCACCCCGGGCGCCATCGGCGTGCTGGGGTCGGCGGCCGCGGCGCGGATAGCGTCCAGATCGCCGTACGCCGTGACGAGCGCGGCGGCGGTCTTCTCGCCGATGCCCTTCACGCCGGGCAGGCCGTCCGACGCGTCACCGCGGAGCGTGGCGAAATCGGCGTACCGCTGGGCGGGGATCTCGTACTTCGCGAGCAGCGCCTTCTCGTCGTACACATCGGCGCGGCCGACACCGCGAGCGGCCGTATAGACGACCCGGACGCCGCGGCTGTCGTCGATCAGCTGGAACAGGTCGCGGTCGCCGGTGACGACGTCGACCGGCATCGTCGCCTGGTGCGAGAGCGTGCCGATCACGTCGTCGGCCTCGTGGTCCGGCGCGCCGACGACGGCGATCCCGATCGCCTCCAGGCAGGCCCGGATGTACGGCACCTGGACCTCCAGGCGGTCCGGCACGTCCTCGACCTGCTCGCCCTTCGGCGTCACGAACTCGACCCGCTGCGCCTTGTACGACGGGATCAGCGCGACTCGCCAGGACGGCCGCCAGTTGTCGTCCCAGCAGGCGACCATGTGGGTCGGCTTGTGGTTCTCGGTCAGCCGCGCGATGAAGTCGAGCAGCCCGCGGATCGCGTTCGTCGGCGTACCGTCGGCCGCCTTCATCGTGTCGGGCACGCCGAAGAACGCACGGAAGTACAACGACGCGGTGTCGAGCAGCATCAGGCGCTGTCCTGTTGCTGAATCTGGTACTGGCATGGGGTGATGTTTTCACAAGCCGCCGACAGGCCGCGACGCACAAGCCCTTGCCACCCGAGCGTGGTAGACCAAGGATCGGTACCGACCCAGGGGAGGGGATCCGGATGCTTCGGTCGTGGTTCTGCAGGCTCGCGGTAGTGCTCGGGACGGTGCTCGGGGTGCTCGCCGTGCCGCTGCACGCGGTGCCGGCGGCGGCGAAGGTGGACAAGCCAGTGACAGTGATGACGCGCAACCTGTATCTCGGCGCGGACATCCAGCGGCCGATCGAGGCCACCGCCGGGCTGACCGGTGCGGCCGCGTTCGTCGCGCTCGGGAACGCGAACCACCTCACCCGGGCGATCGTGGACCAGACGAACTTCCCGCGGCGCAGTCAGCTGCTCGCGCGGGAGATCTCTGCGGCGAAGCCGGATCTGATCGGCCTCCAGGAGGTCGCGCTGTGGCGGCACGGGCCGCTGGAGCTGCCGGGGTCCGGGACCCCCGGGGCGCTGAACGCCACAGAGGTCGACTACGACTTCCTGGCGATCCTGCTCCAGGACCTGCGGCGTACGGGCGTTCCGTACAAGGCGGTCGTCGTGCAGCAGGAGTCCGACGTGGAGGCGCCGTCCTTCGTCGGCAACCCGTTCACCGGGACGGCGACCGACGGGCGGGACGTGCGGCTCACTGTCCGCGACGTGATCCTGCTGCGGGCGTCCAGCAACCTGCGGGTCCTCGACTCGGGCAGCGGTCAGTACGACGCCAAGCTCGTCCTCTCCGTCGCCGGGCTGCCGGCGTCGTTCGTCCGCGGCTACAACTGGGTGGACGTCGCGCACGGCTCCGGGCGGCCGTTCCGCTTCGTCAACACGCACCTGGAAGCGTTCAGCTCCGACCTGGCGCTGGCCCAGGCCCGGGAGTTGCTCGCCGGGCCGGCAGCCGATCGCGGCCGGACGACGATCATTGGCTGCGACTGCAACTCCGACCCGCTGAACAGCTCGGTGAAGCCGCAGGACCATGTCCCGCACAAGGCGCCGTACGAGTACATCACCGGCCCGGGAGGTTTCACCGACCTCTGGCTCACCTGGCGACCGGCGAACCAGGGGTGGACCTCCGGCCTCAACGAGACCGTCGACGAGCCGGCGCCGCCGTCCTTCGACCACCGGATCGACATGATCTTCGCCCGCCCCGCACCCGGTGAGCAGGTCCGGGTGATCGCGGGCGAGGTGACCGGCGCGGACAGCTCCGCGAAGGACCCGGCCACCGGACTGTGGCCGTCCGACCACGCCGGAGTCGCGCTCACCGTCGCGAGATGACGAGCGGCTGGAGCGTCTCCTCAAGTAGTGTCTTCAGGATGGAGGACCTGGACCGCAAGATCGTCGGCCTGCTCGCGTCCGACGGCAGGATGAGCTTCACCGACCTGGGCAAGGCGACCGGCCTGTCGACCTCGGCCGTCCACCAGCGGGTGAAGCGGCTCGAGCAGCGCGGCATCATCCAGGGGTACGCCGCGACCGTCGACCACACGGCGCTGGACCTGCCGTTGACCGCGCTGATCGCGATCCGGCCGATCGACCCGTCCCAGGCCGACGACTCGCCGGAGCGGCTCCGCGACGTCCGCGAGATCGAGTCCTGCTACTCGGTGGCCGGCGACTCCAGCTACATCCTGGTGGTCCGGGTCGCGTCCCCGGCCGCGCTGGAGAACCTGCTGGCCGTCATTCGGGCCCGCGCGAACGTGTCCACGACCACGACGATCGTGCTGAGCACGCCGTACGAGCGTCGTCCGCCGGCCCTGTGACGGTCCTGCTCAGCGATCTGTTCAGCACGCTGGTCTTCGGCGGGGACGCCGAGCGGGACGCGGTCAACGCGCGGATGGGCGCGGTGCTCGGCGTCGACGGTGCGGCGTTCCAGCGGGCGTTCGACGCGTGTTCGTACGAGCGGTTCATCGGGGCGTACGGCGATCTCCCGAGCACGTTGCGCGTCATCGCCGAGCGCTGCGGGGGCGCGCCGACCGACGAACAGGTGGAAGAGGCAACGAGCTTGCGACGCGCCTTGGCGCAACAGCTGCTCACAAGGGTGCCGGCGGCGACCCTGGACACCCTGGCCGCCTTCAAGTCCGCAGGCTGGCGCATCGGGCTGGTCAGCAACATCACCGCAGAGACTCAGCTCCAGTGGCCGACCAGCCCACTGGCCCAGTACTTCGACGCCACGGCATTCTCAGCCGAACTAGGAACCGCCAAGCCCGAACCAGCCATCTACAAAGCCGCCTGCACGGCCCTAGGCGCCGACCCCGGTGACTGCCTCTACGTAGGCGACGGCAACGACAACGAACTCCCCGCCGCCACCGCCCTAGGCATGCACGCCATCCGCACCCTCGAACACGCCAACAGCGCCCCAACCTGGCAAGGCCCCACCATCCAGACCTTCGCCGAGCTGACCAGCTACCTGGTTCAGAAGCCGCCGGCCTGAACGACGTCGTCGTTCGCGGCAAGCACCCGAATCTTGCCGCCTCTCCGCGGAACGGCCAGAGCGAACTGATGGAGGACGGTGCTGGTCAGAGCACTGTCGTACTCCCTGGTGGGCGGGCTGAACGCGGATGCGCGACTCCCCGGGCCCCAGGAGATCGCGATGTCCGGACCGACCTGGACCTGAAACTCCTCGGTCAGCGACAGAAAGACCAGCGCCTCGCCGGAGGTTGTCAGGAACGCGGCCGGAGTGCCGCTCAGGGTGAAGGTGTCGATGACAGCGCGGTACGACTTCGGATCCCTGGACAGGTTCGTCCTGGCGGCGGCGAGCTCGTTGAGGACGCTGGTGATGTCCGGGGACGGGGCGAAGAGGGCGACGTGTGATGACTTGGTGCCGGCGTTCAAGTATCCGGCGAGTGCCTTTCCTGCGGCTTCCGGTGAGGCTGCGAGCTTCGCGCCGTCCGCGGCTGTGAGCGGACGCAAGCCCTTGAGCGGCGGGAGCTTGACCTTCTTCTCCGGGGTGACCTGGTGGGTCACGAGCCAGGGATCACCCGCGGACTTGCGTTCCCAAAGATCGAGCACCTGGTAGTCCTTGTACGCCGACATGCCGGCCGAGGCGACGAACCGCATGGGATAGCCGCCGAACGTCGGCACGCCGAGGCTCGGCTTCACGTGGGTCGTCGGGCCGGGGATGTCCTTCGCCGTTTTGTCCAGCACCCTGCTGATGCGATAGCCGGCCTGTGTCAGGCGGAGCTCGTCCCCGGCCTCGACACCCGCGATCAGCTTTTCGTCGCGACGCTTCGCGGCCGCGTTGCTGACCTCGTCGTACCGCTTGATGGCCGCTGCCGCGCCCTCGTCACTGATGGCCGGGCGGGTCAGCGTCGTCACGGTGTCCGGCTGTGGGATCGCGGAGCATCCGGTCAGCAGACCGGCCACGACCGTGAGCGCCACAACCCGTCGCACCCCGCCCTGCACAGGCGGGCTGGTGGGTGCGTTGGGCGATGAGGTGATCTGTCGAGCCTGGGGGTTCGCCGGGCGGCGGCGGAGCAGGACGAGGAGGATGCCCAAGGCAAGGAGCACGATGCCCACAACGAAGACGGCGAGGGCGGTCAGGAATGCCTTCGGGATCTCGATGCCGAGGTCGGCGCGGACGTCAGGGGCGGTCTTGCCGTCGGCGTTCATGACGACGAGGTCGTACGGGCCGTCCTCGATGGGCCAGGCGATCGACTGGCGGCCGGCGCCGCTCGCCTTGGCGACCCACCAGTCGAGCGCGGCGGGTGCGGCGAGAGGACCGGCGGTCCCTTTGGAGTCCTCGGTGGACAGCGCGATCGGGAACTGGACCTGGACGAGCTTCGTGTGCGCGGTGCCGTTGAGGTAGCTGGCGACGTCGAAGTCGCGGCCGACTCCGACGAACACTGGCTCGTCCTTCGCCGACCGTACGTCGACGTGCAGCACCGGGCCGTGGCGGTCCAGCAGTTCTGGCGTGGTCGCGATCGCCAGTCCCTTGCTGCTCAACGATTGCTCGCCCGAATGCACCGTGTCATCCGGCCCGATCAGCCAGAATGCGGCCACGCCGCCGACGACAGCAACAATCAGCCCAGCCAAAGCGAGCAGTACGCCGGCAACCTTGCGAATCACCCCGCGATGCTAGCGGTTGCCGAGCGCATCCAACGGGTCACGCTGGGAGAGTTGCACGAAGTTGCAAAAGTCTTCGGTGCCGCCCCCTGCGGTGGCACCGAAGACTGATCGGGGTTAGTTGATTTCCAGGAGTTTCTGGGACTCGGCGGCGGCGCGGGAGGCGGCGGCGCGTTGTTCGGCTTCGGCGAGGTGGTCGCCGGCGTGTTGGGTCCACCAGTCCTGGCCCTCGCGGGGGAGGGTGTCGATCGGGTCGTAGTACTCGTAGGTGCGGTTGAGCGCCTCGGGGTCCTGCTGCTCGATGCCGGTGCGGTAGTTCTTCTTCCAGTACGAGATGCCGCGCACCTCGTCGTACTCCGACAGCTGGTGCACCCAGCGCTTCCCGACGTACGGCACGTCGCAGACGATTCGCGGTGTCGCGAAGCCGGGCAGGTAGCCGAGGATGCCGTGCTGCAGGTGCTGCGCGTCGCGGACCGAGACCCGCCAATGCTCCGAGAACGGGATCATGTCGCACATGTAGAAGTAGTACGGCGTGATGTTCGCGCCGTCGAGCAACGCGAAGCACAGGTCGAGCAGCTGCGGGATCGAGTCGTTGACGCCGCGCATCAGGACGCCCTGGTTCCGGACGTCGCGCAGGCCGGCCTCGAGCATCGCCTTCGACGCCTCGGCGACCAACGGGGTCACGGACTGTGCGGCGTTCACATGCGTGTGCATCGCGAGCATCACACCGCGGCTGCGCGCCACCGACGCGACGCGTTCCACACCTGACAGCACGTCGGAGGACAGCCAGTGCTGCGGCATGCCCATCAGCGCCTTGGTGGCGAGCCGGATGTCGCGGATGTTCTCGATCTCCAGCAGGCTGTTCAGGAACGCCTCCAGCCGCGGCCAGGGCATGTTCGCCACATCGCCGCCGGAGACGACGACGTCCCGGACCCCCGGCGTACGGCGCAGGTAGTCGAGCATGTCGTCCAGCCGGGTCTGCGGCTTCGCCACGAACTTCAGCTTGTCGATGACCGGCGTCGAGTTCCCGACCAGGTCCATCCGGGTGCAGTGACCGCAGTACTGCGGGCAGGTCGGCAGGATCTCCGCGAGGACCTTGGTCGGGTAGCGGTGGGTCAACCCCTCCGTGGCCCACATCTCGTGCTCGTGCAGCGAGTCCCGGGTCGCATGCGGGTGCGACGGCCAGTCAGTACGGCGGTCACTGAACACCGGCAGCATGTAGCGGCGGACAGGGTCGGCGTAGAACGCCTCGGTGTAGTCGGAGGCGCCCGTGGGAACGATCGTGTTCAGCATCTGCGGCGGCAGCAGCATCGACATCGTCGCGCGCTCGGCCTGGTCGCGGGTGAGGTCCTCGTAGAACCGCTCCTCGAGCAGGTCGCCCATCACCTCACGCAGCTGCTTGACGTTCTTGACGCAGTGCGACCGCTGCCACTGCACCGAGCGCCACTCCTCGGCCGTGACGTCCTTCCAGCCGGGCAGCCGCGTCCAGTCCGGTTCGACCAGCTCGGTGCGCCGGTAGAGGTAGGGCTGACCGTCGCCAGGCTGCTCCGAGGGCGCCAGCTCCGGGGTGATCAGGTCGGTCACAGGTCCTCCGCGGGGACGTGGGGGAATGCGGTCTGATGTGAGGATAGCGATAGAACTTCCCTCAGATCCAACAGTACGCCGTAAGAATTCCCGTCACGGCACGCTGTGAGTAGTATTTTGCCCGACCGCACAGAGGAGGACCAGTGTCATCGAGCCCGGTAGGACTGCACCGCGTACTCGCGCCGTCCGGCGTGTTGCCGCAGGCGGCGGAGAAACTCGACGCGCGTCCCGGCATCTGGCCCGACGAGGTCCGCATCGCGGTCGAGCGCCTGAACCTGGACGCCGCGTCGTACCGCCAGCTGGCCGAGGCGCACGGCGGCGACGGTGCGGCGATCCGGCGTGCGGTCCTGGACATCGTCGAGACCCGCGGCAAGATGCAGAACCCAGTTACCGGCTCCGGCGGGATGCTCGTCGGTGTGGTCGACGAGGCCGGTCCGGACTCGCCGCTCGGGGTCCGCGAGGGCGACCGGGTCGCGACGCTGGTCTCGCTGACGCTGACCCCGCTGCAGATCACCGACGGGCTGCGGGACTGGGACGGCAGGAGTGAGCAGGTGCCGGCACAGGGTCACGCGATCCTGTTCGCCCGGTCGATCGTCGCGAAGCTGCCCGACGACCTGAAGCCCGAGCTGTCACTGGCCGTCATGGACGTGTGCGGAGCGCCTGCCCTGACCGCCCGCGTGGTCGGCTCGTATGTCGACAAAGGCATAAAGCCTGTCGTGTCAGTAATTGGCGGCGCAGGTAAGTCCGGGTCACTGTCGCTGGCCGCGGCGCGGGCCGCGGGTGCGGCGCGCACGATCGGGGTCGTGCCGTTCCAGGCCGAGCACGACCGGCTGACCGAGGCCGGTCTGGCCGACGTCGTGGCGCTGGCCGACGCCCGCGATCCGGTGGCGCTCGCGCAGGCCGTCGAGAACGCCGGGGGACCGGCGGACATCACGGTCGTGTGCGTGGACGTCCCGGGCTGCGAGCACGGAGCCGTCCTGTCGACAGCGGCCGGCGGCACGGTGATCTTCTTCTCGATGGCGACGTCGTTCTCGGCGGCCGCGCTCGGCGCCGAAGGGCTGGCCGCGGACGTCACGATGCTGGTCGGGAACGGGTACGTCCCGGGCCACGCGGACTACGCGATGGAGCTGTTGCGGACCGAGCCGGGTGTCCGTGGTCTGTTCGAGAGCAGGCTGGCGGAGGATTAGGCCGTGCGCACACTTCTGACGAACGGCTCCGTCTACTCGCCCGCCGACCCCCACGCCACCGCGATCGCCTTCGACGACGGGGTGGTGACGTGGCTCGGTGACGACACCGGCGCGAGCTCGTACGCCGACGGCGCCGACGAGGTCATCGACCTGGACGGCAAGCTGGTTACGCCGGCGTTCGTGGACGCCCACGTCCACACGGCCGGAACGGGCGCCGTGCTCACCGGCCTCGACCTGGCCGGTACGACGTCGTTGACGGACGCCCTCGACAAGCTGGCGGCCTACGCGGCGGACCTGCCCGCGGACGCGGTGATCGACAGCGCCGGGTGGGACGAGACGAAGTGGCCGGAGGGCCGCGCTCCGACGGCGCAGGAACTGGACGCGGCGGCAGGCGGGCGTCGCGTGTACGTGTCCCGCGTGGACGGGCACTCGGGCGTGGTCTCGTCCGCGCTGTTCGACGTCGCGCGCGGCGAGGGCTTCGACGACAGCGGGCGCGTCGAGCGGCACGCCAATCACCTGGTCCGCGACGCCTTGAGCGAGCTGGTGGGTCCTGAGCAGCGGCGACAGGAGATCCGCGCCGCGCTGCGGGCGATGGCCGCGAAGGGGATCGGCGCGTTCCACGAGATGGCGGCTCCGCACATCGGACCGCTCTGGGAGTTGCCGCTGGTGCGAGAGGTGGCGGAAGAGGTCGGGCTCTCGGCGACGCTGTACTGGGGTGAGCCCGGCGCCTTCGAGCACATCGGCACGTACGACCTCGCCGGGCTCGCCGGTGACCTCAACGCGGACGGGGCCCTCGGCTCGCGCACAGCCGCGTTGCGGGAGCCGTACGCCGATCGCGCCGACACCCGCGGCCACGCGTACCTGACGGCGGAGCAGATCGCCGAGCACGTGATCGCCTGCACCGAGCGCAACGTGCAGGCCGGCTTCCACTGCATCGGCGACCAGGCGCTCGACAACATCGCCCGCGGGTTCGAGCTGGCCGCCGAGAAGGTCGGTGTCCAGGCGCTGGTCGCGGCCCGGCACCGGCTCGAGCACGTCGAAATGGTCGACGAGGCAACGATCGCCGTTCTCGCCCGCTGTGGCGTGGTGGCGAGCGTGCAGCCGATGTTCGACGGCCACTGGGGCGGTCCGGACGGGATGTACGCCGCCCGCGTCGGCGACCGGTGGCGGGGGATGAACCCGTTCGGTTCGCTGGCCCGCGCAGGCGTCGTGCTGGCCTTCGGGTCGGACGCCCCGGTGACCGAGCTGGGCGGCTGGGACGCCGTCCGCGCGGCCGCGTTCCACCACGAGGAGTCCGAGCGGATCACCGTCCGGGCCGCGTTCCAGGCGCACACGCGGGGCGGCTGGCGGGCCGTGGGAATCGACGACGCCGGTGTGCTCGCGCCGAGCACCGCCGCGACGTACGCGATCTGGGAGAGCGACGCGGACCTCGTCGTGCAGACGCCCGACCAGCGGGTCGCCGCGTGGTCGACGGACCCGCGGGCCGGCGTACCGGTCCTGCCGGATCTGAACCAGGGAACACCCACCTGCGTGCGCACGGTCGTCGGCGGCCGTGTCGTCTATCAAGCCGAGGGATTGTGATGCCGAAGAAGCTCGACCTCGATCCGGTCACCGTCCGGAAGGCGCGCAGCCTCGCGCGCAAGGCCGGCAAACCGATCGTCGACCTGGCCCGACAGCACACCACGGTGTCGGTCGAGCGGGCGGTACTGCGGCTTGCCGGGCTGACCGGCGCCGACACCGAAGGCATCCCGTGGGTGAACCGGCTGGCCGACACCGTGCGCGCCGACGTCGGGCTCGAACACGGGCTCGCGCTGCCGGTGTGGGACGCGCTGCTCCGCGGGGAGGCCGAGGATCTGGGCGTGCTGGCGCAGAAGGCGGCGTCCGGCTCGGTCACCTTCCGGATGCCGGAGGGTCGCGACGCCGTCCGGGCCCGGTCCGCGGCGCGGAAGGTCGCGGCCGCCGGACTGAAGCGGATCGACGGCCGGCGGCGGGAGCGGGACCGGCTGGTCAAGCGGCACGGTGACCCGGAGCAGCGGCCGTGGATCTACCTGATCGTCGCCACCGGCGACATCTACGAGGACATCCCGCAGGCGCAGGCGGCGGCCCGGGAAGGCGCGGACATCATCGCGGTGATCCGGTCGACCGGGCAGTCGCTGCTCGACTACGTGCCCGAGGGCGCGACCCGCGAGGGCTTCGCCGGGACGTACGCGACGCAGGAGAACTTCCGGCTGATGCGGGCCGCGCTGGACGAGTCGTCGAAGGAGCTCGGCCGCTACGTCCGGCTGACCAACTACGCGTCCGGTCTGTGCATGCCGGAGATCGCGACGCTGGCCGGGCTCGAGCGGCTCGACATGATGCTGAACGACTCGATGTACGGGATCCTGTTCCGCGACATCAACCCGATCCGGACGTTCGTCGACCAGCGCTTCAGCCGGCAGATCCATGCCCGCGCCGGGATCATCATCAACACCGGCGAGGACAACTACCTGACCACGGCCGACGCGGTCGAGGCCGCGCACACGGTGACGGTCTCGCAGTTGCTGAACGAGTACTTCGCCAAGGAGGCGGGGCTCGAGGACTCGCAGCTCGGGCTCGGGCACGCGTTCGAGATCAACCCGGACCTGCCGGACTCGTTCCGGCTCGAGCTGGCGCACGCGATGCTCGCGCGGCAGCTGTTCCCGAACGCGCCGCTGAAGTGGATGCCGCCGACCCGGCACATGACCGGCGACGTGTTCCGCGGCTACCTGCTGGACGGGTTCTTCAACCTGGTCGGCGCGATGACCGGGCAGGGCATCCTGCTGGTCGGCATGATGACCGAGGCGGTCGTGACGCCGTGGATCTCGGACCGGGACCTGGCGCTGCAGAACGTTCGTTACGTATTGGGTGCTGCCGGCAACCTTCACGAGGACTTCCGGCCGGAGCCGAACGGATTCATCGCGACCCGCGCGCGGCAGGTGCTGGCCGAGTCGGTCGAACTGCTGGACGAGATCGTCGACGACGGCCTGCTGAACGCCATCGGTGACGGCACCTTCGGGCTAATGAAGCGGCCGCAGGACGCCGGCCGCGGCCTCGACGGCGTCGCGCGGAAGTCCGCCGAGTACTACAACCCGGCGACCGAATTGTTGGAGGAGGGCAAGTGAGCATCATCCGGCCGTACGGCGACACCACGGGCGACGGGATGGTGCAGCTGTCGTTCACGCTGCCGGTCCCGCACGACAAGCGGGCCGAGGGCGCGGCGGTCCAGCTGGCCAACAAGATGGGCATGGACCCGGCGCTGGTCGTGCACTCGAAGGCGATCGGCCCCGACTTCACGTTCTTCGTGGTCTACGGCCCGGTCAACCACCTCGTCGACACGTCGAAGGTCGAGGTGATCGAGCGCGATTACCCGCTGCTCTCGCCGAAGGAGGTCAACCTCGCGATCCGCAAGGGCCTGCGCCGCCGCCTCACCGTGGTCGGCGCCTGCATCGGCACCGACGCGCACACGGTCGGCATCGACGCGATCCTGAACATCAAGGGCTTCGCGGGCGAGAAGGGCCTGGAGTACTACCGCGAGGTGAAGGTGGTGAACCTCGGCGCGCAGGTCGCCGTACCGGAGCTGGTCCGGCGGGCCAAGGCGGACAAGGCCGACGCGATCCTGGTCTCCCAGGTGGTCACCCAGCGCGAGGCGCACGTCCTGAACACCAAGGAGATGTCGGCGGCCTTCCGGGAGGCGTACGCCGAGGACGCGCGGCCCGTACTCGTTGCCGGCGGCCCCCGTTTCACCGAGCAGATGGCCGGCGAGCTCGGCGTCGACCGGGTGTTCGGTCGCGGCACGACGCCGGGTGAAGTGGCCAGCTATCTCGTCGACGCACTGGTGACCAAGCGGCACGCCTACAGAAAGAGCGCATAAAGGTGTCAAAGGCAACTGTTGGGCTGACGGTGACGCATCGTCGGTACGTTCCGTACAGCCACGCGCACTACGCCGGCAACCTGGTCGACGGGGCCTACGTGCTCGCCCTGTTCGGCGACGTCGCGACCGAGGTGTGCATCCAGGCGGACGGTGACGAGGGCCTGTTCGCGTCGTACTCCGACGTGCAGTTCCTGCAGCCGCTCCGGGCCGGTGACGTCGTCGAGGTGACGGCGACGATCAGCCGGGTCGGCAACCGCAGCCGCGACCTCGATTTCAGCGCGTACGTCGTCTGCCGCGGCCGCCCGGACCGGTCCGAGTCGGCCGCCGAGGTGCTCGACGTGCCGCTGGAGATCACCCGGGCCAGGGGAACGGTCGTCGTACCGGTTGCGTGACGATTGGTTGCCCTGGGTAACGATCACGTGGAGTGCCGACACGGCTCTGTAACGTGACTTCGCTGAGGTATCCTCGTTTTTCCTTGTAGGGCAGGCGATCGTGTTACAACGGGCTCAAAGAGCCGGGGGAGAGGTTGACACCGTCGCCGTCAGCGAGCATCGTTTTGGGAGTCGTCAATATCCCGTTTGTTCAACGGTCACATGAAGTTCGGCCGCCGGATGATCCCGCGACGCTGACCAGGCCAAAGCCAGGCTTGAGTCGACGGGGGCTGAGATCGCCGGCGGTGAGCCCCCCGCGGGGCAGAGGTGGAAGAGGCTCGGCGGCCAGTAGACAACAGCCGTGCGGTGCGCAGCCAGTGCATCGTCGGTTGGTCCGAAGGCACGCCGAGCCTCTTTCCTCTCTCCCGGGACGAGTTGCAGCGGTGTGATTAGTTGACCCGGGCGATCCGGCCCAGCGCCGGGACCTTCAGCAGCGTGTTCGTGCGCAGATAGCTTTCGAAAGCGTCGAGATCGCGCACCTTCTCGGTCCGCTCGATACAACGCGTGACACCTGATAGCCGCCGGGCGGATACATTGGCGTGTCCCGGACGTTGTACGGTCGGGCGAACCGGCGATGCGCCGGTGACGTGAGGACAAGGGGTTGACCGCGTGGACCGGTTGAAGGCGCTGGTGCGGCTGCTGCCGCGGGTGGCGGTGGCCGTGGCCGCCGGGGTGCTGCTCGGTTTCGCGTTCGAGCCGCACGACCTCCCGTGGCTGACGATCGTCGCCGTGCCGCTGTTCCTGGCCGCGCTGAACGGGATCTCGATGAAGGCCGGCTTCCTGGTCGGCGCCGGGTTCGGGATCGCGTACTACGCCGTGCTGGTGCCGTGGTTGAGCGTGATCGGCGGCGACGCCGCGATCGCCCTGGCCGTCCTCGAGGGCTTGTTCTACGCCGTCTTCGGGATGTTCGCGACGCAGGTGCTGAAGCTGCGGCTGTGGGCGCTGTGGATCCCGTGCCTGTGGGTGGCCACCGAGTTCGCGACCGCGTCGGTGCCGTTCGGCGGGTTCCCGTGGGGCAAGCTCGCCTGGGCCTTCTCCGACCAGCCCTTGGGCAGGCTGGCCGCCTACGTCGGCATCGCGGGCCTGAGCTTCGTGGTCGCCTTCATCGGCGTCCTCGTGTACGCCGCGCTGCGCCGGGGGACCGTGGTGCGGATGCGCGCCGTCGCGCTCGCCGCGGGACTAGCGATCGTGTTCGGGCCGGTGCTGATCCACCTGTCGACCGAGGGCGACGGCAAGACTGTGCGGGCCGCGATGGTCCAGGGCAACGTGCCGGGCAAGGGGCTGGAGTTCCTCGGCCGGGCGCGCACCGTGACGCGCAACCACCTGCAGGCCACGCTCGACCTCCAGAAGCGGGTCGAGGCGGGCACCGAGATGAAGCCGGACGTGGTGATCTGGCCGGAGAACTCGACCGACATCGACCCGTACAAGGACGCCGAGACCCGCGCCGACATCGAGGAAGCCGTGAAGGCGGTCGACGTACCGATCCTGGTCGGCGCCGTCACCGAAGGCCCGGGGGACAACGAGCGGCAGACCACCGGCATCGTCTGGGACCCGGCGAGCGGCCCGGGACAGCGGTACGCGAAGCGGCACCCGGTGCCGTTCGGCGAGTACATCCCGTTCCGCGACCAGCTGCTGCCGTACATCAAGCGGCTGGAGATGATCGGCGCGCAGACCGTACCGGGTGTGGGTCCGGGCGTGATGCCGATCCGCGGGGTCACGTACGGCGACGTGATCTGCTTCGAGCTCGCGTACGACAACGTCATCCAGGACGTGGTCAAGGGCGGTGCGCAGGTCCTCATCGTGCAGACCAACAACGCGACGTACGGCGGGACGGGTCAGCCCGAGCAACAGTTCGCGATCACGCGGATGCGCGCCATCGAGACCGGTCGCACCGTGCTGATCGCGTCGACCAGCGGGATCTCCGGTGTCATCCGGCCGGACGGGACGGTCGAGCACAAGTCCGCGCAGTTCGTTCCTGATGTGTACGTCGCGACGGTGCCGGTGCGCGACGGGCACACACTGGCCACGATCCTCGGCGGGTGGCCGCAGTGGATCCTCACCGGACTCGGTCTGCTGGGGCTGGTGCTCGCCCTCCTCGATCGCCGCCGCCGTAGCGCCGGCGACTCGACAACCCCACCGCCCGCGGCCGGGCCGGCGCGCAGCCCCGAGAAGGTGCCCGCTTAACCTGCGAGACCCGGGATGACCCTGAACGGCCCCCGAGCGCGTGGGAACCGGTGCCGCGACCTGTAACACTTGGGTGAATCACCGGAAGGGGTACGGAAAATGCCGTGGTTGATCGGGCTGGCGTTGCTGGTCGTGCCGATCGTGGAGATCTTCGTGATCATCCAGGTCGGCCAGGTGATCGGCGGCTGGCCGACGGTCGCCCTGCTGATCGCCGAGAGCGCGCTGGGCGCGTGGCTGGTCAAGCGTGAGGGCCGACGCGCCTGGAACGCCCTGCAGACCGCACTCGAAACCGGCAAACTCCCCGGCCGCGAGCTGACCGACGGCGCCCTGGTGCTGATCGGCGGCACCCTGCTGCTCACCCCCGGCTTCGTCACCGACATCTTCGGCTTCTTCTTCGTCCTTCCCTTCACACGCCCGCTCGCCCGCCGCCTGGTGACCCGCTTCGTCAGCAGCCGCGCCGCCACCCTCACCCCACCAACCTTCACTCCTTTCATGCCCGGCGGCCCCACCCAGCCCCGGCCCTCGTCCGGCGACGTCATCCAGGGCGAGGTCGTCGACCCCGACAAGTAGCCCCACGCGCGCTACGCACCCGCTCACTTCCTCGCTGCGCTCGTCACCGCGGCTGCTCCACGCACTCCCACCCACCCCCGGCTTACCGCCGGAGCATCCGCTTCCGGCTGGCGCCGGGTGCGCCGGCTTGCGCCGGGGGTCCGGGCTGGCGCCCGGGGGGTCGGGCTGGCGCCCGGGAGTTCGGGCTGGCGCCCGGGGGTTCCGGCTGGCGCCGGGGGTCCGGGCTGGCGCCCGGGGGTTCCGGCTGGCGCCGGGGGTCCGGGCTGGCGCCCGGGAGTGCCGGCTGGCGCCGGACGTTGCCGGCTGCCGCCGGCCAGTGGCGAGCTGCCGCTCGCTGGCGACGGCAGCGGGGGGATGATGAGCAAGGACTTCGCCCGCGACGACGCAGGGCTGTTGTCCGTGGGCTCGGCGGCGCCTCGGACGGCAGGCGTCCCGCTCCGTGGATTACGCCCACCGCGGCAAACCACGGCCCGCGCCGCAGACGCACTACGTCAGAGTTGCAGCCCAGCCCTGATGCCAGCGGCGAGTTGTTGACCCTCCTCGGAGGTCTGTGTCTCGGTCAGCCAGACGAGGATGACACCGTCGACCAAGGCTTCACGCGAGATCTCCAGTGCGCGCGCCGCGGCCGAGAACCAGTCGTGATGGTCGTGGAATCGGCCGCCGTCCAGCGCGTACTCGACGGCGTCAACCGTGCGCCCGAGGCGGTCGGCCAGAGCGGACGGGTTCGATCTGCTGGGCGCGCTGATGGCGATCTCGGGAGCGTCGCCCGGTAGGTACAGCAGAGGCGGACGCGGATCGGACAGTGTGCGATCACGCTGGTCGCCATCCAGCACGACACACACCCCGAGGCGCGATGACCGCATGAGCGCACGGCCGGCCGCGATCGCCGCAGCCGAGCCGCCGGCCGGTACGACGTCGATGGTTCCCGCGATGTCGGGAGCGAGGAGCCCCAGAGTTCGTGTCACCAGCAGAGCGGCGAAGTCATCCTCGACGATCACGAGGGCCCGGACGGCCGGCTCCAGTCCGAGAATGCGCAGCGCCGAGGCTGTTGTCGACGGCCTACTGACTTTTGCGCCGGTCACGCCGGCAGTGATGACGCGGAGACATTCGAGCGGAGTCGCGGCGATCATCGCGGTCGAATGTGTTGCGACGACGACCTGAGCCTTCGACTCGAGGGCCTTGCGAGCGATCTCGTTCAGAAACGCGGCATGGCCCGTGGGTGACAGGAATGTCTCGGGCTCGTCGATGAGAACAATGCTCGATGAAGACGCGCTCCTCAGGACCCACAAAACGTAGTGGACCCAGAGTTCAGCCATGCTCATCGTGTCTGACGTATAGGCGTGGCCATCGACTGTTGCGTTGAAGAAGGGCAACTCGAGATCGTCTGTCACCCAGGTCTTCCAGGAGAGGTGCTCGTAGGACTTTCCGAGGATCTGCCGAAGGCGGGCGGGCTCGGTCTTGGTGATTTGTTGTGCTTCTGAGAAGCGGATGTTGGGCATCCTGTTGCTGTTGAAGAAGGACACATCGCTGAGCGCGACAGAAGGGTCGACGTAACTCGTCCATGGTTCGTCGTCCTGCGTGAACTCCGGATACGACGCGAAGATTTCGTCGTCCGGTTTGGTGAGGTCCAGCGACCATCGGACGAACTCATCGCCGGTGCGATACTCAGCCTGAAAAGCTCCTTGCAGCGGCTCCGCAATCTCGTAGCGTTCCGATGCGTAGAGGTAGGGCGGGCCTTGCGGGAAGTAATGTCCGGTCAACGGCGTCGTACGGCTCAAGACTCGTAGCAGGTACGACTTGCCAACACCGTGGGTGCCGGTCAGGACGGTGAATCGACCCAGATCGATCGTCTGGGGTGCGAGGACCGGTGACGATCGGACCAAGACTCTATTGAGGTGCGGGGCTTCAGCTTCCATCCGCAGTTGCTGCCAGATGCCGGCCTGCTCACTTCGTCGCACAGTCAATCGGCCTCGATCCTCGCCTGGTTCACATCGTCCGCCACGATTGTGACGTCTCCCCACAAGTCGGGGACCGTCAGGTGCGGTAGGTGGAGCTGGCGGTTTGGATGAAGGACTGGGTGAGTGGGGTGGTGTTGGTCCAGGCGACGACGAGCGGGCTGGGTGGGAGGTCTTCGATGGGGATGGTGGTTAGTTCGTTGCCGGGGTTGTGGTGGGTCAGGGGTGCCAGGCCTACCGTGCCGTTCCAGAGGACTGACTGGAGGCATTCCTGGACTGCGCGGACAACCGGGCCCTGGCGGAGTTCGCCGCCGTTCCAGTAGGACTGCCAAGTGGCGTCGGTGCCGGTGGGGAACTGGAACCAGCGGCGGTCGGCTAGGTCCGCCAGTTTCAGGTGGGTGTGGCCGGAGAGCGGGTCGTCGGCGCGGAGGACGGCGCCTACCGGATCGGTGCGTAGGACCTGGACGTGGAGGCCCGTTTCGTCGAACGGGCCTCGGGTGAGGGCTACGTCTACCAGGCCGTTGCGTAGGCCGCAGGTCGGGTCGGTGAGGTCGGCTTCGCGGATTCGTACGTCGATGTTGGGGTGGCGTCGGCGATAGGCCGCGGCCAGCTTGGACACGTCGGGGTCGGTGCTGTCGCTGAGGATGCCGACGGTCAGCGTTGCGGCGCCGGCGGCGGAAGCGACTCGTGTGCGGACCTGTTCGGCCTGTTGGAGAAGCTTGCGGGCTTCCGAGAGCAGGGCGGTTCCGGCGGGGGTCAGAGTGACGCCGCTGGAGGACCGCTGGAACAGGGGAGTGCCGAGGTCGGCCTCCAACTGCTGGATCGCGCGGCTCAGTGGTGGCTGGCTCATGTGCAGGCGAGTCGCGGCCCGCCCGAAGTGGAGCTCTTCGGCGACCGCCACGAAGTATCGCAAGGTCAGCAGTTCCATCACCTGCGACGATACCCGCCGGGTATCGCCGATGCGGGACCGGTCTTGGACGCGCCGCGACGTCCGGTGCTGAGCTGGGCGCATGACCGACTACCCGTACGCCGACCCGCTCGTCGACCTCGGCGACGTCCACGAACTCGCCCGCGAAATCGTCGTGATCCCGAACCGGAACGTCGACCTCGTGCCCAACATCGGCCTGATCGGCGGCACCCATTCGGTCCTCGTCGTCGACACCGGCCTCGGCCCGCGCAACGCGGAGCGGGTACTGCGGTTCGCCACGTCGTACGCGAACGGCCGCCGGCTGTACCTGACGACGACGCACTTCCATCCCGAGCACGCGTTCGGCGCGCAGGTCTTCGCCGGTGAGGCGACCTACCTCGTCAACGCCGCCCAGGCCGACGACCTCGCGACCAAGGGCGTGGGGTACCTGGCGATGTTCCGTCAGCTCGGCGAGCCCGTCGCGCGCGAGCTCCACGACGTCCGCATCCCGATCCCCGACCACACGTACGACGACACGTACACGCTGGACCTCGGCGGCCGCACCGTCCACCTGCGACCGACCGGCCGCGCGCACAGCAAGGGCGACCAGGTCGTCACCGTCCCCGACGAAGGCATCCTGTTCACCGGTGATCTGGCCGAGGCGGGACAGTTCGCGATCTTCCCGTGGTTCCCTCCGTACGACGTCGACGTGTCCGGCGTGCGCTGGATCGAGGTCATGGACCGCCTCGCCGGGGAGGGCCACCGGATCGTTGTGCCCGGCCACGGTGACGTCGGTGACGCGCGGCTGCTGGTCCAGGTCCGCGACTACCTGACCGAGCTCCGCGACGAGACCTGGCGCCGGCGTGACTCGGGGGTGTCGGAGGAGACGACCGCGGCCGAGATCCGGGACCTGATGATCCGGCGGCACCCCGACTGGCGGCTCCCCGAATGGATCGAGCGTGGCGTCGGCTGTCTCTGCTCGGAACATCCGCGTGACCACAGCCGGTCGGATGGAGCAGACTGACGCCATCGGGCTCGGCGAGAGGCGGGATGCGGGTGGTGAAGCTCGACCGGCGTCTCGTCGCCTGGCTGCGGGCGCGCGATCCGGGGCTGGCGGCGACGCGGCGGGCGGCGCGGACGGCGATCGTGATGCCCACGCTGTTCGCGTTCTGCGCCAAGGTCCTGCACGCGCCGACGGTGGCGACGTTCGCCGCGTTCGGCGCGTTCGCGATGCTGTTGCTGGTCGACTTCCCGGGCTCCAAGGTGCAACGGGTCCGCGCCCAGGTGCAGCTCGCGGTGGCCTGGCTCGTGCTGGTCTCGCTCGGCACGTTGGCGGGCCGCTCCGTCTGGACCGCGATCGTGGCGACCGCTGTCGTGGGCTTCGTGGTCCTGTTCTCCGGGGTCGTCAGCTCGGTCCTGGCCGGCGCCGGTACGTCGTTGCTGCTCGCCTTCATCCTCTCGGTCGCCACACCGGGCCCGCTGGCGATGTTGCCGGATCGACTGGCCGGGGTCGCGATCGCAGCCGCGGCGGCAGTCCTCGCGGTCTCGCTCCTGTGGCCGAGGCCATGGACCGATCCGCTCGCGGCACCGGCGTCCCGGGTGTGCCGGGCAGCGGCCGCACAGTTGCGTTCCGAGGCGCGTGACACGGCGGAGATCTGCGCCGTACGGATGGATCGGACCACGACCCTGATCGACGAGTTGCGGCGTACGTTCACCGCGACGCCGTACCGGCCGACCGGTCTGTCGACAGGCTCCAGGGCGCTGGTGCGGCTGGTCGACGAACTCACCTGGCTGAGCGCGATCCTCGGCGACGCGCGTCCCGCGGTGCTCCCCGGCGGTGACGGCGAGTCCGCCGCGGTGCACCTCGCGGCCGCTGACGTCTTGGAACGCGGCGCGGAGCTGCTCGACGATCCAAGGCTCGCCGTCGACGGCCTGACCGAGGCGGCACGAGCGCTGCGCGACGCGGTCACGGCACTGGAGGAGATCGCGGTCGCTCGGCTGCCGTCGGCGTACGGAACGCCGGCCGAGCTGATGAGCAGCCTGAACGTGTCGTTCCGGGCGCAGGAGATCGGCTTCGCGGTCCTGCTGGTCGCGCAGAACGTGGAGACCGCGCGCATCGCGGATCAGCGCAGCTGGACGGACCGGCTGCTCGGGCGGGAGCCGCGCTCGCTGACGGAGCCGGTCACCAGCGCGGCCGAACGCGCCGCCGCGCATCTCGAGCGGCATTCGGTGTGGCTGCACAACAGCATCCGTGGCGCGGCCGGGCTCGCGGCCGCGGTGGCGCTCGCGAACCTCACCGGCGTCCAGCACGGCTTCTGGGTCATCCTCGGCACTCTGTCGGTGCTGCGCTCGAACGCGCTCAACACCGGCCAGAACGCGTACCGCGCCGTCGGCGGCACTGTGGTCGGCTCGCTGATCGGCGGCGGTCTCCTGGTGCTGATCGGCGAGAACAGCGTCGTGCTGTGGATCCTGCTCCCGGTCGCGGTCCTGATCGCGGGCATCGTGCCGGCGGCGATCTCGTTCGCGACCGGTCAGGCCGCGTTCACGGTCACGCTGGTGATCCTCTTCAACATCGCGCAGCCGGAAGGCTGGTCGCTGATCCTGTTCCGGATCGAGGACATCGCGCTCGGCTGCGCGGTGAGTCTGCTCGTCGGGCTGCTGTTCTGGCCGCGCGGAGCGTCGACAGCGGTCGGCAAGGCGCTCGCCGAGGCGTACGTCGACAGCGCGCAGTACCTCGTCAGCGTCGTCGGGTACGCCGTGTCGTGCTGCGGGCCCGGACCGACCGCACCGCAGGACGGCCGGCGCGCGGCGGCCGCGGCCCGCCGGCTGGACGACACGTTCCGCACGTACCTCGCCGAGCGCGGCGCGAAGCCGGTGCCGCTGAGCGAGATGACAGCGCTCGTGACCGGCGTCGTCGGGATCCGCCTGGCCGCGGACGCCGTACTCGAGCTCTGGGAACGGTACGCCGACGGGCGCCCGCCGTCGGACGACCGCGCCGCGGCGCAGGCCGCACTCCTCGCGTCGGCGGACCGGCTGCTGCGGTGGTACGCCGACCTCGCGCGCAGCGTCGACGGGCAGGAACGCGTCCCCGAGCCGCTGGAGCACGATCACGCGACGAAGGCGCGGCTGATCGACGCCGTGCGACGCGACCTCTACGACCGCGACGGTCAGGCGACGCCGACAGCGATCAGGATCCTCTGGACGCACAGTCACCTCGAAGCGGTACGGCGCCTGCAGCCGAGCCTCGCGTCCGCGGCCCGGCGTACGACAGGGCACGGCATGCTGCTGGGTACCGGGCCGTCGTACGACTATCGGACCGAGGATGGTGACCATGCGTCGGGCAGTGGCGATCGCACTGCTGGCACTGCTGATCCTGAGCGGCTGCGGTAACCCGGACCAGAAGCTCCGCTCCGCCGCCGCGCAGTCGGCGCGGGAGGCGGCCTCCGAGGTGAACACGACGCGCCTGGCTGTCGAGCAGCTACGGGCCAACCATCTGTGGAAGCAGCCCGCCGGACAGATCGTGAAGGACGCCGAGAAGGGTGTCGAGAGCGCCGCGAGCTCGTTCACCGCCCAGCAACCCTCGACGGAGACCTCGACGCGGCTCTACGAGCAGGTCACCAAGACCCTCGACGACGCCACGACCGCGGTGACCGCGGTCCGGATCGCGCTCGGCAACGACGATCTCGCGGCGGCCGAGCAGCAGCTCCCGGCGCTGCGACGCTCGAGCGCCGACCTCGGCCGGATCGGGGAGCTCACCCAGTGAAGAAGCTGCTCGGCGTCACGCTCGGGATCCTGACCGCGATCGGCGGATTCGTGGACATCGGCGACCTGGTCACGAACGCGCTGGTCGGCGCACGGTTCGGCATGCACCTGGCGTGGGTCGTGATCGTCGGCGTGATCGGGATCTGCCTGTACGCCGAGATGTGCGGGCGGGTCGTGGCGATGTCCGGGCGGCCGGTGTTCGACCTGATCCGCGAGCGGCTCGGGCCCCGGACCGGCCTGCTGACCCTGGTGGCGTCGTTCCTGGTCACGCTGCTGACCCTGATCGCCGAGATCGGCGGTGTCGCGCTCGCCTTCGAGCTCGCGAGCGGCGTGCAGTACCTGCTCTGGATGCCGCTCGCCGCGTTCGCGGTGTGGCTGGTGATCTGGCGGGTGAAATTCTCCCGCCTGGAGCAGATCTTCGGGCTGCTCGGGCTGCTGCTGATCGTGTTCGCGGTCGCGCTGTTCAAGCTCGGGCCGGACTGGGGCGAGCTGTTGCATCAGGCAACCCGGCCGCACCCGATCGGCCACGAGGACTGGTCGACGTACGCGTACTTCGCGATCGCGCTGTTCGGCGCGGCGATGACGCCGTACGAGGTGTTCTTCTTCTCCTCCGGAGGGGTCGAGGAGAAGTGGACCCGGCGTGACCTGGCGACCGCCCGGTCGAACGTCTTCGTCGGGTTCCCGCTCGGTGGAATCCTGTCGCTGGCGATCATGGGGTGCACCGCGGTCCTGTTCCTGCCCGCGGGGATCCAGGTCGGGACGCTCGGCCAGGTGACGTTGCCGGTGGCGGTTGCCCTCGGCAAGCTCGGGTTGGCTGTCGTGCTGATCGGCGTGTTCGCGGCGACGTTCGGCGCGGCGCTGGAGACGGCGTTGTCGTGCGGCTACACGATCGCGCAGTACCGCGGCTGGCAGTGGGGCAAGCTGGTCCGGCCGCGGGAGGCGTCGCGGTTCCATGTGGTGATGATCGTGTGCATCGTGCTGGCGATGCTGACGCTGCTGACCTCCGTCGATCCGGTGCTGGTGACGGAGTACTCCGTGGTGTTCGCGGCGATGGCGCTGCCGCTCACCTACCTGCCGATCCTGATCGTTGCCAACGACCCCGACTATGTCGGCGAGGCGAGGAACGGTCCGGTACGGAACGCGGTCGGGCTGATCTACCTGGCGTTGCTGGTGGTCGCCTCGGCGGCCGCGATACCGCTGATGATCATCACGAAGGGAGGGCAGTGACCATGCCCCGCACACCCGCCGAATCGGGCCGTGTGCTGCACGCCCAGCTGCACCTGCTCGACCGGCAGCTGATCGACCAGGCCGACGGTCACCTGGCCGGGAAGATCGACGACGTCGACCTCGACCTGGACGCCGACCCGCCGGTGGTGGCCGCGCTGATCTCCGGCCGGGAGCGGATCACGGCCCGCCGGATCGCCGCCATCGACACGGCGGTGACGGTCGTGGTCGACGATCTCGACCTCGACTACTACGACGACTGGGTCGAGAAGCACGTGATCGCGAAGATCCCCGGAGCCGGCGATGCGGCTGAATGACCTGCTCGGACACCGGGTCCTGGACGCCGACGGCGACGTGATCGGCGGCGTCGCGGACGTCCGCCTGGTCCAGGACGGCCCGATGCTGGTCTCGATGCAGCGCGCGCTGCGGGTCGACGGCCTGATCGTCGTGGAGAACCGCGCCACCCGACTGTTCGGCTACGAGCGCCACGTCGGCCCGGAGCTGCTGCGCCGCCTGATGCACTGGCGGCTCGGCGAGGTCTGGTACCTCCCCTGGGAAGACGTCGCCGAGATCGCCGGCGACACCGTCACCATCACCCGGGGCCGCGCCGGCCTCCACCGCCTGGAGGACTTCGCCCGCTACTGACCGCTCAGTCCGCGAAGGGGCCCTTCGAGGTGAAGGTGTGGCGGGTGAAGCGGTCGGCCAGGAGGGTGTGGGTGGTGGCGTCGGGGTGGAGGTCGTCGAGAAGCGGATGATTGAGGTTGTCCGCCTCGCCGTAGAGCTCGCGGCCGTCGAGGTAGTGCAGGTTCGGGTCGGTGAGGGCTCGCTGGGCGACGATCCGGGCGAGCTCGGCGCGGATGACCGACAGGGTGAGCTTGCCCGCGGGGATCTCGTCGGGGTTGCCGGTCGCGGTGAAGCGCAGTTCGCCGGCGGCCAGTGCGGCGAGGTCCCAGCCGGTCGGGCCGGGGGTGTCCTCGTGGATCGGGCAGAGGATGGGGGAGACGACCAGCAGCGGCGTGTCGGGGTGACCGTCGCGGATGGTGTCCAGGAAGCCGTGCACGGCAGGCGTGAACGCGCGCAGCCGGAGGCCGTCGGAGTTCACGATGTTGATGCCGAGCTTGAGGCTGATCAGGTCCGCGGGCGTGTCGCGGATCGTGCGGGCGATGAACGGCTGCAGATACGCACTCCCGCCGAACCCGAGGTTGATCAGCTCCACTCCTGCCTGGGCTGCGACCAGCGCGGGCCAGGTCCCGGTCGGATGCGTCGCGTTGGAGCCGTGGCTGATCGAGCTGCCGTGGTGCAGCCAGACGCGCCGGGTCGCGGCGACCGGCTCGACCGGCGCATCGGTACGCAGGGCAACGAGCTCGGTGGTCTCGTCGTGCGGCAGCCAGATCTCGACCGTCTTCGGTACGGCGGCCAGCCCGGTCACGCGCAGTGTCTGGGTCTGACCGCGGCGGGTCTCGGTGGCACCGGTCGTCAGGTCGATCGTGATCACATCGCCGCCCTGGGCGGTGAGCTGCGTGTGCAGCTGACCGTCGACGAGGACGTCGTACACGCCGTCGGGGCGCGGGGGAGCGCCGGTGTAGTCGCGCTTCGTCGGCAGGGTGTCGAGCTCGATCGCGGTCGCGCTGGTGCCGAACACGAGGCGCACGCCGGAGGGCTGCGAGTCGACCATGGACATCTGGCCGTCGTCGTACTGCGTTCGCGCCCAGGCGGGGAGGCGGTGTGGCAGGACGCCGCGCTCGGTCTGCTCGAGGTCGAGCGCGCCGCGCAGCAGGTCGATGGTGATGGGGGTGGTGATCACGAAGAGTGCCTCTCGGGCCAGGTGCGGAGGAGGGAGTCGATGGCGTCCAGGATCCGGGGCCAACTGGCGCCGCTGGACGGTTCGCTGTAGCTGAACGAGCCGGAAAGTTCGAGCGTCACGTAGCCGTGGAAGACACTGCCGAGCAGCCGTACGGCGTCGGTCGCGGCCGGCTCGTCCAGGTCGTACCCGCGCAAAACCGCCCGCATCAGCTCCGAGTGCCGCTTCCCGGCCGCTACGAACTCCGCCCCCAGGACCGAGGTGGGTGGGGCGTAGCGGGAGGCTGTGTAGCGGCCGGGGTGAGTCGTGGCGTAGCTGCGGTAGACGTCGCCCAGGGCTACCAAGGCGTCGCGGCCCGCGCGGCCGGCAACGGCAGCGGCCGCTTGGTCGGCGAGCTCGGTGAGAGCGACGGTGGCGATGCGGACCTTCAGGTCGTCGGAGTTGCGGACATGGGAATACAGGCTCGCCACCTGCACGCCGAACCGCCGCGCCAGCGCCGACACGGTGACCTGGTCGAACCCGACCTCATCGGCCAGCTCCGCCCCGGCCCGCGCCAGGCGCTCGCCGCTCAACCCCACTCTTGCCATACCTCATTATGCAAAAACCTAAAACCTTTAGGCAAATGAGATCAAGAAGAAACCCCCACCGCGCCGTTGCGATGAGGGTTCCCGGGTGGTTCAGGCGGTGCGCTTGGTCCGGTGCAGGTGCGCCGGGCCGATCTCGCCCTTGCGGAGCAGCTCGACCCGCTCGGCCAGCAGCTCCTCCAGCTCCGAGATGCTCCGGCGCTCGCGCAGCATGTCCCAGTGCGTACGGGCCGGCTTCTCCTGCTTCGGCTCCGGCTTCTCGCCGGTGGACCGGGCGGCCTCGCTGCCGCAGTGCGGGCATTCCCAGACCGCGGGCACCTCGGCGTCGTGCGCCATGGTCACCTCGACCACGTGGCCGCGGGGGCAGTCGTACGTGATCATCTGGCGCGGCGCGAACTCGACACCACGGTCATCCTCGAAGCTGACCCCACCCAGCCCCGAACCACGCAGTACGCGATTAGACATGTCAAACCTCCGAGATCGTCATCCGTGCCAACGGTCGGCCGGCCCGGATCATTCCCATTTTGGCATGTCCGAGCCATATGTACGCACCTGACAGCCCCTGATAACACCGTCGTGACCTGCTGTCATCGTCTGTTCACAGATCCCGCACCGCTGCCAGGTGTCGCCTGCCGCCCGACGTACGACGCGCCAAATCGATATCTGGTTCACAGGTTGTTGCCAGGAACTGAGGATCTCCTCCTCAGCATCGGTCCCTACCGTCTGCTCCCATGGTGCTACCCCGCCACAAGATCCGTGGCCTCAACTTCGTGAACGTGGCTCTGGTGGCCATCGTCCTCGTCATCGCCGTCACCGCCTACTTCCTCTTCTTCAAGAAGGATCCGCCGGCCGCCGGTGCGACCCGGCCGACCGTGGCGGTGCAGCGGGGCGAGGTGACCGCGAGCGTGAGGTCCAGCGGCACCCTGCAGAGCTCCCAGACCGCGTCCCCGCAGTTCGAGACCTCCGGGACGGTGACCCAGGTGCTGGTGAAGGTCGGCCAGGTGGTCGCCAAGGGCGCCGCGATCGCGAAGGTCGACCCGTCCGCCGCCGAGCGGCAGTTGCGGATCGCGCAGCAGAACCAGATCGCTTCGGCGAACTCGGTCACCGCGGCCGAGGAGACACTGAACGACGCGCAGGACGCCCTCGAGGAGGCCGAGGAAGCCTCGGCCTCGCCGACACCCACCCCGACGAACGGTCAGCAGCAGACCCAGCAGTCTCAAGGTCAAGGTCAGAGTCAGAGCCCGGAAGTTGCCGTCAGCAACGCTGAGGCGAGCCTGGCGAAGGCGAAGGCCGACAAGGAGCAGGCCGACCAGAACGTCGAGGCGGCCCAGGCGGCGGTCGACGCGACCACGCTCAAGGCCCCGATCGCCGGCACGATCACCGCGGTCAACGGCTCGGTCGGCTCGGTGGCCGGCGGGTCCGGTTCGAGTTCGAGCTCCGGTTCAGGCACCGGCGGACAAGGCTCGACCTCAGGTCAAGGTTCAGCCTCCAGCTCCGGTACGTCGACCACGTCCGGCACCGGGTTCGTCGACATCGCCGACCTGAAGGCGCTCCAGGTCGTGGCCGCGTTCGCCGAGGCGGACGCGATCAAGATCAAGGCCGGCCAGACCGCGACCGTCACGCTGAACGCCGAACCCGGCACGACGCTGACCGCCTCGCTGGCGACCGTCTCGCCGACGCCGACCACCACCAACGGCGTGGTGTCGTACTCGGCCACCTTCAGCCTCGCCAAGCTCCCGGCCAACGCCCGGATCGGCCAGACCGCGAACGTCACGGTCCAGACCGCCAAGGCCGCCAACGCGCTCTACGTCCCGAGTACCGCGATCGCGACCAGCGGGACGACGTCCACCGTCACGATGGCCGACGGCAGCGGGACGCGCGAGGTCCAGGTCGGCGTCCGCGGCGACAGCTACACCCAGATCACCTCCGGCCTGAACGAAGGCGACCAGATCGAGCTGCTGCAGGGCGCGATCGGCGGCACCGGGACCCAGAACGGCCAGAACCGGCAGGGGCAGCAGCCGGGCGGCGGCCAGTTCCCGGGCGGCGGTCTCGGCCAGGGCACCGGCGCCGGAGGCTTCCGTGGCCGCTGAGTCCCTGATCGAGATCCGGGACGTCACCAAGACGTACGGCCAGGGCGAGACCGCGGTCCACGCCCTCCGGGGCGTCTCGCTGCGGATCGACGCCGGCGAGTACGTCGCGGTGATGGGCTCGTCCGGATCCGGCAAATCGACGCTGATGAACATCCTCGGCTGCCTCGACGTACCGTCCCGCGGGGAGTACCGGCTGGACGGCAGCGACGTGGCCAGGCTGAGCGAGGACCAGCAGGCCCTCGTCCGCGGCCGGAAGATCGGGTTCATCTTCCAGTCGTTCAACCTGATCCCGCGGACCACCGCGCTCGCGAACGTCGAACTGCCGCTCACCTACGCGCACCTGCGCCGGGGCGAACGCCGCAAGCGGGCCAACCGCGCGCTCGAGATGGTCGGCCTGGCCGACCGCACCGGTCACCGGCCCAACCAGCTGTCCGGCGGCCAGCAGCAGCGGGTCGCAATCGCCCGCGCGCTCGCGACGGGGCCGCGGATCCTGCTCGCCGACGAACCGACCGGCAACCTCGACGCGCACTCGACCGACGAGGTGCTGGGCATGTTCGACGACCTGCACGCCGGCGGCCGGACGATCATCGTGATCACCCACGAGCACGAGGTCGCGGCCCGGGCCCGGCGGCTGGTGCACGTCTCCGACGGCCGGATCGTCTCCGACGAGGTGACCCGCTGATGTCACCACGCGACCTGATGGGCGCCGCGCTGCGCGGCCTCACCGCGAACAAGCTGAGATCGCTGCTGACCGTCCTCGGGGTGTCGATCGGCGTCGGCGCCGTGATCGTGCTGGTTGCGGTCGGCAACGGCTCCGGCAAGGCCGTGCAGGACCGGCTCGAAGCGATGGGCACGAACCTGCTGACGGTCTCCACCACCGGCGGTGGCGGTGGGTTCGTCCGCGGACAGGCCGGCCCGGCCAACCAGCAGTACAGCCTCACGCTCGACGACGCCGCGGCGCTGGCCGACAAGAACCTGGTGCCGGACGTCTCCTCCGTGGCGCCGGTGATGACCAGCTCCGGTACGGCGACCAACGGCGACACCAGCTACACGGTCAACCAGGTGATCGGCACGACCCCGGCGTACCTGCCCGCCACCAACACGCCGGTGCAGATCGGCAGCTCGTTCACGCAGGCCGACGTGGACGGCTCGCGGCGGGTCATCCTGCTCGGGCAGACCGCGGCGACCGAGCTGTTCACGCGGCCCGCGAGCGCGGTCGGGCAGACGATCAAGCTCGGCGCGGTCGACTTCACCGTGCTCGGCGTCCTGGCGAGCAAGGACAGCACCGGGTTCAACGACCCGAACGCGACCGCGATCGTCCCGATCAACACGCTCCGGGCGACCCAGGCCGGGTACGGCGCGCTGAGCCAGATCGTCGTCCAGGCCGCGGACCAGAACCGGGTCGACACCGCGCAGGCCGAGGTCACGCAGCTGCTGACCGCCCGGCACCAGGTGCCGGCGACCGAGACATCGCCGTTCCGGATCACGAACTCGGCGCAGATCCTGCAGACCAGCCAGGACACCGCGGCGACGTTCACCGCCCTGCTCGCCACCGTGGCCGCGATCAGCCTGGTCGTCGGCGGCATCGGGGTCACCAACATCATGCTGGTCACCGTCACCGAACGGACCCGGGAGATCGGGATCCGCAAGGCGCTCGGCGCCCGGCGGCGGACCATCCTCGGCCAGTTCCTGATCGAGGCGACGCTGCTCAGCCTGATCGGCGGTGCGGTCGGCGTCGGGGCCGCGCTGATCGTCACCCGTTTCCAGCTGGCCGGCGTCCAGCCCGTGCTGGTGCCGTCGTCGATCGGGCTCGCGCTCGGCGTGTCCGCGGCGGTCGGCCTGTTCTTCGGCAGCATGCCGGCGCACCGAGCCGCCGGTCTCCGTCCCATCGATGCGCTACGTCACGAGTGACATGAGTGAGAGGTCTTGCAGATGAGTAACCAGACGCCCGACGAGTTCGCCCAGATCGGGTCCGACGAGGAGGTCGACGCGGCGCTGAAGCCGAAGAAGACCCTCAACCTGCCGCTGGCGACGGCGATCCTGACCGGCGTCGTCGTGCTCGCGATCGGTCTCGGTGGCGGCGCCGGGCTGCACGCGGCGTTCGCGTCGGACAGCTCGTCGAACCAGCCGCAGGCCGGTGGGCGCGGCGCCGGCGGGTACGGGGGGTTTCGTGGCCAGAACGGGCAGAACGCGCCGGGCCAGTTCCCGGGCGGCGGGCAGGGTGGCGGCGGCACCGTCGGCACGGTCGTGTCGGCGAACAGCTCCGAGCTGGTCGTGAAGACGCAGTCCGGCAACGTCACGGTCAAGCTCACCGGCGACACGACGTACGAGATCACCGCGAAGGGCACGGCCGCGGACCTGAAGGCCGGCGAGCAGGTCGTCGTCAGCGGCCAGAACTCGAACGGCACCATCACCGCCAACACCGTCCGGCAGGGCTCGTTCGGTGGCGGTTTCCGCAACAACCCCAGCGCGTCGCCGTCGTCGCGCTGATTGAGACCCGTGCGCCCGGCCAGCACCCCGGCCGGGCGCACGTCACCCGCGGGTGGCGGTGAGGGCTACGGCGGAGGAGTCGAGCGTGAAGGCGCCGCCGACGGCGTCGATGGCGGCCGCGGTCCGGGTGAGGACGGTGTCGAGCTTGCCGGCGTCGGCCAGGGGTTTGGCCAGGCCGCTGGTGCGGAGCTGGTCGAGCCATTCGTCGCGGGTGTACTCGCGTGTCCAGTCGAAGGTGGGACGCTGGAGGTTGGTGAAGGCGCCGGTCGCGGTGAGGTTGCCGGCGATTCGGTCGATGATCTGCTGGTACGCCGTTTGTGGGGCCGCGGCCGTCTGGGGGTTGCTGGGGAGTACGTCGTCGTAGGCGGCGGCGAACGCTGCGCCGAGGTCGGACGGGGGCTGGAGGACGTACCAGAAGACCGCGAAGGTGCCGCCCGGGCGGAGGACATCGGCGGCCTTCTCGGCGCCGATCGCGGGGTCGATCCAGTGCCACGTCATGCCGGCGACGAGCGCGTCGAACGTGCGGCCGGCGGCGTCCCAGGACTCGAAGGGTGAGACCTCGACGGTGACTCCGGTGGAGCGTGCGTAGGCCGCCATTCGCTCGTCCACGTCGACGCCGAGGACGTGGCATCCGGCTGCCTGGAACTGGCGTGAGCTGATGCCGGTGCCGCAGCCGACGTCGAGGATGTCGGGGCCCGGGGCAGCGGCGACGATCGTGTTGACGAGGGCGTCGGGGTAGCGGGGTCGTGCGCGGTCGTACAGGGCTGGGTCGATGCCGAACGATTCGGCCATGTCGCGTTTCTGGTGGGGTTGCGGCGGTAGAGTGGGCATGTGCCCACGGTAGTGGGCGGGTGCCCATTTGTGTCAAGCGAGGTGTGTATGCCGACCGGCGTGGCGATGCGTGATGCGCGGGAGCGGCTGTTCGACGCGGCCGAACGGGTGCTGCTGCGGGACGGGCCGGAGGCGCTCACGAGCCGGGCCGTGACCAACGAGGCCGGGTGTGCGAAAGGCGTGCTGCACAAGCACTTCACGGACTTCGACGGGTTCCTCGCCGAGCTCGTCCTCGACCGGATCCGGCGGCTCGACGCCCAGGCCGAGACGCTGCTGCAGTCGGCGGGGCAGGGGACTGTCGTCGACAACCTGACCACGATGCTGACCGATCTGTTCGGGTCGGTCGCGGTGGCGATCGTCAGCCTGACCATTTCCCGCGACGGTCTGCGTGCGCGGTTGCGGGAGGCGGTGCCCACCGGCGTACCGATCCTGACCGAGGCCGGGCAGGCGATCCGGGACTATTTGTCCGCCGAGCAGACCTACGGCCGGATCCCGGCCGGCACCAACACCGACGTCCTCGGCCTGACCTTGATCGGCTCCACCCACCTCCTCTTCGCCGACCGCACAGGCACTCGCCCCACAGTCCCCGAGGTACGCACTTTCATCACCTCCGTCCTACCCGCCTAGCCGCCCCACGCGCTCCACCGGCCACGGAGGTTGCCCACTCAGCTGGAGGGTTGCCTCCTCAAAATACGAGGGGGTGACCCTCCGGTTCAGTGGGCAACCCCTCGGATTGGGGTCGCGTTGGGGTGGAGGGTGGCGGCCGCGCGGTGGCGGACCTGGAGCGAGCGGGTCATTGACGTCCTGGTTTGGAAAGCGTTATCTTGCGACGAAATGAGGCTCAAAAAGTACAAATCGGGTCTCTCGACTGGGAAGTTGGCATGACTGTGTCCGTGATCAGGTCGTTCAGATTCATGGCTGCGGGGGTGGGGGTCGCCCTGGTGGTTGCCGGTTGCGGTGGGGGTGCGGCCGGGAAGGCCGAGCAGGATCCGTCGGCGCCTTTGGAGTTGTGGGCGCGGACCACTCCGGGGGGTGACGGGGAGAAGGGCATGAAGAAGCTGGCGGCGGCTTTCGAGGCGGCGACGGGGCAGAAGGTCGAGGTGACGGCGATCTTCGACGACTTCGAGACCAAGCTGTCGCAGCGGGCGGCGCAGAAGGACCTGCCGGACATCGTGATGAACGATTCCTCGCAGCTGGGGACGATGGTGAGCCAGGGGATCGTCCGCGAGGTGGACCTGTCGGCGATCAAGGGCAGTGACCAGCTGCTCGAGCCGGCGTTGGCCGCGGCGCGCGCGACCGACGGCAAGGCGTACGGTGTCCCGTACTCGGCGCAGGCCTCCGCGCTGCTGATCCGCAAGGACTGGCTGAAGAAGGTCAACCTGACCGCACCGGCGAACTGGGACCAGATGGTCGCCCTGGCGAAGGCCTTCACCACCCAGGACCCGGACGGCAACGGCAAGGCCGACACGTACGGCCTGGCAGTACCGGGCTCGACCAAGCGCGGCTACGCGTCGTGGTACTTCTCGAACTTCCTCTGGGCCGCCGGCGGTGACTTCATCGCCAAGCAGAGCGACGGCAAGTACAAGCCCGCGATGTCCACCCCGGAGTCGGTGGCCGCGACCAAGTGGTTCCGCGACCTCGCCTGCACGTCCAAGGTGGTTCAGCCAGGCGCCGCGACGATGGACACGCCTCCGACCAACGAGACCTTCGAGGCCGGCAAGACCGGGATGTACGTCGTCGGCCCGTACCTGATGCCGCGCTTCGACTCGTCGCTCGGCAAGGACAAGTACGAGGTCGTCCCGATGCCCAAGGGTCCGAAGGACTCGACGGTGCTCGCGGAAGGCGGCAGCGTCTACCTGATGGCCGGCTCGAAGAACGAGGCCGCGCAGAACGCCTTCGCGGGCTACGCGATCTCCGCCGAGGGCCAGAAGATCGGCATGGAAGGCGAGAAGGCGTTCATCGTCCAGCTGCCGGTGAACAAGAGCGTCGACATCACCACGGTCCGCCCGGACCCGCGGTGGAAGCTGTACGCCGACGTGTACCGCGAGCACGGCCGTTACGCCCCGTCGATCCCGAACTGGACACCGGTCCGGCAGAGCACCGCCGACACGGTGAACGCGCTGATCGCGGACTGCGGCCTGGACGTCGACGCCGAGCTGAAGAAGCTCGACCAGAAGCTGACCGACACGCTCAGCCAGCAGGGCGTCAACGCGTCATGAGTGTGCGTGAGGCAACCCGGTTGACGGCCCCGGCGCAGGTCGCGCCGGCGGCCGTCCACCGGCCCCGCCGGAAGCTGCGCGACGGGCAGTGGTGGGTGCCGTGGCTGTTCCTCGCCCCGGCGCTGGTGCTGTTCGTGTACTTCAAGTTCATCCCGATGGCACAGGCGATCGGGATGTCGGTGCAGGAGGTCCGGCCGTACCTGGGCAACACCTGGGTCGGCGGCGCGAACTACGCCGAGGTCCTGGGCTCGGACGGCTTCCGGTCCGCGGCCTGGAACACGATCGTGCTGGCGGTCGGGCAGACGTTCGGATCGATGCTGCTCGGCTTCTGCCTGGCGCTGCTGGTGGAAGGTCAGACCCGCAAGCTGACCTTCATCCGGTCGGCGGCGTTCCTGCCGGTCGTCGTACCGCTCGCCGTGGTCGCCGAGTTGTGGCGGATCATGTACCACCCGACGGGCGACGGCCTGATCAACCAGGTGATCGGCCTGGTCGGGCTCGGGCCGTCCGGGTTCATCAACGACCCGCACACGTCGCTCGCCTCGATCGCGGTGACCGGCATCTGGCGCGGGGCGCCGTACGACATGATGATCTTCCTGGCCGGGCTGGCGGGGATCGACCGCGGGCTGTACGAGGCGGCGACGGTGGACGGCGCGTCGACGCGGCAGCGGATCCTGCACGTGACGCTGCCCGGGCTGCGGCCGGTGTTCGCGATCCTGTTCGTGCTGGCCGCCGTCCGCGGGTTCCGGACGTTCACCGAGGTGTTCCTGCTGACCAACGGCGGGCCGAACGGCTCGACCGAGGTCGTGATGACGCTGATCTACAAGCTGGGCCTGGAGCAGAGCCGGCTCGGTGTCGGGTCGGCCGGCGCGGTGCTGCTGTTCGCGGCCACGCTCGTGCTGACCGTCTGCGTCCAGCTGCTGCGACGGAGGAGAGCCGCATGAGTGCTGCCACGGAGACCGCGCTGGGGCTCACCGAGAGGAAGGGGTTCGGTGCCCGGCTCGCGAAGTTCGTGATCTACGCGGGGCTGTTCACAGTCTTCGCCGGACCGTTGCTCGCGTTGCTGGTCGGCTCGTTCAACCACGTCTCGGATCCGACCCAGCTGAGCGTCGTACCGAAGTCGCCGACGCTCGACAACTTCCGGATCGCCTTCGACCACGGCGTCCTGCGGTACCTGCTGAACTCGTTCTTCGTGGTCGGCTTCGGGCTGCTGCTCCAGGTGGCGGTGTCGGTGCTGGCGGGCTACGCGCTGGCGCGGAAGAAGTTCCCGCTGATGACGCTGGTGATGGTCGCGATCCTGGCCACGATGATGCTGCCCGAGGAGATCCTCGCGCTGCCGCTGACCCTGGTGCTCGCCGACCTGCCGCTGGTCCATCTGAACCTGATGGGCACGCTGGCCGGCATGATCGTCCCGCTCGGCGCCTGGGCGTTCTCGATACTGGTGATGACCGAGTTCATGAAGGACGTCCCGCGGGAGCTCGAGGAGGCGGCCCGGATCGACGGCGCGGGGGAGCTGCGGATCTTCGGGCAGATCATCCTGCCGCTGTGCAAGCCGGCGCTCGGCGTGATCGGGGTGTTCGGCTTCACGATGATCTGGGACCAGTACCTGCTGCCGTTGCTGGTGGCACAGAACTCCTCGGCGTACACGCTGCCGCTCGCGCTGCGGACGCTGCGGATCGACCAGGCCGTCACGCCCGGTGTCGTCCTCGCCGCGTCGTTGCTGGCGCTGCTCCCGTCCGTGCTGGTGTTCCTCTTCTTCCAACGTTCGTTCGCCCGAGGGCTGACCTCCGGCGCACTCAAGGGGTGAGACATGAAGCGTCGTACCTTCCTGGCGGCCACCGGCGTCGCCGGGGCCGGGCTGAGCGCGGGGCTGCCCACGGCGGCGTCCGCCCGCGGCAACCTGGTCCGCTCGCTCGACGAACTGCAGGCCGCCATCGCCCGGGCGGTCCCGGGCAGCGTCATCACGGTTGCCAACGGCACCTATGAGGGCCCGGTCCCGATCACCGGCAAGCGCGGTACCTGTGACGAGCCGATCGTCATCCGGGCCGAGTCCGTCGGAGGCGTCGTCCTGACCGGGGCCCAGACCTTCGTACTGAGCGCGTCGTCCGACGTCACGATCAGCGGGTTCGCGTTCCGCGGGCAGACGTCGACCTTCGAGGTACCGCCGGACTGCAAGCGGATCCGGCTGACCCGGAACGACTTCCAGCTGGCCGACGTCGAGGGTCTGCACTGGGTGATGATCCGCGGCGACCAGACCGAGTTCGACCACAACGAGTTCCACGACAAGTCCAAGCTCGGCATCTACCTGGGTGTCGAGGGCGCCGGCACCGACCAGATGGCGGCCGGGGTGCGGATCCACCACAACTACTTCCGCGACCACTCGTTCCCCGGCGACAACGGCGGCGAGCCGATCCGGCTCGGCGTCAGCCCGCGGGCGCTGTCGACGGCGGGCGCGGTGGTCGAGTTCAACCTGTTCGAGCGCGCGAACGGCGACCCCGAGGCGATCTCGGTGAAGTCGTCGGGCAACACGATCCGGCACAACACGATCCGCGACAGCCTGGGCGGCATCGTGTTGCGGCACGGCAACGGCACCCGGGTCGAGGGCAACTACCTGCTGTCCGGGGAGAACGGGATCCGGATCTACGGCAACGACCACCTGATCGTGAACAACTACCTCGAGCGGATCAGCGGCGCCGGCGTCGTCCTCGGCAGCGGCAACGTCCGGGACCACTACCCGGGCGAGCCGTCGAAGTCCCGGACCGGCAACGACGCGCCCGACCGGGTGCGGATCGCGCTGAACACGGTGCTCGACTGCGAGGCGGCCGTGATCGGCGAGAGCCACCGGACCCTCCCACCGCTGGAGTGCGCGGTGACGGACAATCTGTTGGTGGCAGACAACGGTCAGTTGGTGAACATGCCGTTCCAGGACGGCATCACCTGGGCAGGCAACATCCACTGGGGACTCGGCGCGGACGGCAACGCTCCGGCGGCCGGTTTCACCCGCGTCGACCCGCGACTGGCGGCCGGGGCCGACGGCGTACGGCGGCTGACGGCCGGCAGTCCCGCGATCGACGCGGCGTCCCGGCCGTACCCGGAGGTGGCCACCGATCTGGACGGCGACCACCGGACAGGACGAGCGGCGGACGTCGGCGCGGACGAGTACTCGCCGCGGCATGCGAAGTACCGCCCGTTGACCTCGACCGACGTGGGACCGCACGCCCGATGACCACCAAGACAGCGGTAGGAGAGCAGGAGATCATCCGGACGTATCTCGACCGGTTGCGGCTGGACCTGGTCGTCGCTGCCCGGATCACCAAGGTGCACCGCGAGTGGTCCCGGCCGTTGCAGCCCGATCCGTTCTCGCGGCTGTACCTGATCCTGGAGGGTGAAGGGCGCCTCGTCGTCGGCGACGAGGAGCTCTACCCGCGGCCGGGCGAGCTGGTGTACATGCCGGCCGAGGTGCCGGTCTCGTACGAGACGATCAGCGACAACGTGTTCCGCAAGCACTGGCTGCACTTCAACGCGCTGATCGGTGACCGGGACATCGGCGAGATGCTGACGCTGCCGTACATCGTGCCCAGCAAGGCCCCCGACGAGGCGGCCGCGCTGTTCGAGCAGGTCGGCGCGGCCGACCGGGACCCGCCCGGTCTCGCGACGCCGCTGCGGCTGCGCTCGGCGCTGACGGCGCTGTTCGCGCACTACCTGGACAGCGCGCCGCCCGGCTCGGTCAGGCTCTCGGAGCGGCAGACGAGCGAGTCCGGGATCGTGCGCTACATCCAGGACAACCTCGCCACGCTGCCGAGCGTCGAGGAACTCGCGGCACGGTTCGGCTACGACCTGCCGACCTTCATGCGGCACTTCCGCACGGAGTTCGGCCTGTCGCCGAAGCAGTACATCAAACGGGCCCGGATCGAGTGGGCCCAGCGCGAACTGGTGGCGACCGCACGCCCGATGGAGGAGATCGCGGCCGCCGTCGGCATGGATCAGTCCTATTTCTCGAAGGTCTTCCGACAGGTGAGTTCGGTGACCCCGAGCGAGTACCGGAAGTTGTACCGCCCCAACAGCTAGGAGACTCGTCATGCACCGTCGCACGTTCTTGGCCGGCGGTGGCGTCATCGCCTTCTCCCTGGTGAGCGCGCGTCCCGCGCTCGCCCGGGAGCAGGCGACCGTGACGTCGCTGGCCCAGTTGCAGCAGGCCATCGACACCGCCACCGCCGGCACCACCATCACGCTGGCGAACGGCTCGTACGCCGTACTGTCGGGATCGCCGATCACCGTCACCAACCGGCACGGGAGCAGCGGCTCGCCGATCACGATCGTGGCGCAGAGCCGCGGCGGCGTGACGCTGACCGGCGCGCAGAGCTTCGTGTTCTCGGGATCGTCGGACATCACGATCAGCGGGTTCGCGTTCCGGCAGAGCACGACGCTGGAGATCCCGGCGGACTGCCCCCGGATCCGGCTGACCCGCAACGACTTCGGACTCGCGCCGGCCGCCGAGCACTGGGTCGTCGTCCGCGGCGACGACGCGAAGATCGACCGCAACGTCTTCCACGACAAGTCCACGATCGGCGTCTACCTGGTGATCGACGGTCCGGGCTCGGAGGCGATGGCGCAGCGCACGTACATCCTGCGGAACCACTTCCGCGACCACACGTTCAGCGGTTCGAACGGCGGGGAGCCGATCCGGCTCGGGGTGAGCGGCCGGGCGCTCAGCGGCGCCGACGCGACGGTCGAGTACAACCTGTTCGAGCGCTGCGACGGCGACCCCGAGGCGATCTCGGTGAAGTCGTCCGGCAACACGATCCGCTACAACACGGTGCGCGACAGCCTGGGCGGCATCGTGCTGCGGCACGGCAACGACAACCGGGTGGAGAGCAACTACCTGCTGTCGGGGGAGAACGGCATCCGGATCTACGGCAACGACCACCTGATCGTGAACAACTACGTCAGCGGCGTCTCCGGCGCCGGTGTGGTGCTCGGCAGCGGTACGGAGCGCGACCACTACGAGGGCGAGCCGTCCGACTCGCGGCGCGGCAACGACGCGCCGGACCGGGTGACGATCACGCTGAACACGCTGCGGAACAACGGGCAGGCCCTGGCCGGCGAGAGCCAGCGCACGGTGCCGCCGCTGGGCTGCGTGGTCTCCGACAACTTGATGGTCGGCGACAGCGGCGGCCTGGTCGACATGCCGTACCTGAGCGGCCTGACCTGGTCGGGCAACATCACCTGGGGCGCCGCGTCAGCAGGCAACATCCCGTCGTCCGGTTACACCCGGGCCGATCCGAAGCTGACCGCGGGCACCGACGGCGTCTACCGGCTCGGCTCGGGGAGCGCCGCCGTGAACGCCGCGAGCGTCGACCACTCGGGTCAGGTCGGCGACGACGTGGACGGCCAGACGCGCACGGCGCCGTACGACGTGGGCGCCGACGAGTACTCGACAGCTGCACCGATCCGTCGTCCGCTGAACGCGGCCGACGTGGGCCCGAACGCGGCCTGACCCCGGACGCGGAGGCGCCCGTTCACCAGGGCGGGCGCCTCCGCCTAGACGACAGCCGGCTGGCTGTTGCCGGCCTCCTCGATACCCCGGCGCATGTCGACCCGGGCGAGCAGCACGAGGCCGATGACGAAGAACAGCCCGAGGGCGACGATCGCCGGACGGTACGAGCCGGTGAGCTGGTGGACCAGGCCGAACACCAGCGTGCCGAGCCACGACGTCCCGCGTTCGCCCGCCTGGTACAGCGAGAAGTACTCCGCCTCGCGGCCCTTCGGGATCAGCTGGCTGAACGCCGAGCGGGACAGCGCCTGCGTGCCGCCGAGCACGATCCCGATCGCGACGCCCATGGTCAGGAACGGCGCGATCTGATGGGCCGGCAGCAGGAACCCGGCGATCACGATCAGGATCCAGATCACCAGGCCGCCGGCGATCGTGCGGTGTGCGCCGTACCGCTGGGCGAACCGGCCGAACGCGAGCGCCCCGAAGAACGCGACGAACTGGACCAGCAGGATGGTCGCGATCAGCACCTGGGTCTCGAACCCGAGCTGCTTCTCGCCGTACGTCGAGGACACCGAGATGACCGTCTGGATGCCGTCGTTGAAGAACAGGTACGCGATCAGGAACAGCATCGTCATCTTGTAGGCGCGCAGGTGCTTCAGCGTGGCGGACAGCTGACCGAAGCTCTGGCGGACCAGGCTGCCGCTGCGCACCGGCACCACGCTCACCGGCGGCCGGTCGCGGAGGCGGACGAACGGGATGAAGGTGAACAGACCCCACCAGAGACCGGCACTGAGGAGGCTGAGGCGCACGGCCGTCCCCTGCGACATCCCGAGCGCGTCGTGTGCGGTCACGACGGCGAGGTTGACGAGCAGCAGCAGGAAGCCGCCGGCGTATCCGAACGCCCAGGCCCGGGACGACACCGCGTCACGCTGGTCCGGGGGAGCGATGTCGATCAGGATCGAGTCGTAGACGACGAGCGACGAGCCGAGACACAGGTTGCCGACGAACAGCAACAGCGCGCCGAGCGCCCAGCGGCCGCCGCCGACGAAGACCATCGAGCTGGCCGCGAGCGCGCCGGTCCAGGCGAAGCCGCACATCAGCAGCTTCTTGCGGGTCATCCGGTCCGCGATCGCGCCGACCACTGGCAGGAACAGCGCCGACACCAGCGTGGCCACAGTGACGACGTAGAACGCGAGTGAGCCGGGGGAGACGCCGAGGCCGAGCACGTCGAGGTTCGTGTCGCACGGCTTGTCGGTCGTCCCGACGTACCCGCAGGCGGCGGTCTCGGCCACCGACGTCAGGTACGGCGCGAACAGGACCGTGCCGACCGTGGTGACATAGCCGGAGTTCGCCCAGTCGTACAGGCTGAAGCCCCAGTACTCACGCTTGTCCACGCCGGCCGGGGCGGAGAGGATTCCCATGCGCGGAAGTGTGTCATTTCCGGGGGACGAAGCGGCGTACCCCGGCATAACACTTCAGTGCCACTGACCCCGCTCGATCAGGACGTCGCGGAGCAGGTCGGTGCGGTCGGTGATGATGCCGTCGACGCCCGCGTCGAGCAGGCGGCGCATCGTGGCCGGGTCGTCGATCGTCCAGACGTGCACCTGCTTGCCGCGGGAGTGCGCGCGCCGGATCAGGCCGGGGGTGAGCACGTGGAAGGAGCGGTACCGCTCGGGGATCTGCAGGCAGGCGCCGCGCGACGGCAGCGCGAACGGCAGGAACCGGATCAGCGCGGCCTCCCACTCGCCGTACCCGGTGCAGAGCCGGGGGCCGAGCAGCTTGCGGATCCGCCGGACCCGCGACTGGGAGAACGACGACACGCAGATCCGGTCGAGCACGTTCGCGGCCCGCAGCACCTTCGCGGCCGGCTCCAGGCCGCCCTCGGCCTTGATGTCGAGGTTGAACCGGATGTCCGGGAAGTGCTCGAGCAGCTCGTCCAGGCGCGGGATCGGCTCGTGGCCGTTGATCCTCGCCCGGCTGACCTCCGACCAGGGCAGCTCCGCGATCACCCCGGTGCGGTCCGTGACCCGGTCCAGCACCTTGTCGTGGAACGCGATCACGACCCCGTCGCTGGTCGCGTGCAGGTCGGTCTCCAGGTACCGGTACCCGAGGTCGACGGCGTGCTGGAAGGCGTGCAGCGAGTTCTCGTAGCCGACGTTGTCCGGGTGTTTCGCGCCGCCTCGATGAGCCATCGCGATCGGGCCGTCGTGGTCGAGGTAGGGGTACACGTCCAGAAGTATGTACCGTTTGGGTGGTGACGGTACTCAGCCGTTGCGTGAGTCTCAGTCGTGGCGTCGCTGAGACCCTTCCTGCTTCATCGACCGCCGCCGACTCCGGAGAGTGAGGTCTTCGGCGGTCTCCATCAGGCGTTTGTCTCTCCGGGGAACTTCCCGGCGAGGCGTCTTGCGTCAGGTTGATGTGGTGGTTCGCTCAGCCAGGAGTCCGCGGCGAAGATTGGCGGCTGCATCGTCGTCGCGGTCGTGGATGGTGCCGCAGCCGGTGCATGTCCACTCGCGGTCGGCCGGTGCGAGGGAGTGATTGAGCCGGTCGCATTGCGCGCATTGTTTCGACGAGGGAAACCAGCGGTCGGCTTTCCAGCTGCGGTAGACGCCGGGCAGACGAGTCGACCGACGAGTTCGGCGATCTCATCGTGATCGATCCCGAGTGTAGAGTGATGCCGCATCGACTCACCTGCACAGCCGCGTAGAAAACCTCCGGCCGGTAACCGAAGCCGGCCACCAGTACAAATCTCTTCTCTTTCTCTCTCTTCCCCTGCGAAATCATCTGAAGCTTTTGAACAGCCCTTAATACACATGCTGAGGAATCTGTTGAAATACCCAATGGTTTCTGGCCCCCGCCCCGACCTGTGGACCCTCGATCCCGGTGTCCTGCACCTCAACCATGGTTCGTACGGCGCCGTGCCGCGCCGGACCCAGGAGGTGATGGCAGCCCTGCGGACCGAGATGGACGCCAACCCGATGGTGTGGTTCCGCACGGTCGCCGACCGCCTGACCGCGAGCCGGCTCGCGCTCGCGTCGTACCTGGAGACCGACCCGGCCGGCTTCGCCCTGGTGCCGAACGCGAGCGCCGGCGTCACCGTGGCGCTGCACACGCTGCCGATCCCCGCGGGCAGCCGGATCGTGCTGACCGACCACGCGTACGGCGCGGTGCGCTACGCCGCCGAGCGGTTCGCGAAGGACCGCGGCGTCGAGGTGGTGAACGTCGGGATCCCGCTCGAGGCCGACGACGAGACCGTGGTCGCGCTGGTGACGGCCGAGCTGGACGGCGCGTCGGTGCTGATCGTGGACCAGATCACCTCGGGGACGGCGAAGGTGTTCCCGGTCGACGCACTGGTGACGGCCGCCCACGCCCACGGCGTACCGATCGTGGTCGACGGCGCGCACGCCCCGGCGCTGATCGACGCGCCGGCCGCCGGTGGCGCCGACTTCTGGACGGGCAACTTCCACAAGTGGCCGGCCGCCCCGCGCGCCACGGCCGGTCTGGTCGTCGCCGAGCAGTGGCGGACAGCGGCGTTGCCGCTGATCGTGTCCTGGTCGGAGTACGACGAGCGGATGCCGGAGCGGTTCGACATGCAGGGGACGTACGACTACGTGCCGTGGATCGCGGCGCCGGAGTCGCTGCGGGTCCTGGCGGACCTGGACTGGCCGACCCGCCGGCCGCAGCTGACCGGACTGGTCGAGGAGGGCGCGAAGATCCTCGCGAAGGCGCTCGGGACCGGTGTCGCCGAGGTGGTGCACCCGCCGGCGACGATGCGGCTGGTCGAGCTGCCGTCCTCGGTCGACCTGAGTGGTGGCGACGCGCTGAAGATGCGGGTGTCGCGGGAGCTGAAGGCCGAGATCACGTTCACCGGGTTCGAGGAGCGCAAGTTCATCCGGCTGTCGGCGCACGCTTACAACTCGCTCGCGGACTACGAGAAACTGTCGGAAGGGCTCCCTAGAGTCCTCGCGTGAACGACATCCGAGGGTCATACAACCGCGCCGCCGCCGACTATCACGCGATCCTGAGGGACTACCACCGGCAGGACCCGTTCGAGACCGGCGCGCTGGAGTACTTCGCCGCGCTCGTCGAGGACGGACCCGTCGGCGATCTCGGCTGCGGGACGGGCCGGATCACGACGTACCTGGACGGCCGGGGAATGGACGTGTTCGGGGTCGACCTGACGCCCGGGATGATCGAGGTGGCCCGGCGGGAGTATCCGGAGCTGCGGTTCGAGGTCGGGTCGCTGTTCGACCTGGACCTGAAGGACGGCGAGCTCGCCGCGGCCCTCGCGTGGTACTCGCTGGTGCACACCCCGCGCGAGGATCTTCCGGCGGTGTTCGGCGAGCTGTTCCGCGTCCTGCGGCCCGGCGGTCACCTGCTGCACGGGTTCAAGGTCGGTGCGGGCAGCCGCCACCTGAGCAACGGCTACGGGCACGACCTCGACCTGGACGTCTACATGTACGACGTCGCGGACGTCGCCGGGCTGCTCGCCGGCGCCGGGTTCGCCGAGGTCGCGACCCTGACGCGCGCGGCGCTGCCCGGCGAGAAGGACGCCGCCCAGGCCGCCCTTCTCGTCCGCAAGCCGGCTACCCCTTGACCGCTCCCGACGTCATCCCGGCGACGATCTGCCGGTTGAAGAACAGGAACATGATCAGCGGCGGGATCGTGATCAGCAGGATGTCCATGAACAGCAGGTTGTACTGCGTGGAGAACTGACCGGAGAAGTTGTAGAGCGTGAGCTGGACGGTGGCGTTCTTGTCACCGGGCAGGAAGTACAACGGGTTCACGAAGTCGTTGAACACGTTGACCGACTGCACCACGACCACGGTGATGATGACGGATCTGAGCAGCGGGAAGATGACGCCGAAGAACAGCCGCAGCGGCCCGGCCCCGTCGATGATCGCCGCCTCGTCCAGCTCCCGCGGGATCGTCGCGACGAACGCCCGGAACAGCAGGATGCAGAACGACAGCCCGAACGCGATCTCGATCAGGATCAGTCCCGGCATCGTCCGGAACAGCCCGAGCTTCTGCAGCACCCAGATCGTCGGCACGACGGCCGGCGGGATGATGAGTCCGGACAGCACCAGGAAGTTGATGAAGCCGTTCCACCGGCTCGCCCGGCGCTGCAGCACGAACCCGGCCATCGCGGCCAGCACCACCATGCCGGCCACGCTCACCACGGTCAGGATCGTGCTGTTGATGAACGCGATCACCAGCATGTAGTCGCGGGCCTTGACCACGTCGACGAAGTTCTGCACGAACTGGAACTGATGCGGCCAGGAGAAGTCGAGGTCCGCGGCCTGCTGGCGGTCCTTGACCGCGGTCAGCAGCATGAACACGAACGGGATGATGAACACCACGATCGAGGCCAGGATCGCGACCACGCTGAGCGCCCACTTGCGGCCGGGCCGGTGGTTGACGAGTTCGGCGGTGCTCACAGGTCCACCTCCTTGCGGTTCAGGAACCAGTTGAGCGGCAGCACGATCGCGGTCACCACGACGAACAGGATCACGTTGCCGGCCGTCGACAGTCCGTAGAAGCCGGCCTGGTACTGCTTGTAGATCACCGACGAGATCACGTCCGAGGTGAACCCGGGTCCGCCGCGGGTCATCGCCCAGATCAGCTCGAACGACCGCAGGCCGCCGATCAGCGACAGGATGATCACGGTGACCGTGGCCGGCTTGCACAGCGGGAGCACGATCCGGCGGAACGACTCCCAGGCTCCGGCGCCGTCGACCCGGGCGGCCTCCAGGTACTCGCGCGGGATCGACACGATCCCGGCGATGTAGATCAGCGTCGCCAGGCCGACGCCCTTCCAGACGTCCACCAGGGCGATCGACAGCAGCGCCCACTTCGGGTCGGTCAGCCACCCGGGTCCGTCGATGCCGATCACCCCGAGGGCGCCGTTGATGATGCCCCGCTCGGGATTCATCATCACCTGGAACAGCAGGCCGACGCCGACCGTGCTGACCAGGACCGGGAAGAAGACCACCGAGCGCAGATACCCGCGGCCGACGATCTGTGACGTCAGGAGCACGGCCAGCAGGAGACCGAGCACGACCTTGGACCCTGACGTCACGACGGCGAAGATCAGCGTGTTGGTGAAGCCCTTCACCAGCGCGGGCTCGGCGAAGAACAGCTTGAAGTTGTCCAGCCCGATGAACTTCGACTCGAACAGGCTCCAGCGCGTCAGGCTGTAGTAGAACGAGGCGAACGTCGGGACCAGGAACAGCACGGCGTAGATCACCGCGGTGGGCAGGTAGAACCAGAACGAGTACGGGCGGTAGACCTTGCTACCGGTCTTCGCGACCGCCGCGGTCTTGCTGTGTTCCTGGGAGATCGACACAGCCACCGACCTCACCAGCCCTCCAGGCCCAACTGCTGCGCCTGCTTCTTGACGTCCTCGTCGTACCGGGCGGCGCCGTCCTTCGCCTTGCGGATCCCGGAGCCGACCTCGACCGTGATCTGCTCCAGCGACGGGCCCTTGACCGGCGACAGGAATTCCAGCGCCAGGCTCGAGCCGCCGTCCTTGTCGAGGTACGGCTGCATGTCCTTGATCGCCTGCGGCACGTTGTCGCCGAGCGTGCAGCCCTTCACGGCGTACGGACCGGTCGGCGCGCCCGCCTCGGACTGCGACTTGCACCCGTCCGGGCTGGCGACGAAGGCGAGGAACTTCTTGGCCGCGTCCAGCTTGTCGCCGGTCGTGGTCTTCGGGATGTAGAGGCCGCCCGGCGTCCACAGCGTCAGGCCGTTCTTGCTCGCGTCGTCACCAGGCAACGCGAACAGGCCGACCGACTTCGCGGCGTCCGGGTAGGTGGCGATCATGTTCGCGACCACGCCGGACAGGATCGGGTAGTGCGCGCCCTTGCCGGTGGCAAGCATCTTCAGGCCGTCGGGCAGCTTCGCGGAGGCGAAGTCCTTGTTCTCGTAGCCGGCGTCGTGGACGGCCTGGGTGTGCTCGAAGCCCTTGAGCGCGGCCGGCGACGTCGCGTACTTCGCCTGGTTCTTGGTGTACTTGTCGGCGAAGTCCGGCTCGGCCGCGGAGACGTTGTGGAAGTCGCCTAGCACGAACAGCTGCGAGGTCCAGGTCTCGCCGTAGGTCTGGATCACCGGTGCGACCCCCGGGTCGCCGGCCTTGATCTTGGCGTTGTTGGCCATGAAGTCGGCCCACGTCTTCGGCGGTGTGAGGCCGAGCTTCTCGTACACGGGGATGCTGTAGAGCACCGCGCCGCCCATGAACCCGCCGACCGGTGCGCCGTACACCTGGCCGTCGGCGGTCACGGTCTTCTTGAAGTTGTCGTCCAGGTCCTTGATGTAGGGCTCGTCGTTGATCGAGAGCAGGTTCTTCTGCGGCGCGATCGCCTGGAACAGCGAACCGGTGTTGTAGTTGAACACCTCCGGCATGTCGCCGGTCGACAGCCGGGTCTTGACGATGTTGTCACCCTCGGTGCCGCCCGGCCGGCTGTCGACCTTGACCGTGATGTTCGGATTCTTCGCGTGGAAGTCCTTGGCGAGTTGCTCGGCTTCCTTGATGTCCTGATCCTGGTTCGTGGTCAGGTACGTGATCTCGACCGCGCCGCTGCCACCGGCGTCGTCGCTGGATCCGAGACTGCCCGCGCTGCACGCGGAGAGGGCTAGGGAACAGACAGCCAGCAGTGCGAGTCCGCTGGCTCCTGGGCGGAACCTCATCATGACCTCCAAGGGATGTACTTCGCGGCAGCGGGGCGGTCGGTGAGTGGGCAGGTTGAGTTGGGCAGGTTGAGTTGGGCAGGGAGAGTAGGGCTAGTGGTTGAGCAGGGCGTCGAGCTCGCCCTTCAGGGCCTCGGCGCTCGCGGAGAAGCCGCGCGGGCTGATCGCGTCGACCAGCCCGGTGGCGGGCTGGTCCAGGTACCGCTCGAGGCGGCCGGCCAGCTCGGCGTCATCGGCGACGATGCCGTTCTCGACCGCGGCCGCAGCGAGCGTCGACCAGGTCGGCTCGTGGTCCAGGACGTCGCGGACCGTCGCGTCCGCGGCCAGCCGCGGCGACTCGGCGTACGGGTCGGTGACGGTCCACTCGTGCGTACCGTGCCCGACCTCGACGGGCTCGAGGCCAGGTACGTCGACCTTCGCGCGGGACCCGACCGGGACGGTGACGCTCAGCGTGACCTGACCGTCGGCGCGGTTCCACGCGACCGATGCCTCGCCGTACGGCGTGAGGTGCTTGGCCGACGCCTTCGTCAGCTGGTCGGTGAACAGCGGGCGGATGTCGATGGTCCGGTAGCCGGGCTCGGCGGCCGCGAGGCCGGCGACCCGCCGGTGCATCCAGTCGGCGACGGCGCCGAGGGCGTAGTGGTTGAACGACGTCATCTGGCCGGGGTTGATGCTGCCGTCGGGCAGCATGCTGTCCCAGCGTTCCCAGACCGTCGTGGCTCCCATCGTCACTGCGTACAGCCAAGAGGGGCAGCCTGTCTGTAGCAGAAGGCGGTAGGCCAGGTCAGGATGTCCGGAATCGGCCAGTGCGTCGGCCATCAGCGGTGTGCCGACGAATCCGGTACTGATCCGGAAGCCCGACGTACGGACCAGGTCGGCGAGCCGTTCGCCGGCCCGCTGCCGCTGGTTCTCGGTCGGCAGCAGCGCCCACTGCAGGGCGAGCGCGTAGGTCGTTGCCGCGTCGCTCAATACGCGGCCGCCGTCGGTCGCGTACTCGGTCGCGAAGGCCTGCCGGACACGCGCGGCCAGGTCGGTGTACTCGCGGGCGAGGTCGGTCTGGCCGACCACCGCGGCGGCCTTGCCGAACACCTCGGCGGACCGGGCCAGGTGCGCGGTGGCGACCACATCGGGGTCGGCCTTGGCCAGGAACGCGTTCTCCGGCGGCGCGGTCGGGTCGAGCCAGTCGCCGAACTGGAAGCCGCCCGACCAGACCAGGTCGGGACCGGCCAGGTCGGCCATCTTGTCCACCCAGGCCCGCATGCTCGGTAGCTGCCGGGCGAGCAGCCCGGCGTCGCCGGTGCGCTCGTAGATCACCCATGGAACGATCGTTGCCGCGTCACCCCAAGCTGCGGTCGCCGGCGACTCGTTGCGGAGCACGTCCGGGATGACGAAAGGCACCGAGCCGTCCTTCTGCTGCTCGGCGGCGAGGTCGGCGAGCCAGTTCGTCAGGAAGCCCGCGGTGTCGAACAGGAAGCTCGCGCTCGGGGAGAAGACCTGGATGTCGCCGGTCCAGCCGAGCCGCTCGTCGCGCTGCGGGCAGTCGGTCGGTACGTCGACGAAGTTGCCGCGCATCCCCCAGACCACGTTCTGGTGGAACTGGTCGAGCAGCTCGTTCGACGATTCGAACCAGCCGGTCCGGCGCAGGTCGGTGCCGATCACGACCGCCTCGAGGTCCTCCTTGCGGAGCCCGGCGACGCCGGTGACCTCGGCGTACCGGAAGCCGTGGAAGGTGAGCGGCGAGTCGAGCACGACCTCGTCGGGCCCGGCCAGCACGTAGGTGTCGGTCGCCTTCGCGGTGCGCAGCGGGCGGACGCCGAGCTCGCCGTTCTCGAGCACCTCGGCGTGCCGCAGGACGATCTCGTCGCCCTCGGCCTGGCCGCGGACCGTCAGGCGGACCCGGCCGACGAGGTTCTGGCCGAAGTCGACGAGGGTCTTCCCGGACGGCGAGGTGGTGATCTCGACGGCGGGCAGCACGTCGGTGATCCGCACCGGCGGGCCGTCCGGCGCGACGAGCAGCGTGAAGTCGGCGTCGAGGACATCCACCGGGGCCGGTGCGCCGGGCCGCTTGCGCAGGTCAGTGGACTGACCGTCGTACAGGTCGTCGGCCAGGACGTTGCTCTCCCGGGAGGTCCAGGTGCCGTCGCTCGCGAACGTGTGGACCTGGCCGCCCTCGGTCGTCACCTCGAGCTGCGCGAGGACCGCGAGCCGGTCGCCGTACAGCTGCTTCTGGTCCTGGAAGCCGATCCGGCCGCGGTACCACGCGTTGCCGAGGAGGAACTCGAGCGTGTTCTCACCAGGCCGGACAAGCTCGGTCACGTCGTACGTCTGGTAGCGGAGCCGGTACTGGTACGCCGTCCAGCCGGGCGCGAGCTCCTCGGTCCCGACCCGCTGACCGTTCAGCTCCGGGATGTAGATGCCGTACGACGTGGCGTACAGGCGGGCCTTCACGACGCCGTCGGGCAGATCGGCGGTGCCGGCGACCAGCGGCGCGGGGGAGCCGTGCGGGTTCTCCCGCGGGCTGACGAAGCGGGCGGTCCAGTCGTCCGGCGTGAGCAGCCCGGGCTCGACGGTGGCCGGCTCGCTCCAGTCGCTCCAGTCATCGGTACCGCGGACGCGGACCCGCACCTGGGCGGCCTGACGGGACTCCAGCGCGTCACCCGGCCAGGGCACCAGGATCTGGTCGGGGGACTGGACGGTGAAGACCTGCGTGCTGCCGGTGGTGATCTCGACCTCGTACGCCGTCTGCGCGTAGCCGGCGTCCGCGGCCGGGACCTGCCAGGAGATCCTCGGGCTCGCGGTGCCGATACCCAGGACGGGTGCGGACCGATGCTCGAAGCGGAGGGCGGTGGGTGCGGCGAGTTGCGACATGAGACTCCAACCGAGTGAAACGATTCATTGGGTGCTCTGACAAAACGCTCGATCGTTGGCTGATTGACCGGCGAGGACGTTTCGCCTGTTCCCCGATCCTGCGACCGGCAGTCGCCGGTCACTAGCCCGATGTGCACCCGATCTAGCACGATCTGCACTTCGGCTCGTATCGTGATGTATGGCCGATGAGCCGGTGAGGACCCGCGGAACCGTGCTGCACTTCGTCGAAGGGACGGTCGTGCACGCGGGGACACACCTGCACGAGAAGTCCCATCCGTTGCACACGCACAGCTTCTTCGAGCTGTTGCTCGTCACCGGCGGTGAAGGCGTCCACCACAGCCTCGCGGGGCGTCAGCGGCTGCGCGCCGGCGACGCGATCCTGCTGCGCCCGGGCGTCTGGCACGAGTACGTCGAGTGCGACGATCTCGAGGTCTACAACTGCTGCTTCTCCGCGGACCTGGTGCGCCGCGAGCTGGCGTGGGCGCGCGAGGATCCCTTGCTGGGTTACCTGTTGTGGACCGGACCGTTCTCCGCGCAGCGTCGCGGGATGCTCGCCACGCATCTCGATCCGGGCACCTTCACCGAGGCCGTCGGGCACCTCGACGGACTGCGCCGGCTCCGCAACCAGCCGCTCAGCCGGCACCGCGGCGAGGTGATCGGCTGGCTGTCGCTGTACCTGAGTTGTGTCGCGCGAACGGTGGCCGAATCCGACGAACGCGGTGAGCACACGCACCCGGCGGTGCTCGACGCGATGCGGTTGATGGAGGCCGACCCGGCGCGGCACTGGACGCTCGCCGAACTCTCCGGCGAATTGCATCTCGCGCCGGGTTATCTGGTCCGGCTGTTCAAGTCGGTGACCGGCGTCCCGCCGATGGCGTACCTGTCACGGCATCGCGTCGAGCTGGCGGCCGACCGGCTGCTGCACACCGACCTGCCGATCAACCGGATCGGGGAGTCCGTCGGCTGGCCCGACCAGAACTACTTCGCCCGCCGATTCAAATCCCACTACGGGCTATCCGCGACCCTCTATCGGGAACGTTTCAATGCCATCCGGCACAGCTACCCGGCCGCGGACGAGAAGGTCTAGCCCGTCCAGGATCCGCTGCAGACCGAACTCCAGGCCCTGGTTCTCGCTGCCGCTCAACGTCCGCATCGCGGTGGCCAGATGCGGGAACCGGCCGGCCTCGGTGGCGAGGATCTCGGCCAGCGACCGCAGCATGTCCTCCTCGGTCAGTCCGGTGGTGTGCCCGGGGAAGGTCGTGGACTGCTGGGCGAGGTTCCGGACGAGGCTGGTGATCAGCAGGATCGAGTCGAGCTGCTCGCCGCCGGTCAGGCCGGTGCCGGCCAGTGCGGCCAGTCCGCGTTCCATCCAGAGGAGCTCGTTGGGCCCGAGCAGGCGGCGGCCGATCGTGGACTGGAGCAGCCACGGGTGCCGGGTGAAGCCGTCGTACAGATCGAGTGCCCAGGTGTGCAGGGCCTCGCGCCACGGTAGGTCGGGGCGGTCGGGCGGGGGACCCATCGCGATGTCGCTCATCACCGCGACCAGTTCCGTCTTGCCGGGGACGTGCCGGTAGAGCGCCATCTTCGTCACCGGCAGCTCGCCCGCGATGCGCTGCATGGACACCGCGTCCAGCCCTTCGGCGTCCGCGATCGCGATCCCGGCCGCGGCGATCTCGGCCAGCGTGATCGCCGGCTTCGGTCCGCGACTGCGGGACGGCGGCCCGCCCCAGAGCAGTTCGGTCATCGGCGTCCTTCCGTCGCGGCTTGAACTGTGTCTACCATACACTTTAATGTGTCTACCGGACACAGTAAGGAGATGGAATGAAGATCCTGGTATCGGGTGCGAGCGTGGCGGGCCCGTCGGTGGCGCTCTGGCTGGGGCGCGCGGGCCACGACGTGACCGTGGTCGAGGTCGCGCCCGCGCTGCGGCAGGGCGGGTATGCGGTGGACTTCCGCGGCGAGGTGTTCACGACGGTCCTCGACCGGATGGGCGTGCTCGGCGACCTCCGGGCGCTGCAGACCGGCGGGAACGCGATGCGGTTCGTCGACGAGTCGGGCCGCAAGCTGATGCGGTTGCCGGCCGAGTTCGCCGGCGGCGAACTGGAGGTACTACGGGCAGACCTGTCCCGGGTGTTGTACGAGCACAGCCGGGCGCGGGCGACGTACCGCTTCGGGGACTCGATCGCCGCGCTGCGGGAGCACTCCGACGGTGTGGACGTGAGCTTCGAGAGCGGGATCGAGGAGCGGTACGACCTGGTGATCGGCGCCGACGGGATGCATTCCGTCGTGCGGCGACTGGCGTGGCCGGCGGACCAGGTCGTCGAGCGGCACCTGGACTACTACGTCGCCGGCTGGGAGGTGCCGAACACGCTGGGTATCTCGGGAGACACGCTGATGTACAACGTGCCCGGGAAACTGGCGAGCGTCGGCGGGGACCGTCGCGACCCCGGACTGGCGCAGACGCTGTTCGTGTTCAAGTCGCCGCGGCTGGAGTACGACCGGCGCGACCTGGACCAGCAGAAGGCCATCCTGCGGGAGCAGTTCGGCGGACTGGGCTGGCATGTCCCGGAATTGCTCAAGGCGTTGCCGGCGGCAACGGAGCTGTACTTCGACTCGATCGGCCGGGTCCGGGTGGAGCGCTGGTCGACGGACCGGATCGTGCTGCTCGGCGACGCGGGCTACGGCGCGACGTTCGGGGCACTCGGCACCGGTACGGCGGTGGTCGGCGCCTACGTGCTGGCGGGGGAGCTGGCGCGGGCGCGCGGCGACTTCCGGACTGCCTTCGCCCGGTACGAGGCACGGCTGCGCAAGGCCGTGTCGACGACGCAGGACGGCAGCCGCGCGGGCTCGTTCATGGCGCCGGCGACCCGGTTCGGCCTCACGGCGCGGAACCGGATCCTCGACATCCCGTTCTTCCTCAAGCAGATGCTCAAGCTGGCCCAGAACATGAGCGAGCTGATCGATCTGCCCGACTACTCAGGGCAGCAGGGGCAGCTGGTAGAGGAATGACTCCCACGCGTCGGGCAGCCAGCCCGGCACGCCGAGCACGGCCATGTAGAGCCAGATCGCGACGAGGACGCAGAGGAAGAGCGCGACGGTCCCGAGCGCCTTGAGCCAGGCGGGCTGCTTGCCGGTCCAGGCGGTGAGTGCCTTCACCCAGTCCTTGACCCGGTACAGCAGCCGCTGTGCCCACTCGAACTCGCTCGCGAGCACGGCGAGACCCGCGATGAACAGCGGGATCCCGCCCGGTCCCGGCAACCATCCGGTCAGCGGCGCCGCGATGATCAGCAGCCCGCCGACCACCCCCACGCCGATCCGGTAGAACATCAACTTCCGCGGATTCTCGCGGATCCGCCTCCGCCACTCCCACCGGTCGTCCGCAGCATCGAGCGTGATGTTGTGATCGGTGCGGTCGGGACTTTCCTTCTCGGCCACGCACCCAGCCTACGTGGTGGCGGGGTTGCCGAACTCCCAGTGCCACGGCTCCTCGCGGTTGCCGCCCTGGTCGGCCCAGGCCGGGTGCAGCCAGCCGTACGCCGGGGCGTGCGCCTTCATCCACTGGTATTGGGTGGTGTTGTACTTGTCGACGCCGCCGCACAGGTCGACCGCGACGCCCCAGCCGTGGTTCGACGTGCCCGGGAGTGCGGCCAGGGATGGCTTGCGCTGGTACAGGCTGACCTGCGACGCGTACGAGCGGTACGAGTCGGTGATGCACAGCGACTTGCCGAACTGGGCGCGGTAGGCGGAGGCGAGTTTCAGGTACGCCGCCGCGGCGTCGCACCGGAGCATGTGACCGGACCCGAGCGCGCACAGCTTGCCGGCCGGGATCATGCCGTTGCTGTAGCCACCCCACCCGGTGCTCGCGGACCCGGTCGCGAGGAACGGCATCGGGTTGACCGGGTCGCCGCCGAGCCGCACCTCGAAGTGCAGGTGCGGTCCGGTCGAGTTGCCCTCGGTGCCGACGGCGCCGATCTGCTGTCCGGCGGTCACCTGCTGACCGTCCGTCACGTCGACGCGACTCAGATGTGCGTAGAGCGTCTCCAGGCCGTTGCCGTGATCGATGCGCACCAGGTTGCCGGCCCAGGCCGGATGCTCGACGCGGACGACGCCGGAGGTGACCGCGCGCACCGTCGTACCGACCGCGGCCGGGAAGTCCTGGCCGGTGTGGGACCCGGTGGACCACAGCGCGCCCGACTGGCCGAACGGCGTGCCGATCTCGTAGGTGCCGTCCGGCAGCGGCCACGTCCAGGAACCCGAGCCGACGTCGTACGACGTGGCGGTGTTGCCGCACCGGAACGCGTAGGCCTCGGACGTCGCCACCGGCGCGACCTGCGGCTTGGCCGGGGCGCCGAGCGTCGGGCGCAGGGCGGCGTACAGGTTGTCGGGGATCGTCGTGACGACCACGGCGCCCTTGGACTCGTCGGCCGCGATCATCTCGCCGTTGTCGAGGGCGATGCCGATGTGCACCAGGCCGAGGGACTTGCTGCCCATGACCAGGATGTCGCCGGGCTGGATCTGCGCGTTCGGGACGGCCTGGTAGTCCGGATACACCTTGCCGACCAGGTTCGGCAGGGTCGTGTAGGGCTGCCACGCGACCCGGGCCGCGCCGAGACAGCCGTACTTGTCGGGGCCGGTGGCGGCGACGCCGTACGGCTTGCCGACCAGGCTGAAGGCTTGGTTGACCGCGCGGATCGTCTCGGCCGACATCACCCGCACGGTCCGGCCGCCGACCGCCACCGAGGCGACGCCGGGCACAGCGGCGCCGCGGCGGGTGAGCGGGCCGAGGCCGGCCGGCAGCTTGGCCGGGTCCTTGAGCACGGCGGCCGCCGGGGGAGCGACCTTCGTGGCCGCGAATTCGGTGAGGTAGGTCTTCCAGCGCGCGAGAGCCTGCTGGTTGCGGGTCTGCTGGAGCTGCTGCGAGAGCGCGGACGCGACGTCGAGGTCGGCGGTCTGGTCGGCCATCGCTGCCGCGGCGTCGGCCGCCTTCTGCTGCACCTGGTTGCTGAGCTCCTGGGCCTTCGCGGCGGCCTGGTTGGCGGCGGTGCGCTTGGTGGTCGCCTCGCCCTTCAGCCGGTCGGACTCGCGCTCCGCGGCCGTCGCCCGCTGGTACTGCGAGACCTGGGTGTTGCCCAGCTGGGTGATCGCGGTCTGCCGGTCGGCGATCTCCTGCAGGTTCTCGGCGACCGGGGCGAGGGACCACAGCATCGACTCGGTGCCCATCACGGTCGGGATGCCCAGCTGGTACGCCTGTGCGGTGATCACCCCGAGGCGCCGGCGCTCCTCGTCGGACCTGCCCTTGGAGACGGTCGCGCTGGACTCGGCCTTCTTGGCGGCGGCCTCGGCGGCCTGCGCCTCCTTCAGCGCCTTCGTGTAGGCGATGGTCGCCTTCGCGAAGTCGGCCTGGAGGGCCGCGGCCTCGGCCTGGAGCTGCTCGAGCGAGCGGTTCACGTCGGTGACGGAGGCCGGCGGCGGCTCGGTCGCGGACGGGGTCGGGTCGGCATACGCCGCCGGGACGGCGACCGCCGCCAGCAGTGTGCCGAGTGCCGCGAGCCGAAGCCCCCGGTGTCTCCCCAGATCCATCCGTCCCCCATGCCAGTCGCCTCACGCGCGAAGCCAGCGTAGGCGTCGGACGGTCCTTACGGAACCCTGGTACACACAAAGTGACCGTTCGGACGACATGAGGCGGGCCACAGTTGCCGACTCGGCGTCGGATCGCCTGGTCCGACCCACTAAAGTTCACTGCATGGCCTCGCACTTTGACGTTGTTGTCCTCGGCGCCGGTCCCGGCGGGTACGTCGCGGCGATCCGCGCCGCCCAGCTCGGGCTCAAGACCGCCATCATCGAGAAGAAGTACTGGGGCGGTGTCTGCCTGAACGTGGGCTGTATCCCGTCCAAGGCGCTGCTGCGGAACGCCGAGCTGTCGCACATCTTCCGGACGGAGGCGAAGACCTTCGGCATCAGCGGCGAGGTGACCTTCGACTTCCCGACCGCGCTGCAGCGCAGCCGGAAGGTCGCGGACGGCCGGGTCAAGGGCGTCCACTTCCTGATGAAGAAGAACAACATCACCGAGTTCGACGGCTGGGGCTCGTTCACCGACGCCAACACCCTGGACGTGACGCTGAACGACGGCTCCTCGGAGACCGTCACGTTCGGCTCCTGCATCGTGGCGACCGGCGCGACCACCAAGCCGCTGCCGGGCACCCAGCTGAGCGAGCGCGTGGTGACGTACGAGGAGCAGATCCTCACCGAGGAGCTGCCGGGCTCGATCGTGATCGCCGGCGCCGGTGCGATCGGCGTCGAGTTCGCCTACGTGCTGGCGAACTACGGCGTGAAGGTGACGATCGTCGAGTTCCTGGACCGGATGGTGCCGCTGGAGGACCCGGAGGTCTCCAAGGAGCTGGCCCGGGCGTACAAGAAGCTCGGTGTCGACGTGCTCACCTCGACCCGGGTCGACTCGATCGACGACTCCGGCGACAAGGTGAAGGTCACGGTCACCGGCAAGGACGGCAGCCGGCAGACCATCGAGACCGACAAGGTCCTGCAGGCGATCGGCTTCCAGCCGCGCGTCGACGGCTACGGGCTGGACAAGATCGGCGTCCAGCTCACCGAGCGCGGCGCGATCGGCATCGACGGCTTCTGCCGGACCAATGTGCCGAACATCTTCGCGATCGGTGACGTCACCGCGAAGCTGATGCTCGCGCACGCCGCCGAGGCGATGGGTGTGATCGCGGCCGAGACGATCGCCGGCCACGAGACCATGGAGCTGGACTACGCGATGATCCCGCGGGCGACGTTCTGCCAGCCGCAGATCGCCAGCTTCGGGTACACCGAGGAGGAGGCCCGCAAGCTCGGCCACGAGGTCAAGGTCGCCAAGTTCCCGTTCACCGCGAACGGCAAGGCCCACGGCCTGGGCGACGCCAGCGGCTTCGTGAAGGTGATCAGCGACAGCAAGTACGGCGAGCTGCTCGGTGCGCACCTGATCGGCCCCGAGGTCACCGAGCTGCTGCCCGAGCTGACCCTCGCGCAGAAGTGGGACCTGACCACCAAGGAGCTGGCCCGCAACGTGCACGCGCACCCGACGCTGAGCGAAGCCCTGCAGGAGGCCTTCCACGGCCTCGAAGGGCACATGATCAACTTCTGAACCTGACACAACCTCTGGGGACCCTGGACGAGCTATTGCCTGTGCAAGGTCCCCAGCGCTTGGTTGAGGTCAGGCGACGGCTGTCGCCTCCAGTTCGACGAGCTGGCCGGGGACGGCGAGGCGGGTCACGCCGAGCATCGTGGTGGTGGGTGCCACGCCGGCGGCGGCCAGGCGCGAGGCCAGGACACCGTAGTGCGGGAACAGCCGGTCGACGTCGGTCGTGTAGACGTTCAGGCGGACGAGGCTGGCGAGGGACATCCCGGCCCCGGCGAGGACGGCTTCCAGGTTGTCGAGGCTGAGTGCGAGTTGCGCGGGGAGGTCGCCCTCGTGCTCGGGCTTGCCGTCGGCGTTCATCGCGGTCTGCCCGGAGCAGTACAGCGTGCGGGTCTGCCCGGAGACCAGTTCGCCCTGGTTGAAGCCCAGCTCCAGCGACCACGGGACCGGGTTGACTGCGGTGCGTTCGATTGTCATACCGGCGAGCCTGCCAAGAAATCACGACATCCTTCGTCAGGTAATGTTTCGGGGTGCGCGCCGACCGGCTGGTCTCGCTGGTCCTGCTGCTGCGTCAGCGGGGTCGGCTGACCGCGGACGTGCTGGCGCGAGAGCTGGAGGTGTCGACGCGAACGGTCCTGCGCGACATCGAGGCGCTGTCCGCCGCGGGCGTCCCGGTCTACGCCGAACGCGGCCGGCACGGCGGGTTCGCGTTGCTGCCGGGGTTTCGTACCGAGCTGACCGGGCTGAATCACGACGAGGCGCTGGCGCTGCTGACGGCCGCCGGTTCGGGGCAGGCCTTCGGTCTGAGCCAGGCACTCGCGTCGGCCACTCGCAAGGTGGTCGACGCGCTGCCCGAGAGCCATCGCACCACCGCGAGCGAGGCCGCCCAGCGGATCCTCGTCGACCCGGAGACCGACCTGCTGTCGCGTCCGCTGGTGATCAAGGAAGTGCCGGACGCGACGATGCTCGAGGTACGGCGGGCCGTGCTGGCCGGGCACCGGCTCCGGATCCACTACGCGGCGACCGGTCAGAATCCCGAGTGGCGCACGGTCGACCCGATCGGCCTGGTGACCGTGCGGGACCGCGGCTACCTGCTCGCCCGGCGCTCGGGCGAGGACCGTATCTACCGCCTGTCGCGGCTACTCGCCGCCGAGGAGCTCCCCGAGCCGGCCGAACGCCCGACCAAGGTCGACCTGGACCGCATCTGGCGCGACCGCCGCGCCCAGTTCCTGGCCGACGGCCACCTCACTGTCCAGGTTCGCGTCAACCCCGCCCGCCGCGAGGATCTCCTGAACGCGGCGGTCGCCGTACGAGCCGAAGCCCCCGACGCAGACGGCTGGCTCCGCCTCGAGGTGACCTATCAAGACGCCTGGCACGCCGAATGGGCACTGTGGCAACTCGGCCCGAACGCCGAAGCCCTCACCCCGAAGTCCGTCCGCACCGCCCTGCACCGGCGCGCCACCACGATGGCCGACCTCTATCAGGCGTCGCGGTCAGAGGACTCGGGACAGGCCGGAGATCCGGCTGACGAGCAGCCAGGCGAGGCCGAAGCAGGCGAGGATCCCGATCGACGCGACGGCGAGGGCCTTCAGCTCGGCCGGCAGCGGAACGGGGCGTAGGCCGATCGCGAGCATGACCAGCACGAACTGCTGCAGGACGAACGCTCCGAAACAGCTCCGGATCACCGCGGGCCGGATCCAGTGGATCGGCCGCGCGAGACGTCGCTGGGCGACCGCGAGAAGCCAGATCGGGCCGAAGACGACCAACTGACTCTCGATCACCGGGAACACGACCGCCGACCAGTCCCAGCCACCGGTCCACGCCTCCTCGCCGATCCCGCGCTGGCTGACTCCGGCGAGGATGAAGAGACCGAACGCCGCGAGCGCGACGAGCGTCACGACGCCGCTGATCCGGCGGAGCCGTTCCGGGACGACCGTGAGCCAGCCGGATCGCGACGCCGCGATGCCGACGCCGAAGATCGCGATACAGGCCGGCCACTGGTAGAGGTTCAGGTCTAGATACCGGTTCTCGCTGTTGAACGGGAACACGAGGCGGACCAGGAATGTGGTCACGGCAACGACCACCGACACCACGGCGAGATGCCGTGCGGCGAGCTCGTGGACGGTGGGACGGGCGGCGAAGCGTCGCCGTACGACGGTCCAGGCGGCGTAGCCGAGCGAGAAGATCAGCAGGTCGCCGACGAACCATAGCGTGCCAGTGTCGAGGGTCTGTTCGGCGCCGACGTACGACGACCAGTACGAGCCTCGGTCGGTGCCGATCCAGTGCTCCAGGACGTACATCGTGATCGGTTGCAGAACCAGCACGTAGACGGCGAAGACGACCCCGAGCCGGAGCAGGCGGTCGCGGACGTACGGGCCGACGTGCTTGCGGACCAGCGATCGCGGTGTCATCAGCCCGGCGACGAGGAACAGCACCGGGATCAGCAGCATCGCGAAGGGCCCGCCGACGGCCAGGACGATCGCCTGGGTGACCGGGGACAGCGTCGCCTCGCGGTGCTCGGCATACGCCCACCAGTCCATCGCGCCGTACCCGCTGACGGCGTGCCCGGCGATGATCGTGGCGATCAGGATCACCTTGAGGTTGTCGACGTACCGCAGACGCGCGCTCGCCCAGCCCGTGACCTCCGCGTCGTGTCGGCCGGCCACGCGGCGGGTCGCCGTGCCGCGTACCTTCCTCACACCCTGAGCGTGCGGCGCGCTCCGTCGGGCGACCAGTGCCGAACGTCCGCGGTGCCGCCGGTCGAGCGGCCCTGATCGCGGCTAGCGGTCGGTGATGTCGCCCAGGACGGGTTTCACGTCGACGATCGGGGTGCCGTCGAGGGCTTCGAGGTTGCGGACCTGGAGGCGGAGGTCGTCGCGGGCGAGGACGGTCACGCGGTGCAGGCCGAGGGGGTTGGGGCGGTCGGGGGAGCGGGTGCTGAAGACGCCGGTCGGTGGGCGCGAGACGTCGCCGCGCGGGTGCACCGTCTGCACGTCCCGGTCGGCGCGGTCGAACCAGGTGATCAGGATGAGTTCGTCGCCGGCAGCGACGTCGGCGAGAGCGGCCCGTACCGCTTCGTCGAAAACGGCCCAGGCATCAGGTGCGCCCTCGTCGCCCTGCCGCGGTGCCTCGTCCCGGTCGCGGAGGCTGGACTCCACGCGCGCGATCGGCCGGAGAACGAGCTCGCCGGTCATCGCGGGTACCTGTAGACGGTCTGGAGGGGTTCGCCAGGGGTGTAGGCGTGGAAGGCAAGGCCCGGCGGTGCTGTGGGGTCGACGACCGAGCCGGTGGGCGGCTCGAAGGGGAGGCGGACGGCGGAGCGGATGCCGGGGGCGCCGAGGACGGGGTGGCCGGCGAAGCTGGTGACGATGGCGTTGTGCACGTGACCGGTGAGGATCGCGGTGACGGGCTTGCCGGTGAGCAGGTCGGCGAGTGGGCCGCGGTCCTCGAGTTTCCACTGGTCCATGACCGGGTGGTGCAGGTCGAGCGGCGGGTGATGCATCGCGACGAACAGCGGCCCGTCGAATGGCTCCCGCAGTACGCCGTCCAGCCAGGCGAGTGAGTCCGCGGAGAGCAGACCATGGTCCGCGCCGGGGACTGTGCTGTCGACGAGCACGAAACGCGCCGCGCCGACGTCGTGCACCTGGTGGACCGGGTGCCCTTCGCCGGGAGACGACACGAACGCGGCGAGCCCGTCGCGCAGCGGCGCGCTGACGTCATGGTTGCCCGGCAGCACGAGCACCGGCACGTCGAAGTCCAGCTCGCCGGCGAGTTCGGCGTACTCCGCCGCCAGCCCGTGATCGGCGAGATCCCCGGTCACCAGCACCATGTCCACCGTCGCCGACCGGACGTACGACGTCACCCGCCGCAGCCGCGACCGCGGCTCCTCGGAACCGTCGAGATGCGGGTCACTGAGGTGCGCGATCACGTACATGGTGAGCAGGTTAGCCGTTGGAGGAGTCGCTGGCCGGTGGTGAACGCCTCCTTACGCTGCGATGACGCGCCGGGTGGCGACTTGGCCGGGTCTGGTTGGTCTGGGAGATTGGGGCGCATGGCTGAACAGGTTGATGTCGTGGTGGTGGGGCTCGGTGTCGGCGGCGAGGAGGCGGCCGGGCGGCTGGCCCAGGCGGGCCTGCGGGTGGTGGGTATCGAGTCCCGGCTGGTCGGCGGCGAGTGCCCGTACTACGGGTGCATCCCGAGCAAGATGATGATCCGGGCCGCGAACCTGATCGCCGAGACCCGCCGCGTCGATGGCATGGCCGGTACGGCGACCGTGCAGCCGGACTGGACGCCGGTGGCGAAGCGGATCCGCGAGGAGGCGACCGACACCTGGAACGACCAGGTCGCCGTCGACCGCCTGGTGACCAAGGGCGCGACCGTGATCAAGGACGTCGCGACGATCACCGGCCCGGGCACGGTCAGCGCCGCCGGCATCGAGTACGAGGCGTCCCGCGGCATCGTGATCGCGACCGGCACGGTGCCGTCCGTGCCGCCGATCGAGGGCCTCGCCGGCACGCCGTACTGGACGAACCGCGAGGCGATCGAGGTCGAGACACTGCCCGCGTCGATGGTCGTCCTGGGCGGCGGCGCGATCGGTATGGAACTCGCCCAGGTCTTCGCGCGCTTCGGCGTCCGGATGACCGTGGTCGAGGGCGCGCCCGAGGTGCTGTCGATGGAGGAGCCGGAGTCGGGTGTACTGGCCCGCGAGGCGCTGGAGCGCGACGGCGTCACGTTCCGCCTCGGCGCGCACGCGCAGCAGGTCGGGTACGCCGACGGCACGTTCACCGTGACGCTCGCGAACGGAACGACCGTGTCGGGCGAGAAGTTGCTGGTGGCAACCGGCCGGCGGGTGGCGACCGCGGGGCTCGGCCTGGACAAGCTCGGTCTGGACCCGGCGGCGCGGCGGATCGAGGTCGACGAGCACGTCCGCGCGGGCGACAAGGTCTGGGCGATCGGCGACGTGACGGGCGTCGGCGTGTTCACCCACAACGCGATGTACCAGGCCGACATCGCGGTCCGCGACATCCTTCAGGAGGAGAACGCGCCGACAGCGAGCTACCACGCGATGCCGCGGGTGACGTTCACCGACCCGGAGATCGGGGCGGTCGGGCTGACCGAGAAGCAGGCGCGGGACGCGGGGCTGAACGTGCGCACCGGATCGACGCCGATCCCGGCCTCGACGCGGGGCTGGATCCACAAGGCCGGCAACGAGGGCTTCATCAAGGTCGTCATGGACGCCGACCGCGGCGTCCTGGTCGGCGCGACCAGCGCGGGCCCGACCGGTGGCGAGGTGCTCAGCGCGCTGGCGGTCGCGGTGCACGCCGCCGTACCGGTGAGCACTCTGCGTCAGATGATCTACGCGTACCCGACGTTCCACCGTGCGATCGGGGAAGCTCTCAAGTTCTAGTTGCGAATCGGTCGCAACTAGATCAAGAATGTCGGAGTGCATGTACCTGACGGGTTCTTCGACGCGCCAACGTCCGTCGCCACCGGCCTGATCGCTGCCGGGGCGGTCGGTTTCAGCTTGCAACGCGCGAACCGCGAGCTCCGAGAGACCGGTCCGGCGCTGGCCGGGCTGACCGCGGCGTTCGTGTTCGCGGTGCAGATGGTCAACTTCCCGGTCGGCGCGGGCACCAGCGGTCACCTGCTCGGCGGTGCGCTGGCGGCCACGCTGGTCGGGCCCTGGACGGCCGTCCTGGTGATGTCCACGGTGTTGCTGGTGCAAGGGCTGTTGTTCGCCGACGGCGGCCTGACGGCGCTGGGCACGAACATCACGCTGATGGGCCTGATCACGGTGCTCGTCGGGTATGTGCTGACGCGGGCGCTGCTCAAGCTGATGCCGCGCCGGGCCGGCAGTGTCGTGCCGGCGGCGACCGTCGGCGCACTGGTGTCGGTGCCGGTCGCGGCGCTGGCGTTCACCGGGCTGTACGCGATCGGCGGTGCGGTCGACATCCCGCTCGGCAAGCTGGCGACCGCGATGGTCGGCTGGCACATCCTGGTCGGGATCGGCGAGGCGGTGATCACCGCCGCCGTGCTGAGCGCGGTCGTCGCGACCCGGCCGGACCTGGTGTACGCCGCCCGGCACCTGCAGCAGGATCTCGTGCTGGTCGATGCCGACGGCAACACCTCCACCGTCTCCCCGGACCGGCCGATCGCCGCGAAGCCGGCCGGTCGCTCGCTCGGCGTCGGTGTCGCGGTGACGCTGCTGGTCGCCGGCGGCCTGAGCCTGTTCGCGAGCGCGCACCCGGACGGGCTCGAGTTCGTCGGGGCCAAGCTCGGGTTCGAGAGCGCGGCCAAGAACTCCGCGGTGGCGAGCAGCCCGCTGGCCGATTACGGCGTCCACGGCATCGGCAACACCCAGGTCTCCGGGGCGCTGGCCGGCATCATCGGCGTCCTGGTGACGATCGTCGTCGGCCTCGCGATCGCGAAACTCGCCTCGCTCCGGACCAACAAGGCGTCATGAGCGGGGACGGCCTGCTGGTCGCGGTGGACAGCCCGGTCCACCGCATTCCCGCGCAGGTGAAGCTGGTCGCGCTGTTCGTCTTCGTGCTCGCGGTCGTCTCCACCCCGGCGGCGATCTTCTGGGCGTTCGGCCTGTACGCCGCGATGCTCGTGGCGGCCGTGGTGGTCGCGAAGCTGCCGGCGCCCGTGGTGTCGCGGCGGCTCGCGGTGGAGACGCCGTTCATCGTGTTCGCGTTGCTGCTGCCGTTCGTCGCCACCGGCCCGCGGATCGACGTACTCGGGCTGCAGCTGTCCCAGTCCGGCGTGCTCGGCGCCTGGAACGTGCTGGCGAAGGGCACGCTCGGGGTGATCGCGGCGATCCTGCTGTCGGCGACCACGGCACCGCGCGACCTGCTCGCCGGCCTCGAACGGCTGCGGCTGCCGGCGACGCTGGTGGCGATCCTGTCGTTCATGGTCCGGTACCTGAGCGTCGTGTCGGACGACCTGCACCGGATGCGGGTGGCCCGGGAGTCCCGCGGGTACACCGGCGGGCGGGCCGGGCACCTGAAGGCGGTGGCCGGGGGAGTCGGCGCTCTGTTCGTCCGGAGCTTCGAGCGCGGCGAGCGGGTCCACCTGGCGATGAGGTCGCGCGGCTACACCGGACGGATGCCGCTGCTGAGTGTGGAAGGTGCGACCAGGAGCCAGTGGCTCGAGGGGCTGACGATCTCCCTGGTGGCCGTGGCGATCGCGGTCGCGGCTAGGGTGGTCGCCTTGTGAGCGGTCCAGCGATTCAGGTCGAGCGGCTGGTTTTCGCCTACCCGGACGGGCGGCAGGCGCTGTTCGGCGTCGACTTCACCGTGGAGCGTGGCGAGCGGGTCGCGCTGCTCGGGCCGAACGGCGCCGGGAAGACCACGCTCGTGCTGCACCTCAACGGCATCCTCGGGTCGGTCGCCGGCGGCACCGGCAGCGGCCGGATCCGGATCGGCGGGACCGGTGTCCACCGTGAACACCTGACCGCGATCCGCCGCAAGGTCGGCCTGGTGTTCCAGGACCCGGACGACCAGCTCTTCATGCCGACGGTCCGCGACGACGTGGCCTTCGGTCCCGCGAACCTCGGGCTGCGCGGTGCGGAGCTCGACGAGCGCGTCCACGAAGCTCTGGTGCAGGTGGGGATGCAGGACCACGCCGATCTCGCCCCGCACCACCTGTCGTTCGGTCAGCGTCGCCGGGTCGCGGTCGCGACGGTGCTGGCGATGCGTCCCGAGGTGCTCGTGCTGGACGAGCCGTCGAGCAACCTCGATCCGGCCGCCCGCCGCGAGCTCGCCGACATCCTCGCCGGGCTCGACGTCACGCTGCTGATGATCACCCACGACCTGCCGTACGCGCTCCAGCTGTGCGAGCGGAGCCTGCTGATGGACGGCGGCCGGATCGTCGCGGACGGCAAGACCCGCGACCTGCTCGGCGACGCCGGGCTGATGGCCGCGCACCGGCTCGAGCTGCCGTACGGCTTCAACCCCCTGTCCGTCCCCGGCCCGGAGCGTTCATGAAGATCACCGCGGTCACCGTCGAGGTCACGTCCGAACCGAAGGCCCATCCGGTCCGCGACGCGATCCAGCTGCTCGACCGCGACGGTGTCACCCGGGTCCGGATCGACACCGACGAGGGCGTCAGCGGCGTGAGTACGACGTACTTCGGTCGCGTCGAGAGCTCACCGGCCGTGCTCGCGCAGATCGTCACCGAGCAGCTGGCGCCGGCGATCATCGGCGCCGACCCGACCGTCATCCGCGGCATCCGGCAGACCTTGCAGACGCTCACCGACTACCAGGGGACGGCGGGGCTGTCGTCGTACGGGATCTCGGCGATCGACCAGGCGCTGTGGGACCTGCTCGGCAAGTCGCTGGACGTGCCGGTGTGGAAACTCCTCGGCGCGCAACGGACCGCGATCCCGGCGTACGCGATGGTCGGCTGGCTCGAGCTCGACGTGTCCGGCCTGGAGCGGGTGTCGGCGCAGGCGATGGAGCAGGGCTTCCAGGGCGTGAAGATGAAGGTCGGCGGCGGGCCGCTGACCGAGGACGTCGCGCGGATCACCGCGGTCCGCAACGTCATCGGCCCGGACGCACCGCTGATGGTCGACGCGAACCAGGCCTTCGGGTACGCCGAGGCCCTGCGGCGCGGCCGGGTGTACGAGGACCTGGACTGCCGCTGGTTCGAGGAGCCGCTGCCGGCCGGGGACACCGACGGTCATGTCCGGCTGGCGGACAAGCTCGACATCCCGATCGCGACGGGCGAGAACCGGTACGGGCAGGCCGCCTTCCGGGACCTGATCGCGCGCGGCGGCGTCGGCGTCGTCCAGCCCGATCTGCGCCGAGCGGGCGGGCTGACGGACTGTCTGGAGATCGGGCTGATGGCGGCCGGGTTCGGCGTGCCGTACGCGTCGCACGGCGGCGGCGCGCACATCCACGTCCTGGCGGCGCTGCCGAACACGATCTACCTGGAGAGCGGGCTGCTGCCGCCCGATGTCCAGCTCGTCGACGGATGCTACCCGCTGCCGACGGGAGCCGGTCTGTCGAGCTGGTGACGGTCACCGGGAATCCACGGTGAATTTGTTACCAAGCCCTTGTGTGTTACTCGCGGGTCAGTAACAGTGACGTTGAGTACTACTGTCGCCACTTCCCGCTCATGCAAAGGCGGTCCGCCCCCATGAAGTCAGTCGTCAGTCTGCTGTCCGCCGCGGCCCTCGGCGCCGCGATGCTCCTCAGCCCCGGGGTCGCGCACGCCGCGGCGCCGAACTACGTCGCGCTCGGTGACTCCTACGCCTCCGGTGTCGGGACCCGCAGCTACATCGAGAGCAGCGGCTCCTGCCAGCGCTCGACGAAGGCGTACGCCTACATCGACGCCGGCCGGCTCGGCGCGAACCTGACGTTCGTCGCCTGCTCCGGCGCGAAGGTCGCGAACGTCACCTCGAGCCAGTTGCCGTCGGTCACCAGCTCGACCGACATCGTCTCCGTCCAGGTCGGTGGCAACGATGCCGGGTTCTCGTCGGTGATCACCGAGTGCGCGAAACCCTCCTGGCTCGGTGACTGCAACAGCGCCGTGGCGAACGCGCAGTCGATCATCAACAACACCCTGCCCGGCCGGCTGAACACGCTGTACTCGTCGATCCGGAGCCGGGCGACGGCGGCCAAGGTCGTCGTGGTCGGGTACCCGCGGCTGTTCAACGGCACCGACTGCAACGCCGGGACCTGGTTCAGCCCCGACGAGATGACCAAGCTGAACGCGACCGCCGACCTGCTGAACTCGCGGATCTCGTCCGCGGCGAGCGCGGCCGGATTCACCTTCGTGAACCCGACGTCGAAGTTCATCGGCCACTCGGTGTGCGGCAGCCCGGAGTGGATCAACGGCCTGTCGAACCCGGTCAGCGAGTCCTACCACCCGAACGTCACCGGTCAGACGGCGTACGCCGATCTGGTCCAGCCCGCCCTCTGAGCAGCTCGGTCGGTGCCGCCCCGTCGCCGGGGCGGCACTTTCTGCTTTTGAGATGCGGACATGCCCGGTTCGTGGTGTCATGCTGGGGTGACGCGGAGGTCTGTGGACTGGTTGCTGGCGGCCAGGATGGAGGCCAACTGCCTCGCACGTCCGGTGGACGAGGCCGGCCCCGGAGGGGTGGCCGACGTCGTGCGCCGGACGGGGGGACTCCAGGCGCAGACCTGGCGAGGCGCGACGTACGCCGTCCGCGCCCGCTCGTCGGCGACCACGCTCGCCGACGTGGCCCACGCCCAGGAGACCGACCGCTCCGTGCTCCGCGGCTGGTTCATGCGCGGCACCATCCAGCTTGTGGCGACCGAGGACGCCGGCCCCTTGCTCGGGCTGCTCGGCCCGAAGCTGATCAAGGACACCGAACGCCGGTACGGCGAACTCGGGCTGCCGGAGCACGTCCGCGCGCAGGCGGCCGACGTCCTGGAAGAGTGGCTGCTCGCCCACGGACCGGGCACTCGCGCCGAGCTGGCCGACGTGCTGGTGCGGGCCGGGCTGATTGCCGAGCCGAAAGGGCAGGCGGTCTATGCGCTGATCCGCCACACCGGCCTGCTCGGACGACTCTGCTACGGACCGGGCGAGACCTGGGTCGCGGTCCGTGACTGGCTCGGCAAGCCACTGGTCCTCGAAGGTGATCCCGAGGTCCTGGCCCGCCGGTACTTGACGGCCTACGGCCCGGCCACGGCACGTGACCTGGCGACCTGGTCGGGCCTGCCGGTACCGCTCGCGCGCCGGGCCGTCGAGGCGGTGGCCACGACGTCGTTCGACGTCGGGACCAGCGAGCTCCGAGCCGTCGACGACCTTCCCGGCTGCCAGGACGTACGCCTGCTGGGCGAGTTCGACGCGTATCTCCTCGGCTACCAGGACCGCCACGTCGAGCTGCCGAAATCCGTCTTCCCGGGCGGCGGCATGCTCCGCCCGTCGATCGTGAAGGCCGGCCGGCCGATCGGCAGCTGGGAGCACGCCACGCTCCGGGCAGACCTCTTCGAACCGGCCGACCTGCGTCACGAACTCGCGGACATCGCCCGCTTCCTGGGCAACTGAGGGGTAGCTGAGACGTACTTGCGGAGATGCTCGGCCGTCGTGGTCGGGCTGCTCTCGACCAGGTCCGCCGGCGTGCCGGTGAAGACGACCTGACCGCCGTCGTGCCCGGCGCCCGGGCCGATGTCGATCAGCCAGTCCGCGTGCGCCATCACCGCTTGGTGGTGCTCGATGACGATGACCGTATTGCCCTGGTCCACGAGCGTGTCGAGCATGCCGAGCAGCTTGTCGACGTCGGCGAGGTGGAGCCCGGTCGTCGGCTCGTCGAGGATGTAGATCGACCCGGTCTTCCCCATGTTGATCGCCAGCTTGAGCCGCTGACGTTCACCGCCGGACAGTGTGGTCAACGGCTGCCCGAGCCCGATGTACCCGAGGCCGACCGTCGCCAGCCGGTCGAGAATCGTCCGCGCCGTACCGGTCGCGAAGAACTCCCGTGCCTCGGCCACCGTCATCCGCAGGACCTCGCTGATGTTCTTGCCGCGCAGGCGGTACTCGAGAACCTCCGCGGTGAACCGGGCTCCGTTGCAGTCCTCGCACACCGACGCGACCTCGGCCATCATCGCGAGATCGGTGTACACCAGCCCGATGCCCTTGCACGTCGGGCAGGCGCCGACCGAGTTCGCGCTGAACAGCCCGGGCTTGACCTTGTTCGCCTTGGCGAAGGCGGTACGGATGGGATCCAGCAGCCCGGTGTACGTCGCCGGGTTGCTCCGCTTCGACCCGCGGATCGGCTCCTGTCCCGCGATGATCACACCGTCCCGCCCCGCCAGCGAACCGTGGATCAGCGAGCTCTTCCCGGATCCCGCGACACCGGTCACCACGGTCAATACGCCGAGCGGAACGTCGACACTCACGTCGCGCAGGTTGTGCAGCGTCGCGTGCGAGATCGATAGCTTCCCGGTCGGGCGCCGGACGTCGTCGCGCACGTTCACCCGATGGTCGAGGTACTGCCCGGTCAGCGTGCCGGACGCTGTCAGCCCGGCCACGTCACCGGCGTAGCAGAGCCGCCCGCCGGCCAGTCCCGCGCCGGGGCCGAGGTCGACGACGTGGTCGGCGATCCGGATCGTCTCCGGCTTGTGCTCGACGACGAGCACCGTGTTGCCCTTGTCCCGCAACTGCAGCAGCAGGTCGTTCATCTGCTGGATGTCGTGCGGATGCAGGCCGACGGTCGGCTCGTCGAACACGTACGTGACGTCGCTGAGGCTCGACCCGAGATGACGCACCAGCTTCACCCGCTGCGCCTCGCCGCCCGACAAGGTGGACGACTCGCGGTTCAGGCTCAGGTACCCCAGGCCGATCGTCACGAACGAGCCGAGCAGTTCCCGCAGCCCGTCCAGCATCGGCCCGACCCCGGAATGCTTGATCCCGGCAACGAACTCGGCGAGATCGCTGATCTGCATGGCCGAACACTCGCCGATCGTCCGCCCGTCCACGGTCACGCTCCGGGCCGCCGCGTTCAGCCGGACGCCGCCGCACTCGGCGCAGGTCTCCTGCCGGATCGCCCGCTCGGCGAACGCCCGCGCCTGGCTCTGCATCGACTGCGGATCCTTGCTCAGGTACTGCCGTTTCAGCTTGGTGACCAATCCTTCGAAGGTCAGATTGCTCTTCCCGACCCGGATCTTCATCGGCTCCTGGTAGAGGAACTGCTGCCACGCCTCGGGCGGGTAGTCCTTCAGCGGCAGGTCCGGATCGAACAGACCCGACTGCGCCATCAGTTGCCAGTGCCAACTGTCGACCGAGAACCCGGGCGCCTTGATCGGGCCCTGGTTGAGGCTCTTCTCGCGGTCGACGAGCTCGTCGATGGTGAACTCGGTGGTCCGGCCGAGCCCTTCACACGCCGGGCACATGCCTTCGGCGCGGTTGAAGCTGAACACCGACGGCGGCCCGGCGTGCGGCGTGCCGGCGCGGCTGAAGAGCACGCGCAGCATCGTGTGCGCGTCGGTCGCCGTGCCGACGGTGGAGCGGGCGTTGGCGCCGATCCGTTCCTGGTCGACGATGATCGCGGCGGACAGGTTCCGTAGCGCGTCCACGTCCGGCCGGCCGAGGCTCGGCATGAAGTTCTGCACGAACGCGGTGTAGGTCTCGTTGATCAGCCGCTGGGACTCGGCGGCGATGGTGTCGAAGACGAGTGAGGACTTGCCGGAACCGGAGACTCCGGTGAAGACGGTGAGCCGGCGTTTGGGGATGTCGAGCGAGACGCCGCTGAGGTTGTTCTCGCGGGCGCCGCGCACCTGGATGACGTCGTGCCTGTCAGCAGGAAGCATCCTTCAATGGTCTCATTGAACCGCCCATATGAACTTGGGGTTGAGCGCCCAGCCGAAGCCGTGGGAGAAAGTCTCAACGCCGTGGGGAAGGTTCGCGAGCGACCCGGGCGACCTCGTCGAGGAGTTCCTGGAGCTGGACCGCGAGCTGGGTGCGGGCCGTGGGGGACAGGGAGGCGACCAGTTCGGACTCCCGGGTGAGGACCTGGTCGACGGTCCGCTCGATCAGGTCGTGACCGGCCCCGGTCAGGGTGACGACGACGGCGCGACTCCCGTCGTCCGCGGATCGCCGGGTGACCAGACCGGCCTCCTCGGCGCGCGCGACCCGCTGCGAGATCGCCCCGGCGGTGACGAGCGTCCGGCGGGACAGCTCGCGCGTGCTCAGCTCGTACGGCGTGCCCGCGCGTCGCAGCACGCTGAGCAGATCGAGGGTCGCGGGATCCACGCCGGCGTCCGCCAGCACCCGGCGGCGGTCGTCCGCGAACAGCTTCGCCAGCCGCCACAGCGGGGTGACGATCTCGATCGAGTCGGTCGGCGTGCCGGGACGCTCGCGCTGCCAGGCACGCGCGATCTCGGCGGCGGGATACGCGCTGGGCGCGTCGAGCGGGTAGTTGTCGGCCACGGGAGCCATGATACGTTTAGGTCTAAACATTTAGAGCTAAACGTGAGGAGACCAGAGTGAGGATGCCGGTATGAGGACGATCGTGGTGACCGGGGGAGCGACCGGGATCGGGCGGGCGACCGCGGAGCGGTTCCGGGCCGACGGCGACGACGTGGTGATCACCGGCCGGCGGGCCGACGTACTCGAGAAGACCGCGGCGGACCTCGGGGCCAGGGCAGTGGTGTGCGATGCGACGGATCCGGCCCAGGTGCGGCGGCTCGCCGACGAGCTGCCCGACCGGGTGGACGTCCTGGTGAACAACGCCGGCGGCAACACCGACTTCGGACGGCCCGACGGCGATCTCGCCCAGCTGAAGGCGAACTGGCTGGCCAACCTGGAGGCCAATCTGCTCAGCGCGGTGCTCACGACGGCCGCGCTCGGTCCCCGGCTGACCACGGCCGTCGTCCATCTGGGCTCGATCGCGGGCGCCCGCGGCGCGGGTTCGTACGGCGCCTCGAAGGCGGCGCTCGCGCTGTGGAACGCCGACGTCGCCGCCGAACTGGGGCCGCAGGGCGTGACCTCGAACGTCGTCGCGCCCGGATTCACCGCCGATACCGAATTCTTCCAGGGGCGACTGACCGCCGAGCGGCGGCAGACGTTGCTGCAGGCAACACTGACCAATCGCGAAGGTCAGGTGGCTGACATCGCGGGCACCATCCACTTCCTCGCCTCACCGGCCGCCCGGCACCTCACCGGCCAGGTCCTGCACGTGAACGGCGGTGCGCTGATCACACGCTGACACGTGACAACGTGCGCCAGGTGTGACAATGGGCGACATGCGTCCCACCGTCAAAGATGTCGCCAAGCTGGCCGGGGTGTCGCCGAAGACGGTGTCGAACGTGATCAACGGCGTCGTCTTCGTGCGCCCCGAGACCCGGGCGCGGGTGGAGAGCGCGCTGGCCGAGCTCGACTACGTGCCGAACATGAGCGCCCGCGGCCTGCGCAACGGCCGCTCCGGGATGATCGCGCTGGCACTGCCCGACCTGCTCCGGCCGTACTCCGCGGAGATCGTCCACCTGGTCGTCGAGCTCGCCCACGAGCGCGGCTGGGGCGTCCAGATCGAGCAGACCGCGGCCGAGCCGAACCGTGAGTTCGAGCTGCTGTCGAAGGCCCGTGCGTACCTGGTGGACGGCCTGATCCTGAACCCGGTGAACCTCGACGACAGCGCGGTGACGTCGGCCGGTCCGCTGCCGCCGCTGGTCCTGATCGGCGACGTCGACCAGGACGTCGTGAGCCAGGTCGCGATCGACAACGTCGCGGCCGCGCGGGACATGACCAATCACCTGCTGGCGCAGGGCTGCCGGCGGATCGTCGCCGTCGGTACGCCGGAGATCCCGCGCGGCTCGAGCGGCGCCGGCGTCCTGGGTGGATCGGCGCAGTCGCCGGGGACGGCGGCCTCGCGGCTGCGGACCGCGGGCTATCGCGAGGCGCTCGAGCAGGCCGGCGTACCGGTCGATCCGAGTCTTGAGATCAGCCTCGACCGCTGGCGGCCCGAGGGCGCCGCGACCGTGGTGGGGAAGTACCTGACCGAGCACGAGTTGCCGGACGCGTTCTTCTGCTTCACCGACACGATGGCCTCCGGCACGCTGTCGGCGCTGTGGAGCGCGGGTATCGACGTACCGAAGCAGACGCTGGTCGCCGGGTTCGACAACATCCTCGACAGCCAGTTCATGATCCCGCCGCTGACCACCATCGACTTCGACCGGCGGGCGTTCGTCGCCGCGGCCCTCGACCTGCTCGCCGACCGGATGGCGGACAAGACCGCACCGCCACGCAGAGTGATGATTCCGCACCGCGTTGTCGAGCGCGCCAGTACCGCACGATAACGGATACGTTTCCACAAAATCGCACATCGGAGCCTTGTGCCGGGCATTCTAACGATGTAATCATCGGTCCCGCCCCCGAAGGAGACCGAATGAGTGAAGATTTCTCCCGGCGCAGCCTGCTGAAAGCAGCGGCCGCGCTGGCCGGTGGCGGGTTGCTCGTCGGCTGCGCGCCCGGCGCGTCCCGCTCGACGACCAACCTCAACTACTGGCACCTCTTGACCGGTGGTGACGGCACGGTGATGGCAGGCCTGGTGGACGCCGTCAACGCCGCGAACCTCGGCTTTCACACGACCCAGACCGTGCTGGCCTGGGGACCGCCGTACTACACGAAACTCGCGATGGCCTCCGCCGGCGGCCGCGCTCCGGACGTGGCGATCATGCACGCGTCCCGGATCGCGGGCTACGCGCCCGGCGGCCTGCTCGAGCCCTGGGACCTGGATCTGCTCGCCGAGGTCGGCCTGCGCGAGAGCGACTTCCCGGCCCGCGTCTGGGAGAAGGGCCAGTACGACGGCAAGCTGTACGCGATCGCCCTCGACACCCACCCGTTCGTGCTCTACTACAACACCGAGCACGCCGAGAAGGCCGGTGTCACCGAGGCTCTGCACACGCTGAAGAGCCCGGAGGAGTTCACCGAGGTCGCGACCAAGCTGCAGAAGGTCACCGGCAAGCACGGCCTGTCGTACGGCTACCTCGGTGACGGCGCCCAGATGTGGCGGCTGTGGTACACGCTGTACAAGCAGACCGGCGCCGACATGACGCTGGTGCCCGGCCGGCAGGCCGAGGTGGACAAGGATGCCGCGGTCAAGACGCTGAGCTTCGTCCAGTCGTTGCTCAACGACACGATCGCCTCGCGCAGCGGCGACGGCGGTACGGCGACCAGCGAGTTCCTGCACGGCGAGAGCGGCATGTTCTTCGGCGGCGTCTGGGAGCTCCCGGTGCTGAAGGAGGCCAAGCTCCCGGTCGACGCGGTGCCGATCCCGACGATGTTCGGGACCCAGGCCGCGTACGCCGACTCGCACACGTTCGTGCTGCCGCGGCAGTCGAAGGTGTCGCCGGAGCGCCGCAAGCACGTGTACACGATGGTGGCCGAGGTGCTGAAGCGGTCGGTGAAATGGGCCGACGGTGGCCACATCCCGGCGTACCAGCCGGTCGCGACCAGCGCGGAGTACCAGGCGCTGAAGCCGCAGTCGAACTACGCGGGCATCCCGGGCTACGTGAACTACGACCCGGACGTGTGGTTCAGCGGTGCGGGCAGCGACTTCCAGAACTACTTCGCCGAGAACGTGCAGAACGTGTTCCTCGGCAGTGGTGACCCAGCGGCCGGGTTCGACGGTTTCGTCGCCCGGCTGAACAAGCTGCTCGACCGTCCGCAGCCGGTGTGAGAGAGGAGGCACAGATGTCTACTGCAATCGACACTCCGCCTGTGACGACGGAGGAGGTCACCGCTCAGGGCAAGGCCCGCGCGAAACGTGGCGAGACCCTGACGGGTTGGGCGTTCGCGGCGCCGTTCGCCGTACTGTTCGTGCTTTTCCTCGTGGTGCCGGCGATCTACGGCCTGTACCTCAGCTTCACCGGCGAGACGCTGACCGGTGCGGGCAGCGGACTGGTCGGCTTCTCGAACTACGCCGACGCGTTGCGCGACCCGGACCTGTGGAAGTCGCTCGGGAACACGTTGTGGTTCACGGTGCTGAGCACGGTCCCGCTCATCTTCTTGTCCCTCGCGCTCGCTCTGCTCGTGAACCTCGGTCTGCCGGGGCGCTGGTTGTGGCGGCTGTCGTTCTTCCTGCCGTACCTGCTCGCGTCCACGGTCGTGGTGATGTTCTGGAGCTGGATGTACAACCCGAAGCTCGGGCTGATCAACGCCGTGCTGGACACGTTCGGCGCCGGACCCGTGGCGTGGCTGCAGGATCCGAAGGTGGCGATGATCTCGGTCGTGGTCACCACGCTGTGGTGGACGATCGGGTTCAACTTCCTGCTCTACCTGGCGGCCCTGCAGAACATTCCGGAGCAGCAGTTCGAGGCCGCGGCGCTCGACGGCGCGGGCAAGTGGCGGCAGCTGTTCTCGATCGTGATCCCGCAACTCGCGCCGACCACGGCACTGCTGGTGACGTTGCAGATCCTCGCGTCGCTGAAGGTTTTCGACCAGATCTACATGCTGACCAACGGCGGTCCGGCCGGGACGACGCGGTCGATCGTGCAGTACATCTACGAGTCCGGCTTCACCGGCTACCGGTTCGGTTACTCGTCGGCCATCTCGTACCTGTTCTTCGCGCTGATCGTCCTGGTGTCGCTGGCGCAGTACAAGCTGATCAACCGCAGGAGCGCCTCGTGAGCACCTACACCCTGGCCCGGAACAACCGGCCGGGCATCAAACAAACGCACAAGCCAGGCGAAAACCCCTGGAGCGTGTCCAGAATTGCCGCGCTGCTCGTCCTGGCGGTCCTGGCCGTAACGTGGCTGGTTCCGTTCGCCTGGGCGGTGCTCACGTCACTGAAGAGCGAGGCGGACGCGGGCGCGTCGCAGGTCACGCTGAACCCGCCGGACGGGCTCAGCTTCGAGGCGTATCGCAAGGTGCTGTCCGCGGGCGACATCCCGTCCTGGGCGTGGAACAGCCTGATCACGTCGGTGGCGATCACGCTGATCACGGTCGCGACGTCGGCGCTGGCGGGGTACGCGTTCTCGCGGGTGAACTTCAAGGGCAAGCGGCTGCTGTACGCCGCGATCATCGCGGCGATCATCATTCCGCCGCAGTTGCTGATCGTGCCGTTGTTCCGGCAGATGCTGGCGTTCAACCTGGTCGACACCTACTGGGGCATCATCCTGCCGCAGGCGTTCGCGCCCGCGATGGTGCTGATCCTGAAGCGGTTCTTCGACCAGATCCCGGTGGAACTGGAGGACGCGGCGCGCGTCGACGGCGCGGGCCGGCTGCGGGTGTTCTGGTCGGTGGTCCTGCCGTTGTCGCGGCCGATCCTCGCGGCGGTGGCGATCTTCGTGTTCATCGGTGCGTGGAACAACTTCCTCTGGCCGTTCATCGTGACCACGGACGCGGACCTGATGACGCTGCCGGTCGGCCTGCAGACCGTCAAGAGCGCCTACGGGCTGCAGTACGCGCAGAACATGGCGTCCGCGATCCTGGCCGCCCTGCCGCTGGTCGTGGTGTTCCTGTTCTTCCAGCGTCAGATCATCAAGGGCATCGCGACCACCGGCTTCGGTGGTCAGTAGAACGTTCCTGGACAGGAATTCCGGCACTCGGGATTCCGGTCACGATCCCTTGAAAAGGTCGTCACTCTCAGCGAGGGTTGCCTGATCACTTCCGCGTCGTTTCCGGGTGCGGGGAGGACGGGGGAGTGTGCGGTCGTGTGACGTGAACACGGCCGCATCCGCCGTCACTCGGGGTAGTACACGATGAGAAGGGGGAAGTGTGTCAGCGATGAAAAGGCTCGCCGAGCAGCGCCGTGATGTGAGGAGTCACGGCGAAGCAGGGCTCGGACGGGCCGCGGTCCAACCAGCGGTGTGCACCGGCATCCACGAGGTGAGCTCGTCGATCCCGTCGGTGCGGCCGCGACGCGTGGCGATGCTCAGGCTGAGCAACGGAATGACGACCACGCTGCGACTCGGCGACGGTGCGCAGGCGCCGGCGCCCGGCGCGACCGTTCTCGTCCAGGGTGGCCGGGGCATGGGTGATCAGCCCGCCTCAGGTGGGGTCATCCTCGCGTCGAGCCAACCTGTCGGGACGTGAACGGTCAGAGTCAGTGATTCGCCGGTCTCAGGTGTCAACGCCCAGCTGAGGCCGGCAAGTCCCTGGAGAGTCGGTGACACTCAGCTTTCCATCGGATCGGTGAACTCCCGGATCTCGATGGGCGAGTAGCGCGCCTCCGGCAACCGGGCAGCGATCTCGGCGGCCCGCTCCGCGTCGCACTCGACGATGTAGTAGCCGGCCAGCACTTCCTTGGCCTCGGTGAAGGGCCCGTCGGTGACCGCCGGCACGCCGTCGGTGACCCGGACGACCCGCGCGTTCGTGGTGGTCAGACCGATGCCGTCGACCAGTTCACCGTTCGCCTTCAGCTCCTCCGACAGCACCCGGTGCTGGTCCAGCACGCCTTCGATGCCCTCGGCGTGCAGGGTGTCCCACGTCTCGTCGTTCCCGTAGATGAGCAGCATGTATTTCATCGCTCGCCTCCATTCACCCGGGGACGTCGGAGCCCCGGACATCATTTCGACATCCGGGGCTCACAGTAGCCACTACCAGGTGGCGCCGGCAGGAGCGCGGACCGTGGTGTTGAGGCGGTTGAACAGGTTGGTCAGCCCGATCATCAAGATGATCGCCGACAGTTCCTTCTCGTCGAAGTGGTCGGCGGCCGCGCTCCAGATCTCGTCGGTGACCGCGGTCGGGTTGTCGGCCAGCCGGGTCGCGGCCTCGGCCATCTCGAGCGCGGCCCGTTCGGCGTCGGTGAACAGGTCGGAGTCCCGCCAGGCGGCGACCTGGTGCAGCCGCTCGTCGGTCTCGCCGTTCTTCAGCGCCGACTTGACGCCGCCGAACACGCACGGCGAGCAGCCGTTGATCTGGCTGGCCCGCAGGTGCACGAGCTCGAGGGTCTTGCCGTCGGTGCCGGACTGCCCGATCGCCTTGTAGATGTTCTGGATGCCCTTCGTGGCGTCGGGCAGAACCATTGCGGGGTTGGTCATCCGTGCTTGCATGATCGTTTCTCCATCAGGGTCTTTTGGTTGCTCTCACTCCCTTGACGGATGCTGCGCGGCGGATGTGACAGCGAACCGCAGATCTCTTCCGAGCCGTTCCTCGACAGACCCCGTGGAGTACTGCGCGGTGAGGCAGATCGGTCCGCTCCACTGCAGTTGCCGCAACGCGGCGAACACGGCGGACCAGTCGGACAGCCCCTCCTCGGCCTCGACGAAGCTCGTCTTCCAGGTCCCGTCCGTGCGGAGGTAGTGCGCGTTCTTCAGGTTCACGATGCCGAGCCGGTCCGCGCCGAGCTCCAGTGTCACCGCGGGATGCTCGCCGGCGAGCGCGTCGTGCGCCGCGTCCCAGACGAGCTTGAACCGCTCCGGCAGTCCCTCGAGCAACTGCAGGACGCCGAGCGTCGACGACACGTACCGCCCGTGGTGCGGTTGTACGCCGACCTGTACGTCGTACCGCTCGGTGAGTACCGCGGCGCGTTCGAGCAGCCGGCGGTTGCGTCGTACGGAGGCGGCATACCCGTCGGGACCGAGTTCGGCCATGATCCGGATCATCGGTACGCCGGCCTCCGCGCAGGCGGCGAACACCGGCTCGGACAGGTCGCTCGCGACGCTGACCGGTTCGATGCCCTCGGCCCGTAACTGGGCGGTGAACTTCGGCAGCTCGGCCTCGGCGGACGCCGGGGTGACGTGCGCCGTGTCGCGGACCGGCACCTCGGCGCCGGCGAACCCGAGGCCGGCGACCAGCCGGCCGAGCTCGTCACCGGGCAGCCCGATCCAGGGTTTGGTGAAGACGGACCACAGATAGGTCATGTTCAGCGGCCTCCCAGCCCACTCATGGTGATACCTCGGACGAACCAGCGCTGTGTGAGGAAGAACAGCACGATCAACGGGATCGTGGTGACGGTGGCGGCCATCAGCAGCAGGTTCCACTGGGTCCCGTTGGTGTCCTGGAACACCTGCAGGCCGACCGATGCCGTCCGGGTGGCGTCGCTGTTGGAGATCACCAGCGGCCACAGCAGGTTGTTCCACTGGCCGATGAACTTGAACACCGCCAGGGTCGCGATCGCCGGCACCGCGAGCGGCACGATCACGCGGACGAACGCCTGCCAGCGGTTCGCGCCGTCCAGCCGCGCGGCTTCCTCGTAGTCGCGCGGGATGCCGAGGAAGAACTGCCGGAGCAGGAACACCCCGATCGCGGTGAACGCGTGCGGCAGGATCATGCCCGGCCAGGTGTCGATCCCGTGCAGCTTCGCCACCAGGACGAACTGCGGGATCAGCGTCACCTGCGACGGGATCATCAGGGTCGCCAGATAGATCCCGAACAGCCAGCTGCGGCCGGGGAAGTTGAGCCGCGCGAACGCGTACGCCGCGAGCGCCGCTGTGACCGTCTCGAGCAGCGTCGTACCGGCGGCGAAGTAGATGGTGTTCAGCAGGTACTTGCCGAGCGGGACCAGGTCGAACGCGCGCGTCAGGTTCTCCGGGTGCCAGGTGCTCGGCCAGAACGACGGTTTCGCGGCCATCGACTCGCCGTCGGACTGGAACGCGACCAGCACCATCATGACGACCGGGACCAGCGTGATCGCGGTGACCAGGAAGCAGGTGAAGACAACAAGCTTCTGACGGATCTCAGTTGTCATAGTGGACCAGCCTCCGCTGGAACAGGAACTGGCCGGCGGTGATGAGCACGATGAACGCGAACAGCACGAGCGACTGCGCCGCGGCGTACCCCTGGTCGTAGTTCTCGAAGCCGGTCCGGTAGATGTACATGACGAGCGTGGTGGTGCGGGTGCCCGGGCCGCCGTTCGTCATGATCAGTGCCTGGTCGAACACCTGGAACGAGCCGATCACCGACGTGACGACGACGAAGAACAGCGCGGGGGAGAGCATCGGCAGCGTGATGTGCCGCAAGCTCTTCCACGGTGACGTGCCGTCGACCCGGCCCGCTTCGTACAGCTGCTGCGGGATGGCCTGGAGGCCGGCCAGGAAGACGACCATGCCGAAACCGAAGCTCTTCCAGACGCTCATCAGGATCAGCGCCGGCATCGCCCAGGTGTCGGAGATCAGCCACGCCGGGCCGCTGATGCCGAACCAGCCGAGCACGGCGTTCATCAGGCCGTCGTGCGGGATGTAGAGCCAGATCCAGACGAACGCGACCGCCACCGTGATGGTTGCGTACGGCAACAGTAACAGTGACCGGAAGACGGCGATCCGGCGCAGGCCCTGGTTCAGCAGCAGTGCGAGCAGCAGGCTGACGAGGATGGTCAGCGGGACGCTCACCAGCGTGAAGTACGCCGTGCTGCCGAGGGCCGACCAGAACGTCGGGTCGGGCCCGAGCCGGGCGAAGTTGTGCAGACCGGCCCAGGTCGGCGCGCTGAACAGGTTCCAGTTCAGCAGCGAGATGACGCCGGCGGCGACGACCGGTCCCGCGGTGAAGATCAGGAAGCCGATCAGGCTCGGCAGGATGAAGAGCCAGGCGGTGAGCGCCTCCCGGCTGCGCCATCGCGGCGGCGGGGCCTGCTTCGGCCGGGCCGGCGCGGTGGCGGCCGGTGCGGTGCCGGCCGTTGACAGTGCCATCGTGGTCACCCCTTCCTGGCGGTGGCTTGGCGGACGGTGTCGAGATGCTGACGCATCAGGACGTCGAGACGCGGCGTGAGACCGTTGACCGCGTCCTCGACCGTGACCTGGCCGAGGAACGTGCGCGGAAGGTCCTGACCGAGCAGCTGTTTGACCTGGTTCCAGTTCGTGGTGACGTCGAACGCGTGCCCGCCGGCGACCTTGCCGGCCAGGATGTCCTGGACGATCCCGAGGTTGTCGGGCGGCGGCCGGAACGCGCTGCCGGCGCTCAGCCGGGCCGGGTTGTTGCGACCGGCCTCGGCGTAGATGTCGAGCGCGCCGGTGCTGGTGAGCGTCTTGAGCAGCTTCCACGCGAGGTCGAGCTCGGCACCCTCGCGCACCCCCGATGGAATCGCGAAGCTGGAACCCGACACCCGCGGCGTACTCCCGTTCGCGCCGGCCGGGAACGGGATGATGTCCCAGTCGAACTTCGCCTTCCGGGCGTTCACGACCTGCCACGGCCCGTTCTGCATGAACGCGACGTTGCCCTGCATGAAGTTGGACAGCGAGCTCTCAGTGACCAGGTTCTTGATCGGCGGCGTCACCTTGTCGGTGACGAACAGGTCGATGACGAACCGCAGCGCCTCCATCGCCCCGGGATCGCGCAGGGCACTGCGGCCGCCGTCGGCGCTCATCACGTTCCCGCCGGCACAGTAGATCCACGACACCAGGTCGTCGATCGCCGGCGCGCAGGTGAAGCCGTACTGTTCACCCGGTCTGGTGAGGTGCTTGGCCAGGTCGCGGAACGTCGCCCAGGACATCGGCTCGGTCCGCGACGGCAGCGGGATGCCCTGCTTCTTCAGCAGGTCCTTGTTGTAATACATGACGGTCGGCGCGACGTCGAAGCCGATCGCGTAGGTCCTGCCGTTGAAGCTGGAGATCTTCCGGCTCGTGTCGTAGAAGTCGTCGAGCGCGAAGTCCGGGTCGGCGGCGATCAGGTCGTCGAGCGGCCGGTGCGCGCCGCGGGCGGCGTACGTCGGGATCAGCGTGCCGTTGAGCGCGGTGACCAGGCTCGCCGTGCCGCTGACGAGCTGCAGGTCGAGCTTGGTCGGGTACCCGCTGGACGGCGTCAGCGTGGCGACCGACCGGACGCCGAGCTGCTGCTCGACGTACGTGCCGAAGTCGTCCCACACCTTCTTCTCGGCGGCGCTGCTGGACCACATGGCCCAGGTCGCCGTGCCCGAGGGCGGGCCGGACGAGCAGCCGGCCGCGAGACCGAGCCCGGCCAGGCCGCCGATCCGCAGGACGCTGCGGCGGGACAGCTTGTTCATGGTTCTCCTCACCGGTAGAGCAGGTCGATCGACTCGGCGCGGATGCGCTCCTCGTCGACCTCGACGCCCAGTCCAGGGGCGGTGGGGACCGTTGCGACGGCCTTGGTGATGCTCAGCCCCTCGACGTACAGATCGCTCAGCAGCTCCGGCCCGTTGAGCTCGGCGGGCAGGGCGAGCTCGAGCTGACTGAACACGTGCAGGGCGGCGGCGAACGCGACGCCGCAGTCGGTCAGACCACTGGCGAGCAGTTCCACGCCGCCCGCCAGCGCGGTCTGGGCGGTCTTGAGCGCGTTTCGCAGACCGCCCGACTTGCAGATCTTGACCACGACGAGGTCGGCGGCGTCCAGGCGGATCGCGCGCGCGAGGTCCTGCGCGGAGAAGCTGCCTTCGTCGATCGCGACCGGCACGTCGATCAGCTCGCGGACCCGCTGCATCGCGAGGGTGTCTGTGCTGGGGACGGGCTGCTCGATGCAGTGGATCATGCCGATGTGCTTGGTGCGCTGCAGCAATTGCTTGAGCGCTGCCGGGCGGTAGGACTGGTTCGCGTCGAGCCACAGCGGTTTGCCGTCGGCGACTTCCGCGACGGTCTCGATCGCCGCGGTGTCCGCGTCCTGGTCGCCGCCGATCTTGACCTTGTACGCCGCGTAGTCCGACGAGTCGAGGGCGTGCGCGCGGACGGTGTCCTGGTCGCCGACGCCGATCGCCGAGCAGAGCGGGATCTCGTCGTGCACCTTGCCGCCGAGCAGCGCGTGCACGGGGACGCCGGCGAGCTTGCCGGCCGCGTCGTGCATCGCGACGTCGACGGCCGCGCGGGCGAACGGGAAACCGTTCGAGACGGCGGGGCTGAGCCGCTTGGCGGCGCGCTGATGGAACAGTTCGACGTCGAACGGCGTGAGCTCGCGCAGGATCGGCGCGAGATGCCGGCGGATCACAACGGCCATCGTCTCGGCGGTCTCGTAGCTCCAGCTGGGCAGCGCGCGCTGCTCTCCCCAGCCGACCACACCGTCCTCGGTGGTCAGCTTGACGAAGATCACCGCGCCGGCCTGGTCCGGGGCCGCGTCAGGCGAACCGACCGCGCCGCTGCCGAGCACGAACCGGCGGGCGAACGGCACCGCCACCGGGAACACCTCGACCTGGGTGATGCGGGACATGGTCAGTCCTTTCAGGCGGCGATCGACCAGACGGCCGGGTCGACGAAGCTCGGCCCGCGGGTGCCGTCCTCGAGCCACTTGAGCGCGTCGCGGATGACGTAGCCGGCCAGCGCCAGGTGGCCCTCGGCGGTGTCTCCGGCGATGTGCGGGGTGAGCAGCAGGTTCGGGGACGCGAGCGTGGTCGCGTCGAAGGTCGGCGGCTCGGGGTCGTAGACGTCGAGGGCCGCGGAGATCCGGCCGTCGAGTGCATGGTCGAGCAGGGCCTGCTGGTCGACCGCCGGACCGCGCGACGAGTTGACCACGACCGCGCCGTCGGGCAGCTTCTCGACCAGCTCGCGGGAGATCATGCCTTGTGTCTCCGGGACGTTCGGGACGTGGATCGAGACGAAGGTGCTCGCGGCCGCTTCGGGCAGGTCGGCCAGGCGTACGCCGAGCTCGGTCGCGCGCTCCGCGCTCAGGTACGGGTCGTACACGACCACATCGCAGCCGAACGGCTTCAGCAGGGTGATCAACGCCCGCGCCGTACTGCTCGCGCCGATGATGCCGACCTTCGCGCCGGCCAGTTCGTGACCGCGGAAGCCGGTCTGCTTCCAGCCGCCGCCGCGGATCGCGCCGTCGAAGCGCGGCAGCCGCCGGGCGAGGGTGAGCATCGACGCCAGGCAGTACTCGCCGACCGACCACGCGATCCGCGGGCCCGCCGAGAACACTGCGGCGCCCTGGTCGAGGATGGCCGGATCGATCAGGTTCTTCACCGTGCCGGCGGCGTGCGCGACGACCTTCGGTCCGTTGCCGTCGGCCCACAGTTCCTTGCCCAGGTGCGGCGTACCCCAGCTCGTCAGCAGCACGTCGGAGCCCGCGGCGAGGCTGGGGACGGCGGCCGGATCCAGCGCCGGAGGCTTCGCGGCGCAGCCGGGTCCGGTGGTGTGCTCGGCGGTCGCCCAGACCACCTCGAAGTGCTCCTCGAGCAGTGCGCGGGCGTCCGCGTCGACCACGTCGGCGGCACGTTCCGGGGAGATCAGGGCGGCAAGTCTGGGCACAGGATTCGACACAGTGGGGGCTCCTTCGTCTGGGGACAGCTCGACGGTAGGCGCTTTCCGTTATGCAGGTCCAAACCCATTTACGTATGGACCGATACCGTGCTTGCATGGCGGCCATGGACTTGTCGCTGCAACAACTCCGCGGGTTCGTCGCGGTCGCCGAGGAGTTGCACTACGGCCGCGCGGCGCAGCGCCTCAACCTGACCCAGCCGCCGCTGACCCGGCAGATCCAGGGCCTGGAACGCACCCTCGACGTGCGGCTGTTCGACCGCACCGGCCGCGGCGTCCGCCTGACCGCGGCCGGGGGAGTCTTCCTCGAGCACGCCCGCCGGGTGCTGGCGCTGCTGGAGGTCGCGCCCGGGGCGACGCGACGGGCCGCCGACGGCACCACGGGGACGTTGCGGCTCGCGTTCACGGCGATCGGCGCGTACGCCGTCCTCGCCGACTTCCTGACCATGGTCGGGAAGCGGACGCCGGGGGTGACGGCGGAGCTGACCGAGCTGGTGAGTCCGGCGCAGTTCGAGGCGCTCGCGAACCTCGAGATCGACCTCGGGCTGGTGCGGCCGCCGATCCCGGAGCGGTTCGAATCGCTGCTGGTGCACTCCGAGGACCTGGTGCTCGCCGTACCGGCCGCGCATCCGCTGGCCGTCGGCGACGGTCCGGTGTCGTTGGTGGACGCGACCGACGACTACATCGGCTACAGCCCGGAGGGATCGCAGTACCTGCACGACATCTGTGCGGCGATGATCGGGATGGACCGGTACGCCGTGAGCCAACTGGCGTCGCAGGTGCCGACGATGCTCGCCCTGGTGCGGGCCGGCCTGGGGTGCGCGCTGATCCCGCGCTCGATCATGGCGATGGGCGTCGAAGGGGTCCGGTACCGGGAGCTGGACGCGGCCGACGCACATTCGGTGACGTTGCACGCCTGCTGGAGCCCGGACAACCCGAACCCGGCGCTGCAGCGGCTGGCCGAGTCGCTGCGGGCGGACCCGCAGCTCGGCACTTGACCTAGAGCGAGCTCTAATTCATAGGCTCGACCGTATGAGTGCACAACACAAGATCGGCTCGGGTTTCGGGCACGACAGCACCGCGGACGACGTCCTTGCCGGGATCGACCTGACCGGCAAGCTGGCGATCGTCACCGGTGGATATTCCGGTCTCGGGCTGGAGACCACCAAGGCGCTCGCCCGCGCGGGCGCGCACGTCGTGGTGCCGGCGCGCCGTCCGGACGCGGCCCGCGAGATCCTCGGCGACCCGGCCCCCGGCGGCGCGGCCCTCGGGGATCGGGTCGAGGTCGACGAGCTGGACCTCGGGTCGCTGGACAGTGTCGAGGCGTTCGCCGGGCGGTTCCTGGCCTCGGGCCGGCCGGTCGACATCGTGATCGACAACGCGGCGATCATGGCCAGCCCGGAGACCCGCGTCGGTCCGGGCTGGGAGGCGCAGTTCGCAACCAACCACCTCGGGCACTTCGCGCTGGTGAACCGGTTGTGGCCGGCGATCGCGGCGGACGGCGGCGGCCGGGTCGTGTCGGTGTCGTCGACCGGGCACCGGCGGTCGGACATCCGCTGGGACGACCTGGAGTTCCGGCTCGGGTACGACAAGTGGGAGGCGTACGGGCAGGCGAAGACCGCGAACGTGCTGTTCGCCGTCCAGCTCGATGCTCTCGGCAAGGATTCCGGCGTGCGGGCGTTCGCGCTGCATCCGGGCGGGATCCTGACGCCGCTGCAGCGGCACCTGACCCGCGAGGAGATGGTCGGCTACGGCTGGATCGACGAGGACGGCAACCCGGTCGGCGCCGGCTTCAAGTCCCCGGAGCAGGGCGCCGCGACGCAGGTCTGGGCGGCGACGTCGCCCCAGCTCGACGGGCTCGGCGGTGTGTTTCTCGAGGACTGCGAGGTCGCGGAGGTGTCGACCGACGACACCCCGGGCGTACGGCCGTACGCGATCGACCTGCGGTCGGCGGAGCGGCTCTGGACGGTCTCAGCAGGTCTCACCGGGGTCAACGCTTTCGGGTAGCCTGCCCCGTGTCTGTTTCCCCTTCTGGTGTTGAGCTCGGCGCCGTGGTCGAGCGGCTGCGGGCGTCCGGGTGCGTGTTCGCCGAGGACGAGGCGGCGCTGATCGCCGGGACCGCGCGGGACGCGGCCGAGCTGGCGGCGATGGTCGACCAGCGGGTCGCCGGGCAGCCGTTGGAGTACGTCGTCGGCTGGGCGTCGTTCCGCGGGTTGCGGATCGCGGTCGATCCCGGGGTGTTCATCCCGCGTCGCCGTACCGAGTTCCTGGTCGGCGAGGCATTGCGGGTCACCGTCGCGGGGTCGGTCGTGGTGGACCTGTGCTGCGGCGCCGGCGCGTTGGGCGCCGCGGTCGCGGCCGAGCGTGACGTGTCGTTGTACGCGGCCGACATCGAGCCGGCCGCCGTGCGGTGTGCTCGGCAGAACCTGCTGCCGTGGCAGGGGTCCGTCTATCAGGGCGACCTGTTCGAGGCGTTGCCGTCGCGGTTGCGCGGACACATCGACGTACTGCTGGCGAATGTCCCGTACGTGCCGACGGACGAGATCCGGTTGCTGCCGCCCGAGGCCCGGCTGTACGAGCCGCGGGTCACGCTGGACGGTGGACCAGACGGGCTGGCGACGCTGCGCCGGGTGGCTGCGGGTGCCGCGGACTGGTTGTCGCCCGGTGGGCATCTGTTCGTCGAGACCAGTGATCAGCAGGCACCGGTGGCGCGGGCGGTGATGGTCGCGGCCGGGCTGGTGGCCGAGGTCGTCGTGGATGACGACCTCGGCGCCAACGTCGTGCACGGGATCAGACCCGCCGCTGGACATGCAGGAGGTACTCCCGCCGGTTGAGCGGGTCGTGATCGGTGCGCGGCCGGTCCGGGATGCGGCCGGTCACCGGCTGGTACCGCTCGAACGCCGACTCCAGGACGCCCTCGCCGCGGGTGAGGGCGGGGAGCTGCTGCTCGAGTTCGTACACCGCGGCCGCGGGGATTTCTCCCTCCAGGGTCGAGGTTTCCGCGGCCAGCGCCGGCACCTGCGGGATCGCCCGCAGCCGGGCGAGCGCCGCCAGTACGGCGCGGGTGGTATCGGTCGGGATCTCCAGCCGGAAGCGGTGCATCGGCTCCTGCACCGTCGTCCCGGCTTGCTGGAGTGCGGTCATCAGGACCAGCGGCGTGAGGAACCGGAAGTCGCCGGCGGTGCTGGACATGCTCTTGTCGAACACGGCGTGGGCATGACTCTGGCGCGCGGAGTATCCCGAGTGCGTCATCACCACCTTGGCGTCCGGGATCTGCCAGCCGTGGATGCCCTGGTGCAGGGTTTCGCGGACGGTCTCCTCGACGGCCTTGATGAACGCGTACGGCATCGAGCCCAGCTCGACCTCCAGGTCGAAGCTGACGCCGGCGTTCACCGGCGCCGGTTCGACACGGAGGCCGACGGTGGCCAGGAACGGGTTCGCGTCCTTCTTGTTGAACTCGACCGCCGCGCCGGTCCCGGCGACCCGCTCGATGCAGATCGTGGTCGTCTCGCGGAAGTCGACGTCGATGCCGAAGTCGGTGGCCAGCGTGGATTCGATGACCTCCTTCTGCACCTCGCCGTACAGGGAGACGTAGGTTTCCTGCCGCAGGTCGTCCTGGCGGAGGTTGATCAGCGGATCCTGCTCGGCGAGCTGGGTGAGCGCGACGCGCAGGTTGCCCTTGTCGGACGGCTTGCGCGGGGTGATGACCGTCTCCAGGGTCGGCGGGGCGAACGCATAGGTAGATCGGATCCGCCCCTCCGGGGCGATGATGTCGCGCGCGTCGGTGACGGCATCCCCGATCCGGATGTCCGCCAGTCCCCAGAACCGACCGATCCGGCCGGCGTGGATCGCCTGCGCGGCGCCTTCGCCGACCACCTCGAGCGCGGTGATCTTGCCGTCCGTGCCGCCGTACCGGACGCGCTCGCGGACGTGGGCGGTGCCCGAGAACATCCGCACGTAGGCGATCTTCTCGCCGGCCGGCCCGCGCTCGACCTTGAACACGGTGCCGTCGAGCGGTTCGCCGGTCGTGCGGGCCCGGGGGAGCAGTTCCCGGATCCCGTCGGTCAGCGCCTCGGTGCCTGCGCCGGTGATGGCCGAGCCGAAGTACACCGGGTGCACGAGCGCCCGGTGCGTCTGCGCCGCGAGTGCTTCGTCCAGGGCCAGCGGCTCGTTGTCGACGTACCGCTGGAGGAGCTCGTCGTCCTGGTGGGTGAGGACCTCCAGGAGCGTGTCCTCCTGGACGATCGGCTTGAACGTCGCGTCGGGCGTGCCGAGGTTCGGCACCTCTCCCATCGGGACGATCTCACCGGTGAGCTTGGTGGCGATCTGTCGCAGGACGCCGTCGTACTGCGCGCCCGGCCGGTCGAGCTTGTTCACGAAGATCAGCGTCGGGATGCGCAGGCGTTGCAGCGTGCGCATGAGGACGCGGGTCTGCGCCTGGACGCCTTCGACGGCGGAGACGACCAGGACCGCGCCGTCGAGCACGCTCAGCGCACGCTCCACCTCGGCGATGAAGTCCGGGTGTCCCGGGGTGTCGATCAGGTTGACGGTCAGATCACCGAGCGCGAACGACGCGACCGCCGTCTTGATCGTGATCCCGCGCTGCCGCTCGAGCGCGAGCGAGTCGGTCTGGGTGTTCCCGTCGTCGACGCTGCCGACCTCGTCGATGACACCGGCGGCGTAGAGCAGCCGCTCGGTCAGGCTGGTCTTCCCGGCGTCAACATGCGCCAGAATTCCAAGGTTCAGTACTTCCACGCAGCTTCATGTCCTTTGAACAGATGTCAGTGGTCTCCGCGACAGACATGAAGCGAGGTCGCATGACGGACTCCTTAACGTGACACCTGTTCTCCGGTACGCCCCGAGTACACCAACCCGCCCCATTCGCGGACAAACTATTTAGCCGCGGCCTACATGGTGCGGGGTGGCGGGATACTGGCTAGCGTCGGCCCTCAGCGGGTGGCGGACAGACGAGCGGCGCAAGGACGCGACGTGCTGCGCCGGCCCCGTGGATGGACTCGACCGTAAAGGCTTCCAGGATCAGATCCCTGGTCGCCGGATCGACCTCGGCCCGATGGTTCTCGAAGAACGCACGGGCGCCTGCGGACCTCCCCTGAAGCAGCGCGCCGGCGATGGCTCCACAGTGTAGGACTCGTCCAGCGAGTCCGCGGCGGTTGCGGTTCGTCGCTGACGCCGGAGTCTGCGCGAGTCGGTGGACGGTGAGTGGTCGTTCATCGAGACCCTGCGGCACCTCGCGTTCGCGACGGACGCGTGGGTACGGCGTGCTGTCCTCGGCATCGCCGAGCTGTGGGACCCGCTCGACCTGCCGCACGACGAGATGCACAACACGCCTCCGGTACCGCGGGACCGCTGCGTCCGTCCGTCGCTCGACGAAGTACTCGCGGTGCGCGACGACCGGGTGACGACGGTACGGGCGCTGCTAGCCGATCTCACCGACAAGCAACTGAACGAGCACACGACTCCTGACTGCAAGCCCGAACTGTCGGTGGTGGGCCGTAGCCTCGGGGCATGGTGGTCGAGACTGAATTGGCGGACTGGCGGCGGCTGGCGCAGGCGTTTCATGCGAGGTTCCTGGTCGGCGCATACGTGGACGGTGCGCGGTTCGTGGCCGCGGTGGGGGAGGCGTGCCAGGACGTCGTGCCCGAGGTGCGGCTCGGTGCGTCGTTCGTGGACGTCGCGACCAGGGACGCGGAGCTCGCGGCGCGGATCAGCGCGATCGCGGCCGAGCACGGTCTGACCCCCGACCCGACGGCGGTGTCGCAGCTCGAGATCGCGCTGGACACGGCGGACCTGGTCGAGCTGGGTCCGTTCTGGGCCGCGGTGCTCACCGGCACCACCGAATCCTTCACCGGCAACGACATCTTCGATCCGACGGGACGGGTGGCGAACCTCTGGTTCCAGGGCACGAAGCCGCACGAGCCGCCGCGCCAGCGGTTCCACCTCGACCTGTGGTTGCCGCCCGAGGTCGTGCCCGGCCGGATCGAGGCGGCGCTCGCCGCCGGCGGCACGGTCGCGTACGACGAGGAGGCGCCGGCCTTCATCGTGCTGGCCGATCCGCAGGGCAACAAGGTCTGCTTGTGCACGTCGGAGGGCCGCTGAGCTCTGCTATCGTCGAGCTGAATCGAGGAGGTGTGTGATGGCCAGGAAGGTTATCCGGTTCCGCGCCGATCCCTCCTCTTCTGCTGCCCGCTGACAGGCTGACAGCTCTCTTCTCCGGACCGATCGGTGCGTCGCGGCATCTGGCCGCGGATCACGTGCGCGCTGAAGCAGCCGCGCACTCCGTGCCGATCGAACCGGAGCTTCCGCATGTCCTCCGTGGACAACAACCTTCATGCTGCCCTCGCCCGCGCCGCCGACGGCGTACCGCACCACGAGCTACGCCGCCGCGTAGCCGCCCTCTCACAGCGCTACCGCACCGAACAGATCGACGACGCGACCCCTGGGATGAGCGACCCGCTCGACGCCCTCGCGTACGCCGTGGTGCGCATGCCGGCCACCTTCCGCGCGCTGCACGCGGCGTTGTCGACGGCCGAGCATCACGTCGACGCGCCCTTCACCACGCACCTGGATCTCGGCGGCGGGACGGGCGCCGCCGCCTGGGCCGCCGCCTCGCTGTGGCCCGCGATCACCACCGAGATCGTCGAACGTCAACCGGCCGCGATCGCCCTCGGCAAGCAACTTGCCGAGGGCAACTTCGCGTCGAACTGGCGCTGGACACCGGCAGACCTTCGCACCTGGACGACGCCCGGCCCGGTGGATCTCGTCACCATCGGGTACGTCCTCAACGAGCTCGCCGACCGCGACGCCCTCATCCGGACCGCCGTGCGGTGTGCGACCACGATCGTCCTGGTCGAGCCCGGCACCCCGGCCGGCCATCGCCGTACGCTCGCCGCTCGCGACCTCCTGATCGGTCAGGGGTTCACGATCGCGGCCCCCTGCCCGCACCAGGGACCGTGCCCGATCGACTGGTGTCACTTCGCCGCGCGCCTGCCGCGGACCGAACTCCATCGCGTCCTCAAGGACGGCACCCGCAACTACGAGGACGAGAAGTTCACGTACGTCGTCGCGACCCGGCACGCGGCACGCGCGGCGGCGGCGCGGGTGCTGACCCGGCCGACCCGCCGTAAGGCTCAGGTAGTCCTCGACCTCTGCACCGCGAACGGTACGGCGGAGCGGGTCGTCGTACCGAAGTCGTCGCCGTCGTACCGCAGCGCCCGGGACGCCTCCTGGGGTGCGGAGCTCAGGCGATGACGAGCCGCGTGATCCGCCCGTCGATCAGGGTGAAGGTGAAGTCGAGGTCGACGGTTCCGCCGGGGAAGTCGCCTTCCAGGTGGTGCGTCGCGACGTAGGTCCGCTCGTCGACCTGCCGGGTGCTGGTGAGTTCGGTCGTGTAGCTGTATTCGCTCGCCGAACTCGCCAGCCAGGCGCGGATCTCGTCCCGGCCGCGGTAGGTCTTGCCGTCGTCGCTGACCTCGGCGTCGTCGGCGTACCAGCGCATGGCCGCCGGCACGTTCCGGGTGACGTGACTGATCAGGTACTTGGTGATGGTGTCGGGTAGCACGATGCTCCTCAGATGGTGCGGTCGCTGGGATTCATACCGGCGACGCTGGCGTCTCCCGCCGGGGGAGACGCAAGGAGTTGACTCTCTCCCCGGCGGAGGGTGCAGGCTGAAGCACGTGCGAAGCGGGTTGACGATCGGCGAGTTCGCGCGGGCGACCCATCTGAGCGTGCGCACGCTGCGGCGGTACCACGAGAGCGGGCTGCTCGAGCCGGCGACGGTCGACGCGTCCAGTGGGTACCGGTACTACACCGTCGACCAGATCCCGTCCGCGCAGGTCATCCACCGGTTGCGCGAGCTCGACGTACCGCTGGCCGAGGTCGCCGAGATCATCGCGACCGACGACCCGGACCGGCGCGCGGATCTGGTCGCCGTCCATCTCGATCGCTTGCAGGAGACCCTCGAGCGGACCCGGGCGGCCGTCACCTCGCTGCAACGGCTGCTCCGCCCCGCCTCGGGCGATCTCGAGGTCGAGCTCCGCACCGAGCCCGCCAGGTTGGTTGCCGGGATCACCGATGTGCTGAGCCTGGACGGGGTCCTGCAGTGGTACGACGGTGCGATGGCCGAGCTCGACGCCGCCGTCGCCGAGCCCCTCGGTCCGCCCGGCGGCCACTACGACAACGAATTGTTCGCCGAGGGGCGCGGGACGGTCCTCGTCTACTACCCCGTGGCCGACGCGCCGTCGTACGGGCGGGTGCACCCGGTCGAGCTGCCCGCCGTCGAGCTCGCCGCCACGGTCCACCACGGATCGCACGACGACATCGACGTCACCTACGGCCGGCTCGCGACCTGGGTGCACGAGCACGCGCTGGCCGTGGCCGGCCCGGTGCAGGAGACATACACGGTCGGTCCGCGGGACGACCCCGACCCGGCGACCTGGCGCACCGGGATCGCGTGGCCTGTCTTCCGGGTCAGCTGATCAGAGCTCGTAGCCGCCGGACGCTTCGACGGTCTGGGCGGTGATCCAGCCGGCGTCGGGGGAGCCGAGGAACGCGATGACCTTGCCGAGGTCGTCGGACTCGCCGATCCGGCCGAGGGCGGTGCGTTCGGCGATCGGCGGGATCAGTTCGGGGTGCTGCGCGAACGCGTCGTCGCCCAACCGAGTCCGGGTCACGCCGGGGGCGACGGCATTGACGCGGATCCCACGGGCGCTGAGCTCCTTGGCGAGGTAGCGGGTGAGGACGATCTGCGCGCCCTTCACGCTCGCGTAGACCGAGTATCCGGGCGTCGGGCGGGCCGACTCGAGCGCCGATGTACTGGTGGTGAACACGATCGAGCCGTGGTCGGCGATCAACGGCAGCAGTGTCTGGGTGAGGAAGTACGGGCCCTTCAGGTGGACGTCGACCATCTGGTCGAACAGCTCCTCGGTGGTGTCGTCGAACATCACCGGCGGCTGCCCGACGCCGGCGTTGCTGACCAGAACGTCGAACGACGTTCGGTCCCAGGCCCGGAGTACGTCGGTGAGCGCGGAGCGGAACGTGTCGAACGTGTGCGGCCGGGCGACGTCGAGCGGCAGCGCAACCGCGGTGCCGCCGTCCTTCTCGATCCGCTCGACCGTCTCCTGCGCGCGGTCGCGGCCGCCGCGGTACGTGAGGACCACGGCCGCGCCGCGTTTCGCGAGCTCGAAGGCCGCGCTCTGCCCGATGCCGGAACTTCCGCCGGTAATCACAGCTACCTGCATGATCGTGCACAACTCCTACTGGTCAGGTTCGGATACCTGACCAGTACACGCTGCAGAGATGGGGAAGCGTTAGACCAATGCTGGCGACGACTTGCCTGATCCTGCTCGATCACGGCTCGGCGGCCGCCCGAACTCGCGCCGGTACTCGCGGCTGAACTGGGACGGGCTGTCGTAGCCGACGGCGTACCCGGCGCTCGTCACGTCCTCGCCGAGACCGACGACGCGCAGCCGTGCTTCCTGCAGGCGGATCTTCTTCTGGAACTGGATCGGGGTCAGCTCGGTCACGGTCCGGAAATGCCGGTGGAAGGCCGACGGGCTCATGCCGGCCATCCCCGCGAGGTCCTCGACACGGAACGGCTCGGTGTAGTGGTCGCGGATCCAGCGGATCACGCGCGCGACGTGCGACAGGCTGCTGTCGGCCAGGCCGATGTCACGGACGGCGGCTCCCTGCGGACTGCGGAGCAGACGCCACAGGATCTCGCGCTGGACGAGCGGCGCCAGAACGGGCGCGTCGTCGGGCTCGTCGACCAGGCGGAGGAGACGGGTGACGGCATCGACCAACTCGGCCGAGGCACGGTCGACGCTCAGGCCGCGGACGGGCCCGCCCGGTTTCTGCGCCGCGTCGAGCAGGAGGGACGCGATCGTCTCGGGACGAAGCTCCAGCCCGACGCCGAGGCACGGCGCGTCCGGCGACGCCTCGACGAAGTGCCCTGTCACCGGTAGGTCCACGGACACGACGAGGTAATCGCCCGCGCCGTACTCGAAGACCTGCTCCCCGAGCGCCAGCCGCTTGCGTCCTTGCGCCACCAACGCGAAGGTCGGCGACGCCAGACTCGCCGCGGGCGGCGTCGGCGCTGTCACCACCGACACCAGCAGACCGTCGACGACGCCCTCACGCCCGGCGGCGCCGGCGATCAGCCGGCGCAACTCGGCCAACGCGTCCATGGGTCAGCCGTCGAGGAAGCTGGTGACGGCGTTCAGCACCAGGGGAGTGCGGGCGAGGCCGGTGAAGTGGGTGGTGCCGGGGAAGATCGCGAGCTGCGAGGCGGGAAGGCCCACGAAGTCGCCGTTGACGTCGCCGCCGCGGAGCTGGTGGAAGCGGACGGCGTGCTCGAGCTTCACCGCGTCGGCGTCGCCGAAGGTCAGCAGCGTCGGCGCCTCGATGCCGCGGATGTCGTCGTCGGACCAGCCCGAGGTGCCGCGGTCGTAGCTGCCGAGCTTGTCGAGCAGCGTCTGCAGGTGGTCGTGGTCCGGGTGCGGCGACTTCGCCAGGTAGTCGGCCTCCATCGGCGTCCCGGCGATCATCTCCACCTTCATCGAGCCGACCGCGGCCGCGTTCTCCTCGCGGTCGCCGGACGGGGCGAACGACACCGACGAGATGACCGCCTTGCGGACCAGCTCCGGATACTCGATCGCGAGGTACAGAGCGACCGCGCCGCCGACGCTGAACCCGAACAGGTCGACCCTCGGTACGTCGAGACGCGCGAGCAGCCCCACCACGTCGGACGCCAGCTCGGCCGTGCCCAGCGGGCGGTCGATGTCGTTCGTGTACCCGTGGCCCTGGAAGTCGGTCGCGATCACCTGCCGCCCGGCCGCCAGCCCGTCGATCAGCTCACCGAACTGCAGGTCGATGTTGAACAGCCCGCCGTGCAACAGCAGCAGCGGTGTGCCGCCCTCGCCGTGCACCTCGTAGTACATCCGCAGGCCGTTCACGTCGGCGTATCCAGTCTGCTTGCTCACGGTTCTCCCACCAGTAGACAGAAAGGATGTCCTGCCGGGTCGGCCAGGACATAGAGCGGCTCGCCGCTGTCCGAGGACCGGTCGTACAACAACCTGGCACCGAGTTCCTCGGCCCGCCCCCGATGCCGGTGCAACTCGTCGATCGACGGTACGGCGTAGTCGATGTGCAGCTGCATCGGAACGTCGGCCGCCGGCCACGTGGACGCCGGCAGTACGTCGACCTGCTGGACCGCGAGCTGACGACGGCCCTCGTCGTCGACCAGCACCAGCCAGTCCGCGTCATCGGTCGTACCGTCGGCGGGCGGCTCGTCACCCGGCCGGTACCGCAGGCCGAGCAGCACGCGATAGAACTCGGCGAGCCCGCGCGCATCTGTTGCGTCCAGCGCCGTGTGCATCCGCCGCGGGTAGGTCTCCATGCCGACCGAGCCTACGCGCTACGGAACGAGCGGCGGTACGTGTTCGGCGGTACGCCGACGACGCGCTGGAAATGCCGACGCAAGGTGGTGGCGGTGCCGAGGCCGGTGGCGGTCGCGATCTTCTCGACGGCATCGTCGGTCGACTCGAGGAGTTGCTGGGCCCGGCGGACGCGTTGGGTGAGGAGCCACTGGAGCGGGGTCTGGCCGGTGACGGCACGGAACTGGCGGCCGAGATGGCGAGGGCTGGTGTTGGCGCGCTTGGCCAGGTCCGTCACGGTCAACGGCTCGTCCAATCGCTCCTGCACCCAGGCCAGCAACTGTGCGAGTGAATGCTCACCCTTGACCTGCACCGGCGTCGACACGAACTGAGCCTGCCCACCGGCGCGGTGCGGCGGTACGACGAGACGCCGGGCGACCGTGTTGGCGATCGTCGCGCCGTGATCGAGGTGGATGAGATGCAGGCACAGGTCGACCGCCGCGGCCTTGCCCGCCGCGGTCAGCACGTTGCCGTTGTCCGTGTAGAGCACGTCCGGATCGACAACAGCCTCCGGATACCGCGCGCTCAGCACGTCGGTGTGCGCCCAGTGCGTCGTTGCCCGCCGTCCGTCGAGCACCCCGGCCGCACCGAGCACGAAGGCGCCGGTGCACAGTGACGCGATCCGCGCGCCCGCGTCGTACGCCGTACGCACCGCGTCGACCAGCTCGGCGGGCATCGGCTCGTCGACGTCCGCGAGCGCCGGCACCAGCACGGTGTCCGCACGCGCGATCGCGTTCAGCGGCTCGGTCGGCTCGACCACCAACGGCCCGACCTGGACCGGACCCGGTCCGCACAACCGGACGTCGTACCACTCGTCGAACCCGGCCGGCGGATTGCCGAAGATCTCGTACGCGATCCCGAGCTCGAAGTGGAGCAGGTGCCCGGCCGTGGCGAGCGCGACAGTGTGCATGTCCGAAAGTGTACGGATGGTGTCGTTCCGGACCCTCACGCCACCCGGCCCGGACCGGCGAGACTCGATCACATGAACGCAATCGTGGTGTACGGCGCCACCGGTCACACCGGCCGCTTCGTCGTCGAGGAACTCGTCCGGCAGCACCTTCCCGTCGCGGTCTCGGGCCGCAACCAGGCCGCACTCGCGGCGCAGTGGGGCGACCTCGACCTCCGCCCGGCAGCCGTCGACGACCCGCACGCCCTCGACCGGGCCCTGAAGAACGCGGCCGCCGTCATCAACTGCGCGGGCCCGTTCGCCACCACCGCCGACCCGCTCATCGACGCCGCCGCGCGCGCCGGGATCCCGTACGTCGACGTGGCGGCCGAACTGGAGGCCAACGTGTCGACCTTCGCCAGGCACAGCGACCTCCCGGTCGTGCCGGCCATGGCCTTCTACGGCGGACTCGGCGACCTGCTGACGACGGCGGCGCTCGGCGAGCTGACAGCTGCCGACGAGGTGCAGGTCGCGTACGGCCTCAGCAGCTGGCACCCCACGCCCGGCACCCGCGCCGCGGGCCAGGTCTCGCACGACCGGCGGAACGGCCGGCGGGTCCGCTTCGCCGGAGGCAGCCTGCAGTACCACCACGACGAGCTGGTCCAGCAGGACTGGACGTTCCCGGCTCCGCTCGGCCGGCGCCGCGTCCTCGCTGAGTTCACGATGGCCGACGTCGTGACGATCCCGACCCACGTCGCCGTACCCGAGGTTCGTACGTACATGACGCTCGAGGCCGCCGGTGACCTGGCGAACGCGGAGACCCCGGCGCCGGCCGCCGTCGACGAGCAGGGCCGGTCCGACCAGACGTTCGTCGTGGATGTCCGGGTCCGGACCGGTGGCGAGGAGCGGCGGGCGACGGCGACCGGTCAGGACATCTACGCGATCTCGGCGCCGCTGGCGGTCGGTGCGGTCCGCCGGATCCTCGCCGGCGAGACGCGGACCACCGGGGTGGCGTCGGCCGGCGCGATGTTCGACGCGGTCGACTTCCTCAAGGATTTACCACTGACGCTCGACCTGCCGTAAATCGGTTTCCTGCTGGAGAATGGTGGTCCCCTGCTGACCGCCTCACAGCTGGAGACCCGCCATGCCCGAGCTTCGCCCGTCCCGCCGTACCCTCCTCCACCTGACCGCGGCCGGGGCCGTGGCCGGCACGATCGGAACGACCCCGGCGTACGCCGACGGCATCGACTACACGGCCCGGAAGACGTTCGACGACTGGGACCGCCTCTTCCAGGAGGGCGGTCCCGGTCAGCCGGACCAGCCGAACGACAACACCAACCGCGACGGGCGCTCCGGCATGCTCGCGTGGAGCCAGTCGTACGTGCTGCTCGGCCTTGTCCGCATGTACGAGAAGTACCGCGACACCCACTACCTGGACCGCCTGATCGACAACGTCGACCAGGTCCTCGCGGTCCGCGACAGCGAGCGCGGCGTCACCGACTACCGCGGGCTGTCGCTCCCGGCGTGGCGGGCAGACCACCCGTACACGACCGGGCACGCCACCCTTGCCGACAGCAACGGACAGCCGCTGCTCGATCTCCGCGAGGCCTTGTCGTACGCCGAGGACACCACGGTGACCGTCTCCGCGGGGACCCGGCCGGACACGTTCACGGTCCGTCTCGTCAACACCTTCGTGAACCGCACCGTGACGCTGACCGACCTTTCGCTGGATCCGGCCAGCCCCGACTACGCCGTCAGCCGGATCTACGCGGCCGCCCCGGGACCGCTCCAGCTCACGGCCGTCGATCGGCGGGAGGCGCCGCGCGCGGGCGACGTACCGCGGCTCGGGACATACGAGATGCACTGCCGGCCGGTGATCTTCGCCGTCCACACCGGCATGATCACCTATCCGATCGCGAGCTTCGTCCGGATCGTCGCCGGCTCGCCCGTCCTGCGCCGCCGGTACTCGCGGAAGGCGGCCGAGTACCTGGTCGCGTGCCGCGAGGCGGTCGCGGTGCACGACTGGGAGTACCGGGACGGCGGGCACCTGATCTGGCCGAAGGGCCAACCGCTCGCGTACGACGGGTGCGAGCAGCCGATCAACCAGTCGGTGGGACTCGGGCAGACACTGGTCGAACTCGCGCTGGCGACCGGGGACAGCGGATACCGGCAGAAGGTCGCCGCGATGGGCCGGATGCTCGCCGGGCAGCTTGCGGTCGACGCGGGCGACGCCTACCAGTGGCACTACTGGCCGGCGGGCGGCCGGATCCACGACGGGTTCACGAAGACGGGCGACCCGGACACCGACGTCTCGGTCTTCACGCCGTCGGGCGGCCCGGCGCGCCAGTTCGAGGACGTCAGCCACGGTGCGATCGACGTCGAGTTCGCCGTCCGGGCGTTCCGCGCACGGCTCGCGTTCACCGGGCAGGACATGGCGCGGATCGCCCGCACCTTCACCCAGAACGTCGCGACCACCGACGCCGACGGCCTCCCCGCCGTCCACACCACGGTCGCAGGCACCGCGCTCGGGGCGGCCTCGGTCGCCCACCAGGCCCCGCGCTGGATGCAGGCGTCTCCCTGGGACCCCCAGGTCCACGCCCACTGCCTCGCCCTCTACAACCGCTACCAGCCCACGCCAGAACGAGACGGCCAACAAGCCATCGGCTTCGGCTGGCTCCTGGCCAACGTCGCCTACCTCAACTGGGGAGCGCGCTGAGCTCGGCCGGTACATGACTTCGGTCGGCTGACATGGCAGGATTCCTACGGTGAGTAGCGGGACGACGGAGGAGCAGCGCCTGCAGGATCTGGCGCGGCTGCGGCGTGTGAAGGACCGGATCGACCGGGAGTACGCGCAGCCGCTGGACGTCGACGCGCTCGCCCGCGGGGCGCACATGTCGTCGGGGCACCTGAGCCGCGAGTTCAAGCGCGCTTACGGAGAGTCGCCGTACGGGTACCTGATGACCCGGCGGATCGAGCGGGCGATGATGCTGCTGCGGCGCGGCGGGATGAGCGTCACCGACGTCTGCTTCGCGGTCGGCTGCCAGTCGCTCGGCACCTTCAGCACGCGGTTCACCGAGCTGGTCGGGATGCCGCCGAGCGTCTACAAGGAGCGGGCCGGCGACGCGACCCTCGGGATCCCGTCGTGCGTCGCGAAACAGGTCACGCGACCGATCAGGAATCGAGAAGCATCCCCCACGTCCGGCACGTAGCGTACGGCCATGGAGATCAAGATTCACGCCAGCTTCCTGCCGCACACCGACCCCGAGGAGTCGGTGAAGTTCTACCGCGACGTGCTCGGCTTCGAGGTCCGCACCGACGTCGGGTACGAGGGCATGCGCTGGATCACGGTCGGCCCCGCCGGCCAGCCGGACACCGGCATCGTGCTGTACCCGCCGTCCGCCGACCCCGGCGTCACCGACGACGAGCGGCGCACGATCAGCGAGATGATGGCCAAGGGCACCTACGCGACCCTGGTGCTGCAGACCGACGATCTCGACAGCCTGTTCGAGCGGCTGCAAGCCACCGACGCCGAAGTCATCCAGGAACCCGTCGACCAGCCGTACGGCATCCGCGACTGCGCGTTCCGCGACCCGGCCGGCAACCACATCCGGATCAACCAGGCATCCTGACACACCAACTCTTGGGGAGGACGAACGCATGGGCCGCGAGGAGCATGTTGCCGACAGCCACGACCTGATCCGGGTCACCGGCGCCCGGGTGAACAACCTGAAGGACGTCAGCGTCGAGATCCCGAAGCGCCGGCTGACCGCCTTCACCGGGGTGTCCGGCTCGGGCAAGAGCTCGCTGGTGTTCGGCACCATCGCGGCCGAGTCGCAGCGGCTGATCAACGAGACCTACAGCGCCTTCGTCCAGGGCTTCATGCCGAACCTGGCCCGTCCCGAGGTCGACGTCCTCGACGGCCTGACCACCGCGATCATCGTCGACCAGGAGCGGATGGGCGCCAACCCGCGCTCCACGGTCGGCACGGCGACCGACGCCAACGCGATGCTCCGGATCCTGTTCAGCCGGGTCGCGAAGCCGCACGCGGGCCCGCCCACGGCGTACTCGTTCAACGTCCCGAAGCGCACCGCGACCGGCTCGATGACGGCCGACAAGGGCGCCGGCGAGAAGAAGGTCGTCCGCGAGCAGGTGTACGCCGGCGGCATGTGCCCGCGCTGTGAGGGGATGGGCTCGGTCACCGACTTCGACCTGACCGCGCTGTACGACGAGAACAAGTCGCTGAACGAGGGCGCGCTGACGATCCCCGGCTACAGCATGGACGGCTGGTACGGGCGGATCTTCCGCGGCTCCGGCTTCTTCAACCCGGACAAGCCGATCAAGAAGTACACCAAGAAGGAACTGCACGACCTGCTGTACCGGGAGCCGACCAAGATCAAGGTCGAGGGCATCAACCTCACCTACAACGGGATCATCCCGGCGATCCAGCGGTCGTTCCTGTCCAAGGACGTCGACGCGATGCAGCCGCACATCCGCGCGTTCGTCGAGCGGGCCGTGACGTTCACGACCTGCCCGGACTGCGACGGGACCCGGCTCGGCGCCGAGGCGCGGGCCTCGAAGATCAACGGCAAGAACATCGCCGACCTCTGCGCGATGCAGATCACCGACCTGGCCGCCTGGATCCGGGCCCTGAAGGAGCCGTCGGTCGCGCCGCTGCTCAAGGCGCTCGGCGACACCCTCGACTCGTTCGTCGACATCGGGCTCGGGTACCTGTCGCTCGAACGCCCCGCCGGCACGCTGTCCGGCGGTGAGGCGCAGCGGACCAAGATGATCCGCCATCTCGGGTCGTCGCTGACCGATGTCACGTACGTGTTCGACGAGCCGACCATCGGCCTGCACCCGCACGACATCCAGCGGATGAACGAGCTGCTCCTGCAGCTGCGGAACAAGGGCAACACGGTCCTCGTCGTGGAGCACAAGCCGGAGACGATCGCGATCGCCGACCACGTGATCGACCTGGGACCGGGCGCGGGCTCCGGCGGCGGCGAGGTGGTGTTCGAGGGCACGCTCGCCAAGCTGCGGACCAGCGGGACGCTCACCGGGCGGCACCTGGACGACAAGGCGTCGGTCAAGCCGTCGGTGCGCTCGGCCGCGGGCGCGCTGGAGGTCCGCGGGGCCTCGACGAACAACCTGCAGGACGTGGATGTCGACGTACCGCTCGGGGTGCTGGTGGTCGTCACCGGGGTCGCCGGATCCGGGAAGAGCTCGCTGATCCAGGGTTCGATCGCCGACCGCGAGGGCGTGATCGCGATCGACCAGGGCGCGATCCGCGGCTCGCGGCGCAGCAACCCGGCGACGTACACGGGTCTGCTGGACCCGATCCGGAAGGCGTTCGCCAAGGCCAACGGGGTGAAGCCGGCGCTGTTCAGCGCGAACTCCGAGGGCGCCTGCCCGGCGTGCAAGGGCGCCGGCGTGATCTACACCGAGCTCGGTGTGATGGCGACCGTCGAGGCGCCGTGCGAGGAGTGCGAGGGCCGGCGCTTCCAGGCGGCCGTGCTGGAGTACACGTTCGGCGGGAAGAACATCGCGGACGTGCTCGCGATGCCGGTGTCGGAGGCGCTGACGTACTTCGCCGAGGGCGAGGCGCGGACGCCGGCCGCGGAGAAGATCCTCGAGCGGCTGGCCGACGTCGGGCTCGGGTACCTCTCGCTCGGGCAGCCGCTCACGACACTGTCCGGCGGCGAGCGGCAGCGGCTGAAGCTGGCCACACACATGGGCGAGAAGGGTGGCATCTACGTCCTCGACGAGCCGACCACCGGTCTGCACCTGGCCGACGTCGAGCAGCTCCTCGGCCTGCTGGACCGGCTGGTCGACGCCGGCAAGTCGGTGATCGTCATCGAGCACCACCAAGCCGTGATGGCGCACGCCGACTGGATCATCGACCTCGGCCCCGGCGCCGGCCACGACGGCGGCAAGGTCGTCTTCGAGGGCACCCCCGCGGACCTGATCAAGAAGCCGAAGACGCTGACCGGCAAGCACCTCGCGGAGTACGTCGCCTGACCTGGTCATTCACTCCACGGTGATGCCGCGGCGGCTCGCTCGACACGTGTGACGCCGTCGGCCCGGCGCTCGCGCAGAAGTTCGCCACCGAGCGTGTACGGCGCCGACGCCACGGCCGAGTGTGCCGCCCGCTCCACGATCGCGTCGACCAGTGAACGGGCCATGTCCAGCCGCGGGTACTCGGCGTGGATCCGGCGCTCCCACTCGGACGCGCCGTCGAGGCCGGCACCGAAGTCGACGCCCACGCCCGCGCGGGTCAGATAGGCGAGCAGCCCACGGCGCTCGGCGATCCCCGGCGAGGTGTGCAGCGCGATCGCCTCCCAGACCCGGTCGACGTCCGCCTCGGCGAGCCCGTGCCGGCGGAGCAGTTCGGCCGCCAGGTCGGCGCCCTCCACCTCGAACCGGGCCTCGCCCTTCGCGAGGTCACCGGCGCCGAGATCGTGCAGCACAGTCGCGGCGTACAGCAGGTCGCGGTCGTACGCCGCGTCCGTCGTACATCCCTCGCGCTCGGCGACGAGCTGCGCGAAGAAGAAGCTCCGCACGCTGTGATTGGCGATCGGCGGCGCCTCCGTGCCGCTCACCGTGGAGAGGATCGCGTCGGCCAGGGGACTGGTCGGCAGAGTCAGGTCCATACCGCGAGGCTATGTGCGTGCGCGTGGTGCGCGGCAGCCGTTCGCAGGTCAGATGCCGCAATGTTCCGGCCAACCGGTCAGGAATCGAGAAGCACCCTGGGCGGTATGGAAATAGCGTTGGGGGCAGTAAACGTCAGGGGCTGCGGCCCTCGAATCTGGAGAGACGAAATGACCACCACGCTAGGCGTCAACACGATCCTGCACCCCGTCACCGACATCGAGAAGGCCAAGCCGGTGTACACCGCCCTGCTCGGGGTCGAGCCGATGGCCGACTCGCCGTACTACGTCGGGTACGAGGCCGAGGGGCAGCAGATCGGGCTGGTCCCGAACAGCGACATGACCTCGCCGATCGCGTACTGGCACGTGACCGACATCGAGGCCAAGATCAAGGAGATCACCGCGGCCGGCGGCACCCTCAAGGACGCCCCGAAGGACGTCGGCGCCGGCCGCCTGGTCGCCACGCTGACCGACCCCGACGGCAACGTCCTCGGCATCCTGCAAGACCCGTCCTGACCATGTGCAACGTCCCGCGGGAGGTCCGCGCGGCCGTGTACGGCGTCCGGCAGGAAGCACCCGACGACGTACCGGAGGACGAGAAATCTCCGGACGCCGACGAGTCCGTCCGGCATCCTGTCCTGCGTGAGTGAGCGCACGTACGTCCGTCTGCAGGCCGGCTACCGGGGCCGGCTGGGGGTCGAGGTCGGCCTGTTCGTCGCGGTGGATCATCTGCGGCGGGCGGGCCGGCTGACTCCGGCGGAGGAGGCGCGCTATCTGGACGTCGACGACTGGTTCCTCGCCAACCTGCCGAACCCGGCTTTCTATGCCGACGGCAACAGCATCGGCGCGGTCACCTGGTTCAAGGACCCGATCCCGCCGCCGATGCGGGAGCTCGTGGACTCGCTGCTGGAGATCCTCGACGCCCACGACGTCGCCTGGGAGCAGGTCACATCCGGCGATCCCGGGACGATCGTGTACGAGGACGAGTTCCAGGTCGGCGTGGTTCCGTACGTGCGCGGCGAACCGACGCCGCTTCCCGACGGGACCGTGCTGACCCCGACATCGGGCGGCTCGAAACGGGCGGTCGCCGGGTCCAGGATCCGGCATGTGCTGTTCGACGCGGACGGCGTCCTGCAGGATCTGCCCGGCGGGCGGTACTCGGCCCTGGAACCGTACGTCGGCGACCGGGCGCGGGACTTCCTGCACGAGACCTGGTCCGACGAGCTGCCGATGCTCGCCGGGCGTGGCGACTACCTGCCGGTGCTCGAGGCCGGGCTGGTGAAGTACGGCGTCAGCACACCGGTGGCCGAGGTGTACGACGCGGTCTGGAAGAACATCGTGCTGATCGAGGAGTCTCTCGCCGTCGTGCGGGCGCTGAAGCGCAACGGGTACGGCGTACACCTCGGCACCAACCAGGAGTGCTACCGCGGCGCGCACATGCGGACGGCGCTCGGGTACGACGACCTGTTCGACGTCAGCTGCTACTCGTACGACCTCGGCGTGGCCAAGCCCGACCCGGCCTTCTTCACCCGTGCCGCGGAACGGATCGGCGCGGACGCCGCCACGATCCTGTTCATCGACGACACACCCCGCAACATCACCGGCGCCCGCACCGCCGGCCTGCACGCCGAACAATGGGACTTCACCCAGGGCCACGCCGCCCTGCACGCGCTCTTCAGCACGCACGGCGTCGACGCCCGCAGCACCGCTTAGGGCCGTGCCGATCTACTCGGCGATGACGTCCACGGAGATGTTGCCCTGGGTGGCCCGGGAGTACGGGCAGGTGGCGTGGGTTGCTTCGAGCAACTTTTCGCCGATCTCGCCGTGCAGGTGGTCGGGCAGTTCGACGCGCAGGACGGCGGCCAGGTCGAGTCTGCCGTTCGCGGGGACGAGGCTGACCTCGGCGGTGACCGCGACGTCCTTGGCGTCGAGGTTCTGACGCTTCGCCAGGATGTCCAGCACGGTCGAGAAGCAGGCCGCCCAGCCGGCGGCGAGCAGCTGCTCGGGGTTGAGTCCGTCGCCGGTGCCGCCCATCTCCTTCGGCATGGCCAGCTTGACGTCGAGCTGCCCGTCGGCGGTGACGGCGCGGGAGTCCCGTCCGGACGAGGTCGCGACGGCGGTGTACGTGGGGTTCATGGTGCTGCCCTCCAGGTCGTTGTGCGGACACCGGCAACGATCCAGGGCCGCGGGGGAGCGGCTCAATTACCTCCTTGGTGCAGTTACCTCGCGGGTAATGGCTGCGCGCCGCGCCACCGCCGTACGCTGAAGGCGTGACCGTGCTGGAGGAGCCACAGACCGTCGGCGAGCTGCTGCGCTTCTGGCGGACGCACCGCCGGATGAGTCAGCTGGACCTGGCGCTCGACGCCGAGGTGTCGACCAAGCACCTCAGCTTCGTCGAGACCGGCCGCGCACAACCGAGCCGGCAACTGCTGGTCCACCTCGCGAACCACCTCGACCTCCCGCTGGCCGAACAGAACCGGCTGCTGCTCGCCGGCGGGTACGCGCCCCGGTACCTCGACCAGCCGTACGACTCCGCGGCGATGCTCCCGCTCCGCGAACCACTGCGCCAGCTGATCGACGCGCACATGCCCAACCCCGCGCTGATCGTCGACGGCCTGTGGAACCTGGTCGACGCGAACGAAGCCGCGTCACTCCTGTGGGAGGGCGTCGACCCCGAGCTCCTCGAACCCCCGATGAACATGCTCCGCCTGTCCGTCCACCCCGGCGGTCTCCCGAGCATCTCGTCGATGACCGCCGCGTGCAGCCTCGGCCTCATCCACCAACTGAAACGCAAGAGCCGGGACACCGCCGACGACGCCCTCGCCACCCTCCTCGAAGAGGTCGAGGCCTACCTCCCCGACAAACCCCCCACAGCCCCCGCCCAGCAACCCATGGTCACCCTCGACCTCAACACCCGCCTGGGCCCGGTCCGCCTCTTCACCCTCATCGCCACCATCGGAGCCCCCTTGGAGGTCACCGCCGCCAACCTCGCCATAGAAACCTTCCTCCCCGCCAACCCCACCAGCGCTACCCGCCTCCAACAACTCGCCGATGGATGAGGCGGTGCTGCGGGCGGCGCGCGACGCGCTGCTGCGGGTGGAGGAGTCCGGTTCGCCAGTCGTGCGCGCCGATGACGTGGACGAGGTGCTAGCAGTCGCCGTACGGCGGTGGTGTTCCTACGCACGCCGCAACCCGCGCCGCCCGTCCGATCTCGCGGCACAGATCGAGGACCTCGCCAAGGGCCTGCGCGACTTCTGCGAACCCGACCCGGCTCTCACCGGCCCTCTGATGGAGGACTACCGCCACCTCGCGACTGCCCTCGCCCGCGAGTTCTCGGTGACGAGGATTTGATGCTTCCTCGGGACAGTCATGTGCACAGCCAGTGGTCATGGGATGCACTGCGCGGGTCGATGGAGGCTACGTGCCGGCGAGCTGTGGAGATCGGTCTGCCGGCTCTGGTGTTCACCGAACATGCCGACTTCACGCCTTGGGCAGTAAGCGACGGCGAAGCTCTCCCAACCAGATGGCAAGCCCTCGTGAGCGAGCAGGTCCTCACCCCGCCGGCGCTGGATCTCGACAGTTACCTGGAATCCCTGGAGCGATGCCGGCACCACTTCCCGGACCTCCGGATCCTGTCCGGCATCGAACTGAGCGAGCCGCACTGGCACACGGCAGCAGTGGAAGCTCTGCCGAAGGCCGCCGACTTCGACCTGGTGATCAGTTCGGTGCACTCGCTCCGCACCGACGCCGGCCTCGGCGAGGTCTCGCTGGCGTACGACGCCCTACCTGCCGCGGACGTCGTCCGGACCTATCTCGCTGAGACGCTGCGGATGATCGAGCAGTACGACGGTTTCGACGTACTCGCGCATCTCGACTACCCACTGCGCTACTGGCCCACCGGCGCCGGCCGCTTCGATCCGGAGACGTTCGAGGAGGAGTTTCGCGCAGTACTCCGGGCACTGGCTTGCAAGGGCAAGGCATTGGAGCTCAACACGAAGCTGCCGTTGAGCCCACAGCTCCTGCGGTGGTGGCGTGCCGAAGGCGGATCGGGCATCACGTTCGCCAGCGACGCCCACGAACCGGAGATGCTCGCCCGAGGATTCCCCGAGGCGGTCGCGATCGCGGAATCCTGCGGCTTTCGTCCAGGCCCCACGCCGTACGACAACCGGGAGCGGACCGATGGTTAGAGAGCCCTCTGCGGTGGATGATCTTCGGTTGGCGTTCGCGGCTGTGGAGCGGGCGGCCGAGGTGGCGTTGGGGTATTTCGAGGCCGGTGTGACGGCTGCGTTGAAGGATGACGGTACGCCGGTGACGGAGGCGGATCGGGCTGTTGAGGAGTTGTTGCGGGAGACGTTGTCGGCGGGGCGGGGCGGTGATGCGTTTTTCGGGGAGGAGTTCGGTCGGCTGGGGGAGGCGGAGCGGGTTTGGGTTCTGGACCCGATCGACGGGACACGGTTCTTCAGTACGCGTGATCCGAACTGGCGGATCCAGGTTGCTCTCGAGGTTGGTGGAGTCGGCGAGCTTGCAGTGGTCGTGGCTCCCGCGCTGGGGCGGTCGTGGTGGGCGACGCGTGGGGGTGGTGCTTTCGAGTCGTCCTGGCCGCGTGACGAGGCGCGGCGTTTGCGGGTCAGTACGACTGCGAGCACGGAAAACGCTGTACTTATTGCCTTGGACAACGAGTCGCGGGATCGGCTGTCGCCGGCGGCACGCCTGCCTTCGACTCCGCTGCCGTTGATCGAGCTCGTGCGTGGTGAGGTCGACGCGTTCCTCGTCGAGCGCTACCACCCGTGGGATCACGCGCCCTGGATCCTGATCGTCGAGGAAGCCGGCGGCCGCTTCACCGACCCGACCGGTGGTCATGCCGCCGACCGAGGCGGCGGTCTGTACTCGAACGCCAGCCTTCACCCGCAGTTGCTCGCCGCCCTGAACTATCCGACCTGAGGCGTCAGCACAACCGCCCAGGGCGAAAGTCGGCAAGCAACTCGGAATCAGCCCCGCCGACGATCTCCGACGCGAGCAACCGTCCGATGACCGGACCGAGCGTGATCCCGCTGTGCGTAACAGCCTCGTAGTAGCCGGACACCCCCGGCACCGCACCCACCGAGGGATATCCGTCCGCCGGAACAGGCCGCTCGGACATCCTCGTCCCCGCAACACCGGCACCACCGAGCTCCGGCACCACGATCCCCGCCAAGTCACGCAGCCACCACGCAGGCCGCGCCGCGTCCCTCGCGCCGGCGTCGCCAAGCTCGGGTACGGCCTGCTCCGCCGAGTCCTGCAGCCGCCGCGCGGGCTGGGGCGGAGTGTCGATCTGGGCGTCGACCTCGCGGCTGTGTAGGACCACTGAGCCGTCTCCGTCCGGGCGGATCTCCACGTATGGCGTGTGCATGGCCCGGCGGATCGGCACCTGGGGGCAGGTGAGGCGGGTGACGACGCCGGGCTCGTGGCGCATCGGGAGGTGCCGCGCGACTAGCGCGGCGATGTGGGCGGCGTCCGGGCCTGCCGCGTTCACCACGGCGTCGACCCCGAGTCGAGTGCCATCAGACAGGACGACCGTCCGGACGCTTCCGTCTGAAGCGGTGCTGATGTCCCGAACCGCAGTACCGAAGTACCGTTCGGCGCCCAAGGCAACAGCCTGACCGACCAGCAAACTGACGAGGCGGCGCCCGTGCACCCAGGCTTCGTCCGGATAGAACAGCACCGGAGCGTCGTCAGCAATCGCCAGAGCAGGCTCGAGACGACGGCGCACCTCCGCCCCGGACAACAACTCGACCCGGTAGTCCCAGTCGTCCAGCAGCCGGGCCGTCTCCAGCAGTCCGGCATGCGCCACAGGATCATCCGCCCACCGCAGATGCCCGCTGGGATGCCACCAAGAGTCCGGCCCGACGATGCCGGCGAGCTCCCGGTACGCCCCCATCCCCGCGACGTTCAGCTCGAAGTACGACCTCCGCGCGGTCTTGTTGCTCGCGTTGACCCACGAGAACGACCAGTTGGTGACGCCTTCGCCCGGTCGGCCCGCATCGATGAGCACCACATCCGCCCCGAGCCGCGTCAACTCCCAGCCAACGCAGGCCCCGAGAATGCCGGCCCCGACCACAGCGACCCGCCTGCTCACGAATGCCACTCCCCAGACCGGGACTCGCGATCGTGGCGGCGCGCCCAATCCTCGGCGTGCTCACCGAGCAACCCGTCGGTGATCAAACCCATCGTGAGGAGCAACGCGACCGATCCGGCCGAGAGAAGTACGGCGAGCAGCATGTGCACCATCGTCGAGGCACCGACCGCGCGACGACAGTGGCAAGAATGCCGTCGTCCGATAGATTGTCGCCATGCACCGGGTTGCCGTCCTCGTCGTCGACGGGATCCACAGTTTCGACCTGTCGATGCCGCTCCAGGTGTTCAGCACGGCGCACTCCCTGGAGAGGGAGCCGGGCGAGCTGTTCGGTCCGCGGCTGTACGACGTTCGTGTGTGCGGCGCAGGCCGTGACCTGGTCGTCGCGGGCGTCGGCGGCGTCGAGATGTTCCGCTGTACACCGCCGTACCCGCTGGCGGATGCACTCGAGTCCGACACGATCGTGGTCATCGGCGCCCCGGCGGGCCGCGAGTCGTCGGCCGAGACGCTCGACCTGCTGCGTGAGGCGCATCGGCGCGGCGTCAGGATCGCGTCCATCAGTTCCGGCGGCGCGCGGGTGATGGCCGCGTCCGGTCTGCTGGACGGCCGCCGGATCGCCACGCACTGGTCACGCGCGCACGTCCTCGCCGAGCAGTACCCGCAGGTGCGCGTCGACACCGACGTACTGTTCATCGACCACGGCGACGTTCTCACCTCGGCCGGCGCGGCCAGCGGTATCGACATGTGCCTGCACATGATCCGCCAGGACTTCGGCTCCGCGGTCGCCGCCGACGTCGCCCGGCACATGGTCGTGCCGCTGCAACGCGACGGCGGCCAAGCGCCGTACATCGCACACCCCGAACCCGGCGACGACCACGGATCCCTGGAGCCGGCGATGCGGTGGCTACGGCAACGACTCGGCGAACCGGTCACGCTCGCGGACATCGCGTCGTACGCCGGAACCAGCCCGCGCACCATCAACCGCAGATTCCGGGAGCAGACCGGCACGACACCGCTGCAGTGGTTGTTGCGGCAGCGTGTGCATCACGCGCAGGAACTGCTGGAGACCACCGACCTGTCCGTGGAGGAGATCTCCCGGCACTGCGGATTCGGCACCTCGGTCGCGATGCGCCAGCACTTCGCCAAGCACATCAGGACCTCGCCGATGGCCTACCGGCGCAACTTCCGGGCCCGCACACCACCCGACTAGCTACTCCGGATACCGCTGCAAGAGCTGACGAGACGACTCGAACCCGAGTCGCTCGTACACCGGCACGGCCCTGCGCCCCGAGTGAACCGTCACATGCATCGAACCGAGCCGTACGGCGTGATCCGCGGCGGCCTGCACCAGCGCCGCCCCGATCCCGTGCCCGCGCCGCTCGGGCAGCACGAACACGCTCTGGATGTCCGCCGACAACCGATTCGTTGCCCCCGGCCTCGGAACGCGCGGAACCAGCGCGACCCACGCCATACCGACGAGCTCCGGCCCGTCCAGACGGGCGACGTACGCGACATGCGAGCCGTCCCGTGCGCCCCACCATTCCGAGAGCTCCGCAGTGAACGCATCGAGCGCCTGCTGGTCCGGCTCCTCGTCACGGCCGTTCAGCCACAACAGCCGCGCCAGCCCCGCAACGTCGTCCGCACCGGCCTCACTGATCCGCACGCGCCGAGTCTTTCACGGCGTCGTGCCGAGCTACCGATCGCGGCCGTCGGTCTCGAGCAGGCGCAGCCAGATCTCGCTGATCGTCGGGTACGCCGGCACCGCGTGCCAGAGCCGGTCCAGCGGCACTTCGCCGACGATCGCGATCGTGGCGGCGTGCAGGAGCTCGGCGACGTCTGGCCCGACCGCGGTGAACCCGATCAGGACGTTGCGGTCGTCGTCGACAATCATCCGCGCCTGCCCGCGATAGCCGTCGGCATGCAGTGCGGCGCCGGACACCGCTCCGAGGTCGTAGTCGACGACCCGGGTCTTCTTGCCGGCGGCCGCAGCGGCCTCGGCGGACAGGCCGACAGCGGCGACCTCGGGATCGGTGAAGATCACCTGGGTCGTGGCATCCAGGTCGGCGTTGACCGCGTGGCGTCCCCACTTGCCCAGGCCGAGTTGATCGCCGCGGGCTCGTGCCGCGATGGCGTCGCCGAGCGCGCGACCCTGGTACTTGCCGTGGTGGGTCAGCAGGACGCGCTTGTTGACGTCGCCGGCCGCATACAGCCAGCCGTCGCCGATGGGCTCACCAGTGCCGTCCAGGACAGCCAGCGCCTCGTCGACCTGCAGCCAGTCGCCGGGTGTGAGCCCGACGCTGTCCAGGCCGACGTCCCTCGTGTTCGGCGTCCGTCCGGTGGCGACGAGTACCTCATCGGCTTCGACGGACGTGCCGTCGGACAGCGTGAGATGCACCGCGCCGGACGCGTCCCGGCGTACCTCGGTGGCGTCGACCTCCAGGTGAAGTGTGGCGCCGGCCGCTCGCAGCGCAGCGGCCACCTCGTCGCCCGCGAAGCGTTCGACTCCTGGCAGGAGCCGGCTCTGCGACACGAGCGTCACCTGCGCGCCGAGGGCGGTGAACGCGGTCGCCATCTCGGACGCCACGACGCCGCCACCGATGATGGCCAGGCGATTCGGGACGGACCGTACGGCGGCCGCGTCGCGGCTCGTCCAGGGGTTGACGTCCGCCAACCCCTGGATCGGCGGCAGGTACGCGCTGCTCCCGGTGGCGATCACGACGGCGTGGTTCGCGTGCAAGGTTGTCGTCGTACCGTCCGGGTGCGTGACGGTGACCGTACGAGGCCCGGCGACACGTCCGTGCCCGCGGACCAGGGTGATGCCCGCGTGGTCCAGCCAGTCGACCTGGCCGGAATCGCTCCAGTTGGACGCGAACTTGTCCCGCCTGGCGAGCACCAGGGCTGGGTCCAGGTCGCCGTTGACGGCCTGGCCCGCGGCCGGGAGTGCGCGAGCGGCGCGCAGCGCGGCGGCGTCGCGGAGCAGCGCCTTGGTCGGCATGCAGGCCCAGTACGAGCATTCGCCGCCGACCAGCTCGTGTTCCACGATCGCGGCGGTCAGGCCGCCCTGGACGGCGCGATCGGCGACGTTCTCGCCGACCGGGCCGGCGCCGATGATCACGACGTCGATGGTGGTTTCCGTCATGTCAGTTCGCCTTCGCGGTGCGGCGGTGCAGGCGGATCGCGGAGATCAGGAAGAACACGCCGCCCAGGATCGCATAGCCGGCGACGCTGGTGAGGGAGGCCTTCGGCCCGCCGGCCATCACGATGAAGCTGCCGCCGGCGAGGACGGAGATGCCGCCGCTGAGGATCATCGCCCACTGGCCGCCGAGCCGGTACCGCAGGACCGCCACGATCAGCTGGACGATGCCGGCGGTGATGGCCCAGGCACCCCAGACGCGCAGCACGCCCGGGATGCCGGACGCGGCCGCGACGCCCAGACCGACCGTGGTCAGGAGGCTCAGGGCCATGTTCACGTAGAGCGGCGCCTTCGGGCGCGAGGCACCCGACGTACGGAAGTCGACGACGGCCGCGGCGACGTCGAAGAGGGGATAGACGAGCAGGAGAACGACGGTTCCCGGGGTGATCGATTTGCCGATCGCCATCATCAGCACCGCCCAGACGATGGCGAAGCCGAAGCGGACGAAGTACAGGGTGCGGAGCGCCTGGGTGCCGGCATCGGGCTTGGTGGCATAGGAGGTGGACACGGATTCCTCGCAGAAACTGGTAGATAGAACGATCGGTCTACTTGAGACTGCCCGACGACGGACGGTATTGTCAAGACCGATCGTTCTGTCTGCTAATCTCGGCAGGACAGCGGGAGAATCGGAGGGGAGCGGGATGTCAGAGGCGCGGTCGCGGCTGCTCGGTACGGCCGGCGAGCTGTTCTATTCCGACGGCATCCATGCCGTGGGGATCGACCGGGTGGTCGCCGAGGCGAAGGTGACGCGGGCGACGTTGTACCGGCATTTCCCGAGCAAGGACGACCTGATCGTCGCGTACCTGACGCAGGCCGACGGGGCGATCCGTGAGCGGGTCGAGACCGCCCGGACCGAGAGCGCGGGCCCCGAGGACGTCATCCGGGCCGTGAGCCGGTTCATCGCGGACGACATCCAGCGGGACGGGTTCCGGGGGTGCGCGTTCCTGAACGCCGCCGCGGAGTATCCGGATCCGGCGTTCCCGGTGCATCAGGCCGTCCTGCGTCACCGGCAGTGGTTCCTGGACACGATGACCGAGCTGTTCACCGACCTGGGCAAGATCGACGCGGAGCCCGCCGCCCGGCACTTCGTCATGCTCCGCGACGGCGCGATGGCCGCCGGCTGCCTGACCGACCCCAAACCCGTGTGCGACACGTTTCTCCGCGGCGTCGAGGGTCTCCTGACCTACCGGAGCCGCGAACCGGCCTCCGCATCCAGCTGACGGGGTCAGGACAGGGGCAAGTAGGCGCGGCAGGCCTCGAGGTTGTGGAGCTGGATGTCGTCGCGGCGGTGTTGCTCCCAGGTGGCTCTGGTCAGTCGCCACCGGTTCAGGAGCGCCGGTTCGCCCTGTCGCGTGGCCCAGTCGACGCCGTCGGGCTGGTAGCCGAGACTTCGCGAGATCGCGTTGGACCCGTGATTGTCCACGAACGCGTCGCTGGTCGCCTCCTTCGCTCCGAGCCCGTCGAACGCGAGATGCAGCATCGCCGTACGCATCTCCCGCCCCAGGCCGCGGCCGCGATGGTCCGCGGACAGCCAGGAGAACGACGTGACGGTCCCGAAGGTGGCGAAGCTGACGCCACGGACGTCCTGCATACCGACCGGCTCGCCGTCGACCACAGCCACGAAGTACAGCCGCCAGCCGTCGGCGTCGACGGTGCCCCGCCCGCGCCAGATCGCCCGCAACCACTTCGCCACCCGCTGGTCCGGGTCCGGCTCGTAGAACGAGATCGGGTCGTCGTACGGCGCCGGCTCCGCGTGCATCTTGCCGGCGCGGACGACCGGGGCGAGGTGGTCCAGCAGGGCGTCCGTAGCGCCGCACAACTCCAGCCGCGGCGTGCTGACCCGTACATCAAGCAACGGATAACTCGACATCACCCCGCCACTTTACGGACGTCGCGGTTCGGCCCGGGGGAGTGGAACCGTCGGATGGCAGAGTCGTCCGCATGACCCAAGGGGACGGAACCACCGCCCGGGAGCGAGCTGCCGAAACGAATGCGGAGTTCCGGCCGGTGAGGATCGCTGACGGGATCGTCACCCGTCCGGCGTCCCCGCAGACGGCGACAGTGCATGCCTTCCTGAAGCACTTGCGATCGCAGGGACTGCAGGACGTGGTTCCGGAGCCTCTGTCGAACGACGGTACGACGGAGACGCTGCGCCTGATCGAGGGCGACGCCGGCGGTGCTGCGTGGCAACACCAGCACGACCTCGAGGGACTGGAGTCGGCTGCGAGACTGTTGCGCCGGATTCATGATGCGTCGCGTACCTGGGTGCCGCCGACCGACGCCGTGTACGGGCAGTCGGTGCTCGCCACCCCGCGACAGCCTGGCCAGGTGTTCTGCCACGGCGACCCCGGCCCGTGGAACTTCGTGTGGAGGGACGGACAGGCCAGGGGAGTGTTCGACTGGGACTACCTCCACCCTGGTGACCCGGTCGACGACATCGCGTACGCCCTCTTCTGGTTCACGCCGACGCGCGCCGACAAGTACTGCCTGGAATGGCACCACTTTCCGGCTGTCCCCGATCGTCGCGAGCGCATCCGGTGCTTCTTGGCCGCGTACGGTCCGACGCCGCCGTTCGATGTGGTCGACGCGATCGTGAGGCGTGGGCAGGCGACCATCGACCTCGTACTCTCCCTGGCCGCTCAAGGGATCGAGCCTCAGCGCAGCTGGGTCGCCGACGGCGCGGTCGAGGAAGAGGCCGCCGAGCTGCGGTGGGTGGCGGACAACAGGGCCGCGCTGACCGGTCGTACAGAAATGGAGAACTAGGTGCCGAAGACCGATTTCGACGAGTTCGCCGAGGCGTACTCCGCGGACAACGAGGTCAATCTGCTCAACGGCCACTACGAACGCCCGGCGATCCTGGACCTCGCCGGCGACGTGGCGGGCCGCCGCATCCTCGACGTCGGCTGCGGCTCCGGCCTGCTGTCCGCGGCACTCCGCGACCGGGGCGCGTTCATGTCCGGCTTCGACCGGAGCGCGGCGATGGTCGACCTGGCCCGCCGGCGCCTGGGGGAGGACGCCGAGCTGAGGGTCGCCGACCTGGGCAAGCCGCTTCCGTACACCGACGCCGAGTTCGACGACGTCGTGGCGTCTCTCGTCCTGCACTATCTGGAGGACTGGACGGACGCGCTGTCCGAGCTCCGCCGCGTGCTGAAGCCGGGCGGACGCCTGATCGTGTCGGTGAACCACCCGATCGTCTACACGGCGCTGAACCCGGACGGTGGGTACTTCGACATCACCGAGTTCTCGTACGACGCCGTCCACGCCGGCCGCACCGTCGTGTACACCAACTGGCACCGTCCCCTGCAAGCAATGAACGACGCCTTCAGAGCAGCCGGCTTCCGCATCTCCGTCATCAGCGAACCACCGATCTCCCCGGACACACCCCTAGAACTCCGACCCCAGGAACAGGACCACCCCGCACGTTTCATCTGCTTCCTCTTCTTCGTCCTCGAGGCGTGCTGACTCCGGGATGAGCGTGACGCGGGACGAGGCACGGAGCATGCTGGCCGCGCTGGCTCGTGGGCGCACGAGGTGGCTGGCAGAGACCGTGCCGCAGCTGCGGGCCGAGGGAGTTTGGCTGACCGGCTCGCTCGCGTCCGGAACGGCCGACGAGTGGAGCGACGTCGATATCATCGTCGTCGGCGGGGAACGCGTCCTGGACCATCCACTGCTGACACTCACGATGCCGGGCAACGGACCGGTCGGCGGCGGGTACGTCGGCGCGATGTACGACGTCGGAGCGATGTACGAGGTCGGGCCGCTGCCGCTGTGGGTCGACTGGTACTGGTGGCCGTCGGGCGCTCCGTTGCCCCGAGCGTCTCGACTGGTTGCCGGCGCCGGCGGAGCTGGCAACCTCGATCTGTCGGAGACACTCGATCTGCTTGGCCGAGGCTCACCAGGTCCCGCGCCGGACCCCGACGTGTTCGCCCTGGCCATGCTGCCGCTGGCGGCGAAGCACATCGCCCGCGGCGACCTGGACAAGGCCGCCGCGATGGCGTCGATGCTGAACGCACCTTCCGACGTCGGAGTCGGCGCTCAACTGTCCGCCGTACTCTCGCGCATTGAAGGCCACCCCACAGCAACCACCGCCGTCCGCCGCCACCTAGACGTCGCCAGGGCGCTCACCGATCCGCACCGCTGGGATAACCCTGCGGGCGAGAGGCGACAGGGAAGCGACTGAGGCAAGCGACTGGCGGCGCTCCGGCACAACTCCCCACCGACGGAGCCCGCTAGGCAGCTGCTCCGCCGTCGACGCATGCGCGCATCGCGACTCGCCTCCAGCGGCCCGCCACCGGCCGCACGAATCCGCCGTGGACTCGCCGCGCGAGCGGGAACCTCGCGGCATTCTCACTCGGCCTGGCCGCAGCGCGTGCCCGTCGGGCGGTTCGTCATGAACCTGTTGGCCGTGTGAGGCGTGGGCGGAGACCTCTGCTGCCGTAGGGTTCTGGCTGTGTATGAAACTGATGTGCTTGTCCTGCGGCCGGCGGCGGGTCCGCGGCGCCAGGTCCTCACGATCGCTGGTGTGATCGCCGCGGCCCTCCTCGTCGGCGGAGTCGTTGCCGGAGGCACGCCCGCCCTGATCACCTGCATCGCGCTCGTCGTGGTGCTGGCCGTCACCATGGCCGTGTACCTGTCGCGCTCGCACATCGTCGTTACACCGACCGAGATTTCGGCACGCGGCCTCACCTTCCACCGCCGTCGCAACCGCGCGCTCGCCGCCTCGTTGGTCCGGGTCCAGGTGGTCCAGCCCGGAGCGACCTCCGAGACCATCGTGGTCCTTGATGCAGGCAACCAAGCCCTCCTGAGCATCAACGGCGCCCTCTACGCGCCCACCGACCTCGACCGCCTCGTACACCACCTCGGACTACCCACCGGCGGCCCGGCCGGCCCGGTATCCATGGCGCAACTAGGCCGCAACCACCCCGACGCCGTGAGCTGGCCCGGCCGGCACCCGGTCGCCACCATCCTCATCTGCACCCTGAGCTTCGCCGTCGCCGCGCTAGTCCTCGGAACCATCGTCGCAGCCATCACCGGCTGACCCCCACCAGCAGCCCGAGTACCGCGAAGCTGCCGCGCCACGCGCACCTGCTGGGCGCCGGTTGCTCGCGCGTCGTACGTCGTACCCTCGCCGCGCGGCACCATCACCTCGGCCCACGCAGATATTCCGCAGCAGACCGCCCTCGCGGCCGGTATCCCCGAAGGCTCCGCTGCGGGCACGCACGCATCGCCCGGCGCGCACGCACGTATCGCCCGGCGGGCACGCACGTATCGCCCGGCGGGCACGCACGTATCGCCCGGCGGGCACGCACGTATCGCCCGGCGGGCACGCACGTATCGCCCGGCGGGCACGCA
>NZ_JBEXMY010000006.1:350617-351898 GCF_040610805.1 Kribbella sp. NPDC003557
ACGTGTCCCCGCCGCCGAGTCCGCCGAGTCCGGTGAGACGGTCGCGATCGGCCCGCCGCACTGGCCCGGCGTAGTCTGGGCGCTGCGCTGGACCCGGTCGACCGGCGGGATCCACAGGTAGCTGTCGTCCGGATCCCGCTGCCCGAGTACGGCGGTCGGACCAAGAACGCTCACCCGGGCATTGCCCAGGGCAACAAAGCTGGTCCGGGGGCGCCGAGGCACATCTGCTGCCAGCCCGTGACGGACGGGAGCGCCTGCGGCCAAGGCAACTAGCGCTGCCAGCGACGGGAGACAGGGGACAGGGGACAGGCGACAGTATGTTGCAGTCGCCGGTGTCCTGCAGTTGGGGTATGCCTGCAGCTGGGGTGTGCTGCAGCCGGGGCATGCCTGCAGAGTCTCGACTCGGTTGTTCCCGACGGACCGCAGCCCGTGGCTCGCGTGGCGCGCGTCGAGATCGGATCCGTCCAACGCGACCTCACCAGTGCCGAGCGCCCCGACCGTGAAGGCAGCACGATTGAGCGGCTGGCGTCTGTGTTCCGCCTGGCGAATCACGCCGTCCGGCGTGGGCGAGACACACGCGGAATGCAGGCGAGCGGACGGTCGTACCGATAGACGGTCGTGCGGCTAGTGGGTCGTGCGGCTACTGGATCGTGCGGCTACTGGATCGTGCGGATGACGGCCGCACAGCTAGGCAGTTGCGACTTGGATGGCGGTCAGGATGTTCGGCAGGGTTTCCGGGTGGGCCATCTTCAGGTCTGCGAGGTCGTCGGGACGGAACCAGCGGAGGTCGTCGTGCTCCTCGGGTGCGGCGTTGACGGGTTCTCCGTCCCAGCGGGTGACGAGGAATGCGTGCATGTGGAGGGTCGGGTCGTTGATGGTTATCGGGATGGGTACGGGGTCGTGGATCTGCACCCCGAGTTCTTCGAGGCATTCGCGGACGACGGCCTGATGCGGCAACTCACCCGACTCGACATGTCCGCCGGCGGAGAAGCTCCAGCGGTCGGGATACCACCGCCGCGACGGGTGCCGATGCACCAGCAGCACGAGACCGTTGCGCACCAGCAAAGCGACAGAGATCGAGATCCGGGCAGCCATGGGCGGCACCCTAAACCCGCCCACCGACAGTCCACGTTCAGCGCATGGCCCCATCCGTGCGGCGCGTCCCGTGCGGCGCGTCCCGTACCGCGCGTCCCGTACCGCGCGTCCCGTACCGCGCGTCCCGTACCGCGCGTCCCGTACCGCGCGTCCCGTACCGCGCGTCCCGTACCGCGCGTCCCGTAC
>NZ_JBEXMY010000006.1:351993-557423 GCF_040610805.1 Kribbella sp. NPDC003557
CGCGTCCCGTACCGCGCGTCCCGTACCGCGCGTCCCGTACCGCGCGTCCCGTACCGCGCGTCCCGTACCGCGCGTCCCGTACCGCGCGTCCCGTACCGGTGGGCTCGTGTCTGCCGGGGGACCGGTGGGTCCGCGGCGGTGCCCGACGGGCAGACCCGGGGGGGGGGGGTTGGGGCTCGATCGCGGTCGGCCTGACGTGACTGTGCGAGGCTGACGTTCATGGAGCGTGTGTTTCCTGACGGCGGCGCTGACGAGCGTGGTGTACTGACCGGGTTCCTCGACTGGCAGCGAGCAACAGTGCGTCGGAAGGTGGACGGTTTGCCGATGGAACTGGCAGATCGCGCCTTGCTGGACACGTCCCCGCTCATGACGATTGCTGGGGTCGTTTCGCATCTGCGGCAGACCGAGTACGACTGGTTCGCCGGCAGCTTTCCGTCGCTCGCAGACGAACCCTTCGAGCGGGACCATGACGGCGGCTGGCCAACCCATGGTCGCGCCATCGGCGATCTCGTGAGCAGCTACGAGGCTGAGTGTGCGCAGTCAAGGCGCATCGTTGCTCGTCTGACGCTCGACACGATGCAGCACTACACGCCACCACAGTTCGCTCCGGTGTCGGTCCGATGGATCTTGACTCACATGATCGAGGAGACGGCCCGCCATCTCGGCCACTTGGACATCGTGCGCGAGCAACTGGACGGCACCCGCGGATACTGACGAGGGTGCGGGGGAGTCGGCCAAGGGCGACGTGCTGGATGTGCTGGGCTCTCCCCGCGGGATCGTCGTGAGAACCAGGGCGGTCAGCTGGGCGTGTGCTGATCCGGCACGGGTGGCGGCAGTTCGAGCCCGCTGCCAGACATTGCAGGTTGATCGAGGCGGCGCGGCTGATGAACGCGTCTTGATCGAGGCGCGGGTGATGGACACGCCGCGGAGCCAGTCCGGCTAGTCGCTCACGCTGGTGCGCTGTAGCGACGGCCCTGCAAGCCTGGCGCTGAGAGGTGCGGGCTCGGTACACACCTGTCACGGCGGGGATCACCCTCCACGGCGCGAGACCACCCTCCAGGTGAAGCGTGAGAGCAGCTGCCCGACATCGTGCAGCTCGTGGCCGGCGCCGGCGTGCGAACAGTCGACGAGGCGAAGCTCGCCGGCGTTGCTGAGGATGCACACGTTGTCGCTGCGGAGGTCTCCGTGCACCAAGTACGCGCCGAGCTCGAGAGTCGTCTCCGCGTCGACGGCGGAGCCGCTTAGCTGGTGGCGTTCAAGTGGTGTTGGGTGTGCAGTTTGGTGAGCCAGGCGGCGAAGGCGCGGAGGTCTTCGACGTTGGTTTGGGGGATGTGGAGTTTCCTGCCGCGGCTGGAGGTGATGGTCAGGTACGGGGCGGCGAGGCTGCTGGTGGGTGTGACGAGGGCGGCGCCCTCGAACTCGGACCATGGGATCGGCCGCCACCAAGCGAAGCGGATGCCAGCAGCGTTGACTGTCGCCCGCGGATGGCCGAGGAGGAACAGGACAGCGAGCGCGATACAGCCGGCGAGGATTACGGCAAGCAGACCCACCCGGATCGTGAACCAGGTGCCGCGAGTGTCGAGGTCCCGGACCACCGAGATGATCGGGATGCCGGCCATCGTCAGTACGATGATCAACCCGCCGAACGCCACCGCACGCCGGACCGCGAAAATCACCCGACCGGAACGGTGCAACTCAGCGTCCCAGGCATCGATGTCCTGACTTCCCATCACCATGTTTCGATCCTCCCGGCGCAACTGTAATCGCCCGTGTCCGGCTGCCCGACGAGGACGGCGCCAAGACCGTGCGAATTGCAGGGGGCTTGTTCCGCTGCGAGCCTGGACATCGCGTTGGGCGGGGTTCTCTCACCCGTTCCAAGTCGTCCAACCTAAGCGCCGATAACGGACATTATGTCAACTAGTAGTCTGCTATCGCATTAGCTGAATCTGCGGAAGCCGCCTCCTGCTGGCCCGTTGTCTATGCCCTGCTCGCGACCACCATGTAGTTCTCGGCCTCAAGATCGAACGTGCTCAGTTCCGTCCGGAGTCCGGCCCGCTGCAGCTCGACTTCGAGTTCCTCGTAGCGGTAGGGCCAGCACGACAGCAGTTCCGAGCGGACAAGGACCAGCCCAGTCGCATCAACTTGCGCGATCGCGATCTCGATGTGGTGCTCCTCCTCCCAATGCGGCGCGATCTCCCAGCGGTAGACCACGACGGCATCGCGACCGTTCCGGCGGACGAGTCGGTCACTGATGTCGAGCCGGGAGCCTCTGGCCCTCACGAGTTCCCAAGTGCGGGATGTGAGTACCAAGCGCCCGCCTGGGCGCAGAAGTCGCGACATCGACTCCAGAGCGGCTCCCCTGCCTGTCGCGCCCGCGGCATGGTGAAGCGAGTTGCCAACACAGAACACCATGTCGAACGTGTCGTCCTCGAAATGGTCGGGCAACTCTTCCCAGTTCGCCCGCACGGCCAGGACGGATGCCCCGAACTCCTCGGACAACTCTGCAGTCCGACGAACCATCGCCTCGCTGGCGTCAGTTGCGACGACCTGCATGCCACGACCGGCGAGGCCAACCGCCAACTGTCCGGTTCCGCACGAACAGTCGAGGACGTGAGCGTTCGACGGCAGAAGGCCGAGGACGTCATCGAACGACGCAGCGAAATCGGCCGGCGGCAACTTTGCATCCGAGATCAGCCATTCGTACACCTCGGCAAGCACGTCGTAATCCGTCACAACCACTACCTCCATCACGCGGCAGCCTCACGGTCGGACGTCAGTCCATCAGCGAAGCAAACCGGGCACCAATGATTTTCGCAAGGACAACCCGTCGCCCATGACCGCGGATGGCTCCGCTCGGTCGTTCGCCGTGCTCGGTCAGCGTTGGGGGCCGCTGTGGATGTGGATGTGCAAGTGTTTGGAGTCCTGGTAGGTGCCGAGGTTGGTCAGTACGGCGGCTGCGCCGGTGGTTTGTTCGGTGTGGGCGGCGATGGATCGGACTACCTCGAGGAGCCGGCGGGCGGATGGTTCGTCGTCTGATGTCAGGGTTGTCAGCGACGCGATGTGCTTCTTCGGTACGGCGACGATGTGTGTCGTCCAGAATGGCCGGGTGTGGTGGAACGCCAGCACCAGTTCGTCCTCGTGCACGACGTCGAGGCGGCTGGGGTCCGGGATGGCTACGTCGCAGTAGAAGTCGTCGCCGTCGTACCGCGGGACTGATCGCATCGTTGGAGGATATCCAGTGGTGAGCAAGCGGATGGTCGCTGAACTGCAGCGATATGTTGCCGGGTTGGTCGACGAGCACAAGGTGCCTGGGCTTGCGGTCGGGATCTGTGACGCGGACTCGGTTCTGTGGTGCGCCGGCTTCGGGTGCACGCGGGCCGACGGTGATGTGGCGATCAGTGCCGAGACGATGTTCAGCGTCCAGTCGTGTTCGAAGATGTACACTGCGACGGCGGTCATGCTGGCGGTCCAGGACGGCCTGGTGGAGCTGGATGCGCCTGTCCCCCGGTATTTGCCCGAATTTCGGGTCAACAGTTCCTTCGAGAAACGTCCTGAGCGCTTGATCACGCTACGGCATCTACTGAGTCATACGGCAGGCTTTACTCATGAAGCGCCGGTCGGATCCAATTATCGGATCGGCAGAGCGTCCTTTGAAACGCATTGCCGCAGCATTTGTGACACCTGGCTGAGGTTTCCCGTCGGCGAACGCTATGAATATTCGAATCTTGGTATAGATCTGGCCGGATATATTCTCCAGCGACGCAGCGGCATGCCTTTTCACGAGTATGTACGGCGGGAACTGCTCGCCCCGCTCGGGCTGCAGCGGACGACCTTCGACGCGAAGATGATCAGGCGTGACACGAGCCGCGCGACCGGACATTCGCGAGGGTATACGCGCCTCCCGGTACGGATCCCGGTGATCGCGGCAGGCGGTCTGTACACCACAGCAGAAGACGCCTGCCGCTACATCCAGTTCCATCTCCGCGGTGGTGAGTCGCTCCTCTCCCCCGAACTCCTCCAAGAAATGTATGCCGGCCAGCAATACGGCCTGGGAATCGCCATCGCAGACGCGAACGGCGTTCCGGTGCGCGGTCACGGCGGCGGCGGATTCGGGTTCCTCTCCGACATGTACTGGGCGCCAACTGAAAACCTAGGCGTAGTTGTGCTCACGAATTCAACCGATCATCCGCTGCAATGGCAATTGACCACCGAGATCTTCAGCCGGATTCTCGGAGGAAGCAGCCCTCCCCCAGAGCCCGCACCCGCAAAACCGGTGGCACCTGAGATTTCCGGCGAAGTCGACGGCCCCTGGAATCGGGAATATGCGATTCATGTCGGCAGCGTCCGCGACGGGACCGCCAGATTGCGCAAGGAGAACGGAGCGCTCTTCTTCGATCACTGGGGCGGCGAGACCGTCCGCCTGCAGCAGCACCGGCCAGGCCTTTACATCTCCACCACCGGCGAGGTCCTCGACCTCACGACGACGCCCCCGACGTACGCCAACATCCGCCTCCACGAACTGAAGCCCGCCAAATAACTCGGTGTCGTGACGCAACCCGACCCTGCTAGAAACTCAGGCATGACGGATCGCGGAATTGTGGTGGTTGGGGCCGGCATCGTCGGGGCGTCGCTGGCGTATCACCTGGCCGGCCAAGGTCGGCCAGTCACCGTGATCGACGCGGGCCTGCCCGGATCGGGCGCCACCCGGGCGTCGTTCGCGTGGATCGGGCGACCGGTCAGCAGCGACCTGCCCTCGGCACCGCTGCGCTACCTCGCGCTGGACGACTACCGACGGCTCGAAGCAGAGGTTCCCGGGCTGGCGATCCGCTGGACGGGTTCGCTCAGCTGGGACGGCTTCGACGAGACGCCAGGACCGAGTACGGACGACGCCGCCGCGCTCGAGCCCAGCCTCGTCACTCCCCCGGCGCTGGCCTTCCACCGCCCGGAGGACGGCGCGTTCGACCCGGTCGCGGCGATCGACCTCCTCGTCGCCGCCGCACGCGATCGCGGCGCCCGACTCCTGACCGGTACGCCGGTCACCGCGCTCATCCACCAAGCCGGCACCGTGACCGGCGTACAGACAATCACTGAGACAATCCCGGCCGAGACCGTCGTCCTGGCCGCCGGCACCGGCGCGGTCGCCCTCTGCTCAGGCATCGGCGTCGCCCTGCCCGTCGAACCAGCGCCGGCCATCCTCGTCCGCTTGCGCGCCACCCCGGGCCTGGTCCGGGCGATCGTCGCGACACCGTCGCTCGAGGCCCGCCAGCTCGACGACGGGACGATCCTCGCGCCCACGGCGTACAGCGGCGAGACGGATCAGGCCGCGCTGCAGGCGACCGCCCGACTGGTCCGCGACCGGTTCGCCGCCTCCTTCGCCGGTGCCGGCGACACCGAGATCGTCTCGGTCGAGATCGGCTGGCGCCCGATGCCTGTCGACGGAGAACCGATCATCGGCCGCCCGGCCGGCACCCAGGGGCTGTACGTCGCGGTCATGCACTCCGCGATCACGCTCGCCGCCGCCGTCGGTCGCCTGGCGGCCGCAGAAATCCTCACCGGCAGCCCGGCCGCTGAACTCGCCGGCTGCCGCCCCGACCGCTTCCGCTGACTCCTCCGCAACGACTTTGTGAATCAAATCGCAAATAGGTATCCGGAGGCGCGGTGATGCTGCAAGGATCACCGCATGGCGGCCCTTCGTGACTGGTTGGACAGGACGACCGAGACCTGGACCCCACCAGCGGCCGCTGATCTGGCGAGCCCGTACCGCTTCCTCTACTGGCTGACTCGATCTCAAGCCCGGCGCATCGCTGCGGGCGCGGCGCTCGGCACCCTCTGGACCGTCGGCCTGGCCGTCCCGCCGTGGGTGCTGTCGCGTGTGGTCGACCAAGGCCTTGTCGCCCGCGACACCTCCGCGCTGATCGGCTGGACCGCGGTGTTGCTCGCCGTCGGCGTCCTGAACGCGCTGCTGGGCATCGCGAGGCATCGCACCATGACCAAGGTCCGGATGGACGCGTCGTTTCGCGCCGTCCGGGCGACGGTGCGGCACACGTCCAGGCTGGGTGCCTCGCTCGCGCGGCACGTGACCGCCGGCGAGGTGGTGACGGTCGGGATCGCCGACGTGTACGTCGTCGCGCAGGCGCTCACAGTCACCGGCCCGGGCGTCGGCGCGGTCGTGGCGTACGCCGTCGTCGCGGTCGTGCTGTTCACCATCTCCCCGCTCCTGGCCGTGGTCGTTCTCGCCGGAGTCCCGCTCCTGGCGATCGCCGTCGGCCCGCTGCTGCACCGCATCGAACGCACAGGCGGCGAGTACCGCGTCCACCAAGGGCGGCTGACGACCCGGCTCGTCGACGCGCTGGCCGGACTCCGCGTCCTCAACGGCCTCGGCGGCAAGACGGTCGTCGCCGAGCGGTACGAAGAACAGTCGCAGCGGCTGGTCCGGCGCGGCTACCGAGTCGCCGGACCAGCCAGCTGGGTCGGAGCCCTGTCGACAGGCTTGCCGGCTCTGTTCCTGGCGATCGTGGTGTGGTTGTCGGCGCGACTGGCAGCCACCGGCACGATCACGATCGGCGATGTGGTCGCCGTCTACGGGTACGTCGCCGTGCTGGTCGTCCCGGTGTCGTTCTTCATCGAAGGCGGCGGCGATATCGCGCGGGCCCGGGTGGCCGGTCAGCGCATCATCAACCTGCTCAACCTGCCGGTGGCTCACGACAACGAGAACTCCCCGGAGACGATCCCGGCCGAACCAGGCCCGCTGGTAGACCCCGAGTCCGGGACGAAAATCCGTCCCGGACTCCTGACGGCGCTGGTAGCGGCCAGACCCGCTGAGGCCCGCTCGGTGCTCGAGCGACTCGGACAGATCGGCGAGCACCCGCCGTGTACGACCTGGGCAGGCGCGCCCCTGGCGGACGTCGGTCGCGAGGAACTCAGGCGCCGATTGGTTGTCGCCGACAACGACGCCGAGATCTTCGCCGGCACTGTCCGCACTGTCATCGCGGGGCGCCTCGAACCCGACGACCAGGCCATCCACACCGCGCTCCGGGTAGCGGTGGCCGAGGATGTCGTGGAGGCGTTGCCCGGCGGTCTGGACGCGGAGCTCGCCGCGGGTGGCAGCGATCTCTCCGGCGGGCAACGGCAGCGGCTCCGGCTCGCCCGCGCCGTCTATGCCGGGCCCGACGTGCTGCTCGCCGTCGATCCGACCTCCGCGGTCGACGCCAACACCGAGGCCGCCATGATCGACCGGATCCGCGAGGCCCGGCGCGACACGACGACGGTGATCACGACGACCTCGCCGCTCGTGCTCGACCGCGCCGACGAGGTGGTCGTCCTGGTCGACGGCCAGGCGTCGTCGGTCGGCACGCATGCGGACCTGCTGCGCACCGACTCCCGCTACCGCGACCTGGTGTCCCGCGCCCAGAACGGAGCTGTCGATGAGTAGGCAGATGCCGATCGCGAGCACGGGCGAAGTACGCGCGGCCGCCGTTCGCGACCTGAGCGCGGACCGCACGGCCGTGGTCGGCGTGGTCGTCGTGAACGCGCTCGCCTCGGCCGCGGGACTCGTGGGGCCGTGGCTGCTCGGCCGGATCATCGACACGATCCAGACCGGATCCGGCAACGTGCTCGGCACGGTGGACCGGCTCGCGCTGGGAGCGCTGCTGTTCACCGTCGTACAGACCATGCTCGGATCGTGGGCACTCAAGCTCGGCTATCGGTACGGCGAACGCACCGCGGCGCGCGTCCGGGAACGGTTCCTGCGGCGGACCCTGGCCCTGCCACCCCGTACGGCGGACCACCTCCCGGCCGGCGACCTGATCGCCCGCGGCAGCACCGACGCGTCGCTCGTGGCGATGACGCTGCGCTCGGCCGTCCCCGAAGTGCTCGTGGCGATCGTCCACGCGCTGTTCCTCGTCGTCGCCGTACTCGTCCTGGACGTGCGGCTCGGTCTCTGCGGGCTGGTGTGCCTGGTCGGCGTCGGCGCAGCCGTGCGCTGGTACCTGCGTCGCGCCAGGCCGGCCTATCTGGCGGTTGCGAACACCGGAGCGGAAATGGCCGACGTCATCGCCAGTACCGCGAAGGGCGCGCGGACGGTCGAGCTTCTCGGGCTGGAGCAACGCCGGAGCGAGGCGACGGAGGGCGTCATCGCCGAAGCTCGCACAGCACGCCTGAACGCGCTCTGGCTGAGGACCGTCCTCTTCCCGTGGGCCGAGATCTCGCTCGCGCTGCCGGTCGTCGGCGTGCTCCTCGTGGGCGGCGCCCTCTACATGAACGATCTGGTCAGCCTCGGCATCGTCGTCACCGCCACGGTGTATCTGCGCCAACTCGTCGGCCCGCTCGACACCCTCATGCTGTGGATCGAGCAGCTCCAGGGCGCCGCGGCCTCCTACGCCCGTGTCGAGGGCCTCGCGGACGTACCCGCGGTGGAGCCCCGATCGACCACGAAGGCCGACGGCGACCGGATCCACGTGCGGGACGTGCACTACAGCTACACCGGGGCCCGCGACGTACTGCACGGCATCGACCTGTCGGTGGAGCCCGGCGAACGGCTGGCCGTCGTCGGCACTTCCGGAGCCGGAAAGTCCACGCTCGCCCGTCTTCTCGCCGGTCTCGATCGCCCGGGCACCGGGTCGGTCACGATCGGCGGCGTACCGGTGGCCGACCTGCCGCCGGACCAGCTCCGCGAACACGTCGTACTGATCACCCAGGATCACCACGTCTTCCACGACACCGTGCGCGACAACCTGCTGATCGCGCGGCCGAAAGCGACCGACGACGAGCTGTACGCCGCTCTGGACGCCGTCGGAGCCACATGGTGGAAGGACCTGCCGGACGGGTTGGACACCGAGATCGGCCAGGACTTCACCCTCGACGACGCGGGCGCCCAGCAGCTGTCTCTCGCGCGCGTCGTCCTGGCCGATCCGCACACCGTGATCCTCGACGAGGCCACCGCGCTCCTCGACCCCAGGACCGCACGGCGAACCGAGCAGTCGCTGGCCGCCGTCCTGCGGGGCCGTACCGTCATCGCGATCGCCCACCGCCTGCAGACCGCACACGACGCCGACCGGATCGCTGTCATGGAAGCCGGTGAGCTCGCCGAGCTCGGCACCCACGACGACCTGGTCCGTGCCGGCGGCGTCTACGGCCGGCTCTGGCGGACCTGGCGCGCGGACGGGCCCGGCGAGTCGGTGTAAGGAAAGTCCACGGCTTGTGTCGAAATGGCCTGATGCGGTTCGTTGGGTGGGTGTGAAGCACCTCCGCAGAGTGAACGGGAGATCGTGATGCAGTACCTGGTTTCGGTGATCGACGACAAGGACAACCCCGGCAGCACTGACCGGATGCCGGCCATCAGCGAGTTCAACGACCGGCTGATCGCCGAGGGCTACTGGGTCTTCGCGGGCGGGCTCGCGGACACCACCGCGGCCACGGTGATCGACAACCGGGGCGACCAGCCGGTGTTCACCGACGGGCCGTTCGTCGAGTCGAAGGAGTACCTGGCCGGCGTCTGGGTCTGGGAGGCCCCTGATCTCGACGTGGCGCTCAAGCTCGCCGCCGAGGCGTCGAAGGTGTGCGACCGGAAGATCGAGGTGCGGCCATTCCAGTGAGCGACATCGAGGCGGCGATCACCCGGGCGCACCACGAGGAGTGGGCGCGGGTGGTCGCGTCGCTGACGAAGCGGTTCGGGGACCTCGACATCGCCGAGGAGTCCGCGGCCGAGGCGTTCGCGACCGCCGTCGAGCGGTGGCCCGCGGACGGCGTACCGCCCAACCCCGGCGCCTGGCTGACCACGACCGCGAACCGCAAGGCGATCGACCGGATCCGCCGCGAGAGCAAACGCGACGACAAGCAGAAGGAGGCTCAGATGTCGTACGACGACCAGCCCGAGCCTCTCGGCGCGATCGACGACGAACGGCTCCGGCTGATCTTCACCTGCTGCCACCCGGCGCTGGCGATGGAGACGCGGGTGGCGCTGACGCTGCGGATGGTGGGCGGGCTGACCGTGCCGGAGATCGCCCGCGCGTTCCTGGTGCAGGAGACCGCGATGGGCCAGCGGATCACCCGCGCGAAGGCGAAGATCAAGGCGGCGGGGATCCCGTACCGGGTCCCGTCGGCGGAAGACCTGCCGGGCCGCGTGTCCGGCGTACTCGCGGTGCTGTTCCTGGTCTTCAACGAGGGCTACCTGGCGACCGGTGCCGACACCGACCCGGTCCGCCACGAGCTGACCGCCGAGGCGATCCGCCTGACCCGTCTGATCCGGGCGCTGCTGCCGGACGACGGTGAGGTGGCCGGTCTGCTCGCGCTGATGCTGCTCACGGAGGCCCGTCGTACGGCCCGGGTGTCGGGCTCGGGTGAACTGATCCCGCTGGACGAGCAGGACCGCGGCGCCTGGGACCCGGCGCTGGTTGCCGAGGGCCACCACCTGGTCCGCGAACGGCTCGCCACCGGACGCCCGCCGGGCCGCTACCAGATCCTCGCGGCGGTGAACGCCGTGCACACCTCGGCCCGCGACACGCGCGACACCGACTGGTCGCAGATCGTCGCGCTGTACGACCAGCTCGTCCGGATCGACCGCTCGCCGATCGTGGCGCTGAACCGCGCGATCGCGGTGGCCGAGCTCGACGGTCCGGAGGTCGCGATCGCGATGGTCGACCGGCTCGGCGACAAGCTGCCCGCGTACCACCTGTACCACGCGACCCGCGCCGAGCTGCTGCGCCGGATGGGCCGCAGCAAGGAGTCCCGGGCGGCCTACGACGAGGCGATCGCGCTGGCGGCGAACACCGCAGAACTCGCCTACCTCACACGCCGCCGCGACCAGCTGGCCGGCTGACGCCCGAAACGCGCAAGGCAGTGCCAGACGTACTTGATCGGCTGTGCGGGATGAAGGCCCGACCGCGCCGCCACGCCGAGCAAGTCGGGCGTCAGCTCCGGGCCGAGCGAGCGGGCGAGCGCGACGATCCCAGGTCCGCGGTACGCCGGGTCGGCGAGATCGCACAGGTGCGGCACGGAGTGGCGGTCGCCGAAGTCGGACGGTTCGCGGGCCGAGTCCGGGAAGCAGAATGTCGCGCGGTCGATCGCCTCGGGTTTCAGGCGCAGGTACGACGACCCGAAACGGATCGCTCCGCCGTACGGGTCGGCGTGGCGGTTCCAGACGCCGTAGATCGGGCGGTCCGTTTCCGGCCCGCCGTCATACCGGCCAGAGAACAGGCGGCTCTCCCAGCGCCAGCGGTCGCCGCCCTGGAACGCCGTCAGGCCGCCGTTGGAGATTCCGGTCGTGAACTGTGACCGGTAGAAGCCGTCCGCTGCGATCGACTCGATCACGGTCCGCGAGCCGTGCGGCCAGTTCGGATGGAACTGCACGGTCAGCATCAGAGCGGACCTGTCGCGCGGCCGTCGGCGTCGACGGTGATGAGGCGCAGGGCGTCGTCGTGACGGCCGGTGGACAGCCAGTGGGCGAACGCGAGTCGGGCCGTGGGTGGCATGTCGAGCTGTGTCGGGTCCGTGGTCAGCTCGAACCACCGCAGGTCGCCCTCGGTGCATTCCGTCGGCAGCGGCGCTGTGGGGCGGAGGTTGGCGGTGAAGTAGTACGTCGTGCGTATCTCGGCTCCGGTGTCGCGTACGGCGACGTACCGCAGCGCGAGGTCGGTGAGGTGGTCGGCCGTGACGCCGATCTCCTCGTCCAGCTCCCGGAGCGCGGCCGCGGTCGGGTCGGTGAGTTCGCCGGGTTCGACGTGGCCGCCAATGCCGACCCAGGAGTCCGCGATCGCGCGGGAGCCGCGGCGGTAGAGGAGCAGCACGCTCCCCTGCCGCACGAGGTACACCGACGTGAGGTGCCGGGCCGATCGGAGCGCCACGGTCAGACGTTGACGTCGAAGCCCAGGTCCACGTCGGACGCGGCCTGGCCGCCGCGGATGCCCCAGTTGGAGGTGGGGTGGTCGCGGACGAGGATCGTGACGTGATCCGCCGGGATGCCGAAGGGCTTCAGGTTGCCGACGATCTCGGTGTAGAGCGTGCGCTTCGCGTCGAGCGAGCGGCCGGCGAAGCAGTCGACCGTGACGAGCGTGAAGAGCTCGGGCTCGGTCAGCCGCGGCGAGCACGCGAACCGGTGCGGCGCGTGGACGACCAGCCGGACGTCCTTGTCCTGCGGCGGGATCCGGAACGCGGTGACGAGCGCAGCGTGCACCGCCTCGATCAGACCGGCTTCCTCGGTCTCGGAGTACTCACGACGGACTTCGATCTGCGCACTCGGCATGGGCAGGCATCCTTCCAGACGGTTCGACTCCCCAGACCCCACCACGAACCCCCGCCCCAGGCGACCGATTTTGTCGGCGCCGTCCACCACACTCACATCCCATGAGTACGAAGGTGCCCCGTGGAGCCGCGGTCGTCCTCCAAGCCGGCAAGGTGCTCCACGACTGACGGAGCTACTTCAGGTGGGCCACGACGCGGGTTAGGCCTAGGAGGTTGCCCTGGTCGGCTTGGAGCATCTGCTCGTCGGGTTCGTAGCCTCGGCCTACCTGGGCGCAGGTCTGGAGCCAGTGCAGCCAGTCGTCCCAGCCGTTCGGGGCGAAGTCGGCGGTGACGACGGTCACGAGGTTGGTGCGTTCCCACAGGTCCTGCCACCAGTCGGGCGGGAGCCACGTGCCCAGATCCGGTGCCCAGCGGTTCGCCAGGTACGGCGGTGGCGTGAAGTCGGGGGCGGTGCGGATCCCGGGGCTGATGAAGCCGATGGTTCCGCCCGGCCGGACGAGCTCGGCGAGGTACGGGAGATAGTCCACGCCGGTGCCGAAGTAGTGGTACGAGCCGACGCTGACGACCGCGTCGAAGAACCCGCGCGCGAAGGGCAGCCGGCGCGCGTCGGACCGGATCGGGTGCACGCGACCGGCGACACCGGCGTCCTCGATGCGTTGCCAGTTCTCGGTCGGATCGACCCAGAGGTCCGCGGCCCACACGTCGACGTCGTACTCGCGGGCCAGGAAGATCGACGACAACGCCGTACCGCAGCCGAGGTCGAGCACCCGCGTCCCCGGCCGCAGCGGCATCACCTGCAGCAGGCTCTCGGTGCACCACAGCGGGTGCGGGCCCATCAGGTTGTCGACGACCCACTGCTGGTCGTAGGTGTTCGATCGCGGATAACGGTCAAGTGTGAGCGCTTCGCGCAGGAGTTCGCCGGCCATGCCGCGACGATGCCAGCGCGCTCCGCGGGCTCACAACGGGATTTCGGCGATCATCCGATGCCCCTGCGCCTCGAAGGCTTCGTCGCCGACCTCGTGGGCCCAGACCGCCGTACTGACCGCCTCGCGCAGCCGTGTCCGCTGCCAAGCCGCCGGTTCGCGCGGATCGGATCCGTAGCCGGCGAGGAACGCGGGCTCCAGCGACGGGTCGGAGCGGAACTGCTGTGCGGCCAGCCGGGCGAGGTCGGTGTACGCCGGGCGCAGGTCCGCGCGGCCGAAGTCGATGATGCGGACGGTGCCGTCGTCGGCGAGCCAGTTGCGCGGCTGCCAGTCGCCGTGGGTCGGGACCAGCGTCGCCGGCGGCGTCGGCCAGGCCTCGATCGTTGCCCGGATGCGGTCAGCGAGTTCCGGTGCGATGCGGTGCGGCTTGTCGAGATCCCGCAGCGTCCGCCCGTTCTCACGGGCCTCGTAGGCGGGGTCCGGTACGCCGTACTGCCGGTGAAATGCGGCGAGCAATTCACCGGCCTGCCGATAGACAGCCGGCGACCATTCGTGCGGTGTGCCTTCGACGAGTTCGCCGGGCAGGAATCGGGTGACGAGAAGTTTTGCGGACTCGTCCGCGTGCACCAGGTCGGCGGCCCGCCCCTGCGTGGTCCACGGCCGCAACCAGTTGCGGTGGGCACGGAGTTCGCGGACGAGGTGGTGGTCGGCGTCGTCGCCGGCCTTCGCGATAAAGCGCTCCCCGCCGTGCTCGAGCTCCAGAACGAGTGTCCCGATGACACCCCAGCTGTGGTCGCGCACGATCGTCGCCGCCGGCAGCCAGGTGTCGAGAAGCTGGTGCTGTCGCTCAGTCAGGCCCACGCGCAGAGACTAGCGCAGAAAAAGCCGGGAAAGGGTGGACGAATTTCCTGGATGGATTTATCCTGACCGAATGCAGAATTCACAGGAAAATGCACCTTCACCAATTAACTTATCATCACGAATTGCGGAAAGCAAGTCCGGCGAATTCTGGTCGTTCGGGGAGGTGGCGGTCCGGCGCGTCGGGTTCGGCGCGAAGCGGCTCGCGGGGGCCGACGGCGGTGGCGCCGACGCGCAGGACCGGGCGGTCGCGCTGCTGCGGCGGGTCGTCGAGCTCGGCGTCAACCACCTCGACACCGCGGCGTTCTACCCCAGCCGCGGGCAGGCCGGCGAGACGCGGTTCGAGAACCTCGGCTGGGCGAACGAGGTGATCCGGCGTGCGCTCGCGCCGTACCCGGAGGACCTGCTGATCGCCACCAAGGTCGGCCCGACGGACCACGGGCTGGCGCGACCCGAGGAGCTGCGCGGGCTCGTCGAGGATGATCTGCGAGCGCTCGGTGTCGACACACTGGACCTGGTCTACCTGCGGCAGATGGGGCTGGAGTCGATCGCCGAGCATTTCGGTGCCCTGGCCGAGCTTCAGGACAAAGGCATGATCCGGCACCTCGGTGTGTCGAACGTGCGGCCGGCCCACCTGCACGAGGCGCGGGAGATCGCGCCGGTGGTCTCGGTGCAGAACAGGTACAGCGTGGGGTTCGGGCGGGTGAACGACGAGATCCTCGAGGTCTGCGGTGACCTGGGGATCGCGTTCGTCCCGTTCTTCGCGGTCACCGCGGAGTCCCGGGAGGCCGGCGGCGTCGCCGGATCCGATGCGGTGCAGGAGATCGCGGACCGCCACGGCGCGACGGTCGCGCAGGTCCGCCTGGCATGGACGTTGAGCCGCGGTGACCACGTGCTCGCGATCCCGGGCACCTCGAGCCCGCGTCACCTGGAGGAGAACCTGCGGGCCGCCGACCTGACGCTCTCCCCCGAGGACCTCGCGGTCCTGGACTCGGTCGTCGACTGATGTCACCGGCTCGGGCGTCAGTCGTAGTAGCGGCGGACGCTCGAGCCGATCCGGGTCACGTCGGTGCCGTAGATGTGCAGCGAGATCGCGGTCTCGGCGTACGTGTTGTGGACCCGGTGGATGTCGCCGGGCGGCGCGAACGCGCTGACCTCGCCGACCCGGTTGTCACTCTCGCCGACCAGCCGGAGATCGGCGTCGAACAGCTCCTCGTGCTCGATGCCCTGGAGCACACCGACCACGCACCAGGTGACGTGGTCGTGGATCCGCGTCAGCTGCCCGGGTCGCCACACCACGGCGATCACGGAGAACGAGCCGTCCGGCTCGACGTGGAGTGTGTGGCTCTGGAGGCCGTCGGGCGATCCCAGGCGCTGTTCGGCGGTCAGGACCTCCGGTCCCGGAAAGTGCCGGCGCAGCGCGTCGCCGACGACCTGGGCCGTTCGGCTCCAGTCGGCGTGCCGGCCGATAGCGTCCCGGACGCCGCTGATGAGGTCTGTGAGTTCTGTGCGTTCTGAGGTGGTTGTCGTCGTCATGTCTTGAGCCTGCGCCGGGTCAACCCATAGCGTCTAATGCCAACCTTCATGCTCACTCATAGATGGAATTGATACATGCTCGATGTCACGAGGCTGCGGGTGATCGACGCGGTCGCACGCCACGGCTCGGTCACCGCCGCCGCGCGCGAGCTGCACTACTCCCAGCCGTCCGTCACGCACCATCTGGCGCGGCTGGAGGCCGAGACCGGCGCGCAGCTCCTGCAACGCGTCGGTCGCGGGATCCGGCTGACCGAGGCCGGCCGGCTGCTCGCCGACCGGGCGGCGGAGATCATCGGCCGGATCGACGCCGTCGACGCCGAGCTGTCCGCGCATGTCGGCCTGAGCGCCGGCCGGATCCGGCTCGCTGGATTCTCGTCGGCGATCGGTGCGCTCGTCCCGGCGGCCGTCGCCGAGCTGGCCGCGAAGCACCCCGGGCTCGAGGTCAACCTCGTCGACACGCATCCGCCGGAGGCGTTCGAGCTGCTCCGGACCGGGAAGGTCGACGTCGCGATCGTGTTCCGCTACGACGAGACCGGGCCCGAGCCACGCGGCGTACGGCTGCATCATCTGGTCGACGATCCGCTGTACCTGCTCGCGAACGGACCGGCCACGATCGCCGACCAGCGCGACAGCACCTGGATCGCCGGCTGCGACCGGTGCCGCAGCCACCTGATCGCGCTGTGCGCCGCGGAAGGCTACGAGCCGCGGATCGGGTACACCTCGGACGACATGGTCGTGATGCAGGCGCTCGTCGAGGCGGGCCTCGGTGTGACGACGATGCCGGGACTCGCATTACGTACCCATCAGGCCACCGGCATCACGGCCACCGAGCTGCTGGGATCCCGTCGTCGTGTGTACGCCGCGACGTACGGCGAACCGCCCGATCCGCCGCCGGTCGCCGCGCTCGTCAGCGCGCTCCAGGCGTCGGCCGCCCGGTGACGTACGATCGCGCGGTGCTGAAGATCGTGCTGTTCGACCTGGACGGGACGTTGGTCGAGGAACGGTCGGCGGCCGCGGCGGCCGTCGTCGAGTGGGCCGCGGAGTACGGCGTGACCGGTCCGGACGTCGCGACGCGGTGGGCCGCGGTGTCGGAGAAGCACTACCGGCGCTTCCAGCGCAGGGAGCTCACGTTCCCCGAGCAGCGGCGGCGCCGCGTGCGGGAGTTCCTCGCGGTAGACGTGAGCGACGCCGAGGCGGATGCCATGTTCGAGGGCTACGTCTGGCGGTACGAGGCCGGCTGGACGGTGTACGCCGACGCGGTCCCGGGGCTGCGCGCGGTCCGGGAGGCCGGGCTCCGCGCGGTGGTGCTGACGAACGGCAACGGCGATCACCAGCGCTCCAAGCTTGACCGGCTGGCCCTGACGGACGAGATCGACGAACTGATCGCGGGTGACACGCTGCCGGTGGGCAAACCGGACCCGCGCGCGTTCGCGCACGCACTGGAGCGGCTCGGAGCGGACAAGCATGACGTGGTGATGGTCGGCAACTCGCTCGAGAACGATATCCGGGGCGCGCAGGCGGTCGGCATCGACGCCGTGCTCGTCGACCGCGACGACGCACAGCCGGACGCCGACGTACCGCGAGTGCAGGAGCTGACTCAGCTGCTGGACGTGCTCAGAAGGTCAGCTCGTCGGTTGTCCTGACCGCTGCGGTGCGGCCCGGGGCTCGGTGTTCGCCCCAGTAGAGGTTGGTGTGGGCGATCACCTTGTCGGGGGTGGGGGCGCCGTACTCGCTCAGGTCCTCGGTGGTGTGGGCGTCGCCGACCAGGGTCACGTCGTACCCCCGGACCATGGCGCCGTGGATCGTGGAGCGGATGCATTCGTCGGTCTGTGCGCCGCTGACGACCAGGTGACCGATGCCGGCGCGGGCCAGGACGTCCTCCAGATCGGTGGCCTCGAAGCTGTCGGCGTAGGTCTTGTGGACGAGCGACTCCGAGCCGTCGCGGGACAGCTCGGGCACGAGCTGCCAGTCGTCGCTGTCCATGGTCAGGTTCTCGCTGGAGTGCTGGACCCAGACGATCGGGACTCCCCCGGCGCGGGCCTTGCCGACGAGGGTGCTGATGTTGGCGACGACGCGGTCGCGCTCGTGCGCCCCCGCGACGACGCCGTTCTGGACGTCGACCACCAGCAAGGCCGTGTGCGGCCGGTCGGACAGCGTGGACATCTCGGCTCCTCCCCTGCGGACTGTGTACGGCGAACGCTAGACCCACCCGCCGACAGTTCGCGTCACTTCCAGCCCCGCAACCGCAGCCGCACGGTCGGCACGTCACCGTCGTCGAGATCCTCCGCCCGCCGGACCGACGCCTTCACCGGCAGGATGTACCGCCCGTCCTTCGGAAACATCGACGTGTCCCACACACTCGCACCGATCTCCGCCCGCACCGGGATCATCCCCCACCCGTACGTCACGAAGTTCGACTCCGCCTCGAAGTACGCACTCTCCTCGTCCGGCACCGTGATGAAGTACCACGGCGCCGGCCCCCGCCAGTACCAGATCTCCCCCGAGAACTCGACGTCGTTCATCCGGCTTCCTGTTCGCTCGCGGTGTGGAGGCGGTTGGCGAGGTCGTGGCAGGCGGTGCGGAGTTCGGGGCCGCCGATGATGTGGAAGGGGGCGTGGATCGCGGTGAGTTGGGCGGCGTACCAGTCGGGTTCGTCGGTGCTGGCGAGTAGGCGGGTGCGGTGCTCGTCGATGGGTTCCAGGCGGCCCATGCTGCGGCGGATCCATGCGGCTGCCTGGTCCAGGGGTGCGTCGATCTCCACCTCGATCGGGTAGCGCCAGCCCATCGCGAGGTGTTCCTCGACGGCGGCGAGTGGATCGAGGTCGGCGGGTGCCGTGAACCCGTCCGGCTGCGGCTCGACCTTGGTGATCTTGTCGATCCGGAGCACGCGCTGCGCCTGCTTGCCGTGCGACCAGCACAGCAGGTACCACCGGCCGCGACGGACGACGACGGCCCAGGGATCGAGGTCCATCGGCCATTCGTCCTCGTGGCGGCGGTAGCGGATCGTCACCCGCCGGGAGTCGGCGCTGTGCGAGACGAGCGCGGCGGTGATCTCCGGATCGGGCGTGCGCGCGCCGGGATCCGGCCCGCGGGCGCTGACCCGCCGGATCGCGTCGGTCGACCGTGCGACGGCCTCGGGCAGCACCCGGACGATCTTCCCGAGCGCGTCCTCGACCGGGTCCGCGGCGCCGCGCGGCCCTTCGAGCACCGCCATCACCAGCCCGAGCGCTTCGGTCGGCGTGAACATCAGCGGCGGCAGCCGCAGCCCGCGCCCGACCCGGTAGCCGCCGTACGGTCCGCGGACCGACTCGATCGGCATGTCGGCCTCCCGCAGGATCGCGACGTACCGGCGGGCGGCCCGCTCCGAGACCCCGAGCTTGTCGCCGAGCTGCTCGGCGGTGATGCCGGGACTGTTCTGGATCAGCTCGAGGACCATCAGGGTCCGCGCCGTCGGGCTCACGTCGTACGCCATCAGTCACCATTCCGGAAGAAGGCCGTCCGGATCTGAGGGTAGCCCGTTTTAACTGCTCAGACGGTGAGCGGTTTGTCTGCGACGATCGGGGCATGCGGGCGGATCGGTTGGTGGCGGTGCTGTTGCTGATGCAGGCCCGCGGCCGGGTGACCGCGGCCGACGTCGCGGCGGAGCTGGAGATCTCGGTGGCGACCGCCCGCCGGGACCTGGAGGCGCTGTCGACGGCCGGCATCCCGGTCTATCCGCAACCCGGGCGCAACGGCGGCTGGCAGCTGATCGGCGGTGCCCGCACCGACCTGAGCGGACTGACGGCGACCGAGGCGCAAGCACTGTTCCTGCTGGTCGGCCCGGCGGCCTCGATCGCGCCGGACGCGAAGGCGGCGCTGCGCAAGCTCGTCCGGGCACTGCCGGACACCTTCCGCGAGCACGCACAGGCCGCGGCCGAGGCGGTCGTCATCGACCCGGCGCGCTGGGGCGAGCACGTGAAGGAGCGACCCGAGCTGGTACGCCGTCTGCAGGACGCCGTCGTACGCCGAGAACGTGTCCGGCTGAGCTACTCCGGCCGCGGCCGCGAGACGTCGGAGCGGGTGGTGGACCCGCTGGGGCTCGTGGACAAGGACGACGTCTGGTATCTGATCGCGTGGACGGACAAGGGCCGGCGGACGTTCCGCATCGATCGCGTGGTCGAGGCCGAGCCGACGGGTGCGTCCTTCGAGCGGCCGGACGGCTTCGACCTGTCCGCGGCGTGGGCGGAGATCGTCGAGCGGATGGAGGAGCGCCGGTCGGGGCTGACGGCAACGGTTCTGATGGACGAGCGGTTCGTCTGGGTGATGCAGGACCGGCTCGGGCGCAACTGCGAGGTCGACGGGACCGACCCCACCGGCCGCGTGCGGGTCCGGGTCACCGCGCCGACGCCGCTGATGATCGCGCAGCACCTGGCCGGCTGGGGCGGTTCGATCGAAGTGCTGGACCCGCCGTCGGTGCAGGCGGAGCTGGCGCGACTTGGCCGGGAATTGACGCAGCGCTATGCCGCGGTGGACCAGGAGCATGAGTAAGGTGCGATGGTTCAAAGTGTCCCGATCAAGCCTCAGGAAATATCCGTGACCACATCCCCTCCCCAGCCGCCGCAGGGTCCTTACGCAGGTCAGCCGGCCGGCTACGGTCCGCCACCGCAGCAGCAGCAGTTCCCGCAGTACACCCAGCCGGGCCAGCAGCCCCAGCAGCCCGGCCAGGAGCAGTACGGCGGTCAGCAGTACCAGCAGCCGTACGGCGGTGAGCAGCACGCCGGCCAGCCGTACCAGCAGGACGCGGGTCAGCACTACCAGCAGGACGCCGGTCAGCAGTACCCGCCGCAGCAGGGCCAGTACCCGGGCCAGCAGTACCAGCAGGGCCAGTCGTTCCCGCAGCAGGGCTACGCGCCGCAGGGCCAGATGGCCTGCCGCTTCTGCGGCGGTTACCCGGCGGCCGACGCGACCGTCCGCGGCCACCAGGGCATGATCATCCTGATGCGGTTCCTGAAGCTGCAGGGCCCGTTCTGCCGGACGTGCGGGATCGCGTCGGTGCGCGACATGACCGCGAAGAGCCTCTGGCAGGGCTGGTGGGGCATCGGTTCGGCGATCATCAACCCGTTCACGATGCTGATGAACATCGGCCCGATGCAGAAGTTCAAGAGCCTCCCCGAGCCCACGCCGGGTCCGGGCCGGCCGATGAACCCGGGCAAGCCGCTGTTCCAGCGCCCGGCGATCCTCGGCCTGCTGCTGCCGGTCGCGCTGATCGCGGTGATCGTGGTCGCGAACCTGAACTCGACCGAGTCGAAGGCCAAGATCGGCGCCTGCGTGGTGAACAAGGGCACGTCGGTGAACCCGGACGTCAAGGTCGTCGACTGCACGTCCTCCGAGGCCGAGTACAAGATCGTCGACAAGATCGACGACTCGACCGACGACAGCCAGTGCGGCGAGGACGCCGAGGCGTCGTACGTCTACCGCAAGGGCTCCACGAAGTACACGCTCTGCCTGACGCCGGTCAAGTGACGGTGCGGGGTCCCGGCAACGGGACCCCGGCTCAGCTGTAGTAGCCGTCGACCGGCACGCGCGCCTCGTCGTACAGTGCCGGGCCCTCCAGCGGTACGGCGGGGAATCCGCCGGTGGACTTCAGGCCGTCGAGCTGTTCGCCCGAGAGCGCGAACTTGACCTTGCCGAGGCCGGAGCGGGCGAGCGCGCCGGAGCACATCGGGCAGGGCTGGCAGCTGGTGTACATCGTCGTGGCGGCCGCGGTCTCGGGCGGCAGGTGCTGGGCCGCCCAGACCGCGAGCTTCAGCTCCGGATGGAAGCTGATGTTGCCCTCGCTGATCGTGGTGTTGCGCTCCTCGGCCAGGACCGAACCGTCCGGCCCGACCAGCAGCGAGCCGAACGGCGGGTCGCCGCCCTCACGCGCCGCCGCGGCCAGTGCGATCGCCCGGCGCAGGAACTTCTCGTCCTCAGGTGTCACAGCTTCTCCCGTCATGATGGATGGTCACCGATGCGCGGCGACCGTCGCCAGCGCCTGCCAGGCCGCTTCGGGCCGCTCGGTCTCGGCCGGGTCGCCGACGAACGGGTCCAGGACGACGCTCTGCGCGCCGAGCTCCCGCAGTACGGCGAGGTCCTGCACGACCTGCTCGATCGAGCCTTCGCCCGCTGCGCGCTCGTCGTCGCCCAGCGGCTTGTCCGTGATCCGGAGCAGGATCCGCGGCGCGAACCCCGGCACCGGCCGGTCCAGGGATGCCGCGGTCGCCCGCAAGCGGTCGAGCCCGTCCCGCAGCTGATCGATCGTCTGCCGCAACGGATGCCAGGCGTCGCCGTACCGCACGGTCCGCCGCAGCGCCGCCGGGCTCGAGCCGCCGACCCAGATCGGAATGGTCCCGCCGCCGTAATCGGCGGTGTCGGCCCACGCGCGACGGACCTCGGCGAGCACCTCGTCGGTCCGCCGGCCGCGCTGCGCGTGCTCCGCGCCGAGGGCCTCGAACTCCGCCCGCGCCCAGCCCACGCCGACACCGAGCACCAGCCGGCCGCCGCTGAGCGCGTCGAGGTTCGCCGCCATCCTTGCCACCAGCAACGGATGCCGGTACGGCGCGATCAGCACCGTGGTCCCGAGCCGGACCCGGGACGTGATCCCGGCCAGCCAGCTGAGCGTGGTGAACGGCTCGTAGAACGGCGCCGGGTACTGCTCCGCGACGTCCGGTGTGATCACCACGTGGTCCGACACCATCAGCAGGTCGTACCCGAGGCCTTCCACGACGCCGGCCCAGTCCCGCAGCCGCGCCGGGTTCGTCCCCGGGCCGAAGTTCGGCACGTTCACTCCGATTTCCACGCCCTCAGGCTATCCAGGCGAGGGTCCGTGGTTGAAGAGATTCTCCCCGGCGTACGCCGTCCCGGGCCGGGGAATCGACGGTAGATTGGCGATATGACCGAGATTCTCGATGCGATCGACTGGGCGATCCTGACCGAGTTGCAGGACGACGCCCGGCTGTCGCTGACCGAGCTCGGCCGGCGGGTCAACCTGAGCGCCTCGGCCACCACCGAGCGGGTCCGCCGGCTCGAGTCGATCGGCGTGATCACCGGGTACCGCGCCGAGGTCGACCTGACCAAGGTGGGCTACCCGGTGCTGGCCGTCGTCCGGCTGAAGTACCCGGGCAACAAGCACGAGCCGCTGCACCGGCTGCTGGCCGAGCGGCGCGAGATCCTCGAGTGCCTGCGGACCACCGGCGACGACTGCTACACGCTGAAGGTCGCGGCCGCGTCGATGCCGCACCTGGAGGAGCTCGTCAACGAGCTGACGGACTTCGGCAGTACGACGACCAACCTGGTCTACTCGCAGACACAGCGCTACCGCGGGCCGCAAAAGCCGGTGACCGATCCGTCGTGAGGTAAGAGCGTGGTGAAGCGTGCCACGCGGACTGCCGGGTGGCGGCTCCAGCGTCATAGAGTGGTCGGGTGAGGTTGCTCGTCACTGGGGCCGCCGGACTCCTGGGGCGACAGCTTCTGCGCGCCGCCGGCCACGAAGTGGTACCGGCGTATCACTCAGAGGCCGTGCCGGGCGGGGTGAAGCTCGACGTCCGGCACCGCGACGAGGTGCGTGCCGTGATCCACACCGTCCGCCCGGACGGGATCATCCACACCGCCTACAAGCAGGACGACTGGGCGACGACGGCCGAGGGCGCGGTCAACGTCGCGCTCGCCGCGGGCGGTGCGCGGCTGGTGTTCGTGTCGAGCGATGCCGTGTTCGGACCCCGTGACATCGCCTACCAGGAGCACGATCTGCCGTGCCCGACGACGCCGTACGGCGCGGCCAAGGCGGCGGCCGAGACGGCGATCCAGGCGATCCTGCCGAAGGCCGTGATCGCCCGCACCTCGCTGATCATCGGATCCGACGGCCGGTCGGAGGAGGAACAGCGGGCCCACCGGCTGGCGGCCGGCGAGCCCGGTGCGTTCTACACCGGCAACATCCGCTGCCCGGTCCACGTCGCCGATCTCGCGGCGGCGCTGCTCGAGCTGCTGACGTCGGACGTCGCCGGTATTGCGCACGTCGCCGGGCCCGAAGCGCTGAGCCGGCTGGAGCTGGGTCGCCGGATCGCGATCCGCGACGGACTCGATCCGGAGACCCTGCCGTCGGTGCCGGGCGAGCCGTCGGACATCAGGCTCGACAGCCGGCGGACGCAGGAACTGCTGACGACACGCCTCCGGCCGGCCACCGAGTTCCTGCTGGGGCGACCGCGGCTCAGTCGTTGACGGTCGTGGTCACCGGCGTGCCGAGCTCGACCGTACGGCTGACCGTGCACAGCCGGTCGTGGGACATCTTCACCGCGCGCGGCAGGGCCTCGCGGGCCTTGTCACCGTCCTCCCCCTCGGGGAAGTGCACGGTCAGCTCGACCGCGAGGTTCTCCATCCGGTTACCTTCCTCGGCGTCCCGGATCTTGTCCCCGCGGACCACCGCGCTGAACTCGGTCGGCTCGGCCCGGCGGCTCACCACGATGTCGACGTCGATCGCCGAGCAGGTCCCGATCGCGGCCAGCAGCAGCTCCACCGGCGTGAAATCGGTGTCGGCGCCGCCCGAGCCGACCCGGATGCTCCCGCCGCGGGCGTTGCGCACCTCGTAGCTGCTGTTCGCCACCCGCTCGAAGGTCACCTGCCGGAGTGTGTCTGCCATAGGTCGCTGTCCCGTCACATTCTGTTGCTTGTGGCAACTTCAGAGGTTCTCGAGGGCCTCGCGCACCGGGGTGTCCCCGGCGACGAGCTCGAGCGTCCGGCCGATCGCGGCCGGAGTGTCACAGAGGCCGGCCAGCACCAGCGCGACATCGTCGCGGGTGATCCGGCCGTTGCCGGTCTTGTCGGCGAGATACACCGTGCCGGTGCCCGGGTCGTCGGTCAGACCGCCCGGCCGCAGCACCGTCCAGTCCAGGTCGCGCGCCCGGAGATCCTCCTCGGCGGCCCACTTGGCCTTCAGGTAGACCGTGAACGTCGAGTCGTCGGTGAGCGAGTCGGCCCGGTCCGCGCCCATCGAGCCGACCTGGATGTGCCGCCGCACGCCGGCCTGCCCGGCCGCGTCGGCGAACAGCGCGGCCGCGCCGCGGTCGACCGTGTCCTTGCGCGCGTTGCCGCTGCCCGGCCCGGCACCGGCCGCGAAGATCGCCACGTCCGCACCGGACAGCACCTCGGCGACCGCGTCCGCGTCGGCCTGCTCGAGATCCAGTACGGCGGCCTGCCCGCCGGCGGCCGCGATGTCGGCCTCGTGATCCGGGTTCCGCACCACGCCGACCACCTGATGCCCGTCGGCGCTCAGCAGCTTCGTCAGGCGCAGCGCGATCTGACCGTGTCCACCAGCTATCACGACTCGCATACCTGCACACTATCTCTGTGCCATTCGCAGCAACCACCGACGGGACGAGGATCGCGTATCAGGTACGGGGCGAAGGGCAACCACTCGTCCTGCTCGCCGGGCAGTCGAACAACCACACCTGGTGGGACCCGATCCTGTCCGACTTCGCGGGACGCCGGCTGATCACCCTGGACTGGAGAGGCACGGGTGACAGCGACAAGCCGGACGAGGTGTACAGCACGCGCGGGTTCGCGCAGGACGTCGTGGCGGTGCTCGACGCGGCCGGTCTGGCGAGCGCACAGATCTACGGGACCTCGATGGGCGGGCGGGTCGCGCAATGGCTCGCCATCGACGCCCCGGAGCGGGTCGAGGCGCTGGTTCTGGGGTGCACCTCACCCGGCGCGGCGCACGGGCACGAGCGCAGTCAGGAGATCCGGAAGGCACTGGCGGATCCGTCGCGGAGCGAGCGGGTGCTGCTCGAGTTGATGTACACGCCCGGGTGGCTCGCGCGGAACGACGGGCCGTACTACGTCCTCGGTGACACCAGCATGCCGTCGTACGCGAAGGGGCGGCATCTGGTGGCCAGCAACCGGCACGACGCGTGGGACGGGCTGCCGGACATCATCGCGCCGACGCTGATCCTGCACGGCACCGACGACGTCTTCAGCCCGGTCGCGAACGCGCAGCTGCTCGCCGACCGGATCCCGGGAGCGCGCGCCGAGCTGATCCAGGGTGCGCGGCACGCGTACTTCCACGAGTTCCGGTCGGTCGCGAGTCCCGCCGTTCTAGCCTTTCTCGCCGCGCAGGACCGGGCGTAGCGCGTCGAGCACGGCCGCGTCCTCGATCGTCGACGGGACCGGCTCGTCGCGGCCGTCCGCGATCCCGCGCATCGTGCGGCGCAGGATCTTGCCCGAGCGGGTCTTCGGCAGCGCGTCGACGACCGACACGTCCCGGAACGCGGCGACCGGCCCGATCTCCCGGCGTACGGCGGCCACCAGTTCGTCGCGCAGCACGTCGTCGGTCACGGTCGCCCCGGCCTTGAGGACGACGAACGCCCGCGGCAGCTGTCCCTTCAGCGGGTCGTGCACGCCGATCACCGCGCACTCGGCCACCGCCGGGTTCGCCGCCACGACCGCCTCGATCGAGCCGGTCGACAGCCGGTGCCCGGCCACGTTGATGACGTCGTCGGTGCGGCCCATCACGAAGATGTAGCCGTCGTCGTCGATGAACCCGCCGTCACCGGTCAGGTAGTAGCCGTCGTACTCCTTCAGGTAGCTGTCGATGTAGCGCTGGTCGTCGCCCCACAGTGTCGGCAGTGCCCCGGGCGGCAGCGGGAGCTTGATCGCGATCGCGCCCTCCTCGTGCGGCAGCAGCTCCTTGCCGTAGGTGTCGAGGATCTGCACGTTCCAGCCCGGCATCGGCACGGTCGCCGATCCCGGCTTGGTCGGCAGCGGTTCCAGCCCGCGCGGGTTGGCGGCGATCGGCCAGCCGGTCTCGGTCTGCCACCAGTGGTCGACCACCGGCACGCCGAGGTGCTCGTGCGACCAGTGGTACGTCTCCGGGTCGAGCCTCTCCCCCGCCAGGAACAGCGTCCGGAACGTGTCGATCGGGTGCTTCGCCAGCTCGGTGGCCTCCGGGTCGACCTTCTTGATCGCCCGGATCGCGGTCGGCGCGGTGAACAGCGCCTTCGCGCCGTGCTCGGAGATCACCCGCCAGAACGCGCCCGCGTCCGGCGTACCGACGGGCTTGCCCTCGTACAGGATCGTGGTCGCGCCGACCAGCAGCGGCGCGTAGACGATGTACGAGTGGCCGACGACCCAGCCGACGTCGGAGGCGGTCCACCACACGTCGCCCGGGCCGATGTCGTACACGTTGCGCATCGTCCAGGCCAGCGCCACGGCGTGGCCGCCGTTGTCACGGACCACGCCTTTCGGCCGTCCGGTCGTGCCCGAGGTGTAGAGGATGTACAGCGGATCGGTCGCGGCGACCTGCACCGGACCGGCCGGCTGGGCCTTCGCGACGAGCGTGGTCCAGTCGACGTCGCGCTCGCCCAGCTCGGCCCGGGCCTGCTCGCGCTGGAACACGATCGTGTGCTCCGGCTGGTGCGAGGAGATCGTCAGCGCCTCGTCGATGATCGGCTTGTACTCGACCACCCGGGTCGGCTCGATACCGCACGACGCCGCCACGATCACGCGCGGCCCGGCGTCCTCGATCCGGGCCGCCAGCTCGCGCGGGGCGAAGCCGCCGAAGACGACCGAGTGGATGGCTCCGAGCCGGGCGCAGGCGAGCATCGCCACGACGGCCTCGGGGATCATCGGCATGTAGACGATCACCCGGTCCCCCTTGCCGACCCCGAGCGACGCCAGGGCACCGGCGAACTGCGCCACCTCGTCCCGCAGTTGCGCGTAGGTGTAGCTGCGGCCCGTCCCGGTGACCGGTGAGTCGTAGATCAAGGCGGTCCGCCGGCCGTCGCCGGCTTCGACGTGCCGGTCGAGGGCGTTGTACGACGTGTTCAGCTCGCCGTCGGGGAACCAGCGGAAGATCGGGGCGTGCGTGGCGTCGATCGCGCGGGTCGGCGGCCGCGTCCAGGTGATCGCCTCGGCGGCCCCGAGCCAGAACCCGTGCGGGTCGTCCAGACTCCTGCGGTAGCTCTCGTCGTACGCGCCCATGCCTGCCATTGCACGGCCTCCCGTTCCGTCGGCTGTTCACCATCGTGGCAGGGTTGAGCCATGACGGTAAGTCTCGACGACGTGCGGCAGGCGGCGGAGCGGATCGCCGGACGGGTCCGGCGTACCCCGGTGATCCAGGTGGCGCCGGGGCTCACGTTCAAGCTCGAACTGCTCCAGCACACCGGCTCGTTCAAGCCACGCGGCGCGTTCAACCGGCTGCTGACCGCGAAGGACAGCGGCGAGCTGACCGGCCAGGGCATCGTCGCGGCGTCCGGCGGCAACCACGGGCTGGCCGCGGCGTACGCGGCCCGCGAACTCGGCGTCCCCGCGCGGATCTTCGTGCCGGAGACGACACCGGCCGCGAAGCTCGGCAAGCTGCGCACGCTCGACGCGGACATCGTGCAGGTCGGGTCCGAGTACGCCGAGGCGTACCAGGCGGCGCTCGCGGAGCGCGACGTGACCGGCGCACTGCTGGTCCACGCCTACGACCAGCCCGAGGTCGTCGCGGGCCAGGGCACCATCGGCCTTGAGCTCCTCGAGCAGATCGGCAGTTTCGACACGGTCCTGGTCGCGGTCGGAGGCGGCGGCCTGATCGGCGGCATCGCCACCGCGATCGCCGACCACGCCCGGGTCATCGGTATCGAACCGGCGCCGGCGCCCACGATGCACCGCGCGCTGGAAGCCGGCGCGCCGACCGACGGCCCGGTGGGCGGGGTGGCGGCCGACTCCCTGGGAGCCCGCCGCCTGGGCGATCTCGCCTTCGCAGCGGTCCAGGGCCATCACGTGCGGTCCGTCCTGGTGGACGACGACGCGATCGTTGCCGCCCGCAAACAACTGTGGCACACCCACCACCTGGCGACCGAGCACGGCGGCGCCACGGCGTACGCGGCTCTGACCTCAGGCGCCTACGAGCCGGCACCGGATGAGCGCGTCGTCGTGGTCGTCTGCGGCGCCAACACCGACCCGAGCACGCTTATTTGACGCGTTGCTGCTTGTCGTCGGCCAGCACCCAGGCCGCGAGCACGCCGGCGATACCGCCGAACAGGTGACCCTGCCAGGAGATCCCGTCCTGCGGCAGCAGCCCGCCGAGCAGCGCGCTGCCCCACACCATCACGACGACGATGCCCAGCAGCACCTGACCGAGCCGGCGGTTGAACAGCCCGCGGAGGATCAGGTACGACGCGTACCCGAACACCAGGCCGCTGGCGCCGATCGTGATCGTGTTCGGCGGTGAGATCAGCCAGGTCCCGAACCCGCCGATCACCGTCACGATCGCGGTCACCGCGAACAGCCGGGCCGCGCCGCTGACCGCGATCAGCGCGCCGAGCGTGACGAGCGGCAGCGTGTTCGAGATCAGGTGCCCGAACCCGAGGTGCAGGAACGGCGCGGTGAGGATGCCGACCAGGCCGCGGGGCTCGCGGGAGATGATCCCGTACTGGTCCAGGGCGCCGTTCATCGCCGTGTCGACGACCTCGGACAGCCACATCAGCCCCAGCAGGGCGACGAGCAGCTTCAGCCCGCTGCCGATCTTGGCGGTGTCCACACTCCGCCCAGATCGCTTCGCCGGCGTCTGAAAGCTCATGCCTCTACGATGCCGTACTCCCCCAAGTCTCAGCCCGTGACAGGCGCGGCGACAGCGGACAGTGATGTCTGTGATACTGCGAGTGGCACTCGTCGAGTGAGGGGGAACGATGCCGATCGCTGTCTACGTTCTTGGGCTGAGCATCTTCGCGCAGGGCACGTCCGAGCTGATGCTCGCCGGACTGCTCCCCGAACTCGCGACCGATCTGCACGTCTCGATCCCGCGGGCCGGGCTGCTGATCTCGGCCTTCGCCCTCGGCATGCTCGTCGGCGCACCGGTCCTCGCCGTCGCGACGCTCACCTGGTCCCGCCGGACCGCGCTGCTCGCCTTCCTCGCGATCTTCGCGCTCACCCACGTCGCGGGCGCGCTGACCTCCAGCTACGCCGTCCTGCTCGCCACCCGCATCGTCGGCGCGTTCGTGTACGCCGGCTTCTGGTCGGTCGCCGCGGTGACCGTGGTGTCCCTGGTGCCGGCGACCAGCCGGGCCCGGGCGATGAGCATCGTCACCGGTGGCCTCACGATCGCGACCATCGTCGGGCTGCCGCTGGGAACCGTGCTGGGCCAGCATCTCGGGTGGCAGTCCGCGTTCTGGACCGTCGCCGGATTGTGCGTGCTGGCGATGTCCGGAGTCCTCGCAACCGTGCCGTCCGACCGGCCCGACGCCGCGAGCACGCCCCGGCTCGCCGACGAGATCCAGGTCCTGCGCAACGCACGACTCTGGCTCGCTTTCGGCACCACAGCCCTGGTCACGGCAACGATCCTGGTCGTCTTCAGCTACCTGGCGCCGCTCCTGACCCGAGCCACCGGCCTGCCGGCGGGAGCCGTCCCGACAGTCCTCGCCCTGTACGGTCTCGGGTCCTTCATCGGGATCACGATCGGCGGCAGGTTCGCCGACGCGCTGCCATTCCATACGTTGTTCATCAGTATCACCGGGCTGACGGTGCTGTCCGCCGTACTGGCGCTGACGGCAACCGTTCCGGTGGCGGCGATCGCCGTCGTCGCGCTGCTCGGCGGCTTCGGCTTCGCCGCGAACCCGGCCCTGAACGCCCGCGTGTTCGGGCTGGCCGGTGACGCGCCGACGCTCGCGACCGCGACGAACTTCTCGGCGTTCAACGTCGGTATCACGGCCGGACCGTGGCTCGGCGGCCTGGCGATCGACGCCGGTGCGGGCTACCCCGCACTCGGCTGGATCGCGGTCGCCACCGGAGCCCTGGCCCTGGTGACCGTACTGGTCGCGGCGTACCTGCCGGTCAGTTCACCGGCCCCTGCGGATCGAGGTGCGACGGGTCGAAGTCGGCGTGCCGGTTGAACACGTACTTGTTCAGCAGCCAGGTGAGCGCCCACAGCCCGACGCCGACCAGCATCAGCCAGCCGGCGATCTTGTAGTCGGCCGACGCCCGCCCGGACAGCGGGCTCGCCAGGTAGACGCACAACACGACGCCCAGCACCGGCAGCGCGGTCGGCGCGTGGAAGTGCTTGTGCTCGACGGGGTCCCGGCGCAGCACCAGCACGGCGACGTTCACGATCGCGAAGACGCACAGCAGCAGGAACGCCGTCGTCCCGCCGAGCGCCGCCAGGTCGGCGTACCCGATCAGGACGAACGCGAGCAGCGTGGTGAACAAGATCGCGATGTACGGCGTCCGGCGCCGGCGCAGCACGCGGCCGAGCGGACCGGGCAGCACCTGCTCGTGCGACATCCCGTACAGCAGGCGGCTGGCCATCAGCATGTTGATCAGCGCCGAGTTCGCGACCGCGAACATCGTGATCCACGCGAACAGCTCGAGCGGGAACCCGGGCGCGCCGGCCTGGACGACCTTCAGCAGCGGCGTGGCGCCCTTGTTCAGCTCGTCCGGCGAGACCAGCGCGACCGCGGAGATCGCGACCAGCACGTAGATCACGCCGGTGATGCACAGGCCGATCAGCATCATCCGCGGGAAGATCCGGACCGGGTCCTTGGTCTCCTCCGCCATGTTCACCGAGTCCTCGAACCCGACCATCGCGAAGAACGCCAGCGCGGTCGCGGCCGTCACCGCGCTGAACGGCGACTCGCCCTCGGGGACCTTGAAGTCGGTCAGCCGCGAGGTGTCGCCGTCGCCGCCGATCAGCGCCCAGGCGCCGATCGCGATCACGATCAGCAGACCGCTGAGCTCGACGCAGGTCAGCACGACGTTCGCCTTCACGCTCTCGCCGACACCGCGCAGGTTCACCAGCGCGATCAGGGTCATGAACGCGAGCGCGGTGATCATCAGCAGCGCGCCGCGGTCGGCGTCGATGTGCGCGGCGGAGAAGAAGTTCGCCGCGAACGCCTTGGACGCGCTGGACGCCGACGTCAGCCCGGAGCACATCACCGCGAACGTCAGCAGGAAGGTCAGGAAGTGGATGCCGAACGCCTTGTGCGTGTAGACCGCGGCGCCACCGGCCTTGGGGTACTTCGTGACGAGCTCCAGGTAGCTGGTCGCGGTCAGCAGCGCGACCACGAACGCGCACAGGAACGGCAGCCACACCGCGCCCCCGACCTCTCCGGCCACCTTGCCGGTCAGCGCGTAGACGCCGGTGCCGAGGATGTCCCCGACCACGAACAGCAGCAGGAGCCCGGGCCCCATCACCCGCTTCAGCTCAGGTCGCTCGCCGGCCTTCGGCTCGGCGGCAGCCGCACTGTCACTCATCCACGTCCTCGCTTCGCTGCGGGCGCGGATGACGCACGAGCACACTGTGTTGTTTTGATGAGCTCGCTTCGCTCACTCATTGTGCCTCCCTGGATCCGGTGCGTCAGTGGACCATATCCGGGGGTGCAGGGGCGAGGCCATCACCGGAAGGTGACCGGCGGCCTGACAGCATGTCGCCCGTGATGCACCTTCGTCTCATCGTCCCATCGGACCGTGGAGAGCGCGTCCTGGACACGCTCGTCGCCGACCCGCGGGTGACCAGCGTCGTCCGGCTCCCCGGCGCCGCGCTCCGGCCCGCGGGCGACATGATCGAGTGCGACGTGACCCGCGAGGCCACCTCGGACGTGCTCGCCTTCCTCAAGTCCGAGGGGCTGTACGACGACGGCGCGGTCGCGGTCAGCGCCGTCGACTCGGCACCCTCGCGGAACGCGCAGGCCGCGGAGAAGGCGGCGCCCGGCGCACCCGACGACGCGGTGATCTGGGACGCCGTCGTCGACCAGGCCTACAACGAGGCCAGCGGTTCCTGGGTCTACTACGTGTTCCTCACGCTCGCGACCATGATCGCGTCGGTCGCGGTGGTCACCGACTCCTCGATCCTGGTGGTCGGCGCGATGGTCGTCGGCCCCGAGTTCGGAGTCGTCGCCGCGCTCGCGGTCGGCCTGTACCTGCGCAAGGGCGGTCTGACCAGGCGGTCCCTGTCACTGCTGGTCACGGGCTTCGTGATCGCGATCGCCGTGACCGTGGTCGCGGCTCTGCTGGCGCGCGCGGTCGGCTGGGTCGACACCGCCGACGTGACGGCGGACCGGCCGCTGACCGGCTTCATCTGGCGACCGGACCGGTGGTCGGCCGTCGTCGCGGTGCTCGCCGGATGTGCCGGCGTCCTGTCGCAGACAGCGGGCCGGGGCAACGCGCTGGTCGGCGTCTTCATCTCGGTGACCACCGTCCCGGCCGCCGGCGACCTGGCGCTGTCGATCGCGCTGTGGGCGCCGCACCAGATCGGCGGGTCGGCGGCGCAGCTCGGCATCAACCTGGCCGGGATGACGGTCGCCGGAGTGCTCACCCTGATGCTGCAGCGGATGATCTGGCGCAGCTACCTGCGGCTGAAGCGAAGGACGGGCGCGCGCGTTGAGGCTTGACCAGGCGTCCCCTGCCCGGTCCGCGCGCGCCCGGCACCGTCAGACATACCCCACCTGAGGGGTCCGTGCACCTGGGAGCACCCGGCAGCATGCTGACGTATCCCAGACATGGCGCGAAGTCGCCAAACCGGTCGAGACCGTCCAACCGACGAGATAGCCTGTTCGAATGCTGGAGTCGGTTGGGGTGGACGAACCCGATGAGGAGGCCTACCGGGCGCTGCTGTCGGCCCCGGGCTGCGACATCCGCGAGCTTGCCGGCCGGCTCGGCCGGGACGAGCACGAGGTGGTCGCGACGGTCGGCCGGCTCGAGAAGCTCGGTCTGCTGACGAGCACCTCCGACGACCCGGTGCGGCTGCTCCCGACCCGCCCGGACGTCGCGGTCGACGCACTGGTCGCCGTACGGCGGGCCGAGCTCGACCGGGTCCGTGCCGAGGCGCGGGTGCTGCTGTCCGAGCTGAGCACCCAGGAGCAGTACCGGCCGGAGAACCTGGTCGAGGTGATCGTCGGTCAGGAAGCGATCGCCGCCCGGTTCGCGCAGCTGCTCAACGGCACGAGTCACCAGCTCCTCGTCCTCGACCGCCCGCCGTACGCCGCTCAGGCCGATGAGTCGGACAGCACCGTGCGTGGACTGCTCGGCGAGGGTGTCGTCGTGCACGGCATCTACTCGCCCGACTCGCTGGACATCCCCGGTGGTGTCGATGAGGCGTACAGCGCGGCCGATGCCGGTGAGACCTCACGGGTGCATCCGCAGGTGCCGATGAAGCTGGCCGTGTTCGACCGCAAGATCGCACTCCTGCCGCTGTCCGTGGACCAGCTGGTCGACAGCGCGCTGGTAGTGCACCCGTGTGCGTTGCTGGATGCGCTGATCGAGATGTTCTGGCTCTTGTGGGACCAGGCCGTGCCGGTGGTTCCGGCCGCCAAGGCTGACCCGACGGATGCCCGGCTGATGACACTGCTCGCGGCCGGGTTCAAGGACGACGCCATCGCGCGGCAGCTCGCACTGAGCAGCCGGACCGTCGGCCGGCGCGTGGCCGAGCTGATGGAGACGCTGGGTGCGCGGACTCGTTTCCAGGCCGGTATCCACGCCCAGCGCCGCCATCTCCTCGAGGACTAGCCCGAGGATCAGCAGGTCGCCAGCATCTGCGTGAGGGCTGTCTTCTCCGCGGACTGGAGTGACAGCTTGTAGGTGTACTTCACCCAGATCCACTCGCGCGCGTAGATGCAGTGCACCGACGTGTTGGTCGGCTTCCACTCCGACGGGTCCTTGTCGCCCTTCGAGCGGTTGCTCGACGCCGTCACCGCGATCAGCTGCGAGATCGTCAGGTTGTTCGCGAACTCCTGGCGCTTGGCCGTGGTCCAGGTGCTGGCGCCCGACTTCCACGCTTCCGACAGCGGCACGATGTGGTCGATGTCGACGTCCGAGGAGTCGTTCACCCAGGTCGAGTCGTACACGCTGTACCAGCGGCCGGCGGTCGGTTGGCAGCTGCTGTCCACGGTCACGCCGCTGCCGTCGCGCTTCAGCACCTGCTCGCGGGTGTCGCAGGTCCCGGACTGGATGATCCAGTGCGGGAACTTGTCCCGGCTGTAGCCGGTCGACGAGCCCTCGGCCTTCACGGTCAGGCTCGCCAGCTGGGTCGCGGCCGTGCTCGCGGACGGCGGGGTCGGCGGATACGCCATCGCCTGGCCGGTGCTCAGTGTCCAGGCGGTCACGGCTGCCGCCGCGGTAGTCAGTACAGCGGTGATACGTCGCATCGGTCAGGCCTCCGAGGTAGGGCGGAATCCCCCCTGAACGTTGCTGCCCTCAGCCTTCCCCGATCACACGCTGTAGGAAACCACTCACCAGTTACAGTCCAGTGAACGTCAGTCGTGTTCGACGACGGTCAGGGTCCACCCGGCCCCGGACCTGTCGAGCTCCGCGTTCCACCGCTCACCGATCAGCTTCTGCAGCGACTTCGGTGTCCCCGGATCCTTGCCGGACTCGAGCAGGTGCCGGGCGACCAGCCCGCGGGTGTGCTTGGCGTTGTGCGAGACGACCGAGCGCACGCCGTCGCGTTCGCGGACGACGTTCACCGACACCCACTTGTCCGCCTGCGCGCCGGCCGGGCGCCACGCCGCGACGTACGTCGAGGAGCGGCAGTCGACGATCACGCCGTCCACGTCTGCCAGCGCGGCGTTCAGCGGATCACGCCAGACCGACGCCAGCGGTCCGTGGCCCGGCAGCGTCGTCCCCATCGAGAGCCGGTACGGCGGGACGCGGTCGGCGGGCCGGAGCGCACCCCAGGCGGCCGAGATGACGAGCAGCCGGTTCGCGGCCCGCCGCTTCGAGCCGGCCGACAGCGTCGAGTAGCCGAGGGCGTCGTACAGCACACCGGAGTACAGCTCCGACACCGGCACCGACGGCTCGGTGCGCCAGCGGGTGTTGCGCTCGACCTCGTCGCGCAGCGAGGCGCCGACCTCGAGGACGTCGTGCGCGTCGGCCGAGGCGGACACCTTCGCCAAGGTCTCCAGCACCTGCTCGCGGACCGGGTTCAGCTCCGGGAACGACAGCGTCGCGAAGTCGACCGCACGACCGCGCGACCGTCCGGTCTTGCCCTCGGACGGCGGCAGGAGGATCAGTGTCACGTCAGGTCGTCCAGCGCGGCGAGGTCGGCGGCGGTCGGCTCCCACAGGCCGGCCCGGACGTTCTGCGCGATCTGCTCGGGGCTGGTGGCGCCCGCGATCACCGAGGCCACCGCGGGCTGGGCCGCGAGACCGCCGATCGCGACGTCGATCATCGACAGGTCGCGCTCGGCCGCGAACGTCTCGAGGGCCTCGAGCTTGTCGAAGTCCGCGCGGGCCAGCCGCTCGGGCTGCGTCGCCAGCCGGGAGCCCTCCGGCGCCGTCGTGCCGCGCTTGTACTTACCGGTGAGCAGCCCGGACGCGAGCGGGAAGAACGGCAGGATGCCGAGGCCGAGGTGCTCACAGGCCGGCACCAGCTCGTCCTCGACGTCGCGCTCGAGCAGCGAGTACTGGTTCTGGGCGCTGACGAAGTGCTCCAGACCTCCCGAGCGGGCGGTCCAGTCGGCGTCGACCACCTGCCAGGCCGCGAACTGCGAGCTGCCGATGTACCTGACCTTGCCCTCGGCAACCAGTTCGGACAGGGCCGCCAGGGTTTCCTCGATCGGCGTCACCGGGTCGGGGAAGTGCAGCTGGTAGAGGTCGATCCAGTCGGTGCCGAGCCGCTGCAGGCTCGACTCGACCGCCTTGCGGATGTACCGGCGGGAGCCACGCACGCCCCAGTCGGGCCCGTTCACCCCGCCCATGTCACCGCCGAACTTGGTCGCGATCACGACCTCGTCGCGGCGCGACCCGAGCGCCTTGCCGAGCAGTTCCTCGCTGAACCCGTGCTCGCCGCGGTAGATGTCCGCGGTGTCGAACAACGTGATCCCCGCGTCGACCGCGGCGTTCACCACGACCTCGGTCCGGCCCGCGTCGAGCCGCCGGCCGAAGTTGTTGCAGCCCAGTCCCACGACGCTCACCGTGAGACCGGAGTCGCCCAGCTGCCGGTACTCCATATCGCTCATGTGCTCAGCCTAGTCACGGCATACAGTGACCCTCATGCCGAGTCTCACCGTCGACGGCGCCCGCACTCGGGCCGCCGCGCTCTCCGTCCAGTCGTACGACGTCGATCTCGACCTCACCCAGGGCGATCGGACGTTCGGGTCCACCACCACGATCAGGTTCAGCGCGTCCGACGCGTCGAGCTGGGTGGACGTCAAACCCGACGAGCTGATCTCGGTGACCCTCAACGGCACGGCGGTCGACGTGGCCGGGCTGAACGACGGACGGCTCGAGCTGACCGGCCTGCGGCCGGACAACGAACTCGTCGTGGTCGCCTCGATGCTGTACTCGCACGACGGCGAGGGACTGCACCGCGCGGTCGACGCCGCCGACGGACTCACCTACACCTACGCGATGTCGTTCCTCGACGCCGCCCCGCGGATCTTCGCCTGCTTCGACCAGCCCGACCTCAAGGCGCCGTACCGGATGACGGTGACCGCGCCCCAGGACTGGCTGGTGCTCGGCAACGGCGCCTCGACCCAGGTCTCCCCCGGCCGCTGGGAGCTCGCCGAGACCAAGCCGCTGTCGACGTACTTCGTCACCGTGGTCGCCGGCCCGTACTTCCAGATCACCGACGCGCACGACGGCATCAACCTCAGCGTCGTGTCGCGGCAGTCGCTGAAGGACGCCCTGGAGCGCGAGGCCGCGGACATCTTCGAGGTCACCAAGCAGTCCTTCGACGCCTACCACCGGATGTTCGGCTACCGGTACCCGTTCGGTGACTACCACCAGGCGTTCGTGCCGGAGTTCAACGCCGGCGCGATGGAGAACCCGGGCTGCGTCACGTTCCGGGACCCGATGGTGTTCCGCTCGGCGGTCACCGACGGCGAGCGCAGCAGCCGGGCGCGGACGATCGTGCACGAGATGGCGCACCAATGGTTCGGCGACACCGTGACGATGAAGTGGTGGAACGACCTCTGGCTGAACGAGTCGTTCGCCGAGTACATGGCGCACCGGGTCTCCACCGAGGCGACCCGCTACACCGACAACTGGATCGACTTCGCCTACATCCGCAAGTGGTGGGGCCTGCAGGCCGACCAGCGGTCCTCGACCCACCCGGTGGCCGCCGACGCGGTCAAGGACGCGCTCGCGTCGCTCGACGACTTCGACGGCATCTCCTACGCCAAGGGCGCCGCGGTCCTGAAGCAGCTCGCGGCGTACCTCGGTGACGACGTCTTCCTGGCCGGCGTCAACGCGCACATCGCCGCGAACGAGTTCGGCAACGCGACGTTCGCGGACCTGGTCGCGAAGTGGACCGAGGCCGGCGCGGCCGGTCTCGACGACTGGGCGCAGGCCTGGCTGCGGACCGCGGGCCTCGACACGATCAGCGTGTCCCGGACCGCGACCGGTATCAAGCTGCACCGCAAGGCGCCCGAGGCGTACCCGGCGGCACGGCCGCACAAGCTCGCCGTCGGCGGGTACGACGCCGAGGGCCGCCGGACGACGGTCGACGTCCTGATCGACGCCGACGAGGTGGAGGTCGACCTCGACCCGTCGCTCGCGGTCGTGATCCCGGACGCCGGTGACGACAGCTGGGCGAAGATCCGGCTCGACGCGGTCAGCCTGGAGAACCTGGCGGCGCTGCTGCCGAAGATCGACGACGGCGTCACCCGCGCCGTCATCCTGAACAGCGTGCGGGACGCGGTCGCCGACGCGGAGCTCGACCCGAAGGTCGGCTTCGACGTGGTGCTCGGCATGCTGCCGACGGAGACCAGCGACATCGCGGTCGGCACACTGCTGAACTGGTCGAGCACCCACCTGCTCGGTGTCTACCTGCCGTACGAGCCGTACCGCGGGCAGCTGGCCGACGTACTGCGTGCGCGGCTGGAGACCGTCGAAGCCGGGAGCAGCGTGCAGCTCTCGGTGGCTCGCGGGTTCGCGCGCTTCACCGACGACGCCGAGCTGCTGAAGGGCTGGCTCGCGGGTGACGGCGTCCCCGAGGGCGTGACGATGGACGCGGACCTGCGGTGGATCGTGACGCTGCAACTGGCCCGGCTCGGCGCGATCGGCGAGGCCGACATCGACGCCGAGCTCGAGCGGGACTCGTCGTCGGAGGGCGTCGTGCACGCCACCCGGTGCCGGTCCGCGCTGCCGACGCCCGAGGCCAAGGAGCGGGCCTGGACGCAGATCACCACCGACGCCGACCTGGCGAACTACGAGCTGTACGCCGCGTGTGAAGGGTTCTGGCACCCGACGCAGGCCGCGGTCACGGCGCCGTACGTCGACCGGTACTTCGCCGAGATCGCCGGGACCGAGAAGCTCCGCTCCGGCTGGGTCGTCGCGACCAGCGCGAAGCTCGCCTTCCCCCGGTACACGGTCGAGCAGCGCGTCGTCGACCGCGCCGCCGACCTGATCGCCGACGACTCCGTGGCGGCCGGCATCCGGCGCTCCGTCGGGGACGGCGCGGACGACCTGAAGCGTGCGCTTGCGGTGCGTTCGGCCTTCACGAACTGACAAGTCGGTTAGCTGTCACACCGTGTTGTGACTAGTGTGACTGGTGTGATCAGGAGGACCCTGGTGACCAGGCAAGATGTGTTTTCGTGACGTAACCTCCACAATGACCGCGCGGCACGGCGCGCCGGTCTTGGTCAGGCCCAGCGTCCGGGAGAGACTGTCTAGAACCGCACAGGAGAACAAGGTCAATGCGCGAGGCGAGGCTCGTCGGTCTGAGCCAGGACGGAACCCAACTCGTCCTGGCGATGGCAGAGACGGGTGAGGAGTTCGCCGTTCCGGTCGACGACCGGTTGCGTGCGGCCCTCCGCGGCGACCGTGCCCGACTCGGCCAGCTGGAGATTCAAATGGAGAGCGCGCTGCGCCCACGAGACATCCAGGCTCGTATCCGCGCCGGCGAAAGTCCCGAGGCGGTCGCAGCCGTCGCCCAGATGCCGATGGAACGCGTGATGGCGTTCGCCGGCCCGGTCCTCGCCGAGCGCGACCACATCGCCAGCCTCGCGCAGCGTGCCTCCGTCCGTCGCCGCGGCGGCGGCGACGCCCCGACCCGCAACCTCGGCGCGTGGGTCACCGATCGGCTGCGCACCCGGCAGGTCGACCCGGCGTCGGCGGAGTGGGACGCGTGGCGCCGCGAGGACGGCCGCTGGGCCGTGCGCGTGTCGTACTTCGTGGAGTCCGAGGACAGTGTGGACTCCGGCGAGGAGCAGAAGGACGAGAAGATCGCCATGTTCGCCTACGACGCCCCCGGGCGGTACGCCGTGCCGGACGACGACGAGGCGCGCTGGCTGGTCGGCGAGCAGGCGCAGGTGATGCCGACGCCGGTCCAGCCGCAGCCTGGTGAGCGGCGGCTGGCCGCGGTCGCGGACATCGACCCGCTGATCGCTCCGGACCACGGCGCCGACAGCTACGAGGCAGGCTTCGAGGACACGGTCGCACTACGCCGCCGAAACCACCCGGTTTCCCGCGACGGCCGCGAGTTCGGCCTGCAGACCCGCGACGTCATCCGCGACGGCGGCCGCGACGCAGCCCGTGACAGTGGTCGCGACGAAGGACGCGACGGCAGCCGTGATGGTGGTCGTGACGCGGGCCGCGAGGCAGGCCGTGACAACGGTCGCGACAGTGGCCGTGAGCACCCGCGCGACTTCCCCCGGGAGGTCGCGCGTGACGGTTCCCGGGACGCCGAGCGTGGTCCGCGCCGCGTGCACTCCGTACCGAACCCGGACGAGGAGCCGACCCTGATCGACGTCCCCGTCGACCAGCCCCCGGCCCCGCGCCCGGCCGTCCGCGCCGTAGAACGCCCCGCCGACCCCCCGGCCTTCGCCTCCCCCGCCACCCCGGACGACCACACCGGCACTCACGCCGAGACCTGGACCGAGACCCGCGCGAGGGAACACGCGCCGGAGCCCTCGGCCGACCGTTCGCCGGAGCGTCCGGCGGAGCCGCGCCCGACGCCGGTCGCCCGCGCCGACCAGCGCCGCCGCCCGGAGCCGAGCCGCCCGGAGACAAGCCGCCCGGAGACAAGCCGCCCGGAGCCGAGCCGTCCCGAGACCAGCAGTCCGGAGACAAGCCCTGCAGGGGCGAGCCGTGCGGGGGCAAACCGCGCGGAGACCCGTTCGGCGGAGGCGCGCCGCCCGGAGCCTGTGCGCGAGCCCGCCTCCCCCGAGCCCACACCGGGACCCGACCGTCAGGCAACTCCCGCCGCGAAGGCACAGGGAACCCTGCCCGACGCCGCCGACACCACTCAGCCTGCCGACGACACCCCGGCCGAGCCCAAGAAGAAGCCCGCCCGCCGGGGCAAGCGCGCCAGCGTCCCGAGCTGGGACGAAATCATGTTCGGCAAGAAGGCCGACTGACTCAGCCGCCCAGCCGGACGAGCGCCTGCATCGCATCGCGCTCGATCCGGGCAAGGTCGTGCAGGACGGCGCCGGCCTGCAAGAGATACTGCGGATCCCCGGACTCGCCTGCTCGGGCGATGAGCGCGGCGACCTCGGTCCACAGCGCGGCCGCCTCGCCGTACAGCCGATAACCGGTGCGCAGATCGGCGCTGTCGACCACCTGGGCACATTCACCGAGGAAGTCGCGGTAGAGGTTGCGGAACAGGGCGCCGCCGGTGCCGGCCTTCTCCATCAGGAGCGCGGCCTGTGGCAGGTCCCGCTCGGGGGCGTCGGTCCGCTGGAGCCAGGTGCGGACCAGCTTGCCGGCCTTCTCGATGCCGCGGTGGCCGACATTCGCGATCGGCGGGTGCAGGAACGCGTCCGCACACGCGACGATCGCCGGCACGATCCGGTCCGGCAGCGCAGGCACTTCGCGTGGAGCAGTGACGGTGAACGACCGATGCCTGGCGGTCATCGGGCCTCGTGCGGCCCTCGCCTCGGCGAGGCTGGTCAAGCTGGTGGACACCGCTCCGCCCTGCTGCCCTGTGTCCACGAGCTGCGCGGTGTGGTCGTCGTACCCATACATGGCCACCACATGACCGCCGAAGTGCACCTTCGAGCTGAAGTACTCCAGGTAGTAGCTGTCGAGCTGCAACCCCACCGGATGGCCGCCGTCGATCGCCGCGACGACGTTCTCCCAGGCCTTCCGCGGCGACGCCGTCTCCTGGACCACGAGATCCAGCCCCAGCCGGCCGGTGAGGTTGCGGGTCAGCTCGAAGGGCTTCACCCGGCCGCCGAGGAACGGAAAGCCCAGGTTCTTGCTGTCCCAATAGATGAACGACAGACCGGATCCGAGGCCGAAGAGCATCGGCTCGGACAGGTCGAGCCCCTGGTGCCGCAACAGCACACCGAGCGCCGTCGTCTCGCAGTGCTGCCAGTCCCGGACCTCGATCTCGATCTGCATCACCGCATCATGGCCCCTCCGGTAACGGGAGGGTCCACTCCTCCCCCTGACGGAGCCCTGACGCATACCTGACACATCACGGACAGTCGTCCCAGATCGCGGACGGTGTTTGGCGCTCGCCCCTCGCTGCTGTCATGATCTTCGGCATGCAGATGCTGTGTTGTTGCTGTTGTCGCTGACGAGCGCCGGCTCCCGGCGCACGAGGCCCTGACCTTTTCCGTGGCCCGCCCGCCGACACAGCACACACAGGAACATCGCATGAATCTCCCGGCTCTCGCCGATCTGCTCGCGTCTCGTGGTCTCCAGCTCCTCCCCGGTTCGTACGCCGTACCGGTCGAGCTGCTCGTCCAGCTGCCCGACGCCACCATCGCCCACTTCACCGCCCGCGGTACGACGCTGCGCCTGCGGACCTACGCACCCGACGCACTGACCGCGATCACGATCCCCGCCGAGTGCGGCTGCGGTGACCACCACCCGCAGTCCGGCCCGTCCCGCGTGACGCTCAGCCGGTACGCCGTGCCGCTTGCCGAACGCACACTCGACGGCGAGCTCGAGTTCGGCTGGCGCCGGCACGAGGCGGGCCTGCTCCGCCTGGCCGACGCGACCACGCACTTCCTCACGCTGCTGGCCACCGTTCCCACCCGCGAACTGGCGGGCGTCGCCTGACCACCCCGCCCAACCGCCCCGCCCAACCGCATCGTCACCCGCGCCCGGTCCACCCCGCGCCCAGTCCAACTCGCGCCCAGTCCAACTCGAGCGGATAACCCCGCCTGTTGGGGGTTCTCCGTTGGTAGACGCGCGAAGAACCCCCCACACGCGGGGGTATCCGCTCGTGGGGAAGTGGGTGGGGTCAGGGGCGGCGGTGGGCTGGTTCGTGGGTGTCGAAGTGCTGGCGGGCGGCTTCGACTTTCGCCAGGTTGGGTGACCACTGGGCCAGGGAGTGGAAGAGCGGAGCGAGGCTGCGGCCGAGCGGGCTGATGTCGTACTCGACGCGGGGCGGGACCTCGGCGTGATACGTGCGGGTGATCAGGCCGTCGCGTTCCAGCTGGCGTAGGCGCTGGGTGAGCACCTTGGGTGTGATCACGCCGATCCGCCGCTGCAGCTCGACGAACCGCTGCCGCCCGTACTCGTTCAGCGTCCACAGGATCGGCGTCGTCCACCGGCTGAAGACCAGGTCCACGACGGGCGCGATCGGGCACGCCTGCACGGGATCGGCTGCTGCCTCGGTTGCTGTGCTCTCGCTCACAAACCCAATACTATCCTCTAGGTACCTACTATCCCGCGGCCAGTAGCGTCATCGCCATGATCGTGATCACCGGAGCAACCGGCAACGTAGGCCGCCCACTCGTCCAGACCCTGACCGCCGCCGGCGAGGATGTCGTCGCCGTCTCGCGGCACGGCGACGGCCACCGGGCCGACCTGACCCGTCCCGAGACCCTGACCCCTGCCCTCGACGGCGCGAAGGCCGTCTTCCTCCTCACCTCCGCCGACTTCATTGCCGGCGGCAACCTCCAGCCCGTCCTCGACGTGATCCGCGACGCGGGCGTCCCGCGCGTCGTACTGCTGTCGTCACAAGGCGTCGGGACCGAGCGCCATCCCGCGATCCATGAGGACGCGGTCACAGGTTCGGGACTGGAGTGGACGATCCTGCGGCCCGGGAACTTCGCCAGCAACGCGTTCGCGTGGGCCGAGTCGATCCGTACCCAGCGTGCGATGGCCGCGCCGTTCGCGGACGTCGCACTGCCCGCCGTCGACCCGCAGGACATCGCCGAGGTCGCCGCGGCGGCCCTTCGCGAATCCGGCCACGCGAACGCCGTCTACACCCTGACCGGCCCGGTCGCCATCTCGCCGCGACAGCAGTCCGAGGTGATCCAGGCCGCGATCGGTACGCCGATCAGCTTCACGGAACTGACCCGCGACCTGGCCCGCGCCGGCATGCTCAGCTTCATGCCGGAGCCCGTCGTCGAAGCCACCCTCGACGTCCTCGGCACCCCGACTCCCGCCGAACAACAGGTGAGTCCGGACATCGAGGCCGTCCTCGGCCGCGCACCGCACACCTTCGCCGACTGGGTCGACCGCAACCTCCACGCATTCCGCTGAACGACGGGCAGGAGCTGATCCGGAGCTGCGGTTCAGTTGCCTGCCACAACCTCCCCCGCTTCTTCCTTGTCTGAGTTGGTTGGAGCGGGGCGGGTCTCCAATTGGAGGCGGAGGGTCTCCGCGACCTGTTCCGCCGCGCGCTGGGCGGCGTTGAGCGCGGCGAACCGATCCTCAGCCGCCTCCTTCACGTCGGCCAGCTGGGACTGGTGATCGGCACGGAGCTGGTCGCGGTCGGCGCGGAAGTCGCTGCGCACCGCGTCGAGCTCGGCGCGGTGTCGCTCGCGCTCCTGGCTCACTTCGGCGCGCAACTGGTCAGCGGACTGCTGCGCGGTCTGCCGCTCGGCCTCGGCCGCGGCCTGAGCGATCCGCGCCGCCTCGGCCTCACCACGGGCCTGGCGGAGCTGCTCGTCAGTCGCGGCCTGAAGGTCGCGAATCCGCTGCTCTGCCTCGGCGCGCACTCGCTCCACCTCTGCGGCCGCGGCGTCACGAGCAGCCGCGCTCTCCTGCCGGGTCTTCTCCAGCTCCGCGGCAGAGCTCTCACGGACCGCCGCCGCGTCCAGCCGGGCCTGCTGCGCCGCTTCCTCGGCAACCGCTAGATCGGCACGAGCCTCGTCCAGCGCCGCCACAGCTTCCCGGGCCGCCTCGTCGGCTTCCTCCCGAGCATCCTCGGCTTCGGCCGCCTGCTGCTCCGCCTTGCGCCGGCGGTGCTCTTCCTGGCCACGCTGCTTCTCCACGTCGGCCAACTGCGCCCGCGACGCTGCCTGCAACTGCTCCACCTCGGCCGCGACCGCTTCCGCGTCGCCGTACGTCCGCACTGCCTCCGCGATCTGCGCGAGGTATCCCTCCAGCTCCTCCACCAGACGCGGCAGGTTGCCCTTCATCAACTGCTCGAGCGTCATCCGTGCCGCGGTCACCGGCCCTGTCTCCGGTTCGGAGCCGGCGGGCGCAGTGAGGTCACGACGCACCGGCTGTCGGGCCAGACGGTTCTTCGCTGCCCACGCGTTCGCCTTGTTGTGCACGACGGGCTTCCCGTCGACGCCCACTCCTTCCCGCCCGCAGTACTTCGGCGGGCGCCCCGGCGTCCCGGCATCGGCCTGCTTCGGGTTCCTGCAGCTCACGCCCGGGAACTCGCACAGCCCTTGCCGACGCTGCGCGGTGAGATCCGTTTCCGTCATGACGCCACCCTACCGGATTACGTCGATAAAGTTCGGCTTTACGTTTGGTTTTCGCCTACTACTTTTGACTGAACGAAACTGAACTGAAGTAGCGCATAATCCCCGTTATGCGCTAGTTTCTCTCTGTGGACGATCTCCCGGAACCGCTCGTCTTTCGCCCTGTCGAGACCGCGGTCGAGCTGCCGGCACCCGATCCGGTCACCGAAGCCGCCGTACGGCGCTCCCTCGGGCGACGACGTCCGCTGCACGATCCGGGCGCGGATCCGGTCGACCGTCTCGACCTGCTCGCCGAAGCACTCACCCCGGAGCTGACCGCCCTGGTAGTGCTATGGCTGGGCGGCTCCCGGCGGGCGAGCCACGACACCCGCATCGGGTATGCCGACGACCTACTGCTGTGGGCCGACTGGGCTCGTCGCGAGCTCGGCCGGCAGCGGTTCGGTCTGGACCTGCATCGCGGCGAGGTGACGATGTGGCTGACCTGTCAGCAGGATGCTGGTGCGGCCTCGTCGTCGATCTCGCGCAGGCTGTCGGCGCTATCCAGCCTGTACCGATACGCCGCGGGCTGGGGTCTGCCGGCGGTCTGCCCGATCTCCGACGACGACCACCGGCCGAAGTTCCACCGCGGCCGGCGCGCCACCTCGGCGCGGGTGCTGGACGCTGACCAGGTCGCAGCCTTGCTCGCAGCAGCGGTAGATGTCCGTGACGCGCTGATCGTCGGCCTGCTCTACACCGGCGCCCTGCGAGTCTCCGAGCTGTGCGGGGCCGACGACTCCGACCGCCACGACGAGGGCCGGAGGACGTGGCTGGTCGTCACCCGCAAGGGCGGTAAGTCGGTCCGGGTGCCGCTCGAGACCACGGTGGCCGAGCTACTCGACCTGTATCGCGCGATGCGTCCGGCGTGGACCGGTGTGGGACCGGCCCCGCTCATCGCCGATGCCTCCGGTGGCCGGCTCGACCGTCACGACGTCACCCGGCTGCTCCGCCGCCTGGCCAAGGCGGCCGGCATCCCCCGCCCCGAAACCGTCGGTCCGCACGCGCTGCGCGCGACGGCGATCACCGACCAGAAGCGCCGCGGCCACGGCGCCGAGGAATTGCAGGAGCTGTCCGGTCACGCCGACGTCCGCACCGTGATGGTCTACATCGACGACGACGGCCGCGCCGAGCGGGTCGCAGCCCTCACCGACGACCTCGGCCGCGTCATGACCGCCGTCCCCCGTCACCTGAAATCCCCGAGTTGACCCACGCCGACGACGGCCTGGTGACGGCCTCTTGAATAAGTAACACGCTTGGTTTAACTTATCCGCGCAGCTGCTCTCGCCTGTCTTCCAGTCCCGCCACCTGGAGGTTCCAGCATGTCCAGACGCTTGCTCGCGCGGGTGCTTCCCGCTGTCCTGCTGAGCGGGCTGCTCGCCGTACCGACGGCGCACGCGGCCACGATGTATCCCAGCGGCGTCGGTGCCGATCTCGGGCCGGCGCCGACCACTCTCGGCGTGAAACCTGCCGCCGGTGACGATCCGGCCGGTCTGCGCACCGGCACCGAACAGGGCCGCACCTACTGGCAGACGAACCAGGCGGCCGGCACCGGCTACCTGGAGTTCGACGTCGACCACGACTACGTGGACGAGATCGGCACCGACGACGTCCTGGTGACGGTGACGTATCTCGACACCGGCTCCGGAACGCTCGAGCTGCAGTACGACGCGACAGCGAATCCGCAGCAGGACGCGACCGACGTCCAGCTCACCAACTCCGGTCAGTGGAGGACCGGCGTCTTCGCGCTCAGCGGCATCGCCTTCACCAACCGGCTCGGCGACGCCGACGTCCGGCTGTTCGGAGGCAGCACCGACATCACGGTCGCCGGCCTGCGGATCAGTACGGCGGGCGCCGCCGTGCAACTCGGCGCCGCCCCGGTGCAGAACGGGATCAGCCCGCGCGCCGGCGACGACGCCGCGCACCTGGTCACCGGCGTCCAGGACGGCCGCGCGTACTGGCAGACCGACCGTACGGCGCCCGCGCCCGGCACGAGCTTCTTCTACATGAACGTCGCCGACACCTACCTGTACGACAACCGCGGTCTCGTCCTGGTCAGCATGGACTACTTCGACGAGGGCAACGGCCAGTTCGGGCTGCACTACGACTCCCCCGGCGAGACGATCCCGGAGAAGTTCAAGAACTCCGAGGTCGTCCGGTACGGCGACACCAAGACCTGGAAGACCTACACGTTCGCGCTGCCCGACGCGGTGATGACGAACCGCTCGAACGGCGGCGACTTCCGGATCCACAACGGCGACGGCACGGTCGATCTCAAGGTCGCAGCGGTCCGGGTCGCCAAGGTCGCCACCACGCTCGACGTCACCGAGGGCCTCGTCGACCTGATCGGCCAGGCCACCCGCACCGAGAAGGCGGCCCGCGAGGGGGCCCGTGACGGCCAGTACCCGGTCGGCAGCCGCGCCACGTTGCAGGACGCGCTCGACAACGCTCAGGCGATCGCGTCCACCCCGGGCGTCACCGACGTACAGGTCAAGGACGCACTCAAGACCTTGCAGGCCGCCCTCGACGCCTTCACCGCGTCCGTCATCGACACCAACTTCGCCGACGACGGTACGGCGACCGCGAGCGGCGGGACCGGTGCCTCGAACATCAACGACAACAATCATCAGACGGCCTGGTCCGGCGGGGCGAACGCGTGGTTGCAGGTGGACCTCGGCACCCCGCGGCCGGTCAACGACGTGCGGGTCGAGTGGGCCGAGGCGTACTCCCCCGACTACACCGTCCAGATCTCGAACGACGGGAAGAAGTTCGTCGACGTCGGGCGGACCGGATCCCCGGGCGGCAACCAGTTCAGCCGCACGCGGTTCGCGACCGTGAGCGCAAGGTACGTGCGGGTCGCGATGACCGGCGCCGACTCGTTCAGCGTCAAGGAGCTGCAGCTGCGGCTCGTGCCCGTCGTGACTCCGACGCCACGGCTCGTGACGACCAGCAACCCGACCGAGGACGGCGTGGTCGCGGACTTCGACGCCACACAGTACGGCGCCGACCCCAGCGGCCGCCGCGACTCCACGAAGGCGATCCAGCAGGCGATCTACGCCTGCCAGGACGCGGGCGGCGGAACGGTCTGGTTGCCGGCCGGGCGGTACGAGGTCACCGACACGATCGAGGTCCACGCGTTCTGCAGCCTGCGCGGCGACCACGGCCAGAAGCTCGGCACGGGCACGGTGATCGTCGCCGACCTGCGCTCCGGTGACGACGGGCCGAGCCTGTTCCGGATCGGCGGCAGCGCGGGCGTCCTCGGCGTCACGACGTACTACCCGAACCAGAACGCGGCCTCGCCGATCCCGTACAACTACACGTTCGAGATCCCCGGCGGCGCCTGGATCGGCAACGAGAACTACATGATGGCGACGGTCTCCGACGTCACCATGCTGAACTCCTACCGCGGGATCGGCGTCAGCACGATGCCGAACGACCACGGCAACGCCCCGAGCTCGGGTCAGGTGCACGAGTCCACGACGATCCGCAACGTCCGCGGTACGGCGCTGTTCGAGGGCGCGCGTGCCTACAACGGCGCCGACGTCGGCACCTGGGAGAACGTCACCTTCAGCAACTCGTACTGGTCGGCCGCCCCGGCCGCGTTCCACCCGCCGGCGCGTGCGGTGCTTGACGCGTGGACCCGGGCGCACGGCACCGGTCTGGTGCTCGGCGATCTCGAGTGGGACCAGTTCTACCGGATCGCGCTGTCCGACTACGCCGTCGGCATCCACGTCGTCGCGGGCCAGCGGGCGCAGTTCACGGGCAGCTTCCTCGAGCCCGACCTACGCCGGACCGGGACCGGGCTGCTCGTCGACGTGATGGACGACCGGTGGGGCCTGACCCTGGCCGGCGGCCACGTCGACGGCGGCATCGCCAACAACTCTCGTGGCTACGTCAAGATCACCGGCACCGAGGTCGTCGGCGCGCAGACCGGGATCATCCACCACATGTCCGGCACCGCCCCGACATACACACAGAAGCCCCTGCCCAAGCCGGTGCAGAAGCTGTACGTCGTGGACGCGCCGCACGGAGTCGGCTACCTGCCGGCCGCGGACGCAACTCGGGCGGTGCAGAAGGTCCTCGACCGGGCCGGACGTGAAGGCGGCGGGATCGTCTACCTGCCCGCTGGGTGGTACCGGATCAGCACGCACCTGAGCGTCCCGGCGAAGGTCGAGCTGCGCGGCGCGTCCGCCGTACCGAACCGGGACCAGGGCGGAGCCAGCGGCGGGACGGTGCTCCAGGCGTTCGAGCGGAACACCGACACGGCGTTGATCACCCTGCAGAACCGCGCCGGTGTGCGTGGGCTGCGGGTCTTCTACCCGGAGAACAATCCGGGCCGCGCCGAGGGCGTGCTGCCCTATCCGTACGCGATCCGCGGGCACGCCGGCGGGAACTACGTCGTCAACGCCGGCTTCCCGAACGCCTGGAACGGTATCGACCTGAGCGGTGACGACGTGCTGGTCCGCAAGGTCGCGGGCGCGTTCTTCGACCACGCGATCGCGATCGGCCCGGGCCGCAACGGCCGTGTCGAGGGCGTGCTGTCGAACGGCAACGCGGTCACCCGGGTCGGGTACCAGCAGCCGTACTGGATGAACGAGGGCCGCATCTTCGAGCTCGTCATCGACAAGTACATGCGCAAGACCGCGAAGATCGTCACGGTCGACGGGGCCCGCGGGCTGACGCTGCTGAACGTGTTCGCCTACGGGTTCCACGACGGTCTGGTGGTGAACTCGGGCCAGGTCGACGCGTTCAACCTGGGCACCGACAACCTCGGCGCCGACGGGTACACGGTCCGGGTGGCGAGCGGCGACGTCGAGGCGACGAACCTCGCCCGCTACAACGGCGCCACGCTGAGCGGACCGGCCACGGTACGCAACGTGATGGTGATCAACGTCGTGCAACGCCGCGTCTCCGTGCAGGCCACCGGCGACGGCACCGTGGCGATCGCCGGGAACGAGTCCGAACCGGGAACGTACGAGGTCGGCGCGCAGGTCACCGTGACGGCGGCGCCAGGATCGGATAGCGTTTTCCAGAACTGGACCGTCGACGGGACGGTGGTGTCGACCCAGCCGTCCTACACCTTCACCGTCACGGCGGACCAGGCACTGACCGCGAACTTCACGTAGGAGCGAGATGGCTGACACACAACAGCAGGTCGCGATCGTCGGGTGCGGCATCATCGGCCGCACCCACGCCCAGACCGTCGCGGAACGGCCGGACGCGATCGTCACCGCCCTGGTGGACGGTGACGCCGCGGCCCGGGAGGCGCTCCGGGCCCACCTGGTCGAGCTCGGCCGGCCCGAGCCGAAGGTGTACGACGACCTGACCGCGGCGCTGAGTGGGTCGGACGTCTCCCTGGTGGCGATCTGCACGCCCAGCGGCACGCACGCAGCGCTGGCCGAGCAGGCGCTGAACGAGAAGAAGCACGTCGTGATCGAGAAGCCGCTCGACGTCGACCTGGTCCGGGCCCGCCGCCTCGGCGCGGCGGCCACCCGGGCCGCGAACCACGGCGTGGTGTCGTCGGTGATCAGCCAGCACCGCTTCGACGCCGGCAGCGCGGTGGTCAAGCAGGCGATCGACGCCGGGCGGTTCGGGCAGCTGACGTCGTCGGTGGCGACGGTGGCCTGGTGGCGCAGCGACGAGTACTACGCGTCGGCCGGCTGGCGCGGGACCTGGGAGCAGGACGGCGGTGGGGCGCTGATGAACCAGGGCGTCCACACCGTCGACCTGATGCTGTGGTTCATGGGCCGCCCGGTGACCATCCAGGCCCAGGCGCTGCGGGCCGCCCACCACGCGATCGAGGTCGAGGACACCGTCGTCGCGACGCTGACCTTCGAGAACGGCGCCGTCGGCACCCTGCACGCCACGACGGCTGCCTTCCCCGGCGGCCGCACGAGAGTCTCCGTCCACGGCACCGAAGGCGGCGCCGAGGTCGAGGACGACCGCCTCCGCCGCCTGAACGTGGACGGGGACAAGACCGACGTCCCCACCGACGCAGGCGACCCAGGCGGCCACCGCGCGCAGTACGACGACATCCTCAAGGCCATCACGGACGGCTCCCAGCCCGCGATCACGGTCCAGGACGCGATCGACGCGCTGGCCACGGTGCGAGCCGTCTACATCGCGTCCACGCTCCAGCGCCCGGTCAAGTTCATCGACGTCCTCGAAGGCAGGTACGACGACGTCGACGTCTCCCGGGGTATCGGTCTCCCGCCCAGCTGACGCGAAGGGCGAGCCGTCTCAGGCCGGCGGCTCGCCCGGCCCGCGCTTGTTGAGGATCCGGTGGTACAGCTTGCTGTCGCGCCACTGCCCGTTGATGTGCAGGTACTCCGGCGCGAATCCGTACTGCTCGAACCCGCATTTCTGCAGCACCCGCTGTGACCGCGTGTTGTCGTGGTTGGTGCTGGCCGCGATCCGGTGCAGCAGCAGGACCTCGTCGGCCAGCCGGCACACCTCGGTGAGCGCCGCTGTTGCCAGACCCTTGCCGGCCTCCGCGACATCGACCCAGTAGCCGATGTCGCCGTTGCGCCAAGCGCCGTGCACGATGTTGGTCAGCGTCGCCGTCCCGATCACGCGGTCGCCCTCGGCCAGCACCCACGGGACCGCGTTGTTCAGCTTCAGCTGCTCGGCGAAACGCGTCGCCTGGAACTCCGGGGTGTACCACTCGTCCGGCCGTCGCGGCTCGTACGGCGCGACCTGCTCGCGGCTGCGCCAGATCGCCTCGCAGTACGAGGCCGCGTCCTCGGAGCGGACCGGGCGCAGGGTGACCGAATCGGTGAGCGGAGCGGTCAGGGCATCGGTGAGGGTCGGATCCACCCGCGCATCCTATTTCGGCAGTCGCCGCGCCTGACTCGAGCCCGACACCCGCGGCGTGAACGCGTCGTGGAAGATCGTCGACGCGGCGCCGACCGCGGCCGCGTCGGTCTGCAGCATGGACTCCTCGACCGCGACCGGCCGGGTCTCCCGCGCCACCGGGTGCGCGTTCACGGCGCGCCCGATCTCGGTCAGGAAGATCTCCGAGATCTCCTTGCCGAACGCCGGTCCGCCGAGCACGACGAGGTCGATGTCGAGCAGGTCCACGAGCCCGACCGCGCCCTGCCCGATCACCCGGGCGACCTGCGTGACCGCGTTCACCGCGGCCTCGTTGCCGTCGGCCGAGGCCTTGCACACGGCGCGGTACCGCTTGGCTTCGTCGGTGGCGTGCGGATCGGTCTCGACGTACCCGAACTCGCCCGCGATCACCGGCAGCGACGCCGTCGGGTTGCACTCGGGGACCATCCGCGGGCCGTCGGAAGGGTCCCACTCCCCCATCCGCAGCGCCGCGATCTGCCCGAACTCGCCCGCGTTCGCCGTGCCGCCGCGATAGATCGAGCCGTTCAGGATCAGGCCGCTGCCGACGCCCGTCCCGAGGTAGAGGTAGGCGAAGTCGCGGGCCCGCGCCGACCGCCCGATCCAGCGTTCGCCGATCGCGGCCGCCGTACCGTCCTTCTCCACCAGGACCGGGTGGTTCAGCTTCTGCTGCAGCAACTCACGGATCTTCAGCCCGCGCCAGGCCGGCTGCAACGGCAGCGCCAGCAGCGTTCCGGCCGCGTCGATCGGGCCCGGGACGGCGACGCCGACGCCGAGCATCGAGGCGAGGTCGATCTGGCTGATGCTCAGCGCCGCGGTGACCGTGGCCGCGGTCAGGTCGATCAGCTTGTCCGCCGCGAGACCGTCGGCGAGGTCGACCGTCTCGCGGCGCACGATGGTGCCGTCCAGGTCGACCACGGCGACGGTGAGCAGCTCGGGATCGATGTGGATGCCGACCGCGTGCGCCGCGTTCGACCGCAGCCGGACCGGGGTCCGCGGTTTGCCGAGCCGCTCGGCGCGCTCCTGCGCCTCCTCGACCAGCAGGCCCTGCTGGAGGAGGATGCGCAGGATCCGCGACACCGACTGCTGGGTGAGACCGGTGCGGCGGGAGATCTCGGTCCGGCTGATGATGCCGGCCAGCCGGATCGTCTCGATGATCACGGCCTCGTTGAACGAGCCCAGGTCGTACTGGTTCGCGCCCGCGCGCCGCAGCTCCGCGAGTCCCTCGACCGAATCGCTCATCTCCACCTCCCCGTCTCGTCCCTACTGGCCGTGATGGTACTGCCCGATCACCGTCGGATCATGGCGCTTCGAGCGCCCCGTCGATCCGCCGGACGCCGGCCGCCCACTCGTCGTGACCGGACAACTCCGCCGGATAACGGGCCGCCGCCTCCAGGTCGACGTCGATACCCCAGCCGGGCGCCTCGTTCGGCCGCAGCCAGCCGTCCTCGATCCGCAGCGTGCCGGGGAACACCTCGTAGGTCGCCTCGTTGTAGATGTGCCCCTCCTGGATGCCGAAGGCAACAGAAGTGACGTCCAGCGCCACGTTCGCCGCCGCACCGATCGGCGACGTGTCGCCCGGCCCGTGCCAGGCCGTCCGGACGCCGGACAGCTCGGCGAGGTCGGCCAGCTTCCGTGCCGGGGTGAGGCCGCCGATGTCGGACACGTGCGACCGGATGAAGTCGACGCCGTGGTCGCGGATCAGCCGGACGGCATCCGTCATCGACGTGGTCAGTTCGCCGACCGCCAGCGGCACCGGCGACGCCGCCCGCACCTCGGGCAGCCGGTCCCAGTGCTCCGGGGGCAGCACGTCCTCGAGGAAGAACAGCCCGTACGGCTCGAGCGCCCGCGCCAGCATGACGGCTTCCTTGGGCGTCAGCCGCGAGTGCACGTCGTGGAGCAGCTCGATGTTGTCCGGCAGCGCCTGCCGGGCTTCGGCGAACAGCTCCGGCGTCGTCCGGAGGTAGTCGCGCGCGGACCAGCCGTTGCGGTACGGCGCGTCCGGGTAGAGCGTCGGCACCTGCGGAGCGCCGTACCCGCCGCCGCCCGGCGTGGAGACCTGCAGCCGGATGTGCCGCCAGCCCTGCGCGATCAGCTTCTGCGCGTGGTCGATCGTGTCCTCGATGGTCTTGCCGCTGGCGTGGATGTAGGTGTCGGCCGCGGCGCGGACCTTGCCGCCGAGCAGCTCGTACACCGGCATCCCGGCCCGCTTGCCGGCGATGTCCCAGAGCGCCTGGTCGATACCGGAGACCGCGTTGTTCGTGACCGGTCCGCCGCGCCAGTAGCCCGAGTACGACGCGAGCCGCGTGAGGTCGCCGATGTCACCCGGGTAGCGGCCGACGAGCAGCCGCGCCAGGTGCTCGTCGACGAACGTCTGCACCGCCTTCCAGCGCTGCGTGAACGTCGCGCAGCCGAGCCCGTACAGGCCCGGCTCGGTGGTGTCGATCTTCACGACCACCAGCGGGATCCCTTGCGGGGCGGTGACGATCGCCTTCACCTCACGGATCCGGATGTCGTCCCGCGGAATCCACGGCTGGTCGAAGTTCGAGGGCATTCAGGGCTCCAGAGTCAGGGTTGGCAGGTCCAGTTCGTGCCGGGCCTCGAAGCCCAGCACGGTCCGTACGGCGGTCAGGTCGATCGGCACCTCGCGCCCGGCGAACGAGCGCGACCTCGGCACGTCCGGCGCGTACGCGTCCAGCAGGTCCTCGGTCAGGTACGGCGCGACCGTGGTGCTCGCGGTCACGAAGAAGGTGTGCGCGCCCGACAGCGGCGCGGTCAGCCCGAGCTCGACGGCGTACGCCGCGTCCCGGGTGTCCAGGTAGCTCCACGCCTCCCGCAATCCGGCGGCGGGATGCTTGCGGGCGTGGCCGGACATCTCCTGCAGCACGTCCGGCGAGTTCACGTGCGGGAACCGGAACGCGACCACGTCGATCCCCCACCGCCGCCACGCCATCCGCGCGGTGTTCTCGTCGTTCTGCTTCGACAGCGAGTACGCGTCGCCGACGTCACTGGCCGCCTGCTCGTCCCACGGGAAGTACGGCGGCCGGATCTCGTGCGGATTGAACGGTACGCCGGTCGCGTTGATGCTGCTCGCGATCACGGCCCGGTCGATGCCGAGGGCACCGGCCTGGGCCAGCACGTTGAACGTCGACACCACGTTGATCGTGTACACCTCGTACGGCGTACCGGCCGACGGGTGCGGGAGCGCCGCCAGGTGGACGACGTACTCCGCGCCCTCCAGCGCGTGCGCGACGTCGGTCTCGGACCGGGTGTCGCCGATCAGCACCCGGTCCGCCTTCAGGTCCGGGTGCTCGACGTTGCTCAACGCGGTCACCTTCGCACCCAACGCGTTCAGGTGCTCGACCGTCGTCATCCCGATCCGCCCGGCGGCCCCCGTGACCAGCACGCGCCGGCCGTTCAGTTCACTCACTCCTTGATACCTCCGGCCATTCCCACCCCACGCAGGAACTGTTTCTGGAACAACAAGAACAGCACCACAGGTATCAGCACCGCGAGGAACAGGGCGCTCATCTGCAGGGAGATCTCTGTGGTCTTGGCCACCCGTGGCAGGGCGACCGAGATCGGCTGCAGCCGTGGATCCGGCAGCACCAGCAACGGCCAGAGGTAATCCTTCCACGAGCCGATCACGGTCAGCAGGGCGACCACTCCGACGATCGGCTTCGACAGCGGCAGGATCAGCGCCGTGAACAGCCTCAGGTTGCTCGCGCCGTCGATCCGGGCCGCCTCGATCAGCTCGCGCGGGATCGAGTCGAAGTACCGCTTCATCACCAGCACGTTGAACGCGCCGGCCGCCTGCGGCAGCCAGACCGCCCAGAACGTGTTCTGCAGGCTGATCCCGAGCACCGGCAGCTTCAGCACCGTCATATAGAGCGGCACCAGCGAGATCACACCGGGCAGGAACAGCGTCGCGAGCACGGCGCCGGTGACGATCGGTCCCCACTTCGGCCGCAGGATGCTCAGCACGAAGGCGCCCGTCGTACACACGAACAGCGTCGAGATCATCGAGCCGATCGCGATGAACGCGGTGTTGCCCAGGTACGCGCCGATCTGCACGCGGTTCCAGGCGTCCGGGATGTTCTGCAGCTGGATGCCGGACGGCCACAGCTGCATCGGGCCGCGGAGGATGTCCTGGCTGGTCGAGACACCGGACTTCAGCAGCCACAGCAGGGGTCCGACGCCGGCGATCACCACGCCAATGAACAGCAGGACCTGGATGGCCGGCAACCCGTAGCGGACCGCCGAAACTTTCCGGTCGGCGAAGGAGATGATTCCGCGTTCCGAAGAATTGTCAGCGGTCATGTCGTGCTCCAGCGGCGGGTGACGAAGTGGTAGACGACCGACAGCACGCACAGCACCCCGGCGAGCAGCACGCTGAGGGCGGTCGCGGCGCCGAAGTCGCCGTTGATGAACGCGTACCGGTAGATCAGCAGCAGGATCGACATCGTGGCGTTGTTCGGGCCGCCGCCGGTGAACAGGAACGGCTCGGTGAACACCTGGAACGTCCCGATCAGCTGCAGCAGCATCATGATCAGGATGATTCCGCGGATCTGCGGCAGCGTGACGTGCCAGACGCGGCTCCAGATCCCCGACCCGTCCAGCTCGGCCGCCTCGTACAGCTCGGTACGGACGCCGGTCAGCGCCGCCAGGTAGATGATCGACGTGGCGCCCGCGCCGGCCCAGGTCGCCTCGAGCACGATCGCCGGCATCGCCAGCGTCTGCGAGTTCAGCCAGGCGAACGGCCCGATCCCGAACCAGCCGAGGATCGAGTTGAACACCCCCGTCGTACTCGGGTCGTAGAAGAACTTCCACAGCAGGATCGCGGCCACCGGCGGGACGACGGCCGGCAGGTACGACAGCACGTTGTAGAGCCAACCGGTGCGGCGCAGCTCGCTGATGAACACGGCCAGGAACAGCGGCACCGGGAAGCCGAAGACCAGAGCCAGGAAGGCGAAGTACAGCGTGTTGAGCGCGGCCTGCGGGAGCTGCGGGTCGGTCAGCACGTAGCTGAAGTTCGCCATCCCGACCCACTCCGGGGCCTGGACGAGGTTGTTCTTCTGGAAGCTGAGCACCAGGCCGCGGACGATCGGGCCCCAGGAGAAGTACAGGAAGATCAGTACCAGGGGCACGGCGAACAGGACGGCGCTGAGCCCGCCGGAGCGGTACCAGGTGGTAACACTCCGGCCGGACTTCTGCCTTCTTTGCTGGAACATGGGGCTACCGCGCCAGGCGGGCGTCGATCTTCGAGGCGGCGTCGCTCACCAGCTTGTCGATGTCCGCGTCCTTCTTGGTCAGCACCTGCTGGACCACCGGGTCGAGCAGCGAGTAGACCTCCTGGCCCTTGTTCGACGGCTCGGGCAGCAGCTTCAGGCTCGTCGTCGAGTCGATGTAGCCCTGGAACTGCTTGACCGGGACATTCACGTACGGCTCGCGCCACTTGTTGTACTGGTCGTACGTCTCCTGGCTCAACGGCGTGATGCCCGGCCGGCCCACGAAGCCCTTGTCCGCGATCGTGGTCTTCGCGTCCTGCACGGCCAGCGCCTCGGTCGTGTACTTGTCGAACTGGTCGAACTTGATCCATTTCAGCGCCGCGACGACCTCGTTCTTGGTCGCCTTCGGGCTGATCATCTTCAGCGAACCGCCGGTCAGCGTGCCGTGCGGGCCGCCGTCCTGCGGCAGCGCGCCCTCACCGAAGTCGGCGGGCTTCATGCCGAAGTTCTTCACGCTCATGTCGTAGGCGTCCGGCGCCTGCAGGACCATGCCGATCTTCCCGGCCGCGAAGTCCTGCCGGATCTCCTCCTGGTTGTAGAGGAAGTTGCTGCCCATCGAGTTGTCGGTCCAGCGCATGTCCTTGAGCAGCTGCAGCGCCTTCTTGGTCGGCGCGTCGTTGAACGTGCTCTTCTTCCCGTCCTGGCTCTCGACGGTGCCGCCCATGCTGTACGTCATCGTGGTCAGCATCCAGCCGCCGGTGTTGTTCGTGGTCAGCTGCGCGTAGCCGGCCTTGCCGGTCTTCTCGGCGATCTGCTTGGCGTACTGCCGGACCTCGTCCCAGGTCGTCGGCGGCTTGTCCGGGTCCAGACCGGCCTGCGTGAACAGCGCCCGGTTGTAGGCCAGCCCGACCGAGAACACGTCGATCGGGACGCCGTAGATCCGCCCGTTCGCGTCCTGGACGATCTTCAGCACGTTCGGGTTCAGGTCCTTGGTCAGGTCGACCAGCTTCAGCTCGTCGGTGATGTCCGGGAGTTGCTTGTTCGGGATCATGTTGGCCGGCTCGGTGAAGCTGATGTTCATCACCGTCGGCAGCGTCCCGCCGGCCACCTGGGCCTGGAAGGTCTGCGCCTCCCACTTGGTCTCGGTCGACTTCACCGTGATGTTCGGGTTCTTCGCCGTGAAGTCCTTGATCTTCTGCTCGAACGCCTTGATGTCGTTCGGCTTGTCAGGGGTCGGGCGGTCGCCGATCGTGATCGTGACCGGCGCCTTCTCGTCGATCTCACCACCGGCCCCGCCCGCGCCGCCGGACGACGACGGATCCGTCGCCTTGGCACAGCCGGCCGCCGCGAGCATCAGCCCGGCGACACCCAGCACCGTGCCGTACCGGCCCCACCTGCTCACTCTCGTCATCGGAACTCCTCAGGTTTCCGGATGCCGCCGATGTGCTCTGAGCCACACACCGGCCAGGTCCCGAGTAAGTTAAACCAAGCGTGTTACTAACTCAAGACCTTGCTGCCGACTTTTGCGGTAACGGTTTCGCGGCGCACCGGCGGTAATCCGGTGGAGGTCCCCGACGGCGGCGGGAAGGATGGGGGCATGCATCTGCGCGCGGCGACCGCTGCCGACCTTCCGTTCCTGACCGAGATGTTGCTCGAGGCGTGCAACTGGGACGGGTCGCCCTGGTACGACGAGGAGAAGGCGCGGGGCGACGACCACGCGTGGCGGTATCTCGCCGACTGGCCGCGTGCGAGCGACTTCGGCGTGATCGCGGAGCTCGACGGCTCCCCCGCGGGTGCGACTTGGGGCCGTTTGCTCACCGCGGACCGGCCCGGCTACGGATACATCGCTGACGACGTTCCTGAGCTGACCTTGGGGGTCTCGGCCGCGTTCCGCCGGCGAGGCGTCGCTCGGGCCGTTCTGACGGAGCTCATCGCGCAGGCGCGCGCGGCGTCGTACGCGCAGCTCTCGCTCAGTGTCGACCCGGACAACCCGGCGCGCGGGCTCTACGAGTCCCTCGGCTTCCGCAAGGTCGGCGTCGTCGGCACCTCCGACACGATGGTGCTCGACCTCTAGCCGAAGCCGCGGACGCGGAACTGCATCACGCGGTACGGCCAGCCGTTGGCGGTGTTCCACTGGCTGACCGAGAGGTGCAGGTCCGAGAGGGTCGAGCCGGGGATGACGTAGCCGCCGTACAGCTGGGCGACGTGGTTGCCGTCCTCGGAGCCCCAGGCGCCGCCGTAGATCAGCGTCTGCCGGTACGCCGTGTAGAGGTTGGACGTCGGCGTGTCCATGATCATGCCGTCGATCCGGTAGTCGCCGGCATTGAACCAGGTCAGCACCCACTTGCCGCCGAGCGGCCGCAGGCTCATTTCACCGAAGCTGCCGGTCAGGATCGGCGTCGCCGGGTTGCCCCACGCCCAGACCCCGTCGCGGTACCCCCACGGCTCGTACGCCGCCGGGTTCGCGATCTGCTCGGCGCGGACGCGCTTGAGGATGATCGGCTTGTTGCGCTGGAAGCCGGTCGAGTAGACGTACACGTACCCGTCGTTGCCCAGCCCCCAGGTGAGCAGCTGGAACATCCCGCCGTCGATGTTCGGGTCGAACTTCGCGCCGGTGTGGTACCAGCTCGCGCCGGAGTTGTCCGAGCGCCAGATCTCGGTCCAGACCACGTTGCCGAGGCCCTTGTTGACCATGGCGTGCAGGTACATCGACCCGCCGATCGTGATCACGTCCGATGGCAACACGGTCGAGAAGGTCGGGTTGTCGTGCGGGTAGTCCCACAGCTGCTGCGCGGCGGCCCCGCCGACCGCGCCCGACCACTTCACGCCGGTGGTCAGGTCCGAGGTCGTCGACCACAGCGCGACCGGCGACCGCCACCATCCCCCGCCGACACGGGCCTCCTCGAACGTGTCGCCGAACATGAACAGCAGCCGCCCGTCGGGCGTCCGCGCCGGGATCCCGAGGTCGGTCGCCGCCATCCGGAACCGGTCGGTGAGGCCTGGCCCGGTCAGATCGGCCACCTTGTTGGTCAGCACGGCCTGGGTGCTTCCGAGCGCCCGGGTAGGTACGGCGGCCAGCACGCCGGCGCCGACCGCGGCCCGGAGGAACGTGGATCGCTTCATCATCATCAGGACTCCCAACGGGGCGGTGGATGGGAAATCGATTTCTGCGTCACCTTCCCGCAGTCTCCCCCGCGACGTCAACCCTTGAACGGAGGGTCGAAACCCGTGGTGCAGCTCACGCCCGGCGGTAGTCACAGTGCGCGGCTCGGCGGCATCTCCTGGGCATGACAACAACAGTGCTCATCACAGGTGCGAACAAAGGACTCGGGTACGAGGCGGCTCGCCGGCTCGGGGGGCTCGGGTGGAAGGTCTTCCTCGGTTCACGCGACGAGGCTCGCGGACGGGAGGCCGTTGAGAAGCTGGCCGCTGACGGTGTGGACGTGGTGCTCGTCCAGCTGGACGTGACCTCCGACGCGTCGGTCGCTGCCGCGCTCGAGGTCGTCCGCGGGCACACCGAGCATCTCGACGTCCTGGTGAACAACGCTGGGGCGCCCGGTCACGCGGTCACGCCGTCGGAGACGACCGCCGACGAGCTTCATGCGGTGTTCGACGCGAATGTGTACGGGCCTGTGCGGGTGACGAACGCGTTCCTTCCGCTGCTGCGGGCGTCGGAGAACCCACGCGTCGTGATGGTGTCGAGTGCTGCCGGATCGTTCGGCGTGATGCTCGATCCGGATCAGCCGGTGACCAAGATGCACGAGCTCGCGTACAGCTCGTCCAAGGCGGCGCTGAACATGATCACGGTCAGGTACGCGCAGGCGCTGCCGGATGTCAGGATCAACGCCGTCACCCCGGGCGAGACCGCGAAGCACACGTTCGCAGCCACCGACATGAACCAGCACAAGGGCCAGCTGACCGTCACCGAAGGCACCGACTCGCTCGTGCGCCTGGCGACGATCGGCTCAGATGGACCCACCGGAACGTTCGAGGACCGGCTCGGCTCTATCGACTGGTGATTTGTCCGCAGCTCGACAGGAGGTGTCGGCCGCCGGGTAGTGCACCTGAGCGTGATCCGAGTGCTGCGTACGGCGTCTCACCGGTGCACTACCTGTCGAGCTGCAGCGGTTCAGTCGTTGCCGGTGGCCACCGGGCGGGTGGGGTCGGTGATCCACTCGGACCAGCTGCCGATGTAGACGGTGGCTGGGATGCCGGCGGCTTCCAGGGCCAGCGCTTCGTGCGCGGCGGTCACCCCTGACCCGCAGTAGACGCCCACCTCAGCCTCAGCGGTCACACCGAGCGCGGCGAACCGGGCGCGGAGGTCGTCGGCCGGGAGGAAGTGTCCGGTCTCGTCGACGTTCGCGGTCGTCGGGGCATTCACCGCGCCTGGGATGTGACCGGCAACCGGGTCCATCGGCTCAACCTCACCAGCAAACCTCTCCGGAGCCCGAGCATCCAGCAAAACCCCCTTAGCAGCCACCGCCGCAGCCCCGTCAGCATCCAGAACAGGAATATGCCCAGGAGTCGCAATGAGACCGCCGGGCACATCGCTGGTGGTCCGGTCGCCACCGGCGGTGTTGGGGGCAGGAGCACCCGTGGAATCCGCCAGGAAGTCGGTGGTCCCGGCAGCACCAGAACCCGCCGGGGACTCGGCGGTCGCCCCAGCCGCGGAGCCGGCCGTCACGCCAGCCGGGGAGCCGGTGCCCGCCCCAGCCGCGGAGCCGGCCGTCACGCCAGCCGGAGAGCCGGTGCCCGCCCCAGCCGCGGAGCCACTGCCCGCCCCAGCCGCGGAGCCGGGGGTTGCGCCAGCCGCGGAGCCAGTGCCCGCGCCAGCCGCGGAGCCGGTGGTTGCGCCAGCCGGGGAGCCAGTGCCCGCGCCAGCCGGGGAGTCTGTGGTTGCGCCAGTCGCAGAGGCTTGTGTCGGTTCGGGTGGTGGTTCGGTTGTTAGGTTTCCGCCTGTGGACTGCCAGGCGGCTTTGCCGCCGTTTAGGACTCTGACGTTCGTAAGGCCGAAGTAGCGGAAGGTCCACCAGGCTCGGGCTGCGGCGGTGGAGTTGGCGGCGTCGTAGACGACTACGGGGGTGTCGGGGGTTGTGATGCCCAGGCGGGCGAAGGTGGCGGTGACTGTGGTTGCGGTGGGCAACGGGTGGCGGCCGGGGCCGGGTGGGGCGGCCAGCTCGGTGTCGAGGTCGACGAAGTGTGCCCCGGGGAGGTGGCCGGCGTCGTAGGCCTCCTTGCCGGGCGGGCCGGCCAGGTTCCACGTCACGTCGACCAGCACCGGACGAGGGTCCAGTGCGCGCAGCTCGTCAACACTGATCAACGGGGTCATGACGCGGCTCCTCCGAACGGCAGGACTTCGGGTGACAGGGTGGCCCGGGCGCGGGCCTGGGTCAGACGGCGGCGGTGATGCCGGCGGCAGAGCACCTCGTACGCGACCTCGTGGTCCCGCGACTCGATGTCGCCCACCACCAACTGCTCGCCCTCGGTCACCATCTCCCCACCGATCGTACGGGCGTTGTGCGTGGCACGTTCACCGCACCAGCACAGCGCCTCGACCTGGAGCAGTTCCATCCGGTCGGCGAGCTCGACCAGCCGCGCCGACCCCGGGAACAGCGACGCCCGGAAGTCGGTCAGGATGCCGAAGCAGAACACGTCGATCTGCAGCTCGTCGACCAGCCGCGCGAGCTGCTCGATCTGCAACGGGCTGTAGAACTGCGCCTCGTCGCACACCACGTAGTCGATCCGCCCGCCGCGGGTCAGCTCGCCGACGACGTAGTCCCAGAAGTCGAACTCGGTCCGTACCTCGACCGCGTCCGCGGACAGGCCGAGCCGCGACGAGAGCACCGACTCCCCCGCCCGGTCGTGACTGGTGAAGATCCTGCCGAGCCTCCCGCGAGCCTTGTGGTTGTGATCCATCTGGAGTGCCAGGGTCGACTTTCCGCAGTCCATCGTCCCGGTGAAATACAGGAGCTCCGCCACGGGCGAACATCCTGCCAAGTCAGAGGTCCGCTCCGCACTCCGGGGTGTGTCGGAGGGGTGGCTTGGGTTCTGAGCCCCGGTTCAGTTTGAATGGATCGTGCGCAAAGCTCTGCTCGTCGTCCTCGCGGCCGTGTTGACGGTCGCCTCCGCCACCCTTCCGGCCGGTGCCGCGCCGGTCCGGTCCGAGGCGGGCCTGCGGGCGTACTTCGTGATCACCGACCCCGGCCAGACCGGCAAGGTGACCGGCGCGATCACGCAGAACGGCGGCACGGTCTACGCGACCTACGACGCGATCGGCGTGATCGTCGCGCACTCGGCGGCGGCCGGCTTCGCGGACAAGCTGCGCGGGGTCGACGGCGTGCAGAAGGCCGGCGCGACCCGGACGTCGGACCTGCCCGCGGACGTCGCGAACCCGGCGATCCCGCCCGCGGTCCCGGAGACGCCGACGGCGCAGCCCGAGACCGACCGCGCGGACATGACCCAGATCGGGGCGGACCGTGCCTGGGCGAAGAACCCGGGCTCCAAGGACATCACGGTCGGCGTGCTCGACACCGGCGTGGACGACCTGCACCCGGACCTTAAGGCGAACTTCGACGCGACCAAGTCGGCGTCCTGCGCATACGGCAAGCTCGACACCCGCCCCGGGTCGTGGCGGCCGGTCGGCGAGCACGGTACGCACGTGGCGGGCACGATCGCCGGCGCGAAGAACGGGATCGGCATGGTCGGTGTCGCGCCCGGCGTGAAGATCTCCTCGATCCGCGTGGCCGAGGCCGGCAGCCAACTGTTCTTCCCGGAGAACACGGTCTGCGCGTTCATGTTCGCCGCCGACAAGGGCGTGTCGGTGACCAACAACAGCTACTACGTCGACCCGTGGCTGTTCAACTGCCCCAACGACAAGGACCAGGACGCGATCGGCGAGGCGGTCCGCCGCTCCGTCGCGTACTCGGACAGCAAGGGTGTCGTGAACGTCGCCGCGGCCGGCAATGAGGACTACGATCTCGCGAACAAGACCGACGACGTGTCCAGCCCCGACGACTCGACCGCGACGGACCGCGAGGTCACCAACGACTGCATCAGCCTGCCGACCGAGCTGCCGAACGTGACCGTGGTCGCCTCGGTCGACCCGGCCAGCGCGAAGTCGCCCTTCTCGAACTTCGGCGAGAACAAGATCAACCTGGCCGCCCCGGGCCAGGCCGTGTACTCGACGGTGCCCGGCGGCGGCTACAAGATCCTCGAGGGTACGTCGATGGCGTCGCCGCACGTCGCGGGCGTCGCGGCCCTGCTCCGCAGCGTCGACCCGAAGCTGACGCCGGCCCAGGTCCGCGCGCGGCTCGCCCAGCAGGCCAACGACCTCGCCTGCCCGCCGGCCGCGTCCGGTGAGTGCTCCGGCTCCGCGGGCAACAACTCGTACTACGGCGAGGGCCTCGTCGACGCCGCCGAGGCGGTTGGTGCCGCGGCCGCCCAGCCGCAGGGCGCGATCTCGATCACCGAGCCGTCGGAGCAACTCGGTGTCGGCGGTATCCCGGCGATCCCGCTGCTGATGAAGGGCACCGGTGGTACCGGCGACATCAGCTACTCGGCGACCGGCCTGCCGCCCGGCCTGTCCATCGACCCGGAGCGTGGCTGGATCACCGGCGTACTGACGCCCGGAGCCGGCCGCTACAAGGTCACCGTCACCGCACGCGACGGTGAGGCCAAGACGGCCCGCACGAGCTTCTTCTGGGACGTCTGGAGCTTCTGATCCGCGGCTAGTATCCCGGGTCGACGAGAAGCGGGATCTCCATCTCGTCAGGGGTCAGCGAGCCGTGCAGGCCGATCAGGCCGGCCTCCTGCGGGTAGCGGCGACTGGCGACGAGTGCGACGGGGCCGAGGGTAGCGACGATCACGTCGCCGAGCCGGGGCGTGACGCGGTCCTCGACGAGCGGGCCGAACCAGCCGCGCGCGATCGCCTCGGACCGCGGCAGGACGAGTGCCTTGTCGCCGAGCCGCTCCCGGTAGACGGCGAGCACGTCGGCCTCGGCGCCGGGAACGCAGTACAGGTGCCGGAAACGCGACTCGCCACCGACGAGCGACACGCCCTCGGTCAGTGCGGGCTCCAGGTCCAGGTCCACGCGGTGCTCGGGAGCAACGTCGATCATGCCGTGGTCGGCGACGACGACCAGCACCGCGTCCCGGGGCAGCGCCGAGCGGATCTGCTGCGCGAACGTGTCGGCCGCGGTCAGCTCCTTCTGCCACTGCCACGAGTCGCAGCCCTGCTGGTGGCCGATGTAGTCCAGCTGCGAGTCGTACACGTACACGAGCGACGAGCGGCCCTCCCGGCTCGCGAACCGGGTCGCGTCCAGACGGTCCTCGATCGTGTCGGCGCCCCGGTGCGCACTCCCCCGGAACGCGGCGGCCGTCAGCCCGGACGTCTCGAACCGCGCCTTGCTCACGTTGCGCGTGGCGACGCCCGCCGCCGCGGCGCGATCGAAGACCGTCCCGTGCGGCTGCCAGCGGCGCGGATCCACCGGAGCGTCCCAGGCCAGCGCGTTCAGCAGCGCGCCGCTCTCCGGGACGATCGACGTGTACCCGACGATGCCGTGTGCGCCCGGCGGCAACCCGGTGCCGAGGCTCGTCAGGCTGACGGCGGTTGTCGACGGTACGCCGGCCGTCAGGCTGCGGCCCGCGGGCATTAGTGACGACAGGTACGGCGCGGCGTCGCCGTACCGCTTGAGCAGGTTCCAACCGAGGCCGTCCAGGAGCATGACGGCATACCGCGCGGCGGGTGGCAGGTCGAGCTGGTTCGTCTCGCCGGGCACCGACAGCGCGCCGGCCACCGACGGCAGGACGTCGGCGAGCGCGCCACCGCCGTACTGCGGGTCGACCGGCAGGATCACGGCACTACCTGCTGGTCGCGAACGAGAGAGCCTTCGCGAACTCGAGCACCTGCTGGATGCCGGCCGGGCCGTCGGCCGCGGCGCTGATCCGCAGCGAGATGTCGTCGGCGGCGACGGAGCCGGTGTAACCGTGGTCGGCCTCGCAGTTCGGATCCGCGCAGACGGCGGGCTCCAGGTCGATCCGGTTGACCATGCCCCAGCCGATGGTCAGCACCACCTCGCCGCTGCCGGCCACCGCCGGGTCCGCCTTGCCGGTGGCGTAACCGGCCGGGTTCGGCACGACGCGGTTGACGACGACGGCGTTCACCCGGTGCAGCGGGATCGCCTCGGTCGAGGTCGACGCATACGGCGCGCGGATCAGCTCGTCGGCGGCGTGCTCGTCGGTGTGGCCGACGATCAGCCGGGTCGGGGTGAGCGCCAGGATCGTGATGTGCCGCCGGACCTCGTCCCGGTCGAACGTCGGCTCGTGCTGCAGCACGTAGGCCCGGATCGGCTCGCCGGCGATCGCCACCTCGAGCGAGTCGGTCACCACGTCGGGGTAGTAGCCGCACCGATCGATCGCCTCGCGCAGGTCGGCGGACGCATCGGTGAGCTCCGGTGCATTCAGGTCACGCATGCCCTCATCCTTGCACGACCGTGCCCCGGAGCGGTTCACCCAACACCTGCACCTGTGGACAACCGCGATCAGTTCGCACTTGCCTTCCGCAGGACCGGTGCACCGGCGGCGCCGGCGAGCGTGACCAGGACGAGGCCCGCGACGACCTGCCCGAGCAGCAGCAGTACGCCGGAACTCCCCGAGGTGAGCACCTTCCCGCCGCTCAACGCCAGTCCGCACAAGGCTCCGAAGCCGACGACCGGCAGACCGACGCCGACGACCGGTACGACGGCCGCCACGCGAGCGGCCCGCTCGATCACCGACAGCGGCACACCCGAGCGCCGCAACGCCCGTGCGGGAGCCGCCTGGTCCAGCGCCGTACCGACCGCGCCCGCGGCCGTCGAGGCGGCCACGGTCAGGAACACCAGCGACAGCAGCAACGCAACGCCGATCCGCATGTCGTTGAAGCTCGGGTCGTCCTCACCGGGCGGCATGAACACCGAGATGAAGCCGGTGACGAAACCGGACAGCACCAGCGCGGCCACGGGCCGGAAGGCGCCCTTCGGGTCGTCGACCAAACGCCGGCCGGCCAACAACATCACCGGGCCGTTGGCTGCCTTGGCCATCGCCTTGCCGACCAGTTGCACCGCCCACGGCCCGATGACACGTACGGCGAGCGCTGCGAACCCCACGCCGATCAGCAACGGCAGTACAGCCGCCTGCATCCCGTAGTACGCCAGGATCACCGGACCGATGACAAGAAGCCCCAGGCGAAGCACGCTCAGGCCCTTGCGCGTCTGGCCGCGCACGACGCCCAGCGGCGTGATGCTGACGCGTCCAAGACCGATAAGCGCGCTGATCACTGAAAGGACAGGCACGGCGGCGAGTACGACGAGCACGGTCCACCACTGGGCCGTGATGTCGCCGACGTACCAGCGACCACCGCCAAGCGGGATCTGCGCGATCAGCGGGCTCAGGACTGTGTAGCCGATCAGACCGACGACCGCACCGGCCAGACCGAGCACGGCTTGTTCTACTGCGCTCAGCCAGAGGACCTGAGTCCGAGTGGCGCCGGCAAGACGTAGCGCGGCCAGTCGGTGCTCGCGACGCTTCGCTGCGACACCGGCGGCCTGTCCGACGAGGCTGAGGATCGGGAACAGCACCAGCGTGATGCCGAACGCGACCGCGATCAGCAGACCGAGCATGCGGCTGTCCCAGACCTTCTCGTTCCAGCTGCTCACGTACTGCGGGTGCTCGTCAGCCGGGATCGCGTCGACGCCGCGGATGACAATGAACTCCTCCGGCGACGACAGGCCCTTGGCGCTGATCACACCGGTCGGCTGGTCCAGGTCGCCGTACTGCTTGCGGAGGCTGGGCCAGTGCTTGGCGACCTCGGGCGACACGAAGACCTCTCCGGTCTTGGGCGTGTGGTCCAGGCCGGGCGGGGGCGGCAGCTCGTTCGGCTTCAGCGTGGCCAGCTCGAGAACGCTCAGGCGGTGGCCGTCGACGCGCTGCTCGTCGTCGAGGTCCAGCATGCCGACCGCGGTCGCAGGGTCGGCCTTGTCCGCGCTCCGCCACCCGATCCGCTCCGACCGCTGCGACAGCCCCAGCGAGCCGGCGATCAGGAACGTCACGAGCAGCGCCACCACCGCGGTCGCGCCGAACGCGGCCAGGTTTGCAGCCCGACCACCCGGGCCCGGCCGACGTACGAACCGTAATCCCAGCTCCGTCATCGGGTTCATCGCACCGCTCCCGTCTCCGGCCCTTGCCCCCTCGCCTGGAGGGTTGCCCCCTCAGAATCCGAGGGGGCAACCCTCCAGTTCGGGGGTTGCCCACCGGTCTGGAGGGTTGTGCGTGCAGGGGCGGGTGGGGCGCTGGTGGTGGGGCTGGTGGTGGGGCTGACGCGGCCGTCGACGATGTGGAGGGCTCGGTGGCAGCGGGCGGCTACAGCGTTGTCGTGGGTGACGACCACTACCGCGGCGCCGCGGTAGGTGGCCGCGCCGACGAGCAGGTCGATGACCTGGGAGCCGGTCGCGGCGTCCAGTGCGCCGGTCGGCTCGTCGGCGAAGACCACCTGCGGCTCGCCGACCAGGGCCCGTGCGATGGCGACCCGCTGCGCCTGGCCGCCGGACAACTCACCCGGCCGGCGGCCTGCCTCGGCGGCCAGTCCCACTTGGGCGAGCGTCGTCCGCGCCCGTCCGATCGCCTCGCGCCGGCCCATGCCGTCCACCATGAGCGGAAGCGCGACGTTCTCGTCCGCGGGGAGCTCGGCGAGCAGCTGGTTGTCCTGGAACACGAAGCCGAGGCGACGGCGGCGCAGTACCGTCCGGGCCGCGTCGTTCAGCTGGTCGACACGTTCACCGCCCAGCCAGACCTCGCCCTGGTCCGGCGTGAGGATGCCGGCGAGAACATGCAGCAGGGTCGTCTTGCCGTTGCCGCTAGGGCCCATCACCGCGAGCGCCTCGCCGGACCGGACGGCGACGTCAACACCGGCCAGGCCGACCACGCTGCCGTAGTACTTGACCAAGCCGTGGCCACTCAACACAACCTGGGGACTCTGAAGGTTCATACCCCAGAGCCTTCCGGGAACGGAGCCGGCGAGCGTCGGCCCGCGGACCGGTCTTGCGGTCGCCTTCCGGCTCCTTTCGACGGCCGGGCGTACGACTCAGGTCGTACGTCAGTCGGTCCGGAACGCCGACGGGTAGGCGTCGCGGTAGCTCGGGATCGCGCCGGCCGGGGTCTGCACCGACTCGGCGTTCAGCATCGCGTGCACGATCGCCCGCGACAGGGTCCGCGCGCCGGCGGCGAACACGGTCTCCAGCTGGCCGAGCGCGGTCGGATCGGTCACGCCCAACCGCGGCTCGCCCGCGGGCCCGGTCGAGAGCGCGAAGATGCTGTCGCCGTCGACCAGTGTGTGGATCGGGTCGATCGCCCGGGCCAGGCCGTCGTGCGCGACCATCGCCATCCGTCGGGCGGCGGCCTTGTCCAGCGGTACGTCGGTGGCCAGGACCGCGATCACGGTGTTCATCGAGGGGCCCGGGATCAGGTTGCGGCCGGGCGCGGCGGGCGGCGGCGGCTCGACCGGCGTGCGCAGGTGGGCGAACTCGGCGCCGAGGCCGAGGCGGGCGCCGTACAGGTTGCCGTCGGCATCCACCGTGGAGCCGGCCGCGTTCACGATCACCAGCGCGCCGACCGTCGTACCGTCGTCGAGCCGGACGCTCGCGGAGCCGACGCCGCCCTTCAGTGACCGGGCCCGGGCCCCGGCCCCGGCGCCGTGGTTGCCGAGGGCAACTGGCCCGTCGGTGGCCGCGTCCAGCGCGTCGGCGCCCCAGGACGGCTCCGGGCGGGCCTTGAAGTCGCCGCCGCGGGCAAGGTCGAAGATCACCGCGGCCGGGACGATCGGCACCACGTCGTACTCGCCCTGGCCGACGCGGACGCCCTCGCCGCGCTCCTCCAGCCGGCGCATCACGCTGCCGGCGGTGTCGAGCCCGTACGCGCTGCCGCCGGTCAGGACGATCGCGTTGACGCCGCCGTTGGAGTTCACCGGGGCGAGCAGGTCGGTCTCGCGGGTGCCGGGCGCGCCGCCCCGGACGTCGACCCCGGCGACGGCCGTGCCGGGCGCGTGGACGACCGTCGTACCGGTGAGGTACGGCGGGTCGACGCGCTCGACCTGGCCGACCAGGATTCCGGGGACATCGGTGATCGCGTTGTGCGGACCAGGTTGCATGCGGACGATCCTAAATCCGGTTGCGGGCCGCATTAGCGTGAGGACATGAACGCCGATCAGCTCTGTGGTCTGCTGGCCGAACCGTCGAGGTTGCGGACGTACTCCGCGATCGTCCTCGGCGCCACCACTCCCGAGCAGGTGGCCGGGAGCACGGGACTCGCCGCGCCGGTCGTGGTGAAGGCGTTGCAGCGGCTGACCAAGGGCGGGCTGATCGCGGCGAGCCGGGACGGCTTCACGGCGGACGAGGGCGCGTTCAAGGACGCCGTCCGGGAGAGCCGGCCGGAGTGGGTGCCGCTCGATCCCGACCCGGCCCGGGACAACGTACTCAAGTCGTTCGTCCGGGACGGGCGGTTGACGCATTTCCCCACGTTCCCGGACAAGTACCGGATCGTGCTCGAGTACATCGTGCAGGACTTCGAGGCCGGCCGCGTCTACCCCGAGTCCGAGGTCAACGAGATCCTCAACCGCCGCCACCCGGACCACGCGGCCCTGCGCCGAGGCCTGGTCGACGCCCGGCTGCTCACCCGCGAGAACAGCATCTACACCCGCCCCTCGCAAACCTGAGACAACATGCGGTAGGCGGGGACCTGTTATTGCAGGTCTCAGGTAGCCGCTTCCTGTCTCAGGCCCCCAGTTCCTCTGCCAGGTGGCGGCGGGCGTCGCGTCAGGTGAGACGGCGGGCGGGGGTGTCCTGTCTTGGCTTTTCGTTGGGAGCGATGCGGACGCGGGTGTCCAGGACAGTTGCACCCTGGGCGGAGACGAGGACCGAGCGGAGGTCCAGCCGGACGACCTCTTCCAGGTCCAGCGTGAGGCGTGAGACCCGGTGCAGGAGGTTCTCGATGGCGGAGATGTCCACGGGGTCCGAGCCGCGGTAGCCGTACAGCAGTGGGGCCGCCTTCACCTCGCGGACCATCTCGGCCGCGTCCCGCGTGGTCAGCGGCGGCATCCGGTACGACCGGTCGCCGAGCAGGTCCGTGGCCACGCCGGACAGGCCGAACGTCACCACCGGCCCGAAGGACACGTCCTCGATCGTCGAGATCACCACCGGCACCCCGGGCGGCGCCATCTTCTGGACGACGAACTGCGCCCGCCCCGGATCCGCGGCGACCCCGAAGGTCTGCGTCATCTCCGCCCAGGCCGCGCGCATGTCGTCCTCGTCGTGGATGTGCCGCCAGATGTCGGCCAGGTCCGGCCGCATCCGCCACTGCTCCGCGGTCGCCTTCAGGATCACCTCGAACCCGAGGTCCGCGGCCCGGTCGACGGCCTCGTCCGCGCTCAGCACCGGGAACGCGGGCAGCACCGAGATCCCGTAGAAGCTCAGCAGCCGCTGCCGGTCGGCGTCGTCGAGGTCCGCGCCGCCCGGGTGCCGCTGCAGGAACTCCGCGACGAAGTCCTCTCCCCCGGCGGTGTCGATCTCCGGCAGGTCCGGGATCCGGCTGTCCGAGCGGCGCCGCCACTCGGCGTACTGCGTCGCCTTCGCCAGTGCGCCCACGGCGTACTGCGGGTTCAGGAACGACGGGATCGAGCCCCGCGCCGCGCCGCCGTCCTCGTCCGGCACCCGCAGCTCCTCGGGCACGCTGCGGGAGGCGAGGAACGTCGACACCACCGGCTTGTCCGAGCCCGCGGCGGCCGCGGCGAGCACCTGGGCGACCTCGCCGCCGTTGGACTGCACCGGCGGCGTGTAGATCACCACGACCGAGTGCACCTTGTCGTCGGCGAACACGTCCGACAGCGCGAGTCCGAAGTCCGACGCGGTCGCGTCCGGGCTCAGGTTCCGCGGCTCCCCCGCGACGTCCAGGCCGCAGCCGGCCATGGTGTCGAGCGCGAGCAGGGTCAGCGCGTCGGAGTTCGAGACGATCGCGACCCGGCGGCCCTTCGGCAGCGGCTGGTGCGCGAGCAACTGGGCGACGTCGAACAGCTCGCCGGTGGTGTCCACGCCGATCAGGCCGCTCTGCCGGAACATCGACTCGATCGTGGCCGGCGGCAACTGGCTGCGCCGGACCAGCTGCCCGACCGGAACGCCCTGCGTCGCCCGGCCCGACTTCAGCGCGATCACCGGCTTGCGGCCGGCCAGCCGCCGCGACACCCGGCTGAACTTCCGCGGGTTGCCGAGCGACTCCAGGTAGAGCAGGACGACCTCGGTGGCCTCGTCGGAGTACCAGAACTGCATCAGGTCGTTGCCCGACACGTCGGCCCGGTTGCCGGCCGAGACGAAGCTCGACAGGCCCAGGCCACGACCGACCATGTCGGCCAGGATCGGTACGCCGAGCGCGCCGGACTGGCAGAAGAACGCCACCCGGCCCTTGCTCGGCATCAGCGGCGACAGCGTCGCGTTCAGCGAGACGCCGCTCGCGGTGTTGATGAGGCCGAGCGCGTTCGGCCCGATCACCCGCATGCCGTACGACCGCGCCAGGCCGACCAGGTACCGCTGCCGTTTCCGCCCCTCGTCGCCGATCTCCGCGAACCCGCTCGACACCACGACCAGCCCGCGCACCCCCTTGGCGGCACAGTCCAGAACGACGTCGGCGACCATCTCGGCCTTGACCGCGACCACCGCGAGGTCGACCGTGCCCTCGACCTCCCGGATCGTCGGGTACGCCGGAACGCCCTCGATCTCGTCGGCCTTCGTGTCGGTGTTGACCGCGTACAGCCGGCCCGGGAACCCGCCGTCGCGGAGGTTGCGCAGCAGCGCGTTGCCGATCGTGCCTTCGCGGCGGCTCGCACCGATCACGGCGACGCTCTGCGGCGTCAGCAGCCGCGCGATCGACAACGCCTCCGAGCGCTGCTCGCGGGCCTGCATCACGCCGAACGACGTGTCGGTCGGCGCGATGTCGAACTCGACCATGATCACGCCGTCCTCGAACTCCCGGGCGACCTTGTAGCCGGCCTCGGTGAAGACCGTGATCATCTTCCGGTTGTCCGGCAGCACCTCGGCGACGAACCGGTGGATGCCGTTCTCGCGGGCGGCCTGGGCGAGGTGCTCGAGCAGCAACTGGCCGAGCCCGCGGCCCTGGTGCGCGTCCTCGATCAGGAACGCGACCTCCGCGGTCCGGCGGCCGGTGCCCTCGTAGCGGCCGACGCCGATCATCTCGTCACCGACGGTCACGATCAGGGCCAGGCGCTGGTGGTAGTCGACCTGCGTGAACCTCGCCACATCCCGCTCGGACAGTTCGGGATACGGGGCGAAGAAGCGGTAGTACTTCGACTGTTCGGACACCCGGGCGTAGAACGCCACCAGCAGACCGGCGTCGGCCGGGGCGATCGGGCGCAGGTGCGCGGTCGCGCCGTCCCGCAGGACGACGTCGGCCTCGTACTCCGCCGGATAGCCGTCCGGCAGCTGCTGGTCATACTGGTCCGGCACCGTGCAAGCGTACTCAAACCCGACCGGTGGAGGTGATGAATTTGGTCGAGCGGATCGCACCCGTGCTGGTGTTCCTGATCGCTGTGACCGTCATCGCCGAGCTGGCCGACCAGGCCAAGGTGTTCGACGTCGCTGCCCGCGAGGCCGCACACCTCGCGCGCGGCCGGGTCTGGCGGCTCTGGCTGCTCGTCGTCGCGCTCGCAACGGGCCTCACGATCGTGCTGTCCCTCGACACCTGCGCGGTGCTGCTGACGCCTGTCGTGCTGTCGATGGCCCGCCAGCTCGACATCCCGCCGAAGCTCTTCGCGTTCACCACCGTCTGGCTGGCCGGCACGGCGTCGCTCCTGCTGCCGGTGTCCAACCTCACGAACCTGCTGGCCCTCCACCCGTTCCGCCAGTTCGACGTCAGCTACCTGTCCGTGAGCTGGCGCCCGGCCATCGCCGCGATCGTGATCACCGTGGCGGTCCTCGCGGTGCTGTTCCACCGCGACCTGCCGCGCCGGTACATCGTTCCGCCGACCCCCGCGGTCGAGGACAAGGTGCTGTTCTGGGGCGCCGCGGCCGTGTGTCTGCTGCTCGGGCCGGCGTTCGTCTCGGGCGTCGAGGTCGCCTGGCCTGCGAGCATCGGGGCGGTCGTGCTGGTCGTCCTGTTCGCGGTCCGGCGGCGCAGCGTACTCAGGTGGTCGCTGATCCCGTTCAAGCTGGTCGGCACCGTCGTGGTGCTGTTCACCGTGGTCGGGTTCCTGAGCTCGCACGGGCTCGAGGCCGTCCTGCGGTGGGTGGCCGGGACCACCTCCGAGCTACGACTGAGCGCCACCGCCGCGCTCGGTGCGAACCTGTTCGACAACCTCCCGGCGTACCTCGCCATGGAGCCCGTCGCCTCGGACAGCCCCCACCGCATGCTCGCCCTGCTCATCGGCGTCAACTGCGGCTGCCTGCTCACACTGTGGGGCTCACTCGCCACCCTCCTGTGGCGAGCCCGCTGCGACGCCGCCCGGGTGGACATCTCCTGGTGGTCGTTCCTGTGGCGCGGCCTGATCCTGACGCCACTCGTGGTGACAGGCGCCGTCCTCGCCCTGAATGGGTAGTGTGCGTCGCATGGCGACGGAGCAGAGCACTTCGGAGGTCACCCGGGAGTTTCGGGAAGCGCGGGACTTCCTGGTGGCGCATCGCGATGACTACGAGACGGCGTACCGGGACTTCAGGTGGCCGGCGTTCGAGCGGTTCAACTGGGCGCGCGACTGGTTCGACGCGCTGGCTGTCGAGCAGCCCGAGGTCGCCGCGCTGACGATCGTCGAGGAGGACGGCGAGGTCAACGGGCGGACGTACGCCGAGATGGCCGAGCGGTCCCGACAGGTGGCCGGCTGGCTGACCGAGGCGGGGCTGCGGCCGGGCGACCGGGTTCTCATCGTGCTCGGCAACCAGGTCGAGCTGTGGGAGACCATGCTCGGCTGCATCCGTGCGGGGGCCGTGATGATCCCCGCGACCACGCTGCTCACCGACGCCGACCTCGCGGACCGGATCTCCCGCGGCAACGTCCGGGCCGTGGTCACCAGCGGCGCCGACGCCGGCCGGTACGCCGGGATCGCGGACCACTGCATCCGGGTGGCCGTCGGCGAGCCCGCCGAGGGCTGGCTGGACTTCGCCGACTCGCAGACGTACGACGGCCCGGTCCCCGAGGTCGACACCGCGGCCGACGACTCGCTGCTGCTGTACTTCACCTCCGGTACGACGAGCCAGCCGAAGCTGGTCGAGCACACGCAGGTGAGCTACCCGATCGGCCACCTCTCGACGATGTTCTGGATCGGTCTGCAGCCCGGCGACGTCCACCTGAACGTCTCCTCGCCCGGCTGGGCCAAGCACTCGTGGAGCAACGTCTTCGCTCCCTGGAACGCCGGGGCGACGGTCTTCCTGTACAACTACACGCGCTTCAACGCCGAGAAGATGCTGCAGGTGCTTCAGGAGTACGGCGTGACCACGTTCTGCGCGCCGCCGACGGTGTGGCGGATGCTGATCCAGGCCGACCTGTCCGCGGCCGAGGTCCGGATCCGTGAGTGCATCTCGGCCGGCGAGCCGCTGAACCCCGAGGTGATCGAGCAGGTCCGCGCCGCGTGGGACGTCACCATCCGCGACGGGTACGGCCAGACCGAGACGACCGCCCAGATCGGCAACCCGCCCGGCCAGCCGGTGAAGCTCGGCTCGATGGGCCGCCCGCTGCCCGGGTACCGGATCGCGCTGATCGACCCGTCGACCGACGAGATCGGTGACGACGGCGAGATCTGCATCGAGCTGGCGCCCGCGCCGGTCCCGCTGATGCGCGGCTACCGCGACGCGCACGAGCTCACCGCCGAGGTGATGCGCAACGGGTACTACCACACCGGCGACGTCGCGAGCCGGGACGTGGACGGCTACATCACCTACGTCGGGCGCTCCGACGACGTGTTCAAGGCCAGCGACTACCGCATCTCGCCGTTCGAGCTGGAGTCGGTGCTGATCGAGCACCCGGCGGTCGCCGAGGCCGCCGTCGTACCGTCGCCGGACCCGGTCCGGCTCGCCGTGCCGAAGGCGTACGTCGTGCTCGCGGCCGGGCACGAGCCGTCCCGGGAGCTGGCCGGCGAGATCCTCGCGTTCTGCCGTGCGCACCTGGCGCCGTACAAGCGGATCCGGAGGCTCGAGTTCGCCGAGCTGCCGAAGACGATCTCGGGGAAGATCCGCCGGGTCGAGCTGCGCGCGGACGAGGCGGCCAAGGTCGAGAGCGGTACCGGCGGTCAGACGTACGACGAGTCCGACTTCCGGTAAGTGTCCTTCCACACCGGGCTCGGCTGGGCCGCCGTCGTCGTCCTGCCGCTGCTGATCGCGATCGGTGTCGGCGCCTCGCGGTACGCCGGGCTCCGGCACGACAAGGGCATCGTCACGGCGGCGTTGCGCGCGGTCGTGCAGCTCGCCGCGGTCGGGGCGGTGGTGGGTGTCGCGCTGCAGCACACGCTCGGCGCGATCGCGTTCGTGCTGCTGATGTTCGTGGTCGCGACGGTCACGAGCACCCGGCGGATCCAGCACACCGTGCGCATCCCGCGGCAGTGGGCGTACTGCGCGGCGTCGATCGGCAGCGGCGCGTTCGTCGTCCTGCTGCTGCTGATCCTGCCCGGGGTCGTGCCGCGGAACCCGGCGAGCATCCTGCCGATGGGCGGCATCGTCGTCGGCGGGGCGATGACCGCGACCACGCTCGCCGGCCGCCGGGTGCTCAGCGAGTACGGCAACCGGTACGGCGAGTTCGAGGCGGGCCTGTCGATCGGGCTGCTGCAGCCCGACGCGTTCAAGCTGGTGGCCGGCCCGGTCGCGGGTGACGCCTTGCTGCCCGCGCTCGACCAGACCCGGACCGTCGGGCTCGTGACGCTGCCCGGCGCCTTCGTCGGCATGGTTCTCGGCGGTGCCTCTCCGACGCAGGCGGCCGCGCTCCAGCTCGTCGTGCTGATCGGGCTGGTCGCGGCCGAGGCGCTGGCGATCCTGGTGCTGACCGAGCTCCTGTCGCGCTCGGCCCTTCCGGACGGGCGTACGGTTTCCCCATGAGCGACGACAAGAGCATCTTCAGCCGGATCGACGACCTGGTGTCCGAGGAGCACGAGCTGCGCTCCAAGCACGCCAAGGGGCAGGTCGACAACACCGACGAGCAGGCCCGGCTCCGGGCGCTCGAGGTCGAGCTGGACCAGTGCTGGGACCTGCTCCGGCAGCGCCGCGCGAAGCGCGAGTTCGGCGAGAACCCCGACGACGCCCAGGCCCGGTCGGGCGACACCGTCGAGGGCTATCTCAACTAGAAACCGCGCAGTTTCTCGGGAGTGATCCGGATCAGCACCGCGTAGTCGGCGTGGAACTGGTCCGGAGTCATTCCGAGGCCGGCGATGTCCGCCGCGTACTTCGCGTTGTACGCCGCCAGCGCATCGCCGCTGATCGGAGCCGCGTCGATCACCGCCGTACCGGAGATCACGCCGACGTCGCCGCCGGTGTGCGTGGCGTTGAAGTTGACCGAGACCTGCGGATGGGCGGCGATGTTGCGCAGCTTCGCCTTGTCCGGCTGGCTGCTGATCAGCAGCTCGTCGTGATGCCAGAGGAACCACACCGGCGTCGGCGCCGGCGTACCCGACCGGGCCACGGTGGTCAGCCAGACGATCCGTTCGTCGTCGAGCTGCCGCGTGATGCGCTTGCCGAAGCCGGTGGAGGTGTCGATCGTGAACATCGGTGCCCTTCAGCTGGTCGGTGTCAGGTGGGGCCGAGACGTCCCCACTCGATCGCCGGGCAGCGATCCATCACCATCGTGAGACCCGCGGCCGTCGTCCGTGCGTAGGCGTCCTGATCCACTACATCCAGCTGGAACCACACCGCCCGCGCGTTGATTCCCACCGCCTGGTCCGCGATCGGCCCGGCCAGCTCGGACCGGACGAACACGTCCACGCAGTCCACCGCGAACGGGATCTCGGCGAGCGACGCGTACCCCTGCTCGCCGTGCACCGTCTCCGCGGCCGGATGCACCGGCACGATCCGCTTCCCGTGCCCCTGCAGGAACCGCGCCACGCCGTACGCCGCCCGGCTGGTGTTGTTCGACAGCCCCACCACGGCCCAGGTGTCGCACCCGGCCAGGATCTTCCGGATCGCCTCGTCCATCACTAGCCCCTCAGGTAGGTCAGTACCGCCGACACGCGCCGGTCCAGTCCATCATCCAGCTGCAGCTTCGCGAAGATGTTGCCGACGTGTTTGCGGACGGCGGCCTCGCTGACCACGAGCTGCTCGGCGATCGAGGCGTTCACCCGTCCTTCGGCCATCAGCGCGAGCACCTCGAGCTCGCGCGGCGTGAGCGCGGACAGCGGCCCGTCGTTGCGCCGGCGGGCGAGCAGCTGCCGGACCACCTCGGGGTCGACCACGGTTCCGCCGTCCGCGACCCGGTCCAGCGACTCGAGGAACTCCGCGACATGGCCGACCCGGTCCTTCAGCAGGTACCCGATGCCGCCGGTCGTTGTCTCGAGCAACGACGAGAGGTAGGCGTCGGCGACGTACTGGGACAGTACGAGGATGCCGATCGCGGGCAGCTCGGCCCGGATCGCGGCGGCCGCGCGCAGCCCTTCGTCGCTGTGCCCGGGCGGCATCCGGACGTCGGTGATCACGACGTCGGGCGGCTCTTTCCGTACGACGGCCAGCAGCGTGTCGGCGTCCCCCACGGTGTCCCGCACCTCGTGTCCCGCGCGATCCAGGATGCTGGCGAGGCCTTCTCGCAGGAGCAGCGAGTCTTCAGCCAGCACGATGCTCAATCGCCGAGTCGGCACGGGCACTCCATTCTCAGTCGGGTCGGCCCACCGGGTGGGCTGTCGACGTCGAGTGTGCCTCCCAGGGCGTCCAACCGGGTCACGAGCCCGGTCAGGCCGGTCCCCGCGCCCAGCCGCGCACCACCCACACCGTTGTCCTGGACGGTGATGACGAGCCGGTCGCGGTCCACCCGGCCGGAGACCTCGCACGTCGACGCCTGGGCGTGTTTGGCGACGTTCGCCAGTGCCTCGCTGACGACGAAGTACGCCGCGGCCTCGATCGGCCCGGGCAGCCGCGTCGGGATCGACAGCTGCAGCGTCACCGGCAGCGGCATCCGGTCGGCCACCTCCTGGACGGCGGCCTCGAGTCCGTGGTCGACCAGCACCCGCGGGTGAATGCCCCGTACCGCTGCCCGCAGGTCCGCCAGCGCCGCCTCGGCCTCGGCGTGCGCCTTCACCACCAGGCGCCGCCCTTCACCGTCGGGCAGGTCGAGCTCGGCCAGCCCGAGCGTCATCGTGAGCCCGACCAGCCGCTGCTGTACGCCGTCGTGCAGGTGCCGCTCGATCCGCACCCGTTCGGTCTCGAACGCGTCGACCAGGTCCAGCCGGGAGCGGCGCAGCTCGGCGAGATTGCGCTGCAGCTCTTCCTGCCGCGGTCCGAGCATCGCCTTCGCGAGCGACGCCTCGGCGCCGGCGATCACCCCCAGCAGGTACGAGCTGACGACGTAGAACACCGGTCCGAACAGGACCAGGAACAGCAGACCCTCCCCCGCCGTGTCCATCGTCCACGGCCCCATCCCCATCTGGTCCCCGTCCGCGATGACCGGGGCGGCGAGCGTCGTCACGAGAACGGTGGCGCTGATCCCGGCGAACGCCGCGCTCAGCGGCCAGACGACCGTACCGAGCACGAACGCGTAGCCGAGGGCCCGCATCGACGCCTGCTCGCGCCGGCGGAAGGCCAGCTTCGCCCGGGACGTCAGGCCGGCCGGCAGCGTCGCGTGCGGGCTGCTGATGCCGTCGAGCAGCATCAGCCCGGCCCGCCGCCGCTCCACCCATCCGATCGCCGCGCCGATCAGCGGGAACGCCGCGAGCATCAGGATCCCGATCAGGATCGGGCTCAGCAGCGCGCTCAGCCCGGCCAGCCCGACCAGGACCACGATCGACAGCGCGCCCATGGGCACGGAGGTGAACAGGTACGCATAGCTCCGCCACGGCCACGAGGAGATCAGGTAGCGCGGCGACGCCAACGCGGCCCACACGGTCATGCCCCAACCCTAGGGCGACGACTGTCCGCCGGGCGGTAGCGTGCGCGCTACTCCAGGTCTCCCGCGCAGGCCAGGGCGCGAAGCGTCGTACGGCGGTTGGCTGGCACCATGACCGCTACCGCGCCCATGTACACCGCCGTCGCGCCGATGGAGCCGCCCGCTCTGGTGCTCGACGGAATCACCAAGACGTACCGTTCCAAGGCCGGAGCGGTCGATGCGCTGCGCGGCGTGACGTACCACTTCGCGCGGGGCTCGTTCACCGCCGTGATGGGCCCGTCCGGCTCCGGCAAGTCGACGCTGCTGCAGTGCGCGGCCGGGCTCGACCAGCCGACCACGGGCACCGTCGTACTCAACGGGATCACTTTGCTCGGGCTGAACGAGGTCGAGCTCACGAAGCTGCGCCGGGCCGAGATGGGGTTCGTGTTCCAGGCGTACAACCTGCTGCCGTCACTGACCGTGTACGACAACGTGGCCCTGCCGCTGCGCCTGACCGGCCGCCGCCCGGCGCGCAACGACGTACTGCGGGTGCTGGAGCAGGTCGGCCTGGACGGGAAGGCGAAGCGGCGACCGGCCGAGTTGTCGGGCGGCCAGCAGCAGCGCGTCGCCATCGCGCGGGCGCTGATCACCCGGCCGTCGGTGTTCTTCGCCGACGAGCCGACCGGCGCGCTCGACAGCGGCACCAGCCGCCAGGTCCTCGGGCTGTTGCGCGAGGCAACCGACCGGGCCGGGCAGACCGTGGTGATGGTCACCCACGACCCGGTCGCGGCGGCGTACGCCGAGCGCGTGCTGTTCCTGTCCGACGGACTGCTCGCCGGCCACCTCGACCGGGCCACCCCCGCGCAGATCGCGGCCGCGATGAGCGACCTGGAGAGATGATGTTCTCGCTCAGCCGGCAGACCGTCCGCCGGAACTGGTCCTTGTACGCCGGATCGTTCGTCGCGCTCGCCGTCGGGGTGTTCCTGCTCGGGCTGGCCGCGACCGCTACCGCCGCGACGATCGCGTACCGCGGGCCGGCGTCGGCGAGTATCGCGGTCACCACGCTCGGCGGCGACGGTACGGCGCCGCAGCGGGTGAAGGTGCCGCTGTCGGACGCGGACGTGTCCGGTCTGCAGACCGTGCTCAGCATGGTCGGGACGCTCTGCGGGTTCATCACGATCTTCGTGATCGCCAGCACGTTCGCGTTCGCCGTCGCGTCGCGGCGACGGGAGCTCGGGCTGCTGCGACTGATCGGCGCGACCCCGCGGCAGATCCGCCGGATGGTGCTCGGTGAGGCCCTCGTCGTCGCGCTCGCCGCGTCGCTGACCGGGGCGTTCTTCGCCCAGCTCGCGACACCGCTGCTGCTCAGCAAGGCGTCGTACACCGACCTGGCGCCGGTGAAGCTGGAGCCGGCGTCGCCGTGGGTCCCGCTCGCGATCGCGGTCGGCGCCGGGTTGCTGGTCGCGATGCTCGGCGCCCGTTCGGCGGCCCGGCGGGCGTCGCGGGTCGCGCCGGTCGACGCGCTGCGCGAGGCCGCGCTGGAGCCGCCGCGGATCGGGCCGGTGCGGATCGTGCTCGGGCTGCTGTTCCTGGCCGGCGCGATCACGATGCTGACCCTGATCCGGCCGTCGAGCGGCGAGGGCGCCGTACCGCTCGCGATGTTCACGCCGATGGTTCTCGTCATCGCGCTGACTCTGCTCGCGCCGCTCGTCGTACCGGTGGTGGCGCGGGTCTGGTCGGTGCCGCTGGTCGCGTGGACGCAGGTGTCGGGGCGGTTGGCGCGGAGCAACGTGCTCGCCGCCCCCAGGCGCAGCGCCTCGCTCGCCGCGCCCATCCTGGCGATCTCCGCCATCGCCGGCTCGATGGTGCTGAGCCTCAGCTTCGCCGCGGACAGCGCCGGGGCGACGATCCGGGACGCTGTTCGGGCTCCGATCGTCGTCACCGGAGCGGTACCTGCTGATACCCCTGGAGTGAAGGCCGTGGATGCCGGGCTGCCCGTGCAGATGGTGCGGGTGGCGACGGACTACGCGCAGCTCGAGGACGCGGAGGGGATCGATCCGGCGATCGCCTCGCAGACGCGGGACCTGAGTGTGCTGTCGGGCGACCTCGGGAAGCTGTCCGGGAACACCGTTGCCGTCAGCAAAGAGATGTCGGGGTTCGAGGGGTATCGGGTCGGCGACGAGGTCCCGGTCGTGTTCCTCGACCGCGCGCAGGTGAAGCTCCGCGTGGTCGCGGTCGTGAAGGACGCGTTCGGGGTGAACCCGTCGTTCCTGATCCCGCTCGACGTGGCCCGCGCGCATTCCCCGGGCGCCAAGGTCGAGCGCAGCTTCGTCCTGCCGGCCGACGGCGCCGATCCGGCCGAGCTCGTACGACGGATCCCCGGCGCCCAGCCGGCGGTCGACTGGGAGGCCGAGCAGACCGTCGGCGTACGGAAAGGCAACCAGCTCGGGCTGGTCATGCTCCTCGGCCCGGCGGCGCTCTACAGCGCCATCGCGATCGCCAACACGCTGCTGATGGGCAGCCTGCAGCGCCGGCAGGAGTTCGTCACATCACGGCTGCTCGGCGCCACGCCGGCACAGATCCGGCGGATGGTCCTCTGGGAGTCGGCCCTGGTCGGCGCGGTCGCCCTGAGCCTCGGAACCACGATCACCATCGCCGTCGGCGTCCTCATCCGTCACGCGATGACCGCAGGCGTGCCCGACGTACCAGTCACGGTCCCGTGGGGCGTACTCCTGAGCATCGGAGCCCTGTGCCTGACCCTCACCGTAGGCTCCGCGCTGGCCCCGACCACCTACATCCTCCGCCGCTCACAACCCGCCGCAGCAGCCGAGTGACCAAAGGACACCGCTTCGCGGCGGCTGTCCTTTTGGCCGCCTCCGGCGGCGTGCAGCGCATCCGACCCACACACGAGGTAACCCGCGAAGCGGCCCGACCCATCCCGAGCTGCGCAGCATGTCCCACCCAGACATGGCCGACGGCGACGTAGCCCACCCCTCCCGGACCGTGCGAAGCGACTACGTCCCGCCCAAGCTCAACGGCGCGTTCCGCTCACGGGGCCAAGAGCTAAGGACACCGCTCCGCGGCGGCAGTCCTATTGGCCGCCTCCGGCGGCGTGCAGCACATCCGACCCGCACACGAGATACCCCGCGAAGCAGCCCGTCCCATCCCGAGCCGGGGCGGTGCGCAGCATGTGCCGCGCCGACACCAGGCGATGGCGAAGCACCCCCGGCCCCCGCGGACCGTGGGCTGCGACTACGTCCCGCCCAAGCTCGCAGCGCGTTCCGCTCACGGGGCCATGAGCTAAGGACACCGCTCCGCGGCGGCAGTCCTATTGGCCGCCTCCGGCGGCGTGCAGCACATCCGACCCGCACACGAGATACCCCGCGACGCAGCCCGTCCCATCCCGAGCCGGGGCGGTGCGCAGCCTGCTCCGGCCGGACATCCAGTCGGCGGCGTAGCAACCGGCATCGCTCCCGGACCATGCGCCGACGGACTCACCCGCTGCACGCCGCGAACCAGCGTGCCCGCCCATGCGGCGCCCGCCCGCGCGGCAGCGCGAACACGCGGGCGGCAGCCCGCAACTCACGGCGCCAGCCGGAAACAAATGCACCGCGCCAAGCGGGGGGCGGTGGGAGCGCGCGGAGCAGACGCGTCTGAGGAGCACCGCGACGAGGCTAGCGGCTGCGTAGCACGCGAGGGTCTGAACGTCAGCGGTGTCATTCTTGTCCGACCCTGGCGGTAGGGTCCGCTCTGGCCGCGACGACGTACGACCAGAGGTGGACTAGACCGCGAAGCGGCCGGAGATCGGACGCCGGGCGGGTCGTGGCCGGGCAAACCGCCGTTCACCAGGGACAATGGGCCTGGCGCCGACCGTCGCGGCGCCGGACCGCTTGATCGAGGAGTTCGTAGACCCGCATGGCACGCCGTACCAGCACCGCCGAACCCGAGGACTTCGAGGAGCACATCCTCGACATCGACGTCTCCGACGAGATGCGCACCAGCTACCTGGAGTACGCCTACTCGGTGATCTACTCCCGGGCGCTGCCGGACGCGCGGGACGGGCTGAAGCCGGTCCAGCGGCGGATCCTGTTCTCGATGGCGGAGAACAACATCCGCCCGGACCGCGGCCACGTGAAGTCGGCCCGCGTCGTCGGTGAGGTGATGGGTAAGTACCACCCGCACGGCGACGGCGCGATCTACGACGCCCTGGTCCGGACCGCGCAGCCGTGGTCGATGCGGGTGCCCCTGATCGACGGCCACGGGAACTTCGGGTCTCTCGACGACGGCCCGGCCGCGATGCGGTACACCGAGTGCCGGATGGCGCCGCCCGCGATGGCGATGACGACCGGCCTGGACGAGGACGTCGTCGACTTCAAGCCGAACTACGACGGCCAGGAGACCGAGCCGTACGTGCTGCCGGCCGCCTTCCCGAATCTGCTGGTCAACGGCGCCGCCGGGATCGCGGTCGGGATGGCCACCAACATGGCCCCGCACAACCTGGTCGAGGTGATCCAGGCGCTGCGGCACCTGATCAAGACGCCGGCCGCGGACCTCGACGACCTGATGCGGTTCATCCCCGGCCCGGACCTGCCGACCGGCGGCAAGATCGTCGGCCTGGAGGGCATCAAGGACGCGTACGCGACCGGCCGCGGCAGCTTCAAGATGCGCGCCACGGCCCGGATCGAGAACGTCACCCCGCGCCGCAAGGGCATCGTGGTCACCGAGCTGCCGTACTCGGTCGGCCCGGAGAAGGTGATCGAGAAGATCAAGACCCTGGTGCAGAGCAAGAAGCTCCAGGGCATCGCGGACATCAAGGACCTCACCGACCGTACGCACGGCACCCAGCTGGTGATCGAGGTCAAGAACGGGTTCGTCCCGGAGGCGCTGCTCGAGCAGCTGTACAAGCTGACCCCGCTCGAGGACGCGTTCCACGTCAACAACGTCTGCCTGGTCGAGGGACAGCCGCGCACGCTCGGCCTCAAGGAGCTGCTGGAGGTCTACCTCGAGCACCGGTACGACGTCACCCGGCGGCGCAGCGAGTTCCGCCGGAAGAAGGCCCAGGACCGGCTGCACATCGTCGACGGCCTGCTGATCGCGATCCTGGACATCGACGAGGTCATCCAGGTCATCCGCAGCAGCGACGACTCCGCCGCGGCCCGGTCCCGGCTGATCGAGATCTACGACCTGTCCGAGATCCAGGCGAACTACATCCTGGACATGCCGCTGCGCCGGCTGACCAAGTTCTCGAAGCTCGAGCTGGAGACCGAGAAGGGCGAGCTGGAGCGCGAGATCGAGGCGCTGACCGCGATCATCGAGGACCCGGCGCTGCTCCGGAAGATGGTCTCCGACGAGCTCGCCGAGGTCGCCAAGACGTACGGGACGCCGCGGCGGACCGTGCTGCTGGAGTCGTCCGGCGCGGCCAAGACGGCCGCCGTGCCGCTCGAGGTCAGCGACGACCCGTGCTGGATCCTGATGAGCTCGACCGGGCTGCTCGCCCGGACCAACGGCGTGGAGCCGTTCGGCCCCAGCGAGTCGCGCGCGAAGCACGACGCGATCGTGTCCGCGATCAAGAGCACCGCCCGCGGGCAGTACGGCCTGGTCACCAGCGCGGGCCGGTTGATCCGGCTCGAGTCGCTCGACCTGCCCGCCGTGCCGACGACCGCGAACGCGCCGAACCTGCAGGGCGGTGCGCCGATCGCGGAGTTCGTGTCGCTGGAGCCGGGTGAGCGGGCGCTGGCGCTGACCACGATGGATCCGGATTCGGTCGGTGTCGCGCTCGGTACGGCCGGCGGCGTCGTGAAGCGGGTCGTGCCGGACCACCTGAGCAACCGCGACTCGTGGGAGATCGTCGGGCTGAAGGACGGCGACGAGGTCGTCGGTGCGGTCGAGCTGACCACCGGCGAGGAGGAGCTCTGCTTCATCACGTCGGAGGCTCAGCTGCTGCACTTCCCGGCGTCGGCCGTGCGGCCGCAGGGCCGGACCGCGGGCGGTATGGTCGGCGTGCGGCTCGGCGCGAAGGCGAAGGTGGTCTTCTTCGGCGCCGTCGACCCCGCGCGCGAGGCACAGGTCGTGACGATCGCCGGCTCGTCGTCGGCGCTGCCGGGGACCGAGGTCGGCGCCGTGAAGGTGACGCCGTTCAGCGAGTACCCGGGCAAGGGCCGCGGGACCGGCGGCGTGCGTTGCCAGCGGCTGCTGAAAGGCGAGGACGGGCTCCTGCTCGGGTACATCGGCACCGCGCCGGTGAAGGCCAGCGCGAGCAGCGGCGCACCGGTGGAGCTGCCGCCGGTCGACCCGCGGCGCGACGGCTCCGGCGTACCCGTGGCGCAGCCGATCGCTGCGTGCGCTTCCGATCTGGCAGGCTGACTCTGTGAAGAGAGTGCTCGCGCTCGGCGCGATCGTCGTACTCGCGGTGGCGGGCTGCACCGACAAGAAGGAATCGGGCGGCGGCGGCCAGTCCGGTGGTGACGCGGTCGCGCTGCTGACCGACGCCAAGAAGACCATCGACGAGGCCGCCAGCGTGCACATCGTGCTGACCGGGCGCGATCTGCCGGACAACGCGCAGACGCTCGCCAGCGGTGACGGCGTCGCGACCCATGCACCCGCGTTCAAGGGCAAGCTGACGGTCCGGTCGTCCGGTTCGCCGATCGACGCCGACGTCGTGGCGGTCGGGAGCAAGGTCTACGCGAAGGTGTCGTTCGCGCCGGCGTTCATCGAGCTCACACCGTCGCAGCTGAGTGGGCTCGGCGCGCCGGACCCGGCGGTCCTGCTCGATCCCGCGAAGGGCCTGACCGCGGTCCTGCCGGGCCTGAAGGACCCGAAGGTGAAGGGCGAGACCCGCGAGGGGTCCAAGGTCCTCACCGAGGTCACCGGATCCGTCCAGGGCAAGTCGTTGCAGGGCATTTTCCCGAAGGCACCCGCCGACCAGGACTTCCCGAGCACCTTCAAGATCGACAAGGACACCAAGCAGCTGGTCTCCGCGACCATCACGGGCCCGTTCTACTCCGGCGCGACCAGCAGCTACGACGTCACCCTGGACAAGTACGGCGAGAAGGTCGAGATCACCAAGCCGTGAGCACGGCGAGGACCCGTCTCACGCTGGCGTCCGTCGCTGTCGCGTTCGCGGCGGCGGACACGTACGTCGTGGTGCTCGCGCTGCCGGACATGATGTCCGGGGTCGGGCTGTCGGCGGACGAGTTGCAGCGGGCGGCGCCGATCATCTCGGGGTTCCTGCTCGGGTACATCGCGGTCCTGCCGCTGATCGGCCGGATCGCGGACGTCGCCGGGCGGACGCCGGTGCTCGTCGGGGCGCTGTTGCTGTTCGCGGTCGGGTCGTTGATCACGGCCGGCGCCTACGACCTGTCGCTGGTGGTAACCGGTCGGTTTCTCCAGGGGGTCGGTGGTGGCGGGTTGGTGCCCGCCACGCTGGCGCTGGTCGCGGACCTGTGGCCGGCGGAGCGACGCGGGTTGCCGTTGGGCGTGGTCGGAGCGGTGCAGGAGCTGGGCTCGGTGCTCGGCCCGCTGCTCGGTGCCGCCGTACTCGCCGTGGCCGACTGGCGCTACATCTTCTGGCTGAATCTGGTGGTCGCGGTCGTCCTCGCGCTCCTGCTCCGCGGCCGCTGGCGGCCACGGGTCTCCGGAGTGGTCGGGCTGCTCGCCTGTATCGCTCTCGGTCTGACGCTCACCGCGCCTGATCGACTCGCCTCAGGGGTGACGCTCGGCCTGCCGTTCGTACCCTTCACCGGCACGTCCCGGCTGCTCACGCCGATCGGACTCGCCACGCTGGCGCTCGCGCTGCTCTGGCTCGTACTCGTCCTGCGGCGCTCTCGTGGTCATCTGACGGAGGTGCTCTCACGGGTCGACCTGGTGGGCGCAGTGCTGCTCGCGCTGGCGCTGGCCGGTGTCGTGTTGGCCTTCGCGACCGCCGATCCCGAGCGGGAGCTGATGTCGCCCGCAGGGCCGTGGTTGCTCGTCGCTGCCGCGGTGTTCGCGGCCGCGTTCGCGCTGTGGCAACGGCGTACGACGGCTGCGATCGTGCCGCGTGGACTGCTCGGCGGTCGTCCCGCCTGGGGTGCGTTGGTGGTCAGCTTTCTGGTCGGCTGCGCGCTGATCGCGGCGCTGGTCGACGTACCGGTGTTCGCTCGCACCACGCAGGGCGGCGGGCAGTTGGCCGCAGCGTTGGTGCTGTTGCGGTTTCTGATCGCGCTGCCGGTCGGTGCGGTCGTCGGTGGGTGGTTGACGCGGCGGTACGGGCTCGGGCTGATCACGGGCGGCGGTCTCGCGGTGTCCGGGGCCATGTTCGTGGTGATGGCGTTCTGGAGCCGTACGGCGCTCGATCACTGGCCGGCGACCGTCGTCCTGCTCCTCTGTGGTTTCGGTTTCGGGCTGGCCTTGTCGCCGGTCAATACCGCGATGCTCGGCGCGACGCCCGCCGACAGCCACGGCCTGGTCAGCGCGCTCGTGGTGGTCGCACGGATGGTCGGCATGCTCGTCGGCGTCTCGGCGCTGACCGCGATCGGCCTGCGCCGCTACTACGCGATTGCCGAAGGCATCAAATCGCCGAACGAACTGTGCCCCGACTCCCCCGGCAACTGCCGCCCGTTCGTGGACGCGCTGCGCGACGCCGCCGTTTCACAAGTTCACGCGATCTTCGCCGGCGCGGCGGTCTGTGCGTTCCTCGCGGCCGTGCTGGGCGTCCTGCTGCTCGGCCGACGTGGCAGAGCGCACACATGATGATCATCATGAGGGACAGCCGTCTCAGGTCGCGTACCTTAATGCTGTGACCCCCGCACCAGCCTCCGGCCTGTGCTCGACGTTCTGTCGGGTGCTGCAGGAGCCGTTGCCGGGCACGGCGGTGGTCGCAACCGGGTGGGTCGTCGTCGAGCAGCCCGGCCCGTGGGGTGCGAAGGCGCCGACGCAGAGTCACCTCGATCCCGTGTTCGGCGGATCGTTCGACGACAAGTGCAAGAAGGTCGACGTCCGGTTCGGCCTGATCCGCTCCCCCGGCCGGCACGCCGACTCGGTCGAGCGGTCGCACCAGGTATTCGTGGCCTCGACGATCCCGGGCCGCAGCTGGCTGCTCGGCGGACAGGTCGCGGACCCGTCCGAGCTGGCCGCCCTCGATCTCGGCGCGGTCGCACGCGGTGACCGTACGGCGGTGGCCGCGTCACTGCCTGCGCTCGCGCCTCTCGACGCGCCGATCGTGCTGGTCTGTACCAACGGCAAGCGCGACGAGTGCTGCGCCATCCTCGGCCGGCCGCTCGTGTCGGGTCTGGCCGAGCGGGCACCGGGGCGGGTGTGGGAAGCCAATCACCTCGGCGGTCACCGGTTCGCGCCGACCGCGACGTACCTCCCGGCCGGCACCATGCACGGGCATCTCACGGTCGACACGGCGGTCGAGGTGCTCGCCGCGGCCGACCGTGGCGAGACCGTGCTGACCGGGCTGCGCGGTCGGTCGACGTGGACCAAACGCGGTCAGGCCGCCGAGGTCGCCGTCCGCGAACTCACCGGGGAGCTCGCCCTGGACGCCCTGCGCGTCGTCGGCGAGCACGCCGACACCGTCACGGTCCAGCACGTCGACGGCCGGTCGTGGACCGTGCCGGTCACCAGTGCACCAGCTGATCCACCCCGTCCTGACTCCTGCGGAAAGGAAGCATTCGCCATGTCTGTCCTGCAAGCCGGTACTCCCCTGTCAGGACCCGTGCGATGAGCGGCGGCTTCGACGACCTGCTCGCCGCCAACGCCGAGTACGCCGCCGACTTCCACTACGGCGGGTTCGACGGGATCGCCCATGCCGGGATCGGCGTGGTCACCTGTATGGACTCGCGGATCCCTCCGTTGGAGATGCTCGGCCTGAAGCCCGGTGACGCGAAGGTCCTGCGGTCGGCCGGCGGCCGGGTCACCGAGGTCACGATGACCGGCCTGGTGCTCGGCGTCCAGCTGCTCGGTGTCCGCCGGATCATGATCATCCCGCACACCCGCTGCGCGATGGCCGCGATGTCCGAGGACGACCTGCGCGCCAAGGTCGAACTGGCCGCGGGCAAGCCGGCCGGCTACCTGCCGATCTCGGTCATCCCCGACCAGCACGAGGCCCTGCGCCGCGACGTCGCCGCCGTCCGCGAACACCCGCTGATCGGCGACGAGATCCTGGTCGGCGGCTTCATGTACGACGTCGACAACGGCCACCTCACCCAGATCGACTGATCAACTCAGGATGACCTTGCCGGTGTCGAGCTCGTAGTAGGCGCCGGCGAGCGTGAGTCTGCCTGCCTTCTCGAGCGGGGCGATGACCGGTGACCGGCGGAGCTTGGCCAGTGTCAGGTCGACGTTGGTCCGGATCGCGTTGGTGAGGCGGTCGCCGGGCTTGCCTCGCGCCTGGTGGACTGCTGGGGTCAAGGCTCCGATCACGTAGTCGATGTCGCCGTAGTCGGACGTGCGGTGCGCCGAGTCGACGGCGTTCATCGCAGCGGTGACGGCGCCGCACCGCTGGTGGCCGAGCACCAGGAGCAGCGGGGTGTGGAGTTCGGCTACCCCGAACTCCAGGCTGCCGATGACCGAGTGGTCCAACGCCCCGCCCGCACTCCGTACGACGACCAGGTCGCCGAGGCCCTGGTCGAAGACGAGCTCGATCGGCACCCGGGAGTCGACGCAGCCAAGGACGGTGGCGAACGGCTGCTGGCCTTTGCTGACGGCGATCCGGCGGGCGATGCCCTCGTCGAGCTTCTGATCCTGAGCGGCGACGAAGCGCGCATTACCTGCCTTCAGCCGGGCCAGCGCCTGTTTGCCATCAGCAACCAGCGCGCCGGTCGGCGGTTGTGTCCCGGCATCAGGCGAAGCAGCACCGGACTGATCGCCGGTGGCGTCCGCGCATCCGGCCAGAGCAGCGGCGCCCAGAGCAGCGCCCAGAATGGCTCCGGCGACGGTGAGGACGTGGCGGCGGGACAGGACATTCATCAGCGGATCTCCTCACGCGCGGACGGCGGGGCGGGGCCGTCGGTCCGACCGTAACAGATTGCATACAGTCTGCAGTACCCAGAACGGTGAGGATCTCTCGGATCGCGGGCGGAAATCTGATAGACAGCCCTTATGAGACTCCGCCCCAGCTCATTCCACCGTTCCCTGGTCGCCGGCGCCCTGGCGCTGACCGCGGTCCTGTCCGGTGCACCCGTTGCCCACGCGCTCCCCGACACCGCACCCGCCCTCCGCGGCGGACCCGTTACCGGATGCCTGGATCAGTCGATCGTCGGGACCGTGGAAGAGCAGCGGCTCAGCCGGGGCATCAACGGTGGCCCGTCGGTGCCTGCCGAGATCCTCCGTCGCTCAGGCTTCGACCGCCAGGTCGACCTGTTCACGCAACTGCTGTGCCGTGTCCCCAACCACCAGGCCGCCACAGCCCTCGTACGCACCCACGGCGAGGCCCTGTGGCGTACGGCGACCCGCCGCGCGCAGCAGGCACCGCACGGCGCCGACGCCCTGCCGTCCACCGACGACCGCGGCCTGTACTGGGCGCGCATCTCGATGGCCCTCGCCCTGCGCCAGTGGCAGCCCGCCTTCGGCCTCGGCACGACGGAACGCGACAGCCTCATCCGCTCGTTCGAGTACGCCTCCCGCGGCATCACCAGCACCCGCTTCACCCCGGGCGCCCGCAAGATCCTGGTCACCGGCTTCGACCCGTTCACGCTCGACGCCGACATCCGGATCGGCAACCCGTCCGGTGCCAACGCGCTCACCCTCGACGGTCGGCGCTGGCGCGTGAACGGCACGACGTACGAGATCCAGACCGTGGTGTTCCCGGTCCGCTACACCGACTTCGACGAGAGCATGGTCGAGAACGCTCTCGCTCCGCACTACCGCCCGGGCCCGCAGCACGCGGATCTCGTGATGACCGCCAGCCAGGGCCGCGTGGGCATCTTCGACCTCGAGGTCTTCAACGGCCGCCGGCGGTCGGTCAGCTCGATCGGCGACAACAACAACCTCTGGGGCGGGGGCACGATCAGCGCGCCGGTCGTCTCCCCCAGCATGCCGGCAGGTCCGGAGTGGATCACCTCCAGCCTCCCACTCGCGCGAATGGCGCAGACTGACGTGGCCCCGTTCCGCACGCGCGTCAGCACGTCCGTGCTCGAGATCCCCGCCGGCGAGACCACACCCGTCCGCCGTCCCGACGGACCCACGCCGGGCTCGATCGCCTCGGAAGGCGCCGGCGGCGGCTACCTCTCCAACGAAGTTGCCTACCGCAACACCCTCCAACGCGACCTACTCGACCCGTCGATGCCGGCCGGCCACCTGCACGTTCCGGTCCTGTCCTTCGACCTGACCAACAAGACGGCCATCACCGACCCCACCTACGAGGCCAACCGCGACGCAATCATCACCGGCGCCCACGCGATCCTCCGCAGTGCCCTGTGACGATGGTCAGAATAGTGGTCATGTGACCACTATTCTGATCACAGCTTGAGGATGTCGGCTGTTTGGACTGGTAGGCCGGTCTCGAAGGAGCGGTTGGCAGCTAGGCCGGTTACGAGGGCAAGTGCGGCCTGGCGGGCGTCTGCGAGTTCGGCGCCTTCGGTTGGTTCGTTGTCCAGGAGGGCTGCCAGGACGCGGGGGTCGGCGCCGCCGTGGCCCTCGTGGTCGTGGTCGACGGTGTGGTCGATCGGGGGCGACCACAGGGGGCGCAGCGTGATGCTGGTAAATGTCGACTCTTCTACATTCAGCTCGAGCCGGCCGCCGGATCCGTTGAACATCACGCGGTAGCCCTCGGCCGGGGAGTACGCCGTGAGGTGGTACGTCATCGTGGCGCCCGTGTCGTAGGAGACGAGGACTGCCATGTCGTCCTCGATCGACACCCCGGGCCCGAACACGTTGCGGTCCCGGTAGTAGCCGTCCTCTCCCTCGGCGTCCAGGTAGAGGTCGCGCAGAGTCGCGTTCTCCGCGAGCTGCAACGCGAACGGATCGTCCGCCGCAGCGCTGGATCCGTGTGCTCGCAGGTAATCGCGCGCATAGCCGTGGTCGCGATCGGGACCATAGAAAGCCAACTGCCCCAGCGCATAGACCGTGCGCGGTTCCGCGCCGAGCCACCAGTTCACCAGATCGAAGTGGTGACTGGCCTTGTGGACCATCAGCCCGCCGGAGTTCGCCTTGTCGCGATGCCAGCGGCGGAAGTAGTCGGCGCCGTGCGACACGTCGAGCATCCACTCGAAGTGCACCGAATGCACACGCCCGATCGCACCGGACGCCAACAGCTCCCGGACCCGCCGATGCACCGGATTGAAGCGGTAGTTATACGCGACCGACAGCGAGCCGCCCGTCTCCCGGACCGTGTCCACGATGCTCTGCGCCTTCACCGCGTCGGTCGTCATCGGCTTCTCGCAGATCACCCGGACGCCGGCCCGCAATGCCGCCTCGATGTACACGTGATGCGTCGCGTCCACGCTCGTCACCACCACGAGCCCGACCCGCTCGACCCGCAGCATCTCCTCGTACCGCGCCGGCGGCCATTGATGCGCCGTACGACGGCCCGCGGCGAGCAGCATGCGGTTGTGGAACGCCATTCGCACCGAGTTCGGGTCGCACAACGCGACCACCTCGTACCCGTCCCGCTTGGCGAGGCCTTCGGTGAACAGCTGGGCGCGATGCCCGGTCCCGACGATCGCTGTCCTTACAGGCATGGAATCAGGCATGGAAACCCCCTATTGCTTGACCGCGCCGGCCAGGCCGTTGACGAAGAAGCGCTGCAGGAGCACGAAGAGCAGGATGATCGGCGCGAGCGTGATCACGGTCCCCGCGCAGAGCAGGGTCCATTCGGTCGAGTTCTCGCCGATGAACGCGTACATGCCGATCGCCAAGGTCCGCAGCTCGGGCCGGCCGAGCGTGAACACCAGCGGGATGAAGAAGCTGTTCCACGCGGTGATCGCGGTGAACAGCCCGACCGTGGCGAGCATCGGCCCGGACAGCGGCAGCATGATGCGTGCGAACGTCTGGTGGAAGTTCGCACCGTCGACCTGGGCGGCGTCCTCGAGCTCCCGGTCGACGGCCATGAAGTAGCCCATGAACAGGAACGTTCCGAAGACCACTCCTCCGGACGCCTGGACGATGATCACCGACCACAGGCTGTTCAGCAGATGCAGCCGCTGCATCAGGTCGAACACCGGGATGATCGTGTAACCGTGCGGCAGGAACAGCGTCGCGGACACCAGCCCGAGACAGAACCCACGCCCCGGGAACCGTGTCCGGGCAAGGACGTACCCCGCGCAGGAAGTGACTACCAAAGTGATCACCACCGTGCCCAGGGTGATCAGAATTGTGTTCATGAAGTACCGGCTGAACGACGCCTCCTGCCAGGCGTTCAGATAGTTCGCCCAGAGGAAGTGCGACGGCATCGGGTTGAGCCCGTCGGTGAAGAAGTCGTCGTCGCTCTTCAGTGAGCTGCCCAGCGCCCAGAACAGCGGATACAGCCAGGCCAGTCCGCTGACCAGCAGCGCGACATGCGTCATCGCGGTCACCGCCCGACGGCGCGTCATGCGATGCCTCCTGTCCCCCGCCGGCGGGCCAGGGTCCGCAGTACGACGACCTGCACGACGGAGAAGCCGATCAGCAGGATCCCGTAGATGAACGACGCCGCGGAGGCGAGCCCGATGTCCGGCTGCACGGCGTTCGCGTTACTGCCGCCGAACGCCAGGTGGTAGATGTAGGTGTTCACGACCTCGGTCGCGAAGAACGGCCCGCCGCTGGTCAGCACCTGCACCAGGTCGAAGATCTGGAACGTGCCGATCACCGCCAGGATCACGATCACCACGCCCACCGCGCGCAGCATCGGGATCGTGATGTACCGGAACATCGCGAGCCGGCTGGCACCGTCCAGCCGGGCGGCCTCGTACAGCTCCTCGGGGATCGTCTGCAGCCCCGCGAGGAAGTACACGAGGTTGTAGCCGAACGTGTGCCAGATCCCGACCAGGATGATGATCCCGAGCGCGAAGTGCGGATCCCCCAGCCAGTCGATGTGCTGGTCGATCACGTGCAGCTTCAGCAGCAGCGAGTTGATCGAGTCGCCGAAGTTCGACACCAGCAGCTGGATCACGACCCCGATCACGGCGGCCGACGTGACGACCGGCAGGAAGAACAGCGTCCGGTAGAACGACGCGAACCGCAGCCGCTTGTTGTTCAGCACGAGCGCCAGAGCCAGCGCCAGCACGAGCTGGATCGGCACGACGAACGCGGCGTACACGAAGGTGTGTCCGAGCGATCGCCAGAAGATGCTGTCGTGGACGATCTGCCGGAAGTTGCCGAACCCGACGAAGTCCGACGGGGCGCCGATCCCGTCCCACGTGTAGAACGTGTACCCGAGCGAGGCGACGATCGGGTACACCACGAACACCAGCAACAGCACCATCATCGGCGCGAGGTACACGTACGACCACAGGTACGTCCGGCGGCGCGCGCGACGCCGCCCGGCCGAGCGCGGCGGCTCGGCGCGGGAGACGTCCTCGCGGACCGTGGCGGTCATCACCATCAGGCGCCCGGCTTGGTGGTGTAGGGCTTGGTCAGGTCCCAGTCCGCGAACGCGAAGTCCTTGGCGCTGACGCCCGGAGCCTTCTTCATCGCGTCACCCAGCGCCTGGTTCATCTTGTCGCCCAGCTCGTTCAGCGCGGCCTGCGGGTCCTTCAGCTGTCCGGTGTAGACGCCGGCGAGTACGTCGTTGATGTCCGGCTTCACCCCAGGCAGTTGGACGGCACTGACCTTCGGGTTGCGGATCGTCGGCTGCGGCCCGACCACCGCGGCGCCCGACATCGCGACGTACTGCGCGAACGGTGCGAACGTCACGCTCTTCGGGTCGTTGTTCTTCGCGTACACCGAGAGCCCCTGGCCCTGCTCGACCCACCGCTTGCCCGCCTCGGGGCTGTACAGCCAGTCGAACCACGCCCAGGCCTCGTCGGCGTGCTGCGTCTTCGCGTTCACCGCGACGAACTTGCCGCCGGGCGGACCGTAGAACAACGCCTTGGGGTCGCCCGCCGACGGCGTCGGCAGCGTGACCAGGCTGTAGTCGGTGAACTTGTGCTTGGTCCACTCCGGCTGGTTCCACACACCGCCGACCGTCATCCCGAACCGGCCGCGCTCGAAGAAGGCCCGGGCCTGCTCGTCGGAGATGCTCATCGAGTTCGGGTAGAACCAGTTCTTGTTCTTCCACTCGAGCAGCAGGTTGATCACGTCGAGGTAGTTCCGGTCGGTGCCGAAGGTCCACTTCCCGACCCGGTAGTCCATCCCGTCGATACCGCCGACGGCGGCGCCGCCCGGTGAACCGGCGCCGCGGACGAACAGATCGAGCCACCAGGCCAGGGTCGTGTTCGTCGAGTTGCCGAAGCCGAACGGCGCGACCTTGCCGCCGCTCTTCGACGCGATCGCCTCCGCGGCGCTGGTGACGTCGTCCCAGGTCTTCGGGACCTTCACGCTGCCGTCGTCGTTCGTCAGCCCGGCGTCCTTGAAGACGCCGTGGTGGATGTAGAGCTGGAGCGACGGAGCCGGCGCGGCGAAGGGAGCCGTGTAGACCTTCCCGCTGAACACGTCGACGCCTTCGACGAAGCTGTTCTCCGGGAACCGGCCCTGCCACGAGTCGGTCGCCCACTTGTCGAGCGGCAGCAGCCAGTCCTGGGAGATCTGCTGGCTGAGCTGCGGGCTCTTCGGCACCATCAGGATGTCTGGCGCGTTGTTGCTCCGGTACGCCAGCGAGACCAGGTCGGCGTACTTGTCGCTGACCTGGGTGGTCTTCTTGACCGCGACGCCGGGGTGGGCCTCCTGGAACAGCTTGATCTCGTTGTCGACCCACCCGGCCTGGCTGGCGTACCAGTCCCAGTAGGTGATGGTCGTCGCGGCCTTGGACCCCTTGGCCCCGCTGCTGTCGGATGAGCAGCCGGCGAGTGCACCGGCGCCGGCCACGCCGGCTGCTCCCAGGAGCAAGGTCCGTCGTGAGATGCGTGATGACATGGGTTACTACCTCCGATGAAGGCCGGCGGCTGCCGCACCGCACGCCGGTGACGTGGACGAAGCGGTCTGCGTCAGCGCGCCGAGCCGCCAGGTGAGTGGGCTGCCGTCCCAGGTGACCGCCACGCGCCGCGGCCGCTGGAAGGGCAGGAAGGAAACGGTCTGACCGCGGTCCGAAGGCCCCGGGCTGAAGGCGTTGTCGGCACCGATCGGCACCGGGATGTAGTAGTTGTTCGCGTTCGAATAGCCCCAGTACGCCGTGTAGCTGTTGTCGCCCTGGTTGCGGACTACGCACGCCGCGGTCGGCTGGACCGGGTTGAAGGCGGTCTGCTCGACCCCGGCCGGCTGGAGCGCCGCGTCGTCGACGTACACCTGCCCTGAGCCCGACACGACCCACTCGGCCTTGCTGAGCGTTCCGCTCCAGCTGACCGGGATGTTGTTCGCGGCAAGCTTCGTCCAGCCGCTGACCGTTCCCGAGGCGAGCGGGACGGTGCTGACGGTCCCGTCGGACAGCGTGAGCTTCAGGTCGATCCGCGCCGTACCCGAGCCCGAGATCCAGGCCGACGTCTTGTACGACGCTCCGTTGGTCACCGAGACCGTCTGGGTCGGTGTGGCGCCGAGGATCGAGCCCCAACCGCCGTGCACCACACCGGTCTGGGCGGTGCAGGTGCAGGTCCAGCTGTCGGTCCCCTGCTCGGCGTCGCCGTTGGTCAGCAGATCACGCCCCGGGACGACCTTCGCCATCGGCGCGAACGAGACGTCGTCGACCAGGAGATCGCCGGTGCCCGCCGTTGTACTGATCCACCATTCGGCCTTCGTCAGCGTGCCGGTCCAGGCGATCTTGGTGTTGGCCGCCGAGATCCGTGTCCAGCCGCTGCTCGTCACCGGCGCCGAACCGAGACGGATCGTGGTGGATCCGGTCGACGTCGTCAGCTTCAGGCTCACCATCGCGGTGTCCGATCCGCTCGCCAGTCGTACCCAGGCGGACGAGTCGTAGAGGCCGCCGTTCACCACCGACACGCCCTGCGCCGGCCCCGCCCAGGCCGCCGCGCGTCCGGTGACCGACAGATCGCCGCTGCCCGTGTGCGGGGTGGACGACGCGTTCTTCAGCGTGCAAGTGCCGAGGCAGTACCAGCCGGTGGTGTTCGTCTGGTTCTCGAGCGTCCCGTTCGCGAGCACCGACGGCGTCGGCAGGTACGGCGTGGTTGCCGGCGGCGCCTGCGCGACGGGCGGCGTGCCGTCGGTCGGGGTGATCGCGAGATCGTCCAGAGTGCACTCGGTCGAGACAGGATTCGGGTTCGACCACGCGAACGCCTGCACCCACTTCGTCCCGGCCGGTGGCGTGAACGCGGCCAGCTTTTGCGTGTACGCGCGCTCGTCGGCGTACGACAGTTCGTACTGGAAGGTCGGTGTGCCGGCCGTGGCGCCGCCGCGCACACCGACGTAGCACTGCGTGCCGCCGCCGTTCAGCCTCCCCCATCCGGACAGCAGGTAGCTCGTGCCAGGCGTGATTCCCGTGAGGTTCTGGGTCACGCCGGAGCCCGGGCTGAGCGACAGTGCGGTGTGGCCGCTGTGCGCGTTGGCCGCGGTCGCAGGGCCTGTACCGAGCGGGGTCCAGCCGCGGGTGCCGCTCTCGAAGTCGCCGTCGCCGATCGGGTTCGGCGTGTCCGTGCGCACGGTCGTCGCGATACCGTCGGCGATCACCTTGACCGACGCGCCGGCCGTGGTCGGCATGACGACCTTCACCTGCTTCGAGATGCCGTTCACGGTGACCGTCACCAGGTAGTCACCGAGGAAACCGCGCGTCCCGAACGTCCCTGCCGCACTGGTCTGACCGCTCGCGTTCGTGTGCCACTGGCGGGTGATCAGGTCCTCCCAGACGAGCGCGTTCGGCTTGGGCGACCAGTCGTCGTTGTAGAGCGCGACGCGCGGGTTGTAGATGTTCTTCGTCCAGAGGCCGAAGTTGCTGATCTGGTTCACGTTCGGGTTCGAGAACATCGCGGTCATGAAGTCGCGGGTGTAGTCCGCCTGCAGCTGCAGGTCGTCGGTGTCGACGTCGAACTCCGTGATCGCGACCTGCACGCCGAGCCCGGCGAATTGGTCCACGATCGCGAGCAGATCGTCGGGTGACGTCAGTTGTACGCCGTTGAAGTGGCTCTCGAAGCCGACCAGGTCGATCGGCGCACCGGCGGCCTTGAGCGACTGCACGATGTCGTAGACGTGGTCGCGGTGGCGCGTCTCCCAGCCGTTGTTCTCCACCAGCCCGTAGTCGTTGAGCGCGAGCTTCGCGTTCGGATCGGCCTGCCGCGCCAGCCGGAACCAGGACGCGATCTCGTCCGGCCCGAGGATGTCCTGCAGGCTGTGCTCGGAGTACGGCTCGTTGACCACGTCCCACTCGTCGACGATCCCCGCCAGCGCGCCGGCCTCGTCGAGCACGTGGTTGTTGACCCGCGTCCGCAGCGCGGCCGGGTCGTTCTGCAGCGTGCTCAGATCCGCGGGCAGGTATCCCCAGGACGGCCAGACCAGGTTGTGACCGCGGATCCGCAGCCCGTGCTCACGCATCCATTGCAGTGCGGGCAGCGTGATCGTGTCCCGCTCGGTCTGGTTCTCCCAGTGGTTCCACTTCAGATTGTTGCCCAGGGCTCCTTGGTTGAAGATCGTCGAGGCTTTGCTCTGGTACTGCGCGAGGTCGGCGGCGCTGATCCCGCTGGACGGGTCACCGATCAGGCGCGAGCCGTCCGACGCGGCGCCGAACTTGAACGCGCTGGTCTGCTGTACGGCGGACACCGTCGCGCCGCTGACCGGGTTACCGGCCGGGTCGACGACGGACACGGCGAGATTTCCCTTGCGGTACTGGTCGATCCGCGCGTTGGCCGCCGTCCGCCAGGCCGCGTTCGCGTCGCGGCCGTCGTACGTCACCTGCGGGTATCCGGCCGGCGTGCCCGGTCCCCAGTTCTGCACCGAGACGCCGGCGATCTGGAACGTCTGCGCGCCGTACCCGAGCCACAGGTTCAGGTGCGCGGCCGTCGTCGTCCCGGCCGTGTACGTCGTGGTGGCGCGGAACGGGAACTGGAACTTCTGCCACTCGGTGCCGTAGCGCAGCGCGGCGTTGAGGGACTTCTTGTACGGCGATCCATCGGTCTCGAACACCACGTGTGCGTTGCCGGCGGCCGGCGAGATCGCCCGCGCCCACAGCGTGGCGACCAGGGCATCGCCTTCGGTGACGGTCGCGGCGGCGGGTACGCCGAGCGTGATCTCGTACTCGCCGTCGAGGCCCGGACTCTGCGGGCCGTTCGGGACGGCGATCTGGAGGGCCTTGGTGAAGTCCGGGTTGCCGGTGATCGGGACCTGCTCGGTCGCGTCGGCCGGCAGGCTCTTGAACTCGGTGAAGTTGGCGACGGCATCGGGCGGGAGGACTTCGACGGGGGCGGCGTCGGCGCGCGCAGCGGGCTGGACCGCCACCACTGCGACGGCCGCGACCAGAGCGACGGCCACCCCGGTGGCCAGTTTTCTGATCACTGGAGGGTTCCTTCCAGAGGGCGCACAGCAGCGCGGACCCGCCGGCGGTACGCCGGGGTCCGGACAGGGACTGCTGTGATCGGGCGGTCGGGCGGGACCTCGATCCGGTCGGATCAGGCCTTGGCGGGCGTCGTGGTCGTCTGCGTGCGTCCGCGCGGGGACCGGGTCACGGGCGCCGGCCCGCAACTCGCCCGGACGATCAGGCTGGTCGGCATCACGAGCCGGGGACGCTCGTCGGCGGGCTCGTCACCCACAGACTCCCCGGCAGATTCCCCGGCGGGCGGTTCGTCGGTGGGCCCGATCGCGTCGAGGAGCATCTCCGCGGCGCGCTTGCCCATGTCCACGAACGGCTGCTGGATGGTGGTCAGCGGCGGCCGGATCTGGGCCGCCGACTCGATGTCGTCGAAACCGATCACCGAGACGTCCTCCGGCACCCGCAGCCCGGCCTCGGCCGCCGCGGTCATCACGGCGTACGCCGTCACGTCCGAGTGCGCGAACACGGCGGTCGGCCGCTGGTCCGCGGGCAGCGCGAACAGCTCCCGGGAGCGGGCGCGGATCTGCTCGGGCAGGAAGTCGCCCGGTTTGGTGAGCTCGGGATCGGGCTGGATGCCGGCCGACCGGAGCGCGTCCAGGTAGCCGCGGTAGCGGTCCTGGCAGCACCGGTAGACCATCCGGCCCTGGACACAGGCGATGCGCTCGTGTCCCAGCTGGAGCAGGTGGTCCATCGCCGTCAGCGCGCCGTCGTAGTTGTCGGCGGTGACGGAGGGCAGCGCGACATCGGCGTCGATGGTGTTCACGAGGACGACCGGCAGGCCGTCGGAATGCAGCTGGACGAGCGGCTCCAGCGGTTGCTCGTGGCTGACCACGAGCAGGCCGGACACCATGCTCGACGTGAGGATGCGGTCGATCAGCGAGCCGTAGTCACGGTCGTTGGTCGCGGTGTAGAGGATGATGTCGAACCCGCTGCGCTCGGTCACCGCGGCCACCCCGATGTTGATCGAGGCAACCATGTGCCAGGACAGGCCGGGCACGACCATGCCGATCAGCCGGGTGCTGCCCTTGGCCAGGGCGGTCGCGGCGAAGCTCGGGACGTAGCGGTTGCGCCGCATCACCGCGAGCACGTGCCGCCGCGTCGCCGGGTCCACCTTCGGGCTGTTGTTCAGCACCAGGGAGACCGTCGACTTGGAGACACCGGCGAGCGCGGCGATGTCCCGAATCGTCAGCTTCGCCATCCGCGGGTCCTTCTGCTCGGTCCGTTGGACTGGTCCAACGGGTTGTGCACCGGAACGTAACAGCGGCCCACACCGCCGTCAACACCTCGCCCGAAAACGGTTTCCCATCAGGGGATTGCGCCGTACGACGTGGTCGTGCCACGATCGGTGCACCGTGTTGGACCGGTCCTACGCAGGCCGGGATCACCTGCCGGGACCGGTCCGGCACGCCGCGCCCGCCACGCGCCATCCAGGAGGCCGCCCATGCCGCCGTACTGCCTCGACGAGTTCGGCTTCGACCTGCGCCGCGCCGTGCCGCCCGCCGGGATCTGGGTCCGCAGCGGGACCGGGACCGTCACCCAGCTCGCGAACACCGTCTGCGGTGCGGGCGGGTGGTTCGCTCCCCCGCAGGCGGCGCCCGACAGCCGGCTGACGATCGCGTTCGAGGTCGACGGCCGGCGGATCGTCGACGAGGCCCGGCCGGGTGCGGGCGATCGCGGGCTGCTGCCGAGCGGAGGTACGTGGTACCCGGACCGGCTTGTCCGGCGCGGGACCTACCACCAGTACGCCGACGGCCGGCTCACGTCGCTCGATGTCGAATCAACGCTCGTCGCGGGTGCCGCCGGGTACGAGCTCGTGCTGACGGTCCGGAATCGTTCCGCCGACGTCCACCAGATCACCGTGATTCCGGAGTTGGCGCCTACGCGCGTGCATCGTGTGCCGTTGTCTGCGTGGGGCTGGGTGCCGCCCGGACCGGGCGCCGACGACGAGATCGCTTTCCACCACGGCCCTCTCGCAGCGACGCTCGCGCCGCACGGCTCGGTGACCTTCACGTTCGCGGTTGGTTCGTCAGCACGGGCGAGCCGGTGGAGCGTTGTCGACGTCCTCGAGCGGCTGCCGGTGCTCACCTCGGACATTCCGGGTCTCGAGCAGTACTACCGGCGCTCGCTGGCGAGCGGTCTCGTGTGCTGGTGGGATCATCCGGGCTTCGTGACACGGCCGTTCCTCGCGACGTCCGGGCTCGACGGCGGTGCGGTCTGTGCGTACGCCTGGGACACCGGCGGTTATGCGCCCCACCTCCTCAGCCTGATGCTCGGCGACCGCGTCGTCGACGTGATCGAGTCGTTCCTCGACGCCGACCTCACCGATCGGTACGCGATCGCGCCCGACGGCACCGGCCTCGGCGTCGCCTACGCGTACAGCGGCTCGTCCCTCGTCTCACTCACCCGGGCGGCCGCCGCGGAGCGGGCGCTCGATCCGGCCCTGGTCGTCCGGCTGTACGAGGTGTTGGTCGCGCTGGACAAGCGGTTCCGGCCCGACGACCAGACCGGCGTACTACGGGACTACGGCGACCAGAGCAACCTGCTGGAGATGCGCGGCGCCGGCTGGGAACACGTCGTCGCCAGCCCGAACGCGGAACGTGCCGTGGCGCTCGACACCCTCGCGGATCTCTCCGACCTCACCGGCGCGGCGCTCCCTGCCGATGAGCTCCGGACCTCTGCCCGGGAGATCCGCGACGAGGTGATCCGCCAGCTCTGGGACCCGGCGGCAAGGTGGTTCCGCAGCCGCTACCCCGACGGTCATACCGAGCTCACCTATTCCATCCAGGCGTACGACGCGCTCAGCGCGTGCCCGCCCGCGGTCGCCGCCGATCTCCTCAGCCATCTCCGCGCGGGGGCGTTCCTCGGCGAGTACGGCGTGAGCAGCGTCAGCGCTGAGGACCGGCTCCACTACGAGACGGCCGACATCGACTGGTCCGGCGCCGGCGCCTACACCGGCGAGGCGCCACAGTTGGCGCTGACGTTGTGGGAGCGCGGCGAGTCGGAGCTGGCGTGGGACGTACTGCGGCGGCTGTTCTGGATGGGCGAGCACTACCCGTACTTCCCGCAGGACCACTACTCCGACCGCCCCGGCGCGCCCGCGTCCGGCCGCCGCATCAACATCATCGCCGGCCTGACCGGAGCCGAGGCCGTCCTCCACGGCCTCCTCGGCATCCGCCCCCAGCCCGACGGCTCTCTCGTCATCCACCCACAGCCCGGCGCGCCTGGCACCGTGCACCTCACCAACTACACCTACCGGGGCCGGGCGATCGAGATCACGACCGAGCCCCGCGGTACAACCATCGCCGTCGACGGCCGCGAGGTGCCGCCCGGCCAGGTCATCCCGCCAAGATGACGTCGAACGCCTCCACCACCGAGTCGAGGTCGTGGTCCGCGGCCGGGGTGTCGGCGGCGTGATGGTGCCCGATCCGGATGGTTCGCAGACCCGCTGCGATGCCGCCCGCGATGTCGTACGCCGGGTGATCGCCGACCATCCAGCCGCCGTCGAGCGTCGCGCCTGCGCCCGCGGCGGCGCGTTCGAAGATCTCCCGCTGCGGTTTCCGCACGCCGACGGCGGCCGAGATGCAGCAGTAGTCGACGGCCTGCGCGATGCCGGTGTGTTGCAACTTCGCCGTCTGCTGCAGCACGGTCCCGTTGGTCACCACCGCCACGCGCCACCCGGCCGCCCGCAGCCTCACCAGTCCGTCCAGCACCGCGGGCTCGACCCAGGTGAACAGCGGATGCTCCCGGTCGTACTCCTCCACCGAGATCGCCACACCGAACCGCTCCTCGAACCGGGCGAACAACTCCGCCCGCCCCCGGAACCCACCGTTGTCGTGAGCAACCAACCACTCCACGGCGTCACTCTCGACCCCGACCCGCCCCACAAACCACCGAGCCCACGCCAGAAACGCCCCGTCCCGATCAATCAACGTGTTGTCGAGATCAAAACAAGCCAGCCGGGCAGCATCCACCTGCCCACCTTCGCACACCCGGCCGGCGGGGGTCGTCGGGATGTCAGACGTCGATGCGGTTCTCGTCGAGTTCGTAGGCGCCCTGGACGAGGAACTCCTTGCGGGGGGCTACGTCGTTGCCCATCAGGAGGTCGAAGACCTGGGCTGCGGCTTCGGCGTCGTCCACCGTGATGCGGCGGAGGGTGCGGTGGCGGGGGTCCATGGTGGTTTCGGCCAACTGGTCGGCGTCCATCTCGCCGAGACCCTTGTAGCGCTGCGGGGGCTCCTTCCAGCGGACGCCCTTCTTCATCAGCTCGGCCGTCTTCCGCTGGTACTCCGCGTCGCTGTAGGTGTACAGGTACTTCTCCTGGCCCTTCTTCGGGTTCGTCAGCTCGAACCGGTGTAGCGGCGGGACGGCGGTGTAGACGCGCCCGGCCTCGACCAGCGGCCGCATGTACCGGAAGAACAGTGTCGCGAGCAGGCAGCGGATGTGCGCACCGTCGGAGTCGGCGTCGGCCATGAAGATGATCTTGCCGTAGCGCGCCTGCTCGAGGTCGAACGTCCGCCCGGAGCCGGCGCCGACCACCTGGATGATCGACGCGCACTCGGCGTTCTTCAGCATGTCGCCGACGGAGGCCTTCTGCACGTTCAGGATCTTGCCGCGGATCGGCAGCAGCGCCTGGAACTCCGAGCTGCGCGCCAGCTTCGCCGTACCGAGCGCCGAATCACCCTCGACGATGAACAGCTCGGACCGGTCGACGTCGTTGCTGCGGCAGTCCGCGAGCTTGGCCGGCAGCGCGGACGACTCCAGCGCGGTCTTCCGGCGCTGCAGCTCGCGGTGCTGACGCGCGGCCACGCGGGTCCGGGAGGCGGCGACGATCTTCTCCAGCACCGCGCGGGCCTGCGCCTTGAACTCGCGTTTCGTCGAGGTCAGGAACGACTCGAGCTCGGTCTGCACGACCTTCGCCACGATCCGCGAGGCCGCCGGCGTCCCGAGCACTTCCTTGGTCTGCCCGTCGAACTGCGGCTCGGCCAGCCGCACGGTGACGACCGCGGTCAGACCTTCGAGCACGTCGTCCTTGATGATCTCCTCGCCGCTCTTCAGCAGCCGGGTGCCGTCGAGCGCGCTCGTGAAACTCTTCGACAGCGCCCGCTCGAACCCGTTGACGTGCGTGCCGCCCTTGGGCGTCGCGACGATGTTCACGAACGACCGGAGCTCGGTCTCGTACCCATCGCCCCACCGGACCGCGACGTCGACCTCGAGGTCGCGCTCGACGTCGGTCGGGGTCATGTGGCCGGCGTCGTCGAGCATCGGCACGGTCTCGGTGAAGTGGCCGGTCCCGGTCAGCCGGACGACGTCGGTCACCTTCTGGTCGGTCGCGAGGAACTCGCAGAACTCCGAGATGCCGCCGTCGTGCTTGAACTTCTCCTCGGTGATCTCGTCGCCGCGCTCGTCGCGGATCACCAGCTCCAGGCCCGGCACCAGGAACGAGGTCTGCCGCGCCCGGGTGACCAGCTCGTCGTAGTTGAAGGTCGCGTCCTTGGTGAAGATCTGCCGGTCCGCCCAGTAGCGGATGCGGGTGCCGGTGACGCCCTTCTTGGCCCGGCCGGCCTTCCGCAGGCCCTTGGCCGGCGTGAACGACGCCGTCGCCCCGTCGCCGTCGAACTCGCCGGACACGCCGCGCCGGAAGGAAGTGGTCCAGACCGTGCCGCCACGGTCGACCTCGACGTCCAGCCGCGCGGACAGCGCGTTCACCACCGAGGCGCCGACACCGTGCAGGCCGCCGGACGCGTTGTACGACCCGCCGCCGAACTTGCCGCCGGCGTGCAGCTTGGTGAACACGACCTCGACACCGCTGAGCTTGGTCTTCGGCTCGACGTCGACCGGGATGCCGCGCGCCCGGTCGACCACCTCGACCGAGCCGTCCTTGTGGAGCACGACGTCGATCCGCTCGCCGTGGCCGGCCAGGGCCTCGTCGACGGCGTTGTCGATGATCTCCCAGAGGCAGTGCATCAGGCCGCGACTGTCGGTGGACCCGATGTACATCCCCGGCCGCTTCCGGACCGCCTCGAGGCCTTCGAGGACGAGCAGGTGGCGGGCGTTGTACGTCGGGTCGATCTCGGTACTGCGAGGCGTCGGGGCGGCCACAGGGCTCCTTCACTGGTTCACACGCTGACGGCGTACAGCCTATGCGGCCGCACCCCCAAAACGCCGCAGGCATGCCCTCCGGGGACATGCCGCCGGGTACCGGAGGTACGTGTCGCGACAGGTATCGATCCGGACTCGATTCGAAGTGGTGTACGACACTCCGAATCCGAGCAGACGGTGACGGATTCATGGCGCACAGTGAGAGAAGAAGCACCCCTCCCCCGTGGCTCACCAGAAATCCGCCTCCACCCGAAACGATTCCGCGTCAGCAAGCGTCATACGGAGACAGGTGGTTCGTCTCACATACGGACACGTTGTCCCCACCGGGAAGCGATCCGCATGTCAGGATGTTGCTATCTGGTGAGTACGGAACTAGATGAGATGAGGCCTCAATGACTACAGCACTCGCCCCGAGTTCGGCCCTGTCGGCCGCGGATCGTTGTGACCGCTGCGGTGCGCAGGCCTACGTCCGAGTCACCCTGACCAGCGGTGGGGAGCTGCTCTTCTGCGCCCACCACAGCCGGGAGCACTCGGAGAAGCTGCGCGACATCGCGATCACGATCCACGACGAGACCGGCCGGCTCGACGCCACTCCCGCGGTCGCCGCTGAAGACGAGCGGTGACCCCCAGGCTGTTCTAAACGCGCCAACGGCGGCGCCAAAGTCAGACAGGCTTCGATGGCGGTTCACCCGGAAGGGTGACCGCCATCCTTTTGTGCGCGAGCAATGCCTTACACAACAGGTACTTCGGGCCCCGGGCCGTGCCGCCGCAATTCCTGCCACCCCCGCGACAGCCGGGCGACCGCATCCTCGAGCACTGGCTCCGAGTAGGCGAATGGCAGCCGTAAGTAGTCATCGTGGGCGCCCGACGGATCCATCGCGTGACCGGCGACCACCTCCACGCCGTGCCGCAACGCGACCTGTGCGAAGACTCGTGCATCCGTGTCCGGCAGGCGGATCCACAACGCCGATCCGCCGGTCGGCAGCGACCACTCCCACTCCGGCAGCCGCTCGGTCAGCAACTCCCCCATCAGCTTCTTCCGCCTGGTCGCGAGCCGCGCCCGGGCCGCGGTCAGCTCGCCGAGCCGTGGCAGCAGCCTGGCCGTCAGCGCCTGGTCGATGACCGGACTCCCGAGGTCGGCCAGCGCCTTGTGGCGGGCCAGCCGCTCCGCCACCGGCCGGGACGCCCGGATCCATCCGATCCGCAGCCCGCCCCACACCGCCTTCGACACCGATCCGATCGTCAGGACCTCTGCGTCGTCCGGCGCGTACGCAGCGAGCGGCGGCGGGATCTCCGGCCCCGCCGGATCCCACGCGGAGTACGCGTTGTCCTCGACCACCACGACCTGGTGCCGCGCGGCCAGCTCGGCGACCTGACGACGCCGGTTCGCCGACATCAACCGGCCGGTCGGGTTGTGGAACGTCGGCATCACGAACAGCATCGCCGGCTGGTGCTCCGCGAACGCGGCCGCCAGCAGGTCCGGCCGGATCCCGGCGTCGTCCAGCGGTACGCCGGCCACGCGCCCGCCGGCCGCGCCGAACAGGTCGAAGCAGCCCGGCCAGCTCGGCTGCTCGATGGCGACCGCGGCGCCGGTGCGCAGGTACATCTGTGTCACCAGCGCGATCGCCTGATGCGCGCCGGTCGTCACCACGATCTCGTCCGGGGAGGTCGGCAGACCCGACTCGGTGAAGTGCTCCGCGATCCGCTCGCGCAGCACGGGCAGGCCGCGCGGGTGGTAGCCGACGTCGCCGAGCAGCTCCGGCAGGTCGGTGGACGCGAGGTCGATCAGCTCCGAGGACAGCTCGGGCAGTCCCGGGTCCACGGCGTACGTCAGCGAGATGACCTCGCCCGGCCCGACCGTGATCCGGTGGAACAGCGACTCGCCGTACCCGGACGGCATCCGCTTGTCCGCTCGTGAACGTCCACGGCCCGCGGCGCGCGCGACCGTCGTACCGCTGCCGCGCCGGCTCTCGACCAGGCCGCGGGCGCGGAGTTCGTCGTACGCCGCGACAACCGTCGAGCGGCTGATCGCCAACGCGTCGGCCAGTCGCCGCTCGGCCGGGAGCCGGGCACCGACCGGAAGTTCGGCGGAGCCGATCAGCGCCGCGATCTCGTCCGCGAGCCGGCGGTACAGGCCGCCCGCGCGGTCGCTCAGCCGGTGGCCGATCAGGTCAGCCAGCGCGGCGGGATCTCCAGAACGGTCCACTTCTCCTCGGATTGGCTCGGGTGGACTGCTTCCGACGCCGCCAGGCTAGTACGCGAAGGCAGTCCAGTTCGAGGAGAAGACGATGGGTACCGGTCAGTTGGCGGGATTCGCGGGTGCGACGGCGGTGCTGGTCGGGATGCCCGGGCCGAACAATCTGTACATCTCGCTGCGCAGCCTGACCCAGGGCCGCCGGGCCGGCGTCGTCTCGGCACTCGCGATCGAGACCGGGACGCTCGTCTACATCGTCGTCACCGCGCTCGGCCTCGCGACGCTGGTGCAGACGTCGCCGGCGCTGTTCGCCGCGATCACCGTCGCCGGCGCGCTCTATCTGGCGTACCTCGGCGTCCGGATGCTCAGGGCGTCGACCGGCGATCACTCCGCCGGTCTCGAGGCCGCCCCGCTCGGGCGGGTGTTCCGTGACGGCGTCGTGGTGAACCTGCTCAACCCGAAGGCCGCGCTGTTCTTCCTCGCGTTCCTCCCGCAGTTCGCGACCCGCGGCGCGACCGCGGACCAGCTCCGCACCGAGCTGCTGCTGCTCGGCGCGGGCGCGCTGCTGATCGGCCTCGTCTTCGACCTCTGCTACGCGGTCGGCGCCGACGCCATCGGCCGGCGGTTCCGCTCGGTCCGGACGACGAGCCGCTGGCGGAACCTGACCGTCGCGGCGATCTACCTCGGCCTGTCCGCGTTCGCGCTCGTCACTGCTTTCTGATCACTGCTTTCTGACGACGGTCGCCTCGCCGCCCTCCAACCGCACGGTCAGCCTCTCGTCGCCGACCAGCAGTCCGTCGAGCTCGACCATGTCCCACGGCACCGAGGCCGCCGGGTTGATCGCGAGCGTGCCGCCCGGTACGTCGGGCTCGATGCCGAGCGCGGCCACGAGCACCGCGACGGCAGACGCAGCGGCCCAGGCCTGCGGGCGGCACGAGAGCGGGTACGGCGTCGGCGTGCTCTCCTCGCCCGTCCCGCGGCCGCCGTACAGCTCCGGCAGGCGGTAGCCGAACGCCTCCGCGGCGCGCACCAGCCCTTCGACGTACGACGACGCGACATCGGACTGCCCGCTCGCGAACAGGCCTTGCACCGTCATCGCGGTGTCGTGCGGCCACACGCTGCCGGTGTGGTAACCGAGCGGGTTGAAGCGGGTCATTGCCGTGGACAACGTTCGCAACCCGAAGCCGCTGTTCAGGTCGGCGCCGGCGAGCACCTCGGCGACGGTCTGCTCCTCGTCCGCGTCGAGCAGGCCGGTGCCGAGCAGGTGTCCCATGTTCGACGCGCGGCCGACGACCGGGTTCTTCGCGCCGTCCAGCGCGATCGCCGGGTAGCCGTCGACCCAGAACGCGGCGCGGAAGCGTTCCTGCAGCGCGGCCGCCCAGGCCCGCCACTCGTCGCCGGACTCGCCGTGGGCCTCGAGCAGCTCGGCGCCCTTGATCGCTGCGGCGTACGCGTATCCCTGGACCTCGCAGAGCGCGATCGGTGCGACCGCCAGTGTCCCGTCCGGCCACTGCACCGCGTCGGCGGAGTCCTTCCAGCCCTGATTCGCGAGTCCGTGTCCCGACTCGTCGATGTACTCGAGGAAGCCGTCGCCGTCCGGGTCGGCGTACTCCTTCATCCAGGTCAGCGCGCGCCGGAGGTTCGGCAGCAGATCGCGGACCTCGCCGGCGGGCATGCCCCAGCGCCACGCCTTGTGCAACGTCATGACCCACAGCTGGGTCGCGTCGTGCGTGCCGTAGTACACGGGCGGGAGGACCAGGCCGCCCCCGTGATCGGCGACCTCGGCGCGCAGCTCGTGCGGGATCTTGCCCGGCTGCTCGGCGGACTCCGCGTCGACCTTCGTGCCCTGCCGTGCGGCCAGCGCCCGCAGCGTGCCCGCGGCGAGGGTCGGGTCGACCGGGATCAGCATGCCGGACGAGATCAGCGAGTCGCGGCCGAAGAGCGTCAGGTACCAGGGCGGGCCCGCGCCGAGGTAGCGGTCGTCGTCCGCGGCCAGCTGGAGCGCGCCGACGTCTTCCAGCGAGCGGTCGAGCCAGCGTTCGACGCGCTTGTCGTCGCAGCGGACCGTGACGTCGTACGCCGCCCGCTCGGCCGGCGGCTCGATCGAGAAGCCGGTGGTCGACTTCGGGAAGTCCGCGGTCACCTGCAGGGTGATCGTGAACTCCTCCCCCGGCTCGACGTGCGGCGTCGCCGAGATCCCCGGATCGGCGGTGACCACGACGCGGGTGTCGCCGTTCTCCCAGCGCACGCGCTCGGGACCGTCCGGCAGCGGAGCCAGCTGCGGCATGGACGCGGCCGCGCCGCTGCGCACCGCGGCGGTGCCCGCGAGATCGGTGCCGAGGGCAACGTCCAGCCGGCAGTCGACGGCCGCCCGGGAGCGGTTGACGAGCGTGATCCGCTCGGTCATGCCGTCGGAGCCGACGGTGCGTGTCCGGTACAGCAGGACGGTCGGGTCGTGCCGGGTGTCGCCGAGGCCCTCGAGCATCGCGACGTACTCGTGGGTGGCCGCGTCCCGCTCGTCGACGTGCACCGGGAGCGGCTCGTGCCCGTCCACCGTCACGCTCAGCCGGGACAGGATCCGGCGGTCCCGGGCGTACACACCCTCGGCGCCGGATCCGGTGAGCTGCCCGGAGCGCGGCGACAGCACCACCCACGGAGCAGCGAGCGCGGTGACCAGTTCATGCAGTGGGGACGACATGTCCCCACCCTAAACGGCGCCGCGATGCGGTTAAGTAGGACTGTGGAGACTGGTGTGAGCATCCTGGTCGGGATCGCGATCTTCGTCGGGATCGTCGGCATCGTCGTGCCGATCCTGCCCGGCGCCATCCTCAGCCTGGCGGCGATCCTGGTGTGGGCGATCGTCGAGCGCAGCGCCACCGGATGGGTGGTGTTCGCGATCGCGACGGTGCTGATCGGTGCCAGCCAGGTGGTGAAGTACGTCGTACCGGAGCGCCGGCTCCGGGAGGCCGGCGTACCGCGGCGGTCGATGGTCGTCGGCGTGATGCTCGGCATCGTCGGGTTCTTCGTGATCCCGGTGGTCGGCATGTTCGTCGGGTTCCCGGTCGGCGTGTACCTGTCCGAGCTGCAGCGTCAGCGCACGCACGCGGCCGCGTGGACCTCCACCAAACACGCACTCCGCCAGACCGGCGTCTCCATCCTGATCGAGCTGATCGGTACGTCGCTCGCCGCCGCCGTCTGGCTGGTCGCGGTGCTGTTCGTCGTCTGACCTGTCTGAACTGCCAGGGACTTTCCAGTCCCGCCGCAGGGCCGTCCAAGGTCCGCCACGAACGGTGGAGGGACCAGCGCCGGGCACCTCCCGGCGCGCAACGGAAGGCACTGCAGTATGGCGTTGCATCAGAAGCTCATCGACAACCGCTGGCGGGCGGCCGGCACGATCGCCGCGGTGGCGGCGACCACTGTCGGTGGCGGCGTCGCGTTCGCGGCGACCGGGGACTCCCCCAGCCCGGCACCCTCGACGTCCCCGTCGGAGGGCTCGTCCAACGGGAGCCAGAAGGCACCCGATCACGACAGGGGCCCGCGGGACGGCCTGTTCGGCGCGTTGCACGGTGAGTTCGTCGTCCAGAAGGACGGCGGCGGGTACCAGACGATCGCCACGCAGTCCGGCTCGGTGACGGCGGTCAGCAGTACATCGATCACCGTGAAGAGCACCGACGGGTACACGCGGACGTACGTCGTCAACGCGGATACCAAGGTGAACCGGGACGGCAAGATCGCCGACATCAAGACCGGCGAGACCGTGCGAATCCGGGCCGTCGTGTCCGGGGACACCGCGACCGCCAACTCGATCGACGACGGCAGCAACCGCCCGGCCCCGCCGGACGGCGCCAAGCCCGGCACGTCGAAGTAGTAGGTCGAAGTAGTTCGTCCACACGGTGAGGGCCGGTCACGGCCGGTCCTCACCGCAGGCGGCCTCGAAGCTCAGGTCGTCCACGCACCGTTCTTAGGTGATTGCCAGCTTTTTCTTATCCGCGGCGGAGGTTCGTCCAAGCTGGGTGGGCCATGGTGAGAAGCACCAGTGCCAGGTGACCGCCCGGCACGCAGTACGGAAGGCACAGCAGGATGAAGTTCTCACAGAAGCGATGGCGGCTCCTCGGCACCGTCGCCGCGGTGGCCGTGACCACCACGGCCGGCGGGGTCGCCTGGGCGGCCAGCAACGCGGACCCGACGCCCTCGCCGTCGGCCTCCCCGTCCAGCCCGTCGACACCGGGCCAGCAGAAGCCGGACGGACCGGGCAAGGGCGGTTTCGGGCGCGGCGAGTTCGGGCTCGGCGGCGCGCTGCACGGCGAGTTCGTCGTACCGAAGGACGGCGGCGGGTACCAGACGGTCGCGACCCAGCGCGGCGAGGTGACCGCGGTCAGCAAGGACTCGATCACCGTCAAGAGCGAGGACGGCTACAGCCGGACCTACACGCTGACCGAGGACACCCTGGTCAACGCCGCCCGCGACGGCATCGACGACGTGAAGACCGGGAACACCGTGCGGGTGACCGCCGTGGTCACCGACGGCAAGGCGACCGCCAGCTCGGTGAACGACGGCACCGTCCGCGAGGCGGCCGGCCAGAAGTGGGGCTTCAAGCACGGCCCGCGCTGAGGCACGTCGCGGACGACTCACAGCTGATTGCCAGGAACCTTCCAGGCTTCCCACGGTTCCCGGCGGCACACTGAGAGCATGAGTCCGCATCTGCTGGTCGTCGACGACGAACCGAACATCGTCGAGCTGCTGTCCGCGAGTCTGCGCTTCGCCGGGTACGACGTGACCACGGCGACCCATGGCGCGGAGGCGCTGCGCAAGGCCCGGGACGTGGAGCCGGACCTGGTGGTGCTCGACGTGATGATGCCCGGGCTGGACGGGTTCGAGGTCGTTCGCCGGCTGCGCGGTGAGGACCGGCATGTGCCGGTGCTGTTCCTCACCGCCCGGGACGCGGTCGAGGACAAGGTCCTCGGGCTGCAGACGGGTGGGGACGACTACGTCACCAAACCGTTCAGCCTCGACGAGCTGGTCGCCCGCGTCCGCGCCCTGCTGCGCCGCTCCGGTCACCGCGAACAGACCGCGACCGAGGCCGCCGTACTGCGGTATGCGGACCTGGAGCTCAACGAGGACAGCTACGAGGTGTTCAAGTCCGGCCAGGCCGTGCAGCTGTCGCTGACCGAGTTCAAGCTGCTGCGGTGCCTGCTGGAGAACGCCGAGCGCGTGATGTCGAAGGGACAGATCCTGTCCGCGGTCTGGAACTACGACTTCGCCGGGGACGCAGGCGTGGTCGAGTCGTACATGTCGTACCTGCGCCGTAAGGTCGACACCGGCGACCAGAAGCTGCTCCACACCGTCCGCGGGGTCGGCTACGTCCTGCGTACCCCGCGAGGCCCCAACTGATGCAACTCAACCACCGGCGGTTCGCCGACCGGTATCCGCTGCGCGTCACGATCGTCGTCGTCCTGCTGACGCTCGTCGTCCTCGCGCTGGCCGCGTCCGGGGTCCTGGCGACCACGATCATGCGCGGCTATCTGCTGGACCGCGTCGACGACCAACTCCGGCAAGCCGCCATGCCGCTGTCGCACGTCTCGACAGACCGCCGCCCGGTACCGCGCCCCGGCGGCGGGCCAGGTCCGCGGCAGTTGCCGAGCGAGTTCATCGTGCAGTTCAACGACTCCGAGGGCGCCAGCGACAAAGGGCCGGTCGGATCGCGGCTCGCCGAAACCGAGCCGCTGCCCAAGCTGCCGGTCCTCAACCTCAACCAGGTCCGAGCGCTCGACGGGAAGTCGTTCGACGTCGACGCAGAGACCGGCGGGGCGACCTGGCGAGTCCTCGCCGTACCGACCGAGGACGACAAAGGCTCCGTCATGGTCGCGCAGAGCCTGAAGGAGATGGACCACACCATCCAGCGGCTCATCGGCATCCAGGCGGCAGCCGGGGTGATCCTGCTCGTGTTGCTGGCCGGCGTCGGGACCTACGTCGTACGGCGAAGCCTGCGCGGGCTCGAGGACGTCGAACACACCGCGGTCGCGATCGCCGGCGGGGACCTGAGCCGACGGGTACCGCAGCGGGATCCGCGGACCGAGGTCGGGCGGCTGTCGCTCGCGCTGAACCAGATGCTCGGGCAGATCGAGACCGCGTTCGCGCAGCGGACAGCGTCCGAGTTCGCCGCGCGGCGGAGCGAGGACGCGGCCCGGCAGTCCGAGGAAGCCGCGCGGCAGTCCGAGGACCGGATGCGGCGGTTCGTCGCGGATGCGTCGCACGAGCTGCGGACGCCGCTGACGTCGATCCGGGGGTTCGCGGAGCTGTCCCGGCAGCGCGGCGACGTGGCGGACCCGGACACCATGCGCCGGATCGAGGACGAGGCGAAGCGGATGGGTCTGCTCGTCGACGATCTGCTGCTGCTGGCGCGGTTGGATCAGCAGCGGCCGCTGCGCTCGGAGTCGGTTGACCTCCTGCCGATCGCGGCCGACGCCTTGCACAACGCGCAGGCCGTGCAGCCTTCGCGCCATATCTCGCTGACGATCCTGCCTGACTCGGAGGCCCCGGTCGTCGCCGGCGACGAGGCGAGGCTGCGGCAGGTGCTGGGCAACCTGGTCAGCAACGCCCTCCACCACACCCCCGTCGACGCCCCTATCACCGTCTCCGTCGGCACCCGCGGCCCCGAAGCCATCCTTGAGGTCAGTGACACCGGCCCGGGCCTCAGCGACGAACAAAAGGCCCGCATCTTCGAACGCTTCTACCGCGTAGACACCGCCCGAACCCGCTCCACCGGCGGCTCCGGCCTGGGGCTCTCCATAGTCGCCGCCCTGGTAGCCGCCCACCACGGCCGCGTCACCGTCACCAACACTTCCCCTCACGGCGCGACCTTCACTGTCCATCTCCCGCTCAGCAGATAAGCCAGCCCACGCGTGCTACGCGCCCGCTAGCTTCGTCGCTCCGCTCCTCAACGCGGGCACTCCGCGCGCTCCCACCCACCCCCGGCTACCGCCGGGAGTACCGGCTGCCGCCGAGCATCTCCCGCCGAGCAGGTAAGTTGACCCCGCGCGCGCTACGCAGCCGCTAACCTCGTCGCTCCGCTCCTCACCGCGACTGCTCCACGCGCTCCCACCCACCCCCGGCTCAGCGCCGGAGCATCTGCTTCCGGCTGCCGCCGGGGAGTTCCGGCTGGCGCCGGGGGTTGCCGGCTGCCGCCGGCGAACTGCGGGCTGCCGCCCGCATGCGACTGCGGCTGGGGCTGCGGCTGGGGCTGCTGCTGGGGCTGCGGCTGATCAAGGCGTGCTGCATCGCCCTGCGGTCAAGGTTGCACGCAGGAATCGACCGCCTGGCAAGATCGGGCTCCGCGCGTTGGGCGTCGGCGGCATTCCGCGCAAGCTCTACCTGCGTGGAGGTGGGGTCAATGGCTGCGAATAGCGGGAACTCGTCAGGCGGGTGGCAACCGCCGGCATCGCGGGTCGGCACAGCGGGCATCGTGCGCGTCGCCCTGCTCAACGCCATCCGAACGAACCAAGCCAGCGGAACGCAACAGAGTCAGCCCCAACCGCTCGGCATGGCCGGACGATCGCAGCACGCGGGCGGCAGCCCGCAGTTAGCCGGCGCCAGCCGGCAACACCCCGGCGGTAGCCGCACACCCCGGCGCCAGCCGGCAACACCCCGACGGTAGCCGCACACCCCGGCGCAAGCCGGAAACAGATGCTCCACGCCAAGCCGGGGGTGGGTGGGAGCGCGCGTAGTGGCCGTGAGGAGGAGCGGCGCGACGAACGAGCGGGTGCGTAGCACGCGTGGGACGGATCTACAGCTCACGCCTGCGACGTATCTAGAGCTGAGGAAAAGCGCGCGTGGCCGACTCGCCATGTTCAAGTACCTCGGCAGCCGGCCCCAGGATTTTGGGGTCGGGGTGGCCTACCAGGGTCTCGTCCTTGTCGGTGTAGTTGTAGAGGGACAGGACGTGGCGCATGGCTTCGAGGCGGGCGCGTTTCTTGTCGTTGCTCTTGACTACGGTCCAGGGCGCGTGTGGCGTGTCCGTGTAATGGAACATCGCCTCCTTGGCCTCGGTGTACGCCTCCCATTTGTCCAGTGACGCCAGGTCCGTCGGTGACAGCTTCCACTGCCGGACGGGGTCGATCTGGCGGATCGTGAACCGGGTCTGCTGTTCGGCGCGCGAGACCGAGAACCAGAGCTTCACCAGCAGGATCCCGGACCGCACCAGCATCCGCTCGAACTCGGGTGCCTGCCGCAGGAACTCCTCGTACTGCTCCTGGTCGCAGTAGCCCATCACCTGCTCGACGCAGGCGCGGTTGTACCAGGAGCGGTCGAACATCGTCATCTCGCCGGCGGCCGGGAGATGCGCGACGTACCGCTGGAAGTACCACTGGGTCTGCTCGCGTTCCGTCGGCTTCTCCAGCGCCACGATGCTCGCCCCGCGCGGGTTCAGGTGTTCCATGAACCGCTTGATCGTCCCGCCCTTACCGGCGGCGTCGCGGCCCTCGAACACGATCACGAGCCGCTGCTTCGACCGCTTCACCCAGTACTGCAGCTTCAGCAGCTCGATCTGCAGCAGCCGCTTGTCCCGGTCGTAGATCTCCCGCGGCAGCCGCTCGCCGTACGGATAGCCCTCGCGCCAGGTGTCGACCGGTGTGCCGTCGGCGCGCAGCAGCACCGGGTCGTCGTCTTCCTCGTCCAGCACGCGGAAGCCGAGCTCTTGCACCAGATCAGGTGTGGTCATGGGCCCAAGGCTCGGCTCCGCGGATGACGTCCAGGTGAACAGGTCAGCGTCGGCGGAGCTTCACCGTGGAGTCGCGGCGGGTGATGGGTACGCCGTCGCGCATCACCTGGGCGCGTTCGTGTTCGCGGCTGACGAGGGTGTCCCATTCGCCGGGCGGGAGAGCGAGGCTTTCGATGACCTCGGTCGAGGTCGGGAAGTGGATGTCGGGGTGCGGGTTGTGTTCGCCGGACGGGAAGCCCATGTGGCCTTCGATCAGCAGTACTCCCCCGGGTGCGACCGCCGCGGCCGCGCTGCGGAGGATGCCGTCGCGTGGGAGCTCGGTCTTCGAGTGCAGGAACTGGGCCGACACCAGGTCGAACTCGCCGGACGGGAACGACGTACCGAGTTCGTGCTGCTGCCAGTCGATCCGGTCCGCCACACCGGCGTCCTCGGCGTGCTGTGCGGCGCGGCGCAGTGCGACCGACGAGATGTCGACCGCCGTCACCGTCCAGCCTTGCTGGGCGAGCCAGATCGCGTCGGCGCCTTCGCCGCAGCCGAGGTCGAGGGCCCGGCCCGGTGTCAGGCCGGACACCTCGTCCACCAGGACCACGTTCGGTCTGCCGCTCCAGATCTGGTCGTGCTCCGCGTAGAACGCGTTCCAGTAGTCCTCGGGGAGTTGTTCCGTCGTCATGCTGACGATCGTGCGGCAACTCCACAGAGAAGAGCAAAGATGTTTGCCAGATCGGCAATCAGCGGTCGCGTACGGGCAGCGGTTCCGCGTTGCCGACCACGAACGCGTACGTCAGCGCGCCGATCACCGCGACCACGCCGGCGACGGCGAACGACGGCAGGTACGACCCGTGGTAGATGTCGAGCAGCAGCCCGAAGACGTACGGGCTGATGATCCCCGCGATGTTCGACGCGAAGTTCTGGATGCCGCCGATCGACGCGACATGCCGCGACGACGGCGCCACGTCTCCCGGCAGCGACCAGATCCCGGTGGCCGCGATCGCCAGGCTCGCGTACGAGATCGCCAGGAACAGCAACGCGACGTACACCGACTTCGCCGGGGCCGCGAACACGATCGCCGCACCGCCGAGCAGCCCGCCGACCATCACGGTCTTCCGGACCCGGGTCACGTCGGCGCCGGCCCGGATCCGCCGGTCGGCGACGATGCCGGCGATCCAGCCGCCGGCGATCGCGGTGATCCCGGGCAGCGTGCCGAGCGTCCCCAGCTCGGCCAGGTCGAGGCCGCGCGCGTCCTTCAGGTACGACGGGAACCAGGTCAGGAAGAAGTAGATGACGAAGTTCAGGCAGAAGAAGCCGAGCATCATCCCGCGGATCGTCCGGTACCGGAACAGGTCCCGCCAGCGCACCTGCGCCGCGGCCTCGTCGTCGTTGTCCTCGAGCCGCGCGCCGTTCGACGCGATGTAGTTGCGTTCCTCTTCGTTCGCGTGCCGGTGCTCCATCGGATCGCGGTAGTACCAGTACCAGACCGCCGCGAGCATGACCCCGAGGACGCCGAGAACCACGAACGAGAAATGCCAGCTCACCAGCGCGATCAGCCCGGTCACGACCGGCAGCGACAGCACCGTCCCGACCCGCGAGCCCGAGTCGATCACCGCGGTCGCGAACGCCCGCTCGTGCTGCGGGAACCAGCGCGACGCCGCCTTGGTGGCACTCGGGTACGCCGGCGCCTCCCCCGCGCCGAGCGCGAACCGGAACGCGAACAGCGACCAGAACCCGCGCGCCAACGGCGTCAACGCGGTCACCACGCTCCACCACAGCGCGGCGAACGTGAACGCCTTCCGCGAGCCCACCTTGTCGGCGAACCAGCCCGCCGCCAGCATCGCCCCGTCGTACGCCCAGAAGAACGCACCGAGGATCAGGCCCTTCTCGGCGTTGCTGAGGTCGAGGTGCAGGTCGTCCTCGATGAACGGGAGCGCGACGCTGAGGTTCGCGCGGTCCAGGTAATTCAGTGAAAGTCCGACGAATGCGAGCCCTAGGATCAGGTATCTCGTGCGGCTGGCTCCTGGCGGAGCTTTCACAGTGGTGGTGGCGGTCACTCTGTGCCTCCGATCGGGTGCGGATCGTCGCACGCTACCTTGCACACCTTCCTTGTGCAGACAAACGTTTCATCCAGTGGAATGAGGGTGCAGTGATCGAGGACGGCGAGGAGATCCCGCTGCTCGGCGGCGACGTGACCGAGGGCCTGGTGCGCGTCGGCGACACCGTCCGGCGGCCTCCCGGCGAGCGGGCCGAGCTGGTCCGCGACGTCCTGCTGCACCTGGAGAAGGTCGGCTTCGACGGCGCGCCGCGGTTCCTCGGCGTCGACTCGGCCGGCCGGCAGGCGCTCACGTACGTCGAGGGCCAGGTCGCGGGGCGCCCGCGGCCGTCGTGGATCGCGGACGAGGAGCGGATGGTCTCGGTCGCGCGACTGCTGCGGGCGTACGACGACGCGGTCGAGGGGTTCGGCATCCCGGAGAACCTGCCGGCGCCGATCGAGCCGCCGGGGCTGCCCGAGCTCGACGATCCGCCGGAGCTGGTCGGGCACCAGGACGTCACGCCGGAGAACGTGGTCTTCCGCGACGGCCGCGCGTACGCCTTGATCGACTTCGACCTGGCCCGCCCGGTGAGCCGGGCGCGTGAGTTCGTGAACCTGATGCTGTGGTGGGCCCCGCTCGGCGCCGAGGCGGATCTCGACCCTGAGTTCCGCGGCCTCGACCGCCCACACCGCTGCCGGCTGCTGGCCGACGCCTACGGCCTTTCCACCGCCGATCGCATGCGAGCGCTCGACCTCACCATCGCGCTGAACGAACGCGCCTGGCACACGATGAAGTACCGGGCGGAAACCCTCGGCGGCGGCTGGCAACGAATGTGGTCAGAGGGTGTCGGAGACAAAATCCGCAACCGCCACCACTGGCTCCAAACCAACGCAGCCAACCTAACGGCCGCCCTCCTCCCCTGATCCGCCCGCCGCTGGCGGGTTGTTTCACCACTGGCGGGTTGCAACTCGCCAGTGGTGAAACAACCTGCTACCTGTCAGCTCACTTCGACGCTCTCGGGCTGCTCGGCGGGAGTCGTGGTCCCTTTGTCCCGGAGGAGGAGCACGGCGATGACTGCTGACCCGAGGACCGCCACCGCGCCCACCACGAACGTGCCCGACATTGCCTGGGCGAACGCGTTGCGTGCGGTCTGCGCCAGCGCGGCGTCTCCTCCGGCGACTGCCAGCGCCTCGCCGATGGAGCGGCGGGCGGCGGCGGGGGCCGACTCCGGCATCTGAGCGGTGAAGTTGCTCGCCAGTGCCGATCCGAGGATCGCGATCCCCAGTGCGGCGCCCGCCTGTTGCACAGTGTCGTTCAGGGCCGACCCGACCCCCGCGTGCTCGTGCGGCACCGCGCCCATCAGCGCCGCGGTCGCCGCCGGCTGCGCCAGACCCGCACCCGCACCGAACACACCCAGCGCCAGCGCGACCATCCCGAACCCGTCGCTCGCGGACAGCGTCGACATCACCCAGAACCCGCCCGCCAGCACGACCAGACCCGCGACGGTCATCGGCCGGTTCCCGATCTTCTGGCCGAGCGTCGCGCCGACACCGTTCACCAGGATGACCGCGACCGCCATCGGCGCCATCGCCAGGCCGGCCTTCGTCGGCGAGAACCCGAGCACGAACTGCAGGTACTGCGTCAGTGCCAGCACCAGCCCGCCGTTCGCGATCTGCAGCAGGACCAGCGACAGACTCCCGCCGCTGAAGTTCCGGTCCCGGAAGAGCGTCAGCGGCACCATGGGCACCGGCGTCCGCAGCTCCCACCCCACGAACAGAACGAGCCCAGCGACGGCGACCGCCAGCACCGGCCACGACACGCCGTGCTCGGGGACTTCGATGATCACCCACACCAGCGCCACCAGCCCGATCATCGACAGCACGGCACCCACCGGATCCGGCTTGCGCCACGGCCCCTTCGACTCCGGCATCAGCACCACCGCAGTGACGATCGCGATCACGACGACCGGGACGTTGATCAGGAACACCGAGCCCCACCAGAACTTCGCGATCAGTGCACCGCCGAGCACCGGCCCGCCGATCAGCCCGACCATCAGCACCGAGCTCCAGATCGACATCGCCGTCCGGCGTTCCGCGTCGTCGAAGACCGTGATCACCACCGACAGCGTGCTCGGCATCACGATCGCCCCGCCGATCCCCATCAGCACCCGGCCCGCGATCAGCATCTCCGGCGAACCGGCGTAGGTCGCCACCAGGGACGCGGCGCCGAAGATCGCCAGGCCGACGATCATCACCTTCTTCCGCCCGTACCGGTCGGACAGGCTGCCGGCGGTGAGCAGCAGGCCGGCGAACACCAGGATGTAGCTCGCGACGATCCACTGGATCTCCTGCGCGGTCGCGCCGAGGTCCTCGGTCAGGACCGGGATCGCGACGTTCAGGACCCCGTTGTCCAGCACCAGCACCATCGTGCTCAGGCAGAGCACGACCAGAATCAGCCATCTGCGCGGGTTCCGAGCGGTCATCGCGCACCTCCTCGAGTCGTCTTATTGAACAGCGTTCAGCTTGCCTGAACAGTGTGCAATTAGAATTGCACACTGGTCAAGTCCTGTACGCCGTTCAGGATTCGGCTAGAGTCGGGGCGACGAGGAGGTACGACGATGGCGACCGAGGAGTACGCGTCGGTCTGGACCCGGCCGAAGCGCGGCCGGCGGCGCGAGCAGCCCGCGCTCACCCAGGACCAGATCGTCACGGAGGCGATCAAGCTGCTGGACGCCGACGGGCTCGAGGCGCTGACGATGCGCAAGCTCGGCGCGGCGCTCGGCGCGGTCGCGACGGCGGTCTACTGGCACGTCGCGAACAAGGACGAGCTCCTCGAACTGGTCGTCGACGAGGTGTACGGCGAGATCGACGTCCCGGAGGTCGCCGATCCGTCGGACTGGCGCGCGGCCGCGGAGGCGGCGGCACGCAGCATGCGCGCGATGATCGTCCGCCACCCGTGGGTTGCGCCGACGCTCGCGGACGTCGGCATGAACTATCTGGGCCCGAACCTGATGCGGATCTCGGACGAGATGCTCAGTGTGTACCTGACCGCCGGGTTCGAGCTCACCGAGGCGGACCAGGCGGCGAACACCGTGCTCGGCTACGTGATCGGCGTCGCCTCGGTCGAGGCCGCGACGCTCACGAAACTCAAACGCAGCGGCAAGGACATGGCCGCCTGGCAGGCCGAGGTCTGGCCGGCCGCGGTCAAGGCCGCCGAGCCGTACCCGCACACCCGGGCCCTGTACGCCGCCTACGGCAACGCCGACCTCGAGGCCGGCGGCGAGGACAACTTCAGCTACGGACTGGCCCGGACGCTGGACGGTCTCGAGGCCCGGCTGGCCGGGAAATGATGGTTGCCCGAGGCCATCACCTCGGGCAACCAGTCAGGTCAGCGGGTGATCCGCACCTCGGCGCCGCTCTTCGCGGACTCGTAGATCGCGCTCAGCATCCGGGCCATCTCGAGGCCCTGCTCCGCGGTCGCGTCGGCCGGGATCTCGCCCCGGCAGATGCTCAGGAAGTGGTCGATCTGGTTCGCGAACCCGACCTTGAAGTCGAACCCGAGCGAGTCGATCTGCGGCTGCACGTGCAGCAGCGTGTCGTGCCGCTCGGTGACCATCAGCAGCTGCGGCTCGATCTCCGCACCGCCCTTGTCACCGTGGATCCGGACGCTGATCTCGTTGCGCGCGTGCAGCGAGAACGACGTGTCCACGTCGAGGACCGCCCCGCCCTCGAAGCGGATCTGCGCGGTCGCGTAGTCCTCGACGGTGTTCGGCCGCGCCGCCGACGCGGCCTTGTAGCGGGTCAGGTTCTGGATGTTGTCGCGCGCACCCAGCGGGGCGAACGTCGCACCGGAGGCCGACACCGCCTTCGGCATCCCCATCAGGTACCAGCACAGGTCGATGATGTGCACGCCGAGGTCGATCAGCGGACCGCCACCGGACAGCTCCACGTCACCGAACCAGCCGCCGGGGTTGCCGGCCGTCCGCAGCAGCGTGGCCCGGGCCGCGTAGATGTCACCGAACTCGCCCGCGTCCAGGAACCGCTTGGTGACCAGGGCGTTCGGCGCGTACCGCCGGACGTAGCCGACCTGCAGCGCCTGGCCGGTCTCCTCGACCGCCTTCACCAGCGCCTCGGCCTCCGGCACGTTCACCGTCATCGGCTTCTCGACCAGGACCTGCTTGCCCGCGCGCAGCGCCGCCTCGGCGATCGGGGCGTGCAGCGTGTTCGGCACGCAGACGCTGACCGCGTCGACATCCGGGTCCGACAGGATCTCGGTGAAGTCGCCGGTCACCCGCGGCACACCGAACTGCTCGCCGCGCGCCTTCGCGCGCTCCAGGTCGACGTCGCACACGGCGACCAGCTCGGCCCGGTCGTTGTGCTGGTACGCCTTCAGGTGCTCGACGGCGATCGAGCCGAGCCCGATCACGGCAATCCGCGTCGTCATGTCACGCCACGCTTTCGCTCAGTCGGATGATGTTCGCCAGCGAGCGCTCGATGGCAGGCAGCGGCGCCTCCATGCCCTCGAACTCCAGGCTCACCGGTACGTCGGGCTTGGTCGCGGCCAGCGCCAGCAGACCGGCCACGTCGACGTCGCCGTGGCCCGTGACCGTGCCGAGCAGGTAGTCGCCGGCCAGCGTCTTCAGCCAGCCCTCCCCCGCCGAGCGGCGGATGTGGAAGTCCTTGACACCGATCGACGCCGCGACGTCGATCAGACCGGCCGCGGTCTTGCCCGGCACCTCGCCGACGCACAGGCCGTTGCCGAGGTCGAGCGTGACGCGGAAGTTCGGGCGGTCGACGGCGTACACGAGCCGGGCCAGCCGCTCGCTGCCGTTCATGAAGAAGCCGTGGTTCTCGATCGTCGACACGATGCCCAGGTCCGCGGCGTGGTCGGCGACCGCCCGGCAGCCCTCGACGACCTTCGCGAAGGTCGACTCGAACTCGCCCGGGTCCTGCTCACGCCACGCCCACGGCGCGACGTCGTGCCGGAAGATCCGGGCGCCGAAGCCGTGCGCGACGTCCAGCTGCCGGCGCAGCCGGTCGATCTCCTGGCCGTCCGCGGTCCGCAGGTCGCCGCTGACCAGGTAGTTCACGATCGGTACGCCGATCTCCTCGGCGTGCTTGGCCGTGTCGCGGACGACGGCCTCGTTCTCCAGGTAGTACTCACCGTCCATCGCGGCGACCTCGATGTGCCCGGCCGGCGAGGCCGCGACCCAGTCGAGGACGCCGATCAGGTCCATCTCGCCGCTCGTCATGAGCTGGCGGAAGCAGTACGAACTGACTCCGAGCTTCACTTGGTGGTCCTCTCCACTTCGTGAGTGATGTGGGCCCACGGACTGGGACAGTCCTGGACCCCGTAGATCCCTGAGCTGCACCGGTCGAACGCGTTGCCGACCGCCCCGAGCACCACCGCCTCGCGCCCCAGTGCCGAGGCGACGAACGGTGGACGCTCGGGGAAGACCAGTTCCTTCTCGACCGCGGCCGCGAGCGGACGCAGCAGCGCGCCGCTGTCCTGCGCCGCACCGCCGCGGACAACCACGACTTCTGGATCGACGACCAGCAGGACGGTCGCGATCCGCGCCGCGATCTGTGCGCAGAAGTCCTCGAGCTCCGCCTGCGCGTCGGCGTCGCCCGCGGCCGCCGCGCTCAGCACCTCCGCGCTCGTCGGTCGCGCGGACCAGACCAGCTGCCCGCGCTGCGCGTTCCGTGTCCAGCGCATGCCGCGCTGCGCGCCGAGCTCACCTGCCAGGCGGTGCCGGCCCTGGCGGATGACGCCGTTCAGCACGATCGACACCGACAACCGGTGGCCGATCTGGAGGTAGACGACATCGGAGTACCCGCGACCCGCGCCGCCGCGCTGCTCCGCGAGCGCGGCCAGCTTGATGTCGTTGTCGACCACGACCGGCTGCCCGAACTCCTTCGCCAACAGCTCTGAGACCGGAAGACCGACCAGCTCGGGCATCGCCAGGCTGGCCCGCAACTGCCCGTCCGCCTCAACCACCCCCGGCAGCCCAACGCCAACCGCCCGCAGCCGCCCGAGGTCAAGCGCTGATGCGCCCGCCGCCAGGTGGTCGGGTGTGGGGGAAGCGGCGGCCGCTTCCAGCGCGCGGGGGATCAGCGAGAGGGCGTCGAGCTTGCCGGTCGGGTCGGCCTCACCACGAGAGGTGCCGCCCGCGCCGGGCGCCCTGTGGGGGCGCAGCGGGCGGTGGGTGACATCCGCCGGAAGTTCGGCGTAGCCGACCCGGCGGCCCGAGAGGTCGCAGATGATCGCGCGGGCGCCGCGGGGGCCGAGGTCCACGCCGGCGACCAGACCGGCCTCGCGTGCGAACCGGAAGGCACGGGCAGGCCGCCCCGGGCCCGCCGTCGCCGGGCTGGTGGACTCGACCAGCCCGGCGTCGGTCAGGTCGTCGAGGACGGCGTGCACGGTGGGCCGCGACAGGCCGGTGCCCTCGCTGATCACCCCGACCGTGCGCGCCTCGTCGGCGTCGGCCAGGAACCGCAGACACGCGACCTGATTGGCCGCTCGCTCCGCCTGGGCGGCTCCGCGTGCAGTGTCCATCGACCCCAACCTATTATGGAACCGGCTTTAATAAAGACGGTAACAGAACCTCGCACGCTACGGCAACGCCCATCTCGGCCCGCCCACCACGAGTGGATATCCAGCCGTGGTGGGGGTTCTCCGCTGGTACAAGAGCGAAGAACCCCACAGCCCGACGGATATCCACTGGTGTTGTGACGTCGGGTCGGCGACTACCGCTGGAGGATCGTGCGCTCGGCGACCGTCCACGCGGTGGTCGTCAGGACGTACAGCCCGGCCGCCAGCGGAACGAAGGCCGCCGTCAGCAGCGTGCCGAAGGGCAGCAGTTGCGCGAGCCGCCGCGACACCGTAGGCGCCGCCGGATCGAGCTGCCGCAGCTGCAGCCTGACCGAGAACCAGGCGACGACAGCCAGTAGCACCGCGATCACGAGGTACGCCGGGGTGGCGGTGACGATCGGCCAGTGCACACCGAGCGGCGCGCCGAGCAGGCTTCCGCTGATCAACTGGTTCGACTCCCCCGCCACCATCGTCCGCGAGAACAGCGTGTACATCAGCCAGAAGAACGGCAGCTGCGCGAGCGTCGGCAGGAACCCGGCGAACAACGACGTGCCGGACTCCGTCTGCAGCTTCGCGACCTCACGCTGCAGGCGCTCCGGATTGCCACGATGCCGCTCGGTCAACTCCTTCAGCTGCGGCATCAACTCCGCGCGGGCGCGCAACCCGCGATGAGCCCGAACGCTCAGCGGAAGCAGTGACAGCCGGACGACGAGCGTGCACAGCACGATCGCGATGACCGCGGCGTACGCACCGGCGACCGGTTGCAGAGCGGTGACGAGGGACGTGAGCAAGTGATAGGCACCGGCGACCGGTGCCTCCAGGAAAGAAGGCACAGCAGAACTCCACGAGTGAGAAGGGATCGGGCAGCAGGAAGCGCGCTGCGCGCCGGGGCCGTGAGGCGCTCACGGCCGGGCGTCGGCGTGCCGACGCCCGTGGGGCGCGGCGGTGCGCGGAACTACTGCCCGGGGGCTCGTGGTCGGGGTCTGCCGGCTGCGTCGGGATCCCGGAGGGAGAGATAAGCGGTGCGACGGGCGTTGGCGCGGGTCGCGCTGACGCGCGCCGGCAGCGGCGAGGCGAGCGGACGCCGCGCCGCGGAGCGTGCGACGACGACCAGCGCCAACAGCAGAGCCGCCGCCGTGAGCACGGCGGCGGCCAGTGAAGCCGTGTCGAAGACAGGGATCACCGACGCGACAGCGCCGGCGATCCACTGCGTCATGACATCAGTCCAGGTAGTCCCGGAGGACCTGCGAGCGCGACGGGTGCCGCAGCTTCGACATGGTCTTGGACTCGATCTGGCGGATCCGCTCGCGGGTCACGCCGTACACCTTGCCGATCTCGTCGAGCGTCTTCGGCTGGCCGTCGGTCAGGCCGAAGCGCATCGAGACCACGCCGGCCTCCCGCTCGGACAGCGTGTCCAGGACCGCGTGCAGCTGCTCCTGCAGCAACGTGAAGGAGACCGCCTCGGCCGGCACGATCGCCTCGGAATCCTCGATCAGGTCACCGAACTCGGAGTCGCCGTCCTCACCGAGCGGCGTGTGCAGCGAGATCGGCTCGCGACCGTACTTCTGCACCTCGATGACCTTCTCCGGGGTCATGTCGAGCTCCTTGGCGAGCTCTTCCGGAGTGGGTTCGCGACCGAGGTCCTGCAGCATCTGCCGCTGGACGCGGGCCAGCTTGTTGATGACCTCGACCATGTGCACCGGGATCCGGATGGTGCGGGCCTGGTCGGCCATCGCGCGGGTGATCGCCTGCCGGATCCACCAGGTGGCGTACGTCGAGAACTTGTAACCCTTGGTGTAGTCGAACTTCTCGACCGCGCGGATCAGACCGAGGTTGCCCTCCTGGATCAGGTCCAGGAACAGCATGCCGCGGCCGGTGTAGCGCTTGGCCAACGACACCACCAGGCGCAGGTTGGCCTCGAGCAGGTGGTTCTTGGCGCGCCGGCCGTCCTCGGAGATCCACTCGTACTCGTCGCGGACCTTCTCCTTGAGCTTGGCGGCCTCGTCGGCGATCTGCTCCTCCGCGAACAGGCCGGCCTCGATCCGCTTGGCGAGCTCGACCTCCTGCTCGGCGTTCAGCAGCGGGACCTTGCCGATCTGCTTCAGGTAGTCCTTGACCGGGTCCGCGGTGGCACCGGCGACCATCACCTGCTGCTCGGGCTCGTCGGTCTCGTCGGCCTCGGAGACGATGAAGCCCTGGTCCTCGGTGAGCTCCTTCTCCAGCCCCTGGACCTCGCCCGGCTTGAAGTCGGCCTCGTCCACCTCGTCGAGCGCGCGCGGCTTCCCGGTCTTCGGGTCGATCGACAGACCCGCCTCGGACACTGCCTTCTTCGCCGGAGCCTTCTTGGCAGCGGCCTTCTTCGCGGGGATACCGTCCTCCTTGGTGCTTGCGGCCTTCACCGCCGCCTTCTTCGCGGCCGCCTTCTTGGCAGCGGGCTCGGTCACTCGGGCGCTGGTCCTCGGAGCCGTGCTACGGGCCGTGGCGGCCACGGCCCGGGCCGGCTCGGCGGGAAGATTCTCGGACGAGCTGGACGACACGAATTACCTCTCGTCTGACGCAGGGTTTGTACGACGGTACGACGTTGTGTTGCTGAGTCTTTGGGTACTGCTCTTCGCGGCTGCTCGCTGGTCAGGCGGCGGCAACAGTCCATTGTAATCCGCGAACCAAGCCCAGCCGTCGCACGACCCCCCAGAGAGCCCCATTTCAGCCCGTCGTCCCGGCGCGTGACTCACCCGTTCCGTGTCTGCCGCAGCGGCCTGGCCACCACCGGGCGCCGGACCAGCTGCTGCTCCTGCTTGAACTGCCGCACCTTCACCAGGGACGCGACGTCGATGACATCCGCGACGGACTTGTAGGCGCCGTCCTCACCGTACGGCTCGGAGGCCTCCCGCCAGCCGCGCGGCCGGACCTTCAGCTGCTTGCCGAGCAGTGCGACGAAGATCTTCGCCTTCTGCGCGCCGAACCCGGGCAGCGCCGACAGCCGGGCGAGCAGGTCGTCGCCGGACTTCACGTCGCACCACAGGCCGGAGGCGTTGCCGCCGTAGTGATCGTCCAGGTGCTTGGCCAGGGTCTGGATCCGGGCGGCCATCGCGGTCGGGAAGCGGTGCACGGCCGGCGGGCCGGCCACCACCTCGACGAACGCGTCCGGGTCGTAGTGCGCGACCGTGGCCGGGTCGAAGGGACCGATCATGCGCTTCGCGATCGCGACCGGGCCGGCGAACGCCCGCTCCATCGGGATCTGCTGGTCGAGCAGCATGCCCACCAGCAAGGCGAACGGGTCTCTGCTCAGCATCTCGTCGGCGTCGGGCTGCTGGGCCAGGCACAACTTCCTGCTGCGTGTCGAAGTCACCTCAGTCCTCCCCTTCCTCGGCCTTGACGGCCAGCACCGGACACGGAGCATCGAGCAGCACCCGCTGCGCGTTGCTGCCGAGGATGAGCTTGCCGACCGGGGACCGGCGCCGCAGGCCGATCACGATGAACTCCGCGTGCACCTGCTCGGCGACGGCCACCAGGTCCTCCGCCGGGTCCAGGCCACGCACCAGCTGCCGCACCTCGTACGGCACACCGGTCGAGTCGAGCTGCTCCCGTACTTCCGTCAACGCGGCGTCACTCGCCGCAGCCTCGTCGCTGTCGAAGCTGCGCCCACCTCGGTGCGAGTTCACCACCACCAGCTTGGCGTCCCGCAGCGTCGCCTCCTCCGCTGCGCGCCGAAGGGCCGCACGGCCTTCCGCCTTCGGCACATAACCCACGACGATGGTCGTCATCGCCCTGCCTCACCTCCGGGTGTGTGTCGACCCGTCTCGAACGATACTGCTCCCGACCTCGGTCGGCATCCGCTGCATTTGCACCTGTTGTGTCGCACCGGTGACGGAGGGCTGCCGGTGCCCGTGTACTACCCGCGACTGGCCGACCTAACCTTCCGGTGGCCACACCTTTGCAGGGCTGTCACCGAATGCGCCACCCCTGTAGTCCGGGTCGTTATCGAACTCGTCCGGGAAACCGTCGATCCCGTTGCCCAGGGCAAGATCGGACCGGCCGTCCGGCGGTTCCGTCCGGAGGACCGGGGTTCCAGCGGCGACTGTCCTACGTTGTCGTGCGGGCGGGGAAACACACGAACCGGTTCAGTCCACCGGCCACTCGTGCACCGGCGTGTTGTCGTGCATGTGGTCGCGGTACCGGCCGAGCATCCCGCGCAGGGCGTCCCGCCGGCCGTGCGACCCCTTTGTATACAAGCGGTGGAACTCCTCGGCCTGCCACGACGCGCCGTTGCGTCCGGTCAGGCACCGCTGCTCGATGATCCCGAGCAGCCGGTCGCGCACCGCGACGTCCACGCCCCAGGCGTCCAGACCGCGAACCGCCAACGGCAGCAGGCGTCTGAGCACCAGCTCGGTCGCGCGCGCCGTCCCGACGCCCGGCCAGAAGACCTCGGCCTCGATCCCGTTGCGGGCCGCGGCGTGGAAGTTCTCCTCGGCCGCGCTGAACGACATCTGCGACCAGATCGGCCGCTCGTCGTCGGCGAGCGCGCGGACCAGGCCGAAGTAGAAGGCGCCGTTGGCAATCGTGTCGACCACGGTCGGGCCGGCCGGCAGGACACGATTCTCCACGCGCAGATGCGGCTTCTCCCGGACAACGTCGTACACCGGGCGGTTCCAGCGATAGATCGTCCCGTTGTGCAGCCGCAATTCCGAAAGGGCCGGCGTGTCACCGCGGTCCAGTACCGCGATCGGATCCTCGTCCGAGGTGACCGGCAGCAGCGCCGGGTAGTAGCGCGAGTTCTCCTCGAAGAGGTCGAAGATCGAGGTGATCCATCGTTCACCGAACCACACGCGCGGCCGGACGCCCTGCGTCTTCAGCTCGTGGGTGCGGGTGTCGGCGGCCTGCTCGAACAGCGCGATCCGGGTCTCGCGGAGCAGCTCCTTGCCGAACAGGAACGGCGAGTTCGCGCCGACCGCGAGCTGGACGCCGGAGATCGCCTGCGCCGCGTTCCAGTACCGCGGGAACGCTTCCGGCGTCACCTGCAGATGGAACTGCGTCGACGTACAGGCGGCCTCCGGGACGATGGTGTCGGCGGTGACCTGCAGCCGTTCGACGCCGTCGATCGAGATCTGCACGTCCTCGCCGCGGGCGGCGAAGATCTGGTCGTTCAGCAAGGCGTACCGCGGGTTGGTGCTGAGCGCCTCGCGGTGGATGTGCTCGGTCAGCAGCGTCGGCAGGATCCCGACGATCACCATCGACGACCCGGTCCGGGCCGCCTTGTCCTCGGCCGCGTTCAGGCTGTCGCGGATGTTCGACTCCATGGTGTCCAGCCCGAGTCCGTCGATCTGGCCGGGCGGCACGTTGATCTCGACGTTGAACTGGCCGAGCTCGGTCTGGAACGCGTCGTCCTCGATCGCGCTCAGCACCTCGGCGTTCTTCATCGCCGGGTCGTACCGCTCGTCGACCAGGTTCAGCTCGATCTCGATCCCGGTCATCGGCCGCTCGGGCGCGAACCGGTTCTCGCGCAGCATCCGCGCGAAGGCATCCAGATTGCGATGGACCTGCTCGCGGAACGCGGTCCGGTCCGCCCGGGTGAACTCGACCCGGTCGACTTCCTCGCCCATCAGCGCCTCCCCTGGTGGCTCCTTTGCTCAGTGTGCCCGAAGGTGCCCCTCCGCGTACGGTTCAATCGCGTCGCGGTTCAGACCGGATACACGACGAAGTCGTCGCGCACGATCCGCGCCGGGACGTCGCCTGCCGCGTCCAGCACCTGCAGCAGCTCTGTGAGTACGTCGGGCCGCAGCTGCAGCTCGTGCTCGCCCGGGTGGCGGTCCGCGCCCATCGCGTAGTCCCGGCCGGGCTGCCCGGTCATCTCGATATGTGCCCCCAGTACCCATTCCACCGGATTGCCGTCAGCAACGAACGCGGCCAGCCGCCGGATACTCGCCCGGTAGGCTGCCCAGTCCTTCACGTACAGCCGCCCGGGATAGAGCGAGTCCCCGGTGAGGAGCAGCCGGGTGGTCCGGTCGTACAGCGCGATGTCCGCGCCCTGGTGTCCGGGGATCGGGACGACGTCGACGATCCGGTCGCCGAGGTCGATGGTCGCGCGGCCCTCCGGCCAGTCGAGCCCGAAGTAGTGCGCGACCTCCTCGGCGGATCGCCCGACGACGGTGTCGAACTCGCCGTCGCCGCCGACGTGATCCCCGTGGCCGTGCGTGTGGGCTACGACGAGGTCGTGTCCGGGGCCCAGGCGGTCCGCCAGCAGGTCGTCGAGCAGCGGGCGCAGTGGCGCGTGGCCGGTGCCGGTGTCGAGGAGGAGGGCTCGCTCGGTGCCGAGCAGTAGGTACAGGAACGGGCCCTCGAAGTTGGTCCGGAGCGACTGGCGGATGATCGCCGTGCGGTCGTCGTACCAATGGACCTGGTGGTCGGGCGCGGCCGGGTCGGTGCCGTCGGCCCAGTGGTCGGGGAAGCTCATCCGGCAATTGTCGGTGGCGGCAGGGACACTGGACAGGTGCGAGACGATCCGTCGGTGCTGCACGTGGACCTGGACGCGTTCTTCGCGGCGGTCGAGCAGCGGGACAAGCCGTCACTGCGGGGCAAGCCCGTGGTGGTCGGCGGCATCGGCGTGCGCGGCGTCGTGTCGACCGCGTCGTACGAGGCGCGCAAGTACGGCGTCCGCTCGGCGATGTCGACCGCCGAGGCGCGCTCCCGGTGCCCGCACGCGGCGTACCTGAGCCCCCGCTTCGAGGTCTACCGGAGATCCAGCCAGGCGGTGATGGCCGAGATGCGGTCATTGTCGCCGCTGGTCGAGCCGCTGTCGCTCGACGAGGCGTTCATCGACCTCGCGGCCAGCGGTCTGACCGGGCTCACGGTCGACGACGTGGAGGCGATCGCCAACGACCTCAAGGCGGCGATCCGCAAGGTGTCCGGGGGCCTCACCGCCTCGGTCGGCGCCGGCACCTCGAAGCTGATCGCGAAGATCGCCAGCGACCTCGACAAGCCCGACGGCGTGGTCGTCGTCCCGGCCGGCACCGAGGCCGAGTTCCTCGCGCCGATGCAGGTCACGGTGATCCCCGGCGTCGGCCCGGCGACCGCGCAACGGCTCAGCATGGTCGGCGTCCGCACCGTCGCGGACCTGCAGCAGCTCGACGAGGACGAGCTGATCCGCCAGGTCGGATCGGCGCACGGCACCAGCTTGCACCGGCTCGCGGTCGCGGCCGACGACCGTCCTGTCGTCAGCGACCGGGAGACCAAGTCGGTCAGCGTCGAGGACACGTTCGAGACCGACATCATCGACCGCGCGCTGCTGACCGCGATCAGCGACCGGATGGCGCACCGGGTCGCCGAGCGGCTGCAGAAGGCGCAGCTGTCCGGCCGGACCGTGACCGTCAAGACGCGGATGCACGACTTCACCACGCATACCCGCTCCTCCACGCTGGCCGGGCCGACCGACGACGCGCGGGTGATCGCGCGGGTCGCCCGCCGACTGCTCGAGGAGAGCGACATCGGCGGCGGCATCCGGCTGCTCGGCGTCGGCGTCTCGTCCCTGGCCGACTGGATCCAGGACGACCTCTTCACCGAGGACGAGCACGCCGAGAACCCCGTCGACGTGATCGACCTGCCGGCCCGGCCGCGCGACCAGCTCGGCTTCCATCCCGGCCAGGACGTCGCGCACCCGGACTACGGCCACGGCTGGGTCTGGGGCTCGGGCCGCGGCCGCGTCACGGTCCGCTTCGAGACCGCGGACACACCTCCGGGCCCGGTCCGCACGTTCTCCGTCGACGATCCGGCACTGACAAAAGTGCGGCACACCGGCACCGATGCGGACGACGAACCCCCGACTGACCACAATGTCTCGGGTGAATGAGGAGCGGCGGGGGGTCTACCCGTTCTGTGCGCCGTGTACGGCGACGTCCGAGGCATCGGAAGCGTGGCGAGCTGCCGAGACGGCCGGGCCGATGGGGAGCAGGTTCTACGGGCACCGCAGCGTGTGCGAGAGCTGCGGGTCGTCGGTGCGGACGCTGTACAGCACCGTGCTGTGGTTCCCGGTCGCCAGGGTCGGCCGGTTCCGGATCATCCCGACCGGCGGTCGCACGTACGTCGGGCGCAAGGTGGTCGACCGGCCAGTGCACAGCGTCGTACGGCGGGTGGCGGTGTCGGCGATCGCGGATCATCCGGAGCTCGAGCGCGCGCCGGACTACCGGCAGGCCGAGGCGCTGTGGGACGAGCATGAGCCTGGGCGGGCGCTGCCGTACTACCAGTCGGCGCTGACCGAGCGGGAGAACGTACTCGCCGCGGACGACCCGGCGACGCTGCGGGTCCGGCTGCGCGTCGCCCAAGGGCTGCTCGCGACCGCGAACTACGGGCGCGCGATCGCGTGGTTCGAGCTCGTGACACCGCAGCTGATCGAGGTGTTCGGGCCGCACCACGAGCTGACCCGGGCGGCGACCGAGGCGGTGACGGGCGCGCGGTTGATGGTCGGCGGGCCGCGGTCGGAGGCCCAGTTGCTCGCGGACATCGTCGCGGCCGACAGCCTCGGCCCCGACGACGCGCAGCTGCTCCGGGACCGGGCCGCGCTGGGGAAGGCGTTGCTCGCGTGCGGCGACATCGCGGAGGCGGTCGAGGAACTGACCGCGGTGGTCCGCGACGCCGTCGCCGGGCATCCCGACACGGCGGTCTATCGGGCCGCGCTGAAGTCGGCGTGCGAGGTCGCCGAGGCGCGCGGCAAGCGGCGCGATGTCCAGCTCGCCGCGACCGCACGCCGGTTGCTCATCGGCGCAGACGTACCGACAAGCACGTGACGCAGCCCTCGAGTTTCTCGAACTCGCTGATGTCGACGACCACCGGCCGATAACCCAGCCCATCGAACAGCTCCGCCGACTTCGGCGCCGACGCGGCCATCAGCACCTGGTCGCCGCCCAGCAGTACGACGTGCGCGCCTGCCTCCTCGGGCACCGCTAAGAACGCGTCGAACGCCTCCGGATCATCGACGAGTGGCTCGTAGCCGATGACCGTGCCGTCGGGCAGCGCGGTCACGGCGGACTTCAGGTGCAGCACCTTCCGCACCGGGACCGCGCGGACGTCGGCGCCGAGCGGCGCGAACGCGGCCCGCAGTTGCTCGATACCTGCCGCGTTGGTCCGGCCGCCCTGCCCGACGTAGATCGTCGCGCCGATCTTCAGCACGTCGCCGCCGTCGAGGGTGCCGGGCTCGGTGATCCGCACGATGCGGTACCCCTGGCCCGCGACGGTCTCCGCGGCCGCGGCCGCTTCCGCGCGTCGTTCGTCCGCGCCGGCCCGGGCGATCACCGCGACGTCGCCGTACACGACCATCGTGTCCTCGACGAACACGCCGTCCGGGCAACTGTCGATCGCCGGCACCTCGACCGTTCGCCAGCCGGCGCCGTGCAGCGCGTCGACGTACCGCTGCCACTGCCGGACCGCCAGCCCGACGTCGACGGGCGTCCGCTCGATGTGCGTCACCAGCCCCTCGGCCAGTCGCGGGCTCGGACGGCGGATCAGGGCTGTCGGCAGGGCTGTCCACTGAGTTGTCGGCTGGGCCGGCGGCATGTCCGCAGGGTAACCGGGTACCTGCAGGCATTCCGAGAAAGGAGACGACGGATGCCGAAGATCCTTCCGGCGACGGGTGGCGACGTGGTCGAGATCATCCTCGCGGACCATCGGTGGTTCGAGGAGGCGCTGCGCGAGCTGCGGGACGTCCGCAGTGATCGGGCGGCCGTCCTCGCCGACCTGGCCACGGTGCTGATCGCCCACGCCGAGGCGGAGGAGTCGAAGGTCTATCCCGGGCTGCGGCACCGGGACGCGATCGACACCGAGGAGGTCGAGCACTCCGAGCACGAACACGCCGAGGGCAACGAGGCGCTGCTCGCGCTGATGGAGGTCGCCGACACCGCGAGCGAGGAGTTCAGCGAGAAGCTGCACGAACTGTCCGAGGCCCTCACACACCACCTCGACGAGGAGGAACGCGACGTCCTCAACCCGGCGCGGACCGATGTCGAGGAGGACGTACGGCGCAAGCTCGGCGACGCGTTCGCCGAGGAGCGGTCCCGGCTGATCGACGCCGGCTGCGGCGACCTCGCGAACGTCCGGAAGGTCGTGGCGGCCGAACAGCGCAACTAGGGTGGTGGCCGTGCGCGAACTCACCGCCAGGGCCGAACTGACGATGCCGTCCGCCGTGGCCTTCGAGATCTTCACCGACGAGTTCGGCCGGTGGTGGCCGCCGGAGTTCTCCTGGTCGGGCGCCGAGTTGCTGACCGACATAGGCATTCTCGACGGTGTGCTGTACGAGCTCGGTCCGCACGGCATGCAGTGGGACTGGGGCCGGGTTCTCGCCTGGGAGCCCGGCCGCCGGTTGGTGTTCAGCTGGCAGATCGGGCCGGACCGGGTCCCGGTCCCCCGTGCCGAGGACGCGAGCGAGGTGGAGGTCACCTTCGACGGGTCGGCCGTTCACGTCGTGCATCGCGGCTGGGAGCGGCACGGAGACGCCGGCGAGGAGTACCGGAAGAACTTCGCGGAGGTCTGGCCCTACGCGCTCGGCCGGTTCGCCGACTACGCACGGCTCAGGACGTCAGCGTGAGCCCTTCCTCGGCAGCGATCACTTCCCCGTCGAAGACCCGCTTCGCCTCCGCCACGGACACCGACCGATCGGATCCGGGCCAGAAGTGTGTCAGCACCAACCGCGCCGCTCCCCGTGCCCCCTCGGCTGCCTCGGTCGCGGTCATCACGTAACGGGGCCGGGTCTGCGGCGAAGGCCCCTGCAACGTGGCGTCCGAGACGAACAGATCCGTGCCCTCGGCCAGCTTCCGCAACTCGGGCGACGGCCCACTGTCCCCCGTGTACGCGACCGATACACCTGGAGCGCTCAACCGCACCCCGAGGTTCGTCTTGTAGTGCGGCAACTCCACCGTCCGCACGGCGAACGGCCCGATCCGCGTCGTCGACGCCAGGTCGTGGACCGCGAACACGTCCGCCGGATCCGGATGCGGCTCGAGAGCCCGCAGTACGTCGAGAACGCCCGGGGCGCAGTGCAGCGCAACAGGTGGTTCGCCAGGCGCCTCGTAGTACCTGACCCTGGCCAGGCCGCTCACATCGACACAGTGGTCCGGGTGCTGGTGCGTCACCACCACCGCGTCGACCGCGCCCTTCGGACAGTGCTCGAGCAGTCGCGGCAAGGCGGCGTACCCGAGATCGAGAACGACCCGGAAACCGTCGTACTCCAGCAGGAACCCCGCGCACGCCCGGCCCGCCTCGGGCCAGGCGCCGCAGGAGCCGAGGACCGTCAGCGACCTCACGCGAACGGCCGGTCGGTCGGCACGATCGTCTTGCCGAGCGGGACCAGCGAGACCGGGATCAGCTTGAAGTTCGCGACGCCGAGCGGGATGCCGACGACGGTCAGGCACAACGCGATACCGGTGGTCAGGTGACCGAGCGCCAGCCACCAGCCGGCGACCAGGATCCAGATCAGGTTGCCGATCAGCGCGCCCGCGCCGGCGCTGCGCTTGTCGACGATGGTCCGCCCGAACGGCCACAGCGTGTACGCCGCGATCCGGAACGACGCGATACCGAACGGGATCGTGATGATCAGCACGCAACAGATGATCCCGGCGATCGCGTACCCGACCGCCAGCCAGAACCCGGCCAGCACCAGCCAGATCACGTTGAGGAGCGTCTTCATGTCTCCCAGCGTGCCACCTCGCCGGTGTGTTCCCGCACGAGCTCGGCGACAAGTCCGGGATCGTTCCGGGGCATCCAGTGGCCACCCCTGATCACTTTGACCCTGAGGTTCGGGGCCCAGCGTGCCACCTCGGTCTGCAGCGGGGCGGTGACGAACGGGTCGGCGTCCGGTGACACGGCCAGCACCGGTACGTCGGTATGCCGCCGCGCCGGGCGGAGCAGCCGCGGGAGGACGTTCGCGCGGTACAGCTTCATGCCGTTCACATAATCGCCGATGGAGCGGTTGTCGTCGGGGTGCTGTTTCTCGAGGCGGTTGAACGCGCGGTGCGCCCAGCCTCTGCGCCAGCCGCGCTCCGGGAGCCACGGGAGGTGGAAGTAGAAGATGTACCAGGAGTGGATCAGCTGTTTGAGTGCGGCGCGGTTTCGCCGGCGCATGAAGTACCCGGCGTGGTCGAGTGATGGCCCTGAGATCGAGGTGAAGGACGTGATGCGGTCCTGCAGGTCCGGGGCTGTGACGAAGTGCCAGGACTGGATCGAGCCCCAGTCGTGGGCCAGGACGTGCACCGCGCGGTCGGGCGACACCTGGTCGACGACTACCTGGAAGTCCTCCTGCAGCCGGTCCAGGGCGTACGCGGACGTGCGGCTCGGCTGGTCGGATTCGCCGGCGCCACGCACGTCGTACGTGATCACCTGGAAGTCGTCGGCGAGCAACTCGGCGACCGGCCCCCACAGCGCGGCGTTGTCCGGGTAGCCGTGGACGCAGATCAGGACCGGCGCTCCGGGGTTGCCGTAGTCGTAGATGGCCAGGCGGGTGCCGTCGTGGCTAGTAGCTGTCGACTTCGAGGGTGGCAAAGGTCATCCCCGCTTTCACCAGCCGCTCGCGCAGAGCGGGTCCCATCGCGGCGGCCGTCGTGGTCTGACCGGCCGTCTCCGGCAGATCGTCGAGCGCCAGGCACAGGGCACTCTCGCCGAGCATCTTCGCGGTCTCGTCGTACCCAGGGTCGCGTCCCGCGACCTCGGTGATCACCTGCTTACCGCCTCCCCGGCCGACGAACCGGACGTTGAACCAGGACCGCGCCCGGCGTTCGGCGCTCGGACCGTCGCCAGGCTGCAGCCGGCCGAGCAGGGCGTTGCGGATCGGCGGGATCTGCGCGCCCGCGACCAGGAGGCCGACGCCACCGATGCCGGCGGCAACAGTCGGGAGATGCTTGACCGCGGCGTAGTGCGAGTACCGGAAGTCCGGTCCGTAGCGGTCGAGCAGCCGCGCCGAATACCCGACGATCTGCGGATCGATCGTCGGCAGCGGTACCGCCCAGAAACCCTGCTGCCGGTGGATCTTCCCGGCGACGGCGCGCGCCTTCCGGCCCTCCGGCCGGGGCTCGGCCGAGCGCCGGGCACGATGCGCGTCGAGATTCTGCTTCGGCCGGGAGAACGCAGTGATCGCGGTGTGGAACGTGCCGCCGGACGGACGGCCGCCGGCCCGCAGCAGGCCGTCGACCTGGATCGGCACGTTCTGCGGCAGCTGCTCGACGGTGTACTGCACGCCGAGGTCGTACGGGATCGAGTCGAAGCCGCACGCGTGGATGATCCGGGCGCCGGTCTGCCTCGCGCGCTCGTGGTAGCGCACGTACATCCGGTCGAGGAACTCCGGCTCGCCGGTCAGGTCGAGGTACCCGGTCCCGGCCTCGGCGCAGGCCGCGACGAGCGGCTCGCCGTACTCGACGTACGGGCCGACCGTGGTGGCGACGACCTTCGCGGTCCCGGCCAGCTCGCGCAGCGACCCCGGGTCCGTGACGTCGGCGTACACGATGTCCTGACCGAACTGCTCCAGCTTGGACTTGTTGCGTCCGGCAACCGCCCAGCGCAGGCCGTCCGGCGCGTTCTTCCGCAGGTACTCCGCGGTGAGGGCTCCGGTGAACCCGCTCGCACCGAGCAGGACGACGTCGTACGCGCGGCTCACCGGCGGGCAGCCTTCTCGGCGTCGGCCAGTCCCCCGGCGCCCGTCGGACGAGACGACTCGGCGGCGCCGCGGGCCCGGACGTCGGCGAGCGCGGCCGCGTCGGCCTTCGGCACGCTGAACCGCGAGCCGGCCTCGATGACGTGCGGGATCACCCAGCGGAACACCTTCAGCGCGCCGATCCACCCCGGCACATGAACGGTCCGCGAACGCTTCTTGATGCCCTCGACGAACTTGCCGACGGCGAACTCCAGCGGGTACGTCTTGCTGACCATCGGGATCCCGGTCCGGACCTTGCCGAACACCGGGTGCGTGTCGACGCCGCGGACCATGTCGGTATCGACGAAGGTCATATGCGCGACGCCGACGCGGACACCCAGGTGCTTGAGCTCCGGCCGCAGCGTGTCGCCCATCGCCTCCACGCCGGCCTTGGAGACGTTGTACGACGCGAGGCCCGGGATGTGCACGATCGCGGCCAGGGACGAGACGAGCAGCAGGTAGCCCTTGCTCTCCAGCAGGTACGGCAGGGTCAGGTGGACGGTGCGCCAGACGCCGAGCAGGTCGACGTCCAGGACGCGCTCCCAGACCTCCGGGTCCATGCTCCGGGTGAAGCCCGGCGCGGCGATGCCGGCGTTGGCCATCACGACGTCGATCCGGCCGTAGCGCTCGGCGATCCCCTCGACCGCCGTCCGCAGCGAGTCGGTGTCGGTGACGTCGGCCTCCCACCAGCCGGCGTCCGGGCCGCAGTCCTCCGCGACCTTCTTCAGCTCGTCCGGCTCGAGGCCGACCAGCGCGAGCTTCGCGCCGTCCTCGGCCAGCTTGCGGGCGACCGCGGCGCCGATCCCCCGGGAGGCGCCGGTGATGAGCACGACTTGACCGGCCAACGGACGCATCTGGGACCTCCAGCTTGTTGAGTGGATACTCAACAGTAAGTGCTTGTTGACCGATTACTCAATAGACTGGCCGTGTGAGCCAGACATCGTCCGGGGCCCGCCTGCGGCCCGAGCAGCGGCGTACCCAGATCCTCGAGGCCGCGCGCCGGGTGCTGCTCGCGGACCCGCACCGCGAACTCACGGTCGAGCTCGTCGCCGCCGAGGCCGGCGTCTCCCCCGCGCTGCTGTTCCACTACTTCGGCTCGAAGAAGAAGTTCCAGTACGCCGTCATCGAGGAGGCGGCCGCCGAGGTCATGCTGCGCACCGCGCCCGACCCGTCGCTGCCGCCGGACGAGCAGCTCCGCTCGGGGATCCGCGCGTTCGTCCGTGCCGTCCTCGAGGCTCCCCAGCTGTACCGGGCGACGCTGCTGATGTCGGCCGCCGGCGACCCCGAGCTCCGCGCGTTGCACTCCGAGCTGCGCCGGGTCTTCAGTGAATGGGTCATCGGCGCGGTCGCGGAGCGCGGCCTCGAGATCACCCCCGTCGTCGAGCTCGCCTGCCACGGCTGGCAGGGTTACGTCGAACAGACCCTGCTGATGTGGATCGACAACCCCGACGTCTCGCCGGAAGCCCTCGAGCGCCTCTGCGAGCAGTCCCTGGACGCGATCCTCTCGACGACCTCCGAGTGAGCGTGATGAACAAGTTCTTCCTGACGGTCCACATCCTCGCGGCCATCCTCTGCGTCGGCCCGGTCACGGTGGCGGCCAGTATGTTCCCGCCGATCGGGCGCCGGATGCTGCAGTCCGAGGCGCCGGACGCGGGCGGGCTGGCCGTGCTGCACCGCATCACCCGGGTGTACGCGTGGGCGAGCCTCGCCGTACCGGTGTTCGGGTTCGCGGTCGCCGGTGGCATGCAGGTGATGGACGAGGCGTGGCTGATCGTCTCGATCGTGCTGACGCTGGCCGCGGCGTTGGTGCTCGCGTTCCTGGTGGTGCCCGCGCAGTCCGCCGTACTGGCGGCCGCCGGCCAGTCGGCCGAGGTGCGCAGCGGTGTGCTGTCGAAGGCCAAGCTGCTGTCGATGACGAGCGGGATCTTCGGGCTGCTCTGGCTGGTCGTCCTCGTGCTGATGGTCGTCAAGCCCGGGCACACCAGAGGGTAAGGTTCGGCCGTGCTGACGGTTGCCACGGTGAATGTGAACGGGATCAGGGCCGCTTTCCGGCGCGGGATGACGCCGTGGCTGGAGAGCACGGATCCTGACCTGTTGCTGCTGCAGGAGGTCCGGGCCTCCGACGACGTACTGCGGGAGCTGCTTGGCGGCGACAAGAATGGCGACTGGAACATCGCGCACGCCGAGCCCGCCATCGACGGGCACAAGGGTCGCGCCGGTGTCGCGGTCGCGAGCCGTCGGCCGATCAAGGACGAGCGCGGCGAGATCGGTCCGGAGCGCTTCGCCGGAGCCGGGCGCTGGGTCGAGGCGGACGTCGTCCTGGACGACGGGTCGACGCTGACGGCGGTCAGCACGTACGTGTTCACGGGCGAGTTCGAGACGCCGCCGCGGCAGGAGGAGAAGTACGCGTTCCTGGACGCGATCACGGCGCGGCTGGCCGAGCTGCGCGCGGACGGGCGGCACGTGCTGATGTGCGGCGACCTCAATATCGCGCACCGCGAGGTCGACCTGAAGGCGTGGAAGGCGAACCGCAAGAAGAGCGGCTTCCTGCCCGAGGAGCGTGCCTGGATGGACCGCCTGTTCGCGTCCGGCTGGGTAGACCTCGGTCGCCGTTTCGGTGGCGAAGGTCCAGGGCCGTACTCGTGGTGGTCCTGGCGCGGCAAGGCGTTCGACAACGACGCCGGCTGGCGCATCGACTACCAGATCGCCTCCCCCGAACTCGCCGCGGCCGCCACCGGCTGTGCGGTGCACCGGGCGCCCACGTACGCCGAGCGCTGGAGCGACCACGCCCCGGTGGTCGCGACGTACGGCCTCTGATCGGCAGCTCGACAGGAGGTGTCCGCTGTCGTCTGCACTCGTCACGCTCAGCGCGGCGAGCGCGAGCGCCGAATTGGCCGACACATCCTGTCGAGCTGCAGGTAGTCTCGCCGCATGTCCGATGTGAACTCTTCCCCCACTCCTCCGATCGCGGCGAAGAAGCCGGTCGAGCGGACGCATCACGGCGACACGTTCGTCGACGACTACGAGTGGTTGCGGGACAAGACCGACGACGAGGTGCTGGCCTACCTGCGGGCCGAGAACGCCTACACCGAGGCCCGCACGGCGCACCTGGAATCGTTGCGCGAGGCAATCTTCAAGGAGATCTCGGAGCGGACGCTGCAGACCGACCTGAGCGTGCCGGCCCGGCGCGGCGGGTACTGGTACTACTCCCGCACGATCGAGGGGAAGCAGTACTCGCTGCACTGCCGGGTCAAGGTCGACGGCGACCAGCCGCCCGCCACCGACGGCGAGATCGCCGGCGAGCAGATCATGCTCGACGGCAACGAGGTGGCCGGCGACTCGGAGTTCTTCTCGCTCGGCACCGTCGACGTCTCCCCCGACGGCCGCCTGCTGGCGTACTCGGTCGACCTCAAGGGCGACGAGCGGTTCACGCTGCGGATCAAGGACCTGGACACCGGCGAGCTGCTGCCCGACGAGCTGCCCGAGGTGCACTACGGCTCGGCGTGGTCCGCGGACGGCTCGACGATCTTCTACACCAAGGTCGACGACGCCTGGCGCCCGTACCAGGTCTGGCGGCACGCCCTCGGCTCGGCTGCCACCGACGCTGCGGACGTCCTGGTGATGGAAGAGACCGACGAGCGGTTCTGGGTCGGCGTCGACCTGACCCGCAACGAGCAGGCGATCATGATCGCGCTCGGCAGCAAGCTCACCAGCGAGGTCTGGCTGCTGGACGCGCAGGACCCGGCCGGCGAGCCCGTCGTCGTCGCGCCGCGCCGTGAGGGCGTCGAGTACGACGTGGAGCACGCCGGCGACCGGCTGCTGATCACGCACAACGCCGACGCCGCCAACTTCTCGCTCGCCTCCGCGCCGCTGGACGCCCCGGGCGACTGGACGACGCTGATCGAGGGCGACGAGACCAGCCGGTTGCTCGGCACCGACGCTTTCGCCGACCACGTCATCCTGTACCGGCGCCGGAACGCGCTGACCGAGCTCGCGATCATGCGGCGGGCCGGTGACGGTTTCGGCGCTCCCGAGGTCCTGGAGTTCGACGAGCCGATCCACACGGTCTCGCCGGGCCGCAACGACGAGTGGCACGAGGCCCGGTACCGCTTCGGCTACACGTCCCTGGTCACCCCGGGGTCGACGTACGACGTGGACATCGCGACCGGCGAGCGGCGACTGCTGAAGCAGCAGCCGGTGCTCGGTGGCGTCGACCTGAGCGATTACACGCAGTACCGCGAGTGGGCGACCGCTCCGGACGGGACCAAGGTTCCGATCTCGATGGTCGCGCGCAAGGACGTCGCCAAGGACGGCAACGCCCCGGTGGTGCTCTACGGCTACGGCTCGTACGAGAGCTCGATGGACCCGTGGTTCTCGATCCCGCGGCTGTCACTGCTCGACCGCGGCGTGGTCTTCGCGATCGCGCACATCCGCGGCGGCGGCGAGCTCGGCCGGCACTGGTACGACGACGGCAAGATGCTCACCAAGCGGAACACGTTCACCGACTTCGTCGCGGCCGCCGAGCACCTGGTCGAGGCCGGCTGGACCAAGCCGGAGCGGATCGTCGCCCAGGGCGGCAGCGCCGGCGGGCTGCTGATGGGCGCGGTCGCGAACCTGGCCCCGCGGGCCTTCGGCGGAATCGTCGCCGAAGTGCCGTTCGTGGACGCGCTGACCACGATTCTGGACCCGTCGCTGCCGCTCACCGTGATCGAATGGGAGGAATGGGGTAATCCGCTCGAGGACGCCGCTGTCTACGAGTACATGAAGTCCTACTCGCCGTACGAGAACGTCACCGCGCAGCACTATCCGCGCATCCTCGCGATCACCAGCCTGAACGACACCCGGGTGTTCTTCGTCGAGCCGGCGAAGTGGGTGGCGAAACTCCGGGCGACCGCGGCCGGCGACCCCGACGTGCTGCTGAAGACCGAGATGGAGGCGGGCCACGGCGGCCGCAGCGGGCGGTACGACGCCTGGCGCGAGGTCGCGTTCTCGCTCGCCTGGGAGCTGGACACCCTCGGCCGCAGCTGAAACAGCGAGGAATTTCCTGCCCCGGACGTGTGTTGTGCAACACATCCGGGGCACCGGAACGACGGATTTCTGTACCGATTCTCAGGTTGTGTCCCGGAGTGTTGCGCTGAATAGGCCGTCAACGCCCCGGGACACCGGTTTCCACGGTGGAAAGGGCTGCCGGGAACTCTCAGGGAACCTTCAGGGTGTTTACACACTGGTACCGGAATCTTGAACCCTACTCGAGCGTTGCTCTCCATGTAACGACGAAGGGAGTTTCGGTGGCTCGCACGACTCGTGTCCGGAGCACGGACGACGGTATCGACGGCAAGGACAGTGTCGGTCTCTACCTCGAAGAGATCGCCCGCACACCCCTGCTGACGGCTGAGGAAGAGGTCGAGCTCGCTGAGACGGTCGAGGCAGGACTCCTCGCGGAGCAACTGCTGGCCGAGGGGCGGGTTGGACGGAAGAAGGGCGGAGCGCCCAAATATGCGACGGAAGAAGAGCTGGAGTGGCTGGCCGAGGAGGGCCGGCGCGCGCAGCAGCGGTTCGTGACGGCGAACCTCCGGCTCGTGGTGTCGATCGCCCGCCGGTACGGACGGTCCCAGATGCCGCTGCTGGACCTGGTCCAGGAGGGCAACACGGGGCTGATCCGGGCGGTGGAGAAGTTCGACTACCGGAAGGGTTTCAAGTTCTCGACGTACGCGACCTGGTGGGTGCGGCAGGCCATCACCCGCGGTATCGCGCAGCAGGCCCGGGTGGTCCGGCTGCCGGTGCACGTGGTGGAGCAGCTGAACCAGATCGGGTCCGCACGGCGCACGCTGGAGCGCAAGCTCGGGCGGGAGCCGGAGATCGACGAGATCGCCGCCGAGCTGAACCTGGACGTGGAGCGGGTCACCGAACTGATCCGCATCGGCCGGGACCACATCAGCCTGAACAGCCCGGTCGACGACGAGGGTGAGACCTCGCTGGGCGACCTGATCGCGGCCGAGACCGCGCCGGGTCCGGACCAGTTGGTCGCCGACGCGTCCGACCGCTCGGGGCTGTTCAGCCTGGTCGACCAGCTCGACCCGCGGTCCGCGGACGTGATCCGGCGCCGTTACGGCCTGCACGACGGCCGCCAGGCCAAGCTGGCCGACATCGGCGCCGTGCACGGCATCTCGGCGGAGCGGGTGCGCCAGATCGAGCGTGAGGCGCTGGGCCGCCTGCGCCTGCTGGCCGACCCGACGCTCGCCGCGTAACACACCGACCGAAACCCCTCGGGACCCCCGGGCCACGATCTGGCCCGGGGGTCCTTCCGGTTCTCAGCCCAGGTGGATCCAGGACTCCACCGGGAGGTGGTCACTCGGGAACTGCCCGTCCTTGCTGAACGTGTTGATGCTCGCCTTCGCGACGCGTAGGCCGGGCGTCGTGAGGATCCAGTCGATCCGGTCCCCGTTCGGCGTCAGCGGCTTGTACCCGTGGAACGTCGCGTACAGGGCGCTGCGGCGCTCGGCCGCCACCCAGCTGTCCGCGAACTTCCCGCTGGTGACGAGCTTGTCGTACACGGTCAGCCCCGGCTTGGCAGCCTCGTTGTAGTCCGCGGTCATGATCACGGGCAGGGCGGGGTTGAACGCGGCGATCCGCTGCAGGATCAGGTCCGCGGACTTGGCGCGCGTGGTCGCGTCGTACGCCTCGAGATGCGTGTTGACCGCGTAGAACTCCGTCGACGTCGCCTTGTCCTTGAAGCGGACCCAGGTGACCATCCGCGGGCAGCAGCCGGCCCAGGTCTTCGAGCCGATCACGTCCGGGGTGTCCGACAGCCAGAAGTGGTCGTACTCGAGCGGCTGCAGGCGGCGCTGGTCGAAGAAGATCATCATGAACTCCCCCTTGCTGCCGCCCTCCCGCCCCAGGCCGATCGAGCCGTACGACGGACCCAGGTCCGCGGCGATGTCCTGCAGCTGGGAGTACAGACCCTCCTGCGTGCCGAGCAGCTGCGGACGTGCTTGCCGCAGTTGCTCGCGCATCACCGGACGCCGGTCCGCCCAGGTGTTCGGCGGGGTGTCACTGGCATACCGCAGGTTGTACGACATCACGTGCAACGGGCCGCTCGCGACGGCGGACCGGTCCGTGGCCGGGCGGCCTGCGACACCCCGCTGGCGAGCGTCAGGCCGGCAACGGCCGCCGCGACGAGCGCGGCGAGCCGACGGCGCCCGGGCTTGAACAGCGTGAACATGTCAAAAACCTCCAAGGGCGGATTGCAAGGAGGTTGGACGTTAACCAGATCCGGTGAATCGTCGCTAGCCGTAGCGCGTCGCGCACGTGACGTCAGGCTGCCGCTTCGTTCCAGGAGTCGATCAGCGGCGGCAGCTCGGACAGGCGCTGGACGGTCGCGTCCGGCGTCCCCTCCGTGTGCCCGATCTGCTCGGTCGGGATCGCGCTGTGCGGCAGGTGCGCCGCGCGCATGCCGACGTTCTGCGCGCCCCAGACGTCGTCGAACAGGCGGTCACCGACGAACAGGCACCGGGACGGGTCCGACACCCCGACCGCCCGCATCGCGGCCAGGAACGCCTCCGGGTGCGGCTTGGTGTGCTCGATCTCGCTGGTGTAGACGGCGCCGTCGAGCAGGTCGAGCACGCCGTCGCGCGCGAAGACCTCCTCGTGCCGCCGGCGCGGCCAGAGCGTGTTCGACAGGACGCCGACCTTCAGGCCGCGGCTGCGCAAGGCGTGCAGGGTGTCGACGGCGTCCGGCTCCAGCTCGGTGTGCGGGTCCCACTGACGCTCATACTCCGCGAGGGCCGCCGGTGTCATCACGACCTCGGCGAGCGCGCACACCTCCTCGAGCGTGCTGCTGCGGTGCTCGTCACGGGAGCGCCGCCAGACGGAGCCCTCGGCCGCCACCAGCCGGGCCGCCAGCTCGTCGGCGCCCGCGGCGGTGCCGGGGTGGAGCAGGGTGGTCACCGCGCGCCACGTCTCGTACAGAGAAATGTCGTGCCAGGTCGCCAGCGTGCCGCCCCAGTCGAACAGGACGGCTTCGATCTTCGCGTTCGTCACCCGGCAAAGCCTGCCAGAGCCCGCCGACAGTTCTCGCCTGCTTTTCAGCTCAGCCGCGCGATCTCCTGCCGGCGCGCCAGCCACGCGACGGCGATCGCGTAGAAGACCAGGCACGGGATGTCCGCGACGAACAACGTCCACGGAGCGCCGCCCTGCACGTCCCACTGGTCGCCACGACCAGTTGCCGCGGGCAACAGGAAGGCGATCAGGTTGTTCAGCGCGTGCAGCGCGATCGCGGCCTCCAGTCCCCCGGTCCGGACGGTCAGCCAGCCGACCGTCACCGCGAACAGGAAGATGTTCGCCATCGCCCATCCGCTGTACCCGTGGGCCGACACGAAGGCGGCGCCGCCGAGCACGATCCCGGGCCACGGCGAGCGGAAGACCGTCCGCAGCCACCGCGCGCGGCCGTTCGGGTCGTCCGGGCCGTACGCGCCGACCGCCTGGATCAGCCAGCCGCGGAACACGAACTCCTCCGCGGCCGACTGGAACGGCACCAGCAGCACGATCACCAGCGCCGGTACGACGAACGCGCCCCAGCCGATCCAGTCGTCGCCGCTGGTCCCGATCGCGTCCTCGGGCGGGAAGACCGCGTCGACCAGATAGCCCATCGCGAAAGACAGCGCGATGTACCCGACGGCCAGCAGGCAGCACCACAGCAGCCAGCGCCAGCGGATCCGGTTCAGCACCGAGGCGACGCTCCAGAACGGCCGGCGTTGCACCAGCCACGCGGCCAGGCCGACCAGCGGCGTCAGGACGGCGAGCATCACCAGCGTGACGGCGAGGTTCTCGGTGTCGCTCGGGAAGATGTCCGTGCCGCTCGGCGTCGGGAACGGGCCGGCCAGGAGCCGGTGCGCGATCGCCCAGACGACCACGAGCAGCGACGTCACGAAGAAGCCGAGCGCGACCAGCAGCACTGTCCCGACGATCGGCCGCCACCAGGCGTGCTTCGGCGTCCGGGCCAGCCGGTGGTACGGCGTACCCGCGGGGGCCGGGACGATGCGCGGCTCGCGGTAGGCGTACGGCGGGTAGGCGCCGTACGGCTGCGGGTACGGCGGCGGGTACTGCTGAGCGTGCTGCTGCGGGTATTGGCCCGGCGGGTACTGGGCCGGCTGACCGTACGGACCCGGCGGCGGGTACGGGCCGGGGTGGGGCGGCGGCGGTGGAGGCTGCCCCGGCTGGGAGTATGGGCCCGGTTGCGGAGACGGCCCGGGCTGCTGCGGGTCCATGACTGGACTCTAGAAGGTCGGGCCAACTGGACGGAGGGAGAACACGGTGGTTACTGAACCGATGCCGGACACGGACCGGGCGACGAGCGCGCTGCCGCAGTCCGTGCTGATGCCGTTGAGCGGCTCCGCGATCTTCCTGGTCGTGCAGGTCGAGCCGGGCGGCGAGGAGCGCACGCGCGACCTGCTGGAGCGGCTGAGCGGCCTGGTCCGCTCGGTCGGGTTCCGGGTGCCGGCCGGCAATCTGTCCTGTGTCACCAGCATCGGCTCCGACGTCTGGGACCGGCTGTTCAGCGGACCGCGCCCGGCTGAACTGCACCCGTTCGTCGAGCTCAAGGGCGCCACCCACCACGCGCCGTCCACCCCCGGCGACCTGCTGTTCCACATCCGGGCCGCCCACCAGGACCAGTGCTTCGAGCTCGCCGGCCAGATCATGAACGTCCTGGACGGCGCCGCGACGGTCGTCGACGAGGTGCACGGCTTCAAGTACTTCGAGATGCGCGACCTGCTCGGGTTCGTCGACGGCACCGAGAACCCGACCGGTGACGAGGCCCGCGACGCCGTGCTGGTCGGCGACGAGGACCCGGACTTCCGCGGCGGCAGCTACGTGATCGTGCAGAAGTACCTGCACGACCTGAAGGCGTGGAACGGGCTGACCGTCGAGCAGCAGGAGCTCGCCGTCGGCCGGACGAAGCTCGACGACATCGAGCTCGACGACGCCAAGAAGCCCGGCAACGCGCACATCGTGCTGAACGTGGTCGAGGACGAGGACGGCAACGAGCTGCAGATCCTGCGCGACAACATGCCGTTCGGCACCGTCGGCACGCGGGAGTTCGGCACCTACTTCATCGGCTACGCGAAGACGCCGGCGGTGACCGAGCTGATGCTGCGGCGGATGTTCATCGGGGTGCCCGAGGGCAACCACGACCGGCTGCTCGACTTCTCGACCGCGGTCACCGGCAGCCTGTTCTTCACACCGCCCGCAGACTTCCTCGACGACCTGCCGCCGGCGCCCTGACCGCTATTCGCCGAACAGCGGCGGGTCGACGACGCTGCCCCAGCTGAAGTCGACCGGGTCACCGAAGGTCGCCGGCGCCTTGCCGAGGCTGTTGATCACCGTCGCGGTGCCGTTGGCGTGCCCAACGGCGTACAGGTATCCGGAGCCGGAGTCCTTGTCGATGCCGAGCAGCAGGGTGCCGTACTGACCACAGCGGCTCGCCATCAGCGTCTCGAACCCTTGCCAGGTGCTGGACCGCACCGCCTTCACGACGGGCTTCAGCGGCATGCTGAGCGGAATGTGGATGGTGTAGAGCGCGCCGCCCCGCGTCGTCGCCAGCAGGGTGTCGTACGTCGACGTCCGGCTGAGCAGTGTGACGGCCTTGACGGCGGAGAACCCGGCGTACGAACCGGCGGCCTCCCAGTGCTCGGCGCCGTCGTTCGTCGGGTTCACGTGCCAGCGGAAGAGTGTGCCGTCGTTGCGCAGGGCGTACACGCGCCAGCTCGGGTCGTCGAGCGACCAGGACTGCGTCAGAGTCCGGAAGACGTCCCAGCCACCGCCGATCCGGGTCAGGCTGCTGCTCGTGACCTTGCCGCCGGTGCCCTTCTGGACCCATTGGTCGGCCTGATACATCACGCCGCCGCTGACGATGTGGCCGCTGAGCGACATCTCGTCGCCGAAGTCGTCGTCCCACACCCATTGGCTGCTGAGCGAGACGCTCCGGCCGCCGAAGGCCTGCTTGGCCATGACAGTGACCGGCTCAACAGTGGCCGGTGACGTGGCCACCACGTAGCGGTCCATGGTGTCGCTGCTCGCCGTCAGAGCACCGGCCTGCACGTAACAAGGACCGGCCGCGGGCGCCGCCGACGCCTGGGGCGCGCTTGTCAGCACCGGAACAGCGAGGGCCAGGCCCGCCGCCAGCGCGATCGTCCGTCGCATCTCTGCTCCCCCTTCGACAACCGTTCTCCCAGACAACGATGCGCACCGCTCCGCGAAAGTTGCGCAGCCCGGGATTGTCGGTGGGGTGAGACAGACTGGGACCATGTTGCTCACCGAGGTGGTCCGGACGTCGGCCGCGCTGGCCGGGACCCGGTCCCGGCTGAAGAAGGCCGAGTTCATCGCCGACGTGCTGTCGAAGGCGACCGAGCCGGCCGAGATCGAGATCGTGGTGACGTACCTGTCCGGCGAGCTGCGGCAGCGGCGGACCGGGGTGGGCTGGCGGACGCTGATGGACGCGCCGGAGCCGGTCGCCGCGCCGTCCTTGACAGTCGAGGAGGTCGACGCGGCCTTCGCCGAGCTCGCCGAGATGTCGGGCACCGGCGTGCAGGCCCGGCGCCGGGCGGCGGTCGACGCGCTGTTCGGGCGGGCGACGGAGGACGAGCAGCGGTTCCTGCGGCTGCTCGTCGGCGGTGAGCTGCGGCAGGGGGCGCTCGACGGTGTGATGGCGGACGCGGTCGCCCGCGCGACCGGCATCCCGCTGGCCGAGATCCGGGCCGCCACGATGTTACGCGGGGCGGCCGCTCCGGTCGCCGTCGCCGTGCTGACCGAGGGCGAGGCGGGGCTCGCGCAGTTCGGGCTCGAGGTCGGGCGCGGCGTGCAGCCGATGCTCGCGCAGTCCGCGACGAGTGTCGCCGAGGCGCTCGAGAAGACCGGGACGCCGGCCGCACTCGAGTGGAAGCTGGACGGGATCCGGATCCAGGCACACCGCGACGGCGACCAGGTCGTCGTCTACACGCGCACGCTCGACGACATCACCACCCGGGTGCCCGAGGTCGTGAGCGCCGTGCTCGCGCTCGACGCGCAGCAGGTCGTCCTCGACGGCGAGCTGATCGCGTTGCGGCCCGACGGACGGCCCGAGCCGTTCCAGGTGACCGGGTCGCGGACGGCGACGCGCGCCGCGACGGGGCCGGAGTCGGTGCCGCTGACGCCGTACTTCTTCGACATCCTGCATCAGGACGGGCAGGATCTGCTCGGGCTCGACGGGGCGGCGCGGCAACAGTGGCTGGCCAAGCTCGTGCCCGAGGAGCGTCGGATCCCCCGGCTGGTGACCGAGGACGCCGAGGCCGGGCAGGCGTTCTTCGCGGACGCGGTGCGCCGCGGACACGAGGGCGTCGTGGTGAAGTCGCTGACCGCGCCGTACGAGGCGGGCCGGCGCGGGTCCGGGTGGGTCAAGGTGAAGCAGACCCATACGCTCGACCTGCTCGTGCTCGCGGCGGAGTGGGGTCATGGGCGGCGGACGGGCTGGTTGTCGAACCTGCATCTCGGCGCGCGGGACGAGGAGACCGGCGAGTTCGTGATGCTCGGGAAGACGTTCAAGGGGCTGACGGACGAGCTGCTGCGGTGGCAGACGGAGCGGTTCCAGGAGCTCGCCGTCCGGCAGGACGACTGGGCGGTCTACCTCCGGCCGGAGGTCGTCGTGGAGATCGCGTTCGACGGTGTGCAGACCTCGCCGCGGTATCCGGCCGGGATGGCGCTGCGGTTCGCCCGGGTGCTGCGGTATCGCGAGGACAAGTCGCCGGCCGAGGTTGATACCGTCCAGACGGTGCGGGACATTCACCTGGGGACTGGGGAGGGTGCGGGCGATGAGTGAGGATCCCGATGTCGTGTCACGGCGGATCGCGCGCGAGTCGCTCGACCGCGACGATCCGACGGGCTGGTTCGAGAACCTGTACGCCGCGGCCGCCGAGGGGTCCGCGGTCGTCCCGTGGGACCGCGGGACGGCGCATCAACTGCTGCACGAGTGGATCGAGGAGTCCGCGCCGGACGGTGCCGGCAAGACGGCGCTCGTCGTCGGCGCGGGCACGGGCTGGGACGCCGAGCTGATCGTGGACCGCGGGTTCGACACGACCGCGTTCGACATCTCCCCCAGCGCGATCGAGACCGCCCACCGCAACCACCCGGACTCCAAGGCGCACTACCGCGTCGCCGATCTCCTTGCGCCGCCGGCGGGCTGGCATCATGCCTTCGACCTCGTCGTGGAGATCTACACCGTGCAGGCCCTGCCGATCACTCTCCAGGCGGAGGCGATCAAGCAGGTCACGGACTTCGTCGCCCCCGGCGGCACCCTCCTGGTGATCGCCGCCGCCCGCCCCGACGACCAGCCGGACGACGCGATCGAAGGCCCACCCTGGCCCCTCACCCGCGCCACCATCCAGTCCTTCACCACCCCCGACCTGCACCTGATCCAGCTCAGCCAGTCCCCCAGCCCCACCGACCCCACCGTCCTCCGCTGGCGAGCGGAGTACCTGCGCGACTGACCTCATGGCAGTGCTCGCCGACTGCGGGCTGGTGAGGGTGGAACTGGACGAGGCTCGCGCGGCAGGTCGGCGACGGTGGTCTTGTCGCCGGCGGATATGACGAGGACCTGCTGGGGGCCTCGTCGGTCGTCGGCGAGGTCCAGCAGGCCGTCGGGGCTGTTGTCGATCGCGTTGGCGATGGACGCGACAGCGGTCGTCGATCCGTGGGGCGGCTGGTCGGTCAGCTGGTGGCGCGGGCGGCGTCGGCGATCACGTCGGTCACCACGTCCGGGTCGGAGATCATCGACAGGTGCGGCGCGTCGACCTTGGTGATGTGCGCGCCGGCGCGGTTCGCCATGATCTGCTGCTCCGCCGGCGGCAGTACCTTGTCCGCCGTACCGATGACGTCCCAGGACGGGATGGTCTTCCACGCCGGAACACCGCCGAGGGTCTCAGTGAGCGTGCTGGCGGTCAGCGGTCGCTGGGTGGCGGCCAGGCCGGCGGCCTGCCTGGCAGGGATGCCACGCGCGAAGAGGCCCGCGAACTGACCCGGCTTGATGTAGACGTCGGCGTTGACGACGTTCCCGCCGGCGTCGTGGATCGGCACCGTGGTGATAGAGCTGCTCGGGTCCAGTTCGGAGCCGGGCTGTGCGGCGGCGAGCGCGCCCAGGCTGTCGCCTTGGTCCGGAATGAAGGCATCCACGTAGACGAGGGCCTTGACGTTGGGGTTGCCAGTGGCAGCGCTGGTGGTCACCATGCCGCCGTAGGAGTGCCCGACGAGCACGACCGGGCCAGGGATCGTGGCCAGCAGATCACGCAGGTACAGCGCGTCGGTCGCGAGACCGCGCAACGGGTTTGCCTCGACATCGACGGTGTATCCGGCGCTCTGCAGCTTTGCCGTGACGGCGGACCAGCTCGAGCCGTCGGCCCACGCGCCGTGCACCAGCACGATCGTCGGTTTGGGCGACGCGTCGCTCTGCGTGGTTTGCGCGCTGCTGGCGCCGGCACTGCCCACGCCCAGCGCGAGCACGCCGGCGGTGAGAGCCGCGATGGCGACGGGCAGTGACTTCTTCGGGGTACGCATGGCATTTCCTTCGCAGGGTCGTCATCCGCTCAGCAGCCTCGCCGGGCGGGGGTCGGCGCCGGGCTCGGAGACAAGCTTGAGCAGCGCCGCGTGAACGGCTCGGCGTACGTCCAGAAGGTGGCGTCCGGTCCGCGCGTCGAGGACACCGTCGGTGGTGTCGAAGTCGACGCTAGGGTCCGCCGCAGCCGCCCGCGCCGCTGTGCGGGTCATCCTGCACACCGTGCAGATACCTGTGCACGGATGATCTACCGAGACGACTACTCCGTCGGCGCGATCAGGGTCGAGTGGCCCGTGGCGCCTACCACATCCCGGTCCGCCAGGGTTCGCCACTCGCGCGGCGAGAGCCCGTACGCCGCACGGAAGACGCGGCCGAAGCTGGACGGATCGGTGAATCCCCAACGCCGGGCGATCGTTGCTATCGTCAACGATCGCATCCCCGGCCGGGCGAGGTCCTCGCGGGATCCCTCCAGCCGCTGACTGCGGATCCAGTCACCGAGCGAGATCCCGCCCGCGGCGAGGACGTTGTAGAGGTGCCGGACCGAGATGTGGTGCTCGGCCGCGATCTGGCCGGGATGCAGCCCGGGGTCGCCCAGACGGGCGCGGACGTACTCGAGGATCCGCAACCGCAAGGTCGCGTGCAGCGGTTCCTTCCCCTGCGCGGTGGCATCCAGGTGGGTGGTGATGAGCGCGCGGACCAGGTCGACAGTCGGTTTGCTCACCGCGTCGGCCGCCGGATGGCCGTAGATGTCCGGGCGGCTCGCCAGCCGATACAGATAGGTGGCGACCAGGTCGGCGATCGGATGCCCGGGGCTGAGAGTCGTGGCGCAGATCTGCCTGATCGCGTCGTGCGGCAGACCCAGGGCAGCGATGGGGATCCGGAAGAAGTGCTGACGGATGCCGTCGGAATCGACCAGTGTGTACGGCGCGGTCGAGTCGTAGATGACCAGATCGCGTGGTTCGAGGACCGCTTCCCGGCCACCCTGGACGACCAGGCTCGACCCGGCCAGTTGAAGACCGAGGAAGATGCTCGGCGCAAGCTCGTCCCGGGCCAGCGCCGGGGTCCGCTCCACACTGAGCGCGTTCGAGCGGACCGAACACACCGTCAGCTGTCCGAGCTGGCTGATGGCGCCGTAGGCAGCCGCCGGCCCGGCCGCGGCCGGGAAATCGATCTCGACCCGGACCTTCGCACTCCCGATCGTCTCCCGCACCACCTCGGCCCGATCCGCGACGGGCACGCTCCGCGTATCAAGAATGTCTGTCATCCCGCCCACCTTCGATCCGCGCACCAGCTCACGGCCCTTCGCCCAGGCGGTCGTCCTGGCGACGCCGCTGCAGTCGGGCTGACTTCTGTTTGCCTAAGTCAGATTAGGGTCCAGACTATTCCCCACGCAAGTCAGCCCTACACTCGTGACATGACAGATCTGCTCAGCCACCGGGAGACCTGGTCGATGGCCAACTGCTCGGTCGCGGCCTCGATCGACGTCGTCGGCACTCGTTCGGCGATCCTGATCTTGCGGGAGGCGATCTTCGGCACCCGCCGATTCGAGGACTTCGTCCACCGAGTCGGGATCGGTGAGCCCGCGGCCGCGGCCCGGCTCAAGGAACTGACCGCCGCCGGACTGCTGGAGCGGGTGCCCTACCAGGAGCCCGGTCAGCGGACCCGGCACGAATACCAATTGACCACCAAGGGAATGGACTTCCAGCCCGTTGTCCATGCCCTGCTGCAATGGGGGTCGAAGTGGGAGACCGACGAGGCGGGCCCGCCCCTGCGTGCGACCCACCGCGCCTGCGGCGCAGCCGTCGGAGTCCGCATCCGCTGCGACGCCGGCCACGACGTGGATCCGGGTGACGTCGCGATCGAGCCAGGCCCGGGGCTGATCACAGTGTCCTGACGCAGAACTGTCACCGATGTCCTGCCACCTGACAGTGGGGTCCCGGATGAGGTGAGACTGCATGGGAACATTTGTTCGATAATCATGTAGACTCTGGCCATGGCGGGGCGAGGTGTGGTGGGGCCGACGGCTTTGCGGATGATGTTGGGGAGTCATCTGCGGGAGTTGCGTGAGCGGGCCGGGGTCAGCCGCACCGATGCCGGATGGGCGATTCGTGCCTCGGAGTCGAAGATCAGCCGGCTCGAGCTCGGGCGGGTCGGATTCAAGGAGCGCGACGTCGCGGACCTCCTCAGCCTGTACGGCGTGCAGGACGCGCGGGAGCGGGAGCGGCTGCTCGGGCTCGCCCGCGAGGCGAACGACCCGGGCTGGTGGCATCGGTACGGTGACGTCACGCCGGAGTGGTTCGACGCGTATCTCGGGCTCGAAGCCACCGCGGAGCTCATCCGCACCTACGAGATCCAGTTCGTGCCGGGCCTCCTGCAAACCGCGGAATACGCGCGCGCCGTCGCGCAACTCTCCCCCGCCGGACCGCGCACCGACAGCGAGATCGAGCGGGTCGTCGCGCTGCGCAGACGACGGCAACGGGTGCTCGACCGCGAGCCGCCGCTCAAGCTCTGGGCCGTCATCGAGGAGGCAGTCCTGCACCGCCCGATCGGCGGCACCGAGGTCCTGCGCGACCAGCTCGACGCCCTGCGCCAGGCCATCACCCGGCCGAACGTGACCGTCCAGATCATCCCGCTGGAAAGCTCCGGCCACGCCGCCACCGGAGGCGCCTTCAGCCTGCTCCGCTTCCCCCAGCGCGACCTGCCCGACATCGTCTACCTGGAGCACCTCACCAGCGCGCTGTACCTGGACAAGCGCGACGACGTCGAGACCTACACCCAAGCCCTGGACCTGTTGGCGTCCACCAGCCCGTCGCCGCAGCGGACCGAGCAGGAATTGACCCGACTGCTCAAGCGCTTGCCGGCCTGACTATTGCTCGGACTCGCGCTCGGTCTCGCCCTTCAGATGTTCGACCCGCCCCTGGTCCTCTCCCGCGTCCAGCAGCTTGCCCCCAGGCGTCGGGTTGTGCGCGTACTCGGCGAGCGCGAGCGACGGATGGTGGAGGTCGAAGGCCGGGGACTCCGAGCGGATCCGGGGCAGCTTGACGAAGTTGTGCCGCGGCGGCGGGCAACTGGTGGCCCACTCCAGCGACCGGCCCCAGCCCCACGGGTCGTCGACCTCGACGCGTGGCGAACGGCGGGACTTGTAGATGTTGTAGAAGAACGGCAGCGTCGACGCTCCGAGGATGAAGGCCCCGACGGTGGACACGTCGTTCAGCGTGGTGAAGCCCTCGTTGGCGCCGTACGACGCGTAGCGGCGCGGCATGCCCTCGACGCCGAGCCAGTGCTGCACCAGGAAGGTGGTGTGGAAGCCCACGAACAGCATCCAGAAGTGCAGCTTGCCCCATCGCTCGTCGAGCATCCGCCCGGTCAGCTTGGGCCACCAGAAGTAGAAGCCGGCGAACATCGCGAACACCACAGTCCCGAACACCACGTAATGGAAGTGCGCGACCACGAAGTACGAGTCGTTCAGCTGGTAGTCCAGCGTCGGCGAGGCCAGGATGATCCCGGTCAGCCCACCGAAGAGGAACGTGACAAGGAAACCGAGCGACCACAGCATCGGCGTGTCCAGCGACACCGCCCCGCCCCAGATCGTGCCGATCCAGTTGAAGAACTTCACCCCGGTCGGGACGGCGATCAGGAACGTCATGAACGAGAAGAACGGCAGGTTCACCGCGCCGGTGACGAACATGTGGTGTGCCCACACCGCGATCGACAGCGCCCCGATCGCAAGCGTGGCCGCGACCAGACCGTAGTACCCGAAGATCGGCTTGCGGCTGAACACCGGCAGGATCTCGGTGATGATGCCGAAGAACGGCAGCGCGATGATGTACACCTCGGGATGCCCGAAGAACCAGAACAGGTGTTGCCAGAGTATCGGCCCGCCATTGGCCGCGTCGAAGACGTGCGCACCGAGGGCGCGATCGGCCTCCAGCACCAGCAGCGCCGCCGCCAGGATCGGGAAGGCGATCAGCACCAGGATCGACGTGACCAGGATGTTCCAGCAGAAGATCGGCATCCGGAACATCGTCATCCCGGGCGCTCGCATGGTGATGATCGTCGTGACGAAGTTGACGCCGCCGAGGATCGTGCCGAGGCCGGCCATCCACAGGCCCATGACCCACAGGTCTCCCCCGACACCCGGCGACCGCTCGCCGCCCGACAGCGGCGCGTACGCCGTCCAGCCGAAGTCGGCGGCCCCGCCCGGGGTCAGGAACGAACTCAGCGTGATCAGCCCGCCGAACAGGAACAGCCAGTAGCTGAACATGTTCAGCCGCGGGAACGCCACATCCGGCGACCCGATCTGCACCGGCATGATCACGTTGGCGAAGCCGACGAACAGCGGGGTCGCGAACAGCAGCAGCATGATCGTGCCGTGCATCGTGAAGAGCTGGTTGTAGACCTCCTCGTTCACGATCTGCAGGCCGGGCTCGGCGAGCTCGGCCCGGATGATCAGCGCCATCACGCCGCCGATCAGGAAGAACGCGAACGACGTGACCAGGTACAGCTGACCGATCACCTTGTGGTCGGTCGTCGACAGCAGCCGGCCGATCACCTGCCCCAGCGGCCGCCGCCCTGCCTGGACCGCGGCCGGCCCGGTGCGCTCGGTGACCCCGGCATGCCCACTGACACTGGCCATGCGCCCTCCCGAACTACAGCATCCCTTCGATTAGACACCTATGGTTCGACAAGCAACACCCCGTCAGCCGAGTGCGCTCAGTAGCGTCTTGCTGAAGGCGGGCAGGTCGTCGGGCTTGCGGCTGGTGATCAGGTTGCCGTCCGTGACGACGGTTTCGTCGACCCAGTCGGCCCCGGCGTTGCGCAGATCCGTCTGCAGACTGGGCCAGGACGTCATCCGCCGCCCGCGCACGACGTCCGCCTCGACCAGCGTCCAGGGTGCGTGACAGATCGCCGCCACGGGCTTGCCCGAGGCCACGAAGTCCTTCACGAACCCGACAGCCGTCTCGTCGGTCCGCAACGCATCCGGATTCGCCACTCCGCCGGGCAGCACGAGCGCGGCGAAGTCGTCGACCGACGCATCGCCCACAGCCTGATCGACCGGCGCCGTCTCCGCGGCGGTCAAATGATTGAACGTCTGCACCTCACCGGTCTTGGGGCTGAGCAGGACGGGCTCATGGCCCGCGTCCTTCACGGCTTTCCAGGGCTCGGTGAGCTCCACCCGCTCGATCCCCTCGGCAGCGACCAGGAACGCGATCTTCGGCATCGTGAACTCCTCTCGAATATCAGGACCCGGTACCCGAGGAGCGATGCAACACACGTCGGCTATTTCGGCGGTCCCGCTGCGATCAGAGCTTGTACGTCGGCGAGCCGCAGCGTGGCCGGGTCGACGTCGATCAGGCACCACGTCGCGCCCGCGTCGGCGTAGGGTCGCGGGTCGACGTCCGGCTCGAGCGCCACCGCGATGTCGAAGTTGTCGAGATCGCCGCGCAGTTCACGCAGCATGGCGGCCGGCGCCTCCACCTGCTCCGGTGACGTGAGGTTGACCGGGAAGAAGCCGTCGTACCGGGCCGCGCGCCGGACCGGCTTCGCGTTGCCGGGGAAGCCTGCGAGCCACACCGGCACCCGGCCGGCGACGGGGCGCGGGAGGAACCGCACGTCGTCGACGACGAAGTGCTTGCCGTGGTGGCGCACGGGCTCCCCGGTCCATCCGGAGGTGAGGATCTCGAGCGTCTCGTCCATCCGCTCGGCGCGGACCCGGTCGTCGACCTCCTCGCCGGTCTTGGAGTACTCCTGCGCGAACCGGTCGCTGCCCAGCCCGACACCGAGGATCAGCCGGCCGCCCGAGAGCCGGTCCAGGGTCGTTGTCTCACGCAACAGCTTGGTCGGCCGCCGGCGGGCGATCGGCGAGACCATCGGGCCGATCCGCAGCCGCTCGGTGGCGGTCGCCATCGCGCTCATCGTGATCCACGGATCGGACACCTCCCGCACCGGTGGCCGCCACCACAGCTGGTCCCAGAGGAAGAACCCGTCCCAGCCGGCCTCCTCGGTCGCCGCCGCCAGCCGCGCGATCTGCGACGGATCGGACAACTCGTCGAACAGCGGCAGCCAGATCGCGTACTTCATCGCCCGATCACCTCGTCCACGAACGTCTTCCAGTACGGCGCCGACAGTCCGTGCCCCATGCCGGGCAGGACGACCAGGCGGGCGCCCGGCACCGCGTCCCGGATCGCCTCACCGTGCGGGAGCGGCAGCAGTGGATCCGCGTCACCGTGCAGGACAAGGACCGGCAGCTTCAGGTCAGCGAAGCCTCCGTTGCGCGGGGCGTCGAAGGTCATCGCGTAATGGTTCGTCAGCGAGGCCTCGTAGTTCCTGGCGCGGGCCATGTCCTCGCGGACCAGGGCCCGGGCGCTGCCCTCGTCGAAGTGGCCGGCGGCCTCGGCCTCGATGGCGCGGACGACGTACTCCTCCACGGCGGGCGCATCGGCGAAGTCCGGCGTCCCCAGCCGCGGCATGTCCTCCGACGGCGGCGGGAGCCCTTCGTCGCCGGTGCTCGACGACACGAACGTCAGCGAGGCGACCCGCGACGGGTGGTCGAGGCCGAGCATCAGCGCCGTACCGCCCGACATGGACTGCGCCACCACGTGCGCCTGCGCGACGCCGAGCGCGTCGAGCAGACCGACGGCGTCCGCGGCCAGGTCGCTCATCGCGTATCCGGGCTCGCCGACCGGGAAGGAGGTCGAGCGGCCGGTGTCGCGCTGGTCGTAGCGGATGACGAAGCGGCCGCGGCTCGCGAGGTCGGCGCACAGCTCGTCGTCCCACCACAGCATGGATGCTCCGGCGCCGTGGATCAGCAGGATCGCGGGATCGGCGGGGTCGCCGTACGTCTCCGCGGTGAGCTCGATGTCATTGACGGGGTAAGTGGTCATGACACGACCGTAGGAGCCGCTGCACCATCGTGAAAAGCGATTGATTCTTATCAAAGCGATCGCCAGTGACGATAGAGTCTCGAGCATGTACGAGTTACGTCATCTGGCGACGCTGGCCGCCGTCGCCGACGAGGGATCCTTCGGGCGGGCCGCGAGCCGGCTCGGGTACACGCAGTCGAGCGTGAGCCAGCAGATCGCGGTCCTCGAGAAGACGGCCGGCGGTCCGCTGTTCGACCGGCCGGGCGGGCCGAAGCCGGTCCGGATCACGCCGCTCGGCGCGGTCGTGCTGCGGCACGGCCGCGAGCTGCTGCGTCGCGCGGACGACATGCGCGACGGGATCGAGCGGTTCCGGGCCGGTGACAGCCGGATCGACATCGGCACCTTCCAGACCGTCTCGAACACCCTGCTGCCGCGGATGATCCGCGAGCTGCGGGACGCGCATCCGGGCTGCGACATCCGGCTGTTCGAGGAGGAGACCGACGACCCCGATCTCACCGGGCTCGACCTGATGTTCTTCGACGGCCGGACCGGTGACGCCATCGAGGATCTCAAGCTGCTGGACGACCCGTACGTCCTGGTGGCCCGCCCCGGCGACTTCCCGGCCGGCCCGATCCCGCTCGAGAAGCTCGACGGGCTGCCGCTGGTCGCGCACCCCGCGATCTGCCACCAGGCCGTCGTCGAGGGCTTCCTGAACGCCCGCGGCATCCAGCCGCAGTTCGTGTTCCGCACCGAGGGCAACGAGGCGCTGCTCGCGATGGTCCGGGCCGGTCTCGGCGCCGCACTCGCGCCGCGTCTGGCCGTCCTCCGCGACGACGAGAGCCTGGCGCTGCACGAGCTCACACCAGAACTCCCGCCGCGGGAGATCTTCTTGCTGTGGCAGGCCGGCCGCACACACTCGCCGCTCGCGGCGCACGCGATCGAACTCGCAAGACGCGCGGCGGCCGACCTCACCGGTTAGCTGACCGTCAGCACCTTCGACGCCGTCTGCGTGCCCTGGTGGTCGGCGTCGGCGAGCCACACCACGCGGTAGGTGTAGGTGCCGCGGGCGGTCGGCTTGATGCTGAACGCGTACTTGCCGTTGGTCGTCAGCTTCCCGGTCGTCACGGCCACCCACGATGTGCCGGAGCGACGCTGCAGGTACGCCGTCGTCCCGGCGTGGGCCGGGTTCAGGTAGCCGTACAGCAGACTCGATCCGCCGAGCGTGATCGCCGCGGGCGTCAGGTACGCCGACATCGCCGGGTAGACCTGGACCAGCGCCGTGGCGCTCCGCGTCCCGAGCAGGCCGGCGCCACCGTTGTAGCCCCACATGTAGTACGTCGACACAGCCGGCTTCTGCGTCGTCGAGACGACCCCGTTGGCGTCGGTCGTGAACGACCCGACCGTCGACCACTTGGTCGCGTTCTTGGCCTTCGCGTACAGCACGACCGGCACGCCGGCCATCTTCGCCGCACCGTCCAGCCGCGAGGCGCCCATCGACAGGGTCACCGCACCGGTGTACATGATCGAGGCCGAACTCGCGCCGAATGTCGCCTTCGTCCCGACCAGCCGGACATCGACACCGGGGCTGATCTTGCCGGTGCTGTTCTTCACCCACACGCGATACGCGTAGCTGGCCGAGTTCGCGAGCCCGGTGTGCGTGAACAGGCTCGCCGTGCCGTTGTAGATCGGCGTACCCGCGGTCGGCAGCTGCGGCGGGGTCGAGCCCGACGCGGCCCGGACCATGATCTGCCCGAGCGTGACGTTGGCAGGCTGCGTCCAGCGCAATGTGGCGGCCGCGACCCCACCCGTGACGGTGAAGCTGGTCACCGGCGGCGGCGGAGCCGTCAGGTTCAGGTAGTCCTTGTCGATGTTCAGCGTCACGCCGCCGTTGGTCTCGGTGACGTTGTCGTACTGGTGAACGCGCTGGTGGTTGCTCCAGTACGTCGCCGGGATCGACATCGTGCCGGGCGTCCGGTTCCACTGCGCGACCCAGATGTTGTCGGGACGCGTGTACGCCGTGCTGGTGTACGCGGCGACCAGCGCCTTCGCGCCGGACGAGGCGCCGACGTACGCGCCGCCGAGGTACCCGCGCGCGTTCAGCTCCTGCGTCCAGCCGCTCAGGTACGAAACCACCGCCGCGTCACAGGCGGCCGTCGGCGTGTACGCCTCGATGTCGCTGTAGATCGCGCTCCGCTGGGCGAACCCGAGCGCCTGGGCGGCGGCGACCGCGTTGATCGCGGCGTTCTTGCCCTGGATCAGCGCGGTCGACGCCACCGAGGACATCCGGCTGGTGTAGGTCGTGCACGGCGCCTGCAGGCCGACGTCGATGAGCAGGAACTGCCAGCCCTTGCTCGCGTTCGTCGCGACCCAGCCGGACGTCAGGTTCGGCTGCGAACACGCCCGCAGGCCGCCGCTGATGTAGATGCCGACGCCCTGGTACTTCGGGCGCCAGGCGTCCATCGTGGCCTGCGACGGCGCCGTGCAGGCGTCGAAGCCCTCGCCCGCATAGTTGCCCGTCGCAACGATCGTCGGCGTGACCGCGGCCTGCTGGACGACCCGCGCCGACGACGTCTTCGTCACCACCCGGCCGGTCGCGAGCAGGTCGCTCGCGGTCCGCTCGGCGCCCGGCGCGTAGTACGCCGTCGCCAGTACGCCGGCGTCGGCGACCGCGCGACGCAGCAGGCCGTCGGTGGACGGCTGGTCCGTGGTCAGCGGCTCCAGGATCAGGCCGGTGCTGCGGCCGACGGCGTGCGCCGGGCAGTCGGCCTGCGCCGTGCTGTGACCGAGGTATACGGCCGGCTGGTCGAGCCGGACGCACGCGGACGGAGTCGCGGCCAGGTCGACGACCGGCCAACTGGCCGGCACGGTCACCTGATAGCCGCGGTAGGAGACGGTCTTCGTGTCTTCAGCGGTGGCCGGTGCGCCCGCGGCGACTCCGGCGACCAGGCCGAGGGCAAGTGCCAGCACCCCAGGTCTGAACAACCTCACAATATGCCCCAGTTCATCGATAGACGGTGCCCCCCAGTGAAGGCGAGCGCCGCTGTGCTGTCGAAGAGCTTCCGGCACTCGCCTCGATGCGCAGATGCTATCGGCGCTCAGGGACAACCTGTCCGGGGGCACGTTTTGGACCGATCGATCCATAACGTGCTATGCTCGGCGCCATGCCGAGACCGAGGACGTTCGACGAGGACCGCGCCGTGGACGCCGCGATGCGGGTGTTCTGGGAGTCGGGCTACGAGGCCACCTCGACCCAGGACCTCTGCGCCGCGACAGGGCTCGGCCGGAGCAGCATCTACAACACCTTCAGCAGCAAGCGCGACCTGTTCGACCGCGCCCTGCGGCGGTACGCCGAGCGCTTCACCGCCGCCCAGCTCGAGGTCATCCAGGACGCGACGGTCCCGATCCGCGAGCGGGTCCGGCGGATCCTGTGGACGGCGGTCGAGCCGGACCCCGACGAGCCGGCGGGCTGTTTCGTGATCAACACGATCGTCGAGCTCGGGCCGAAGGACGCCGAGATCGTCGAGCTCCTGGATCGCGACCACGAGGTCAAGCTCGTCGCGCTGACCACCGCCATCCGGGCGGCGCAGGCCACCGGCGAGGTCGACCCGGAGCAGGACGCGGCCGGTCTGGCGACGTACGTCTTCACCGTTCTCGGCGGCCTGCGCGTGGCCGCCCGCCGTGGCGCGACACCCGAGATCCAGCGGGTCGTCGTCGAGGCGACACTGCGCAGCTTCTGAACCACACCTCCCCCGGGCAGCTGTCCGCCCGCGTTTTGCACCGCTCATTCCAATTCCGAGAGGACTCCCATGCCTCGCGCTGTCTATCTGCTCGGCGTCGCGATCTTCGCCCAGGGCACGTCCGAGCTGATGCTCGCCGGTCTGCTCCCCGAGATCGCGACCGACCTGCACGTCTCGATCCCGGCCGCGGGTCTGCTGATCTCCGCGTTCGCGGTCGGCATGCTCGTCGGCGCCCCGATCCTGGCCGTCACCACCCTGCGCTGGTCCCGGCGCGCCGCGATGCTCGCCTTCCTGGCCGTCTTCGCGCTCACCCACGTCGCCGGCGCGCTCACCTCGTCGTACGGCGTCCTGCTCGCGACCCGGGTCGCGGGGGCCTTCGTGTACGCCGGGTTCTGGGCGGTCGCCTCGGTGACCGCGATCGAGCTCGCGGGGCCGCAGGCGCGGGCGAAGGCGATGAGCATCCTGGCCGGCGGACTCACCGTGGCCACGATCGTCGGGCTGCCCGCCGGGACGCTCCTCGGTCAGCACCTCGGCTGGCGCTCGGCGTTCTGGGCGGTTGCGGCCCTGTCGGCGGTCGCGATCGCCGGTGTCCTCACCACGATCCCGCGGGGCCGTGCGACGGAGACACCGCAACTGCGCCTCGAGCTGCGCAGCATGGCGAACCCGCAACTGTGGCTCGCGTACGGGACGACGGCGTTGTCGACGGGCGCGATCCTGGTGATCTTCAGCTACCTCGCACCCCTGCTGACCGAGACCACCGGGCTGTCCGCGACCTGGGTGCCGGTGATCCTCGCGCTGTACGGCGTCGGCGCGCTGATCGGGATCACGATCAGTGGACGGACCGCGGACCGGCGGCCGTTCGGCACGCTGATGGTCAGCCTGACCGGAGTGATCGGCGCCGCGGTCGTGGTCGCGCTCGCGACCGGTACGCCGTGGCTCGCCGTACCGGCGATCATCGGCGTCGGCACGTTCGGGTTCGCCACCAACCCGGCGGTGAACTCGCGGGTCTTCAGCGTCGCCGGTTCCGCGCCGACGCTGGCCGCGGCCTTCAACATCTCGGCCTTCAACGTCGGTATCACGGTCGGCCCCTGGCTCGGCGGCCTGGCGCTGGACGCGGGTGCGGGCTACTCCGCGGTCGGCTGGATCGGCGCCGCGCTCGGCGTCCTTGCCTTCGGCACCGTCCCGCTCGCCGTCCGGGCGGTGTCCAGGGGCGGGTCGCAGCGCGTTGTCCGGGCCGGGGCGCTCTAGGATTTCGCGGTGACTGATCTCGACCTGTTCGGCGACCTCGACACCGGCGCGCTCCCGGAGCGGCAGCAACGCATCCTGGTGGTGATCCGGGACTGGGTGACGCGGCACGGGTACCCGCCGAGCAGCCGGCAGATCGGCGACGCGGTCGGTTTGCGCTCCTCCTCGTCGGTGTCGAAGCACCTGGCCAGCCTGGAGGACAAGGGGTTCCTGCGCCGCAGCCCGTCGGTCTCCCGGCCGATCGACGTCCGGATGTTCCTGCAGGAGCCGGCCGCGCGGGCCACGGGTGACGAGAACGTACCGGTGCCGGTCGTCGGCGACATCGCGGCCGGCACGCCGATCTCCGCGGTCGAGCACGTCGACGACGTCCTCCAGCTGCCCCGCGGGCTGACCGGCCGTGGCACCGTGTTCGGGCTGCGCGTCCGCGGCGAGTCGATGATCGACGCGGCCATCTGCGACGGCGACATCGTCGTGGTCCGCCAGCAGTCCGAGGCGCACTCCGGCCAGATCGTCGCCGCGATGATCGACGAGGAGGCCACCGTCAAGGTCTACCGCCGCCGCAACGGCCACGTGTACCTGGAGCCCCGCAACCCGGCGTACGAGGTCATCGACGGCGACAACGCGACCGTCCTCGGCATCGTGGTCTCGGTCCTCCGGAGCGTCTAGGTCCTGTCTGGTAATCCAGCGCCGTCGCGAGGAGGTGCTCGGTGCGGTGCCTCGGCGTGCTGGGGCGAAGGCCTCGATGCGGATCCATCGTGGTCTTTGCTCCAGTGCGGCGAGGTGCCGTGCCGAGTGCCCCGCAGTAGGCGATGGATTACCAGACAGGACCTATCTCTTCTTCACACCGAACAGCTGCGCGACGCCCGGGACGGACGAGAGCAGCCAGGCGAGGATCGCGGAGACCGCGAAGGCGGTGGGCAGCAGTACGGCGTACTTCGGCCCGATGCCGGCGTCCCACGCGACGACGACGTAGGCGATCGCGAGAATCACCGGCTGATGCACGATGAAGTAGGGCATCGCGGCCCGGGCGAGCGTGGGCGGTAGCGGGCGCTGGACCGCGGATGCACGGAGACCGAGCCCGAGCACCGCGACCAGCCAGCCCCAGACCGCGAGTGTGATGAGCGGCGAGTACCACAGGTACGCCCACGAGTAGCCCGGGTCCGGCCACCAGCCGTCGAGGAAGTCGATGATGCCGGTGACGACGCCGAGCACGAAGGCGCCGGCACCGAGCAGCAGCCCCGGTACGGCGTCCCGGCGTACCGCTGCCAGCAGCCGCTCGTCCGACATCACCAGATAGCCGACGACGAAGAAGTCGAAGAAGAATACGAACTCGCCCCAGCCATGCTCCGGACCAGGCGCGGCGAGCAGCAGCAGATGGATCGGCACCAGCGGTACGGCGAGCAGCAGGATCGAACCGCGCCGCCGGCAGCGCCGCGCGATCCAGTCGGTCCTGCCGCGCAGCGCGAGGAACACCGGCAGGCCGAGCAGGGCGAACTGGATCAGGTAGACGAGGAACCACAGGTGGTACGTGTCGCGCAGCCACAGCGGCGCGTCGCCGCCGAGATCGCTGAAGAACGTCCGGACGTCATCGAGGAACGAGCCCGTCGAGCGTCCTTTGTGGTGCTCCTCGATGAAGTACTGCAACGGCGAGAGCAGCACGTAGGCGACGACGAACGGGACGAGTAGCCGTAGCGAGCGCTCCCTGAGGAACTGCGACGCGGTCCGCCACCGCAGAGCCAGCCGGACGGCGCAGCCGGAGATCATGAAGAAGAACGCGAGTCCCCACAGTCCCAGGAACGCGATCCCGATCGAGATGCCTTCGCTGGTCTCCGCGTTCTTCACATGCCAGTCGCCGTCGTCGAACGGCCGCAGCGTGTGGAACACGAACACCCCGAGCACCGCCAGCACCCGCAGCCAGTCGAGGAACCACAGCCGTTCACCCCGCCCCTCCACACGCATGGAGCAAGGATGCTGGGTCAGCGGGCCAGTCGCTCGTTGAGCAGCCCGAGCTGGGCCGGGTTGGTGGTCAGCTCCGCCGCGCGTCCGTCGGCTGCTCGGGCCTCGCTGTCGCGGCCGAGGTCGCGCAGCAGCTGGGCGCGGGACGCGTGGAACAACGGGTAATGCTCGAGATCGCTCACCAATCCGTCGAGTTCGGCCAGGGCGACAGCAGGCCCGCGAACGTATGAGAGCGCGATCGCCCGGTGCAGCCCGGCGACGGGTGTCGGCTGCAGCACGAGGAGCATGTCGTAGAGGACGAGGATCTGCGGCCAGTCCGTCTCGGACCAGACGTGCGCCTCGCTGTGGCAGGCGGCGATGGCGGCCTGCAGCTGGTACGGGCCGGGTGCGTGGTGGCGACGAGCCGTGCGCGTGAGGAGTGCGGTCGCATCGGCGATCGCCGCGTGGTCCCACAGCGTCCGGTCCTGGTCCTCGAGCAGGACGAGGTCGCCGTCCGGTGTGAAGCGCGCTGCGGTGCGGGCCCGGTGCAGGCGGATCAGGGCGAGCAAGCCGCCCACTTCGGGTTCGTTGGGCAGCAGACCGTGCAGCAGTGCGGTCAGCCATTCGGCGTCGTCGACGAGGTCCCGGGAGTGCACGCGGTCCGCCGTGCTCGACAGGTACCCCTCGTTGAAGAGCAAGTAGATCACCGTCAGTACCTCGTCGAGGCGCTCGGGCAGGTCGTCGTCGCGCGGGATGCGGTACGGGATGCCGGCGTCGGTGATCTTGCGCTTCGCCCGCGTGATCCGTTGCGCGACCGCGGACTCCGACGCCAGGAAGGCGGCCGCGATCTGGGCGGTCGTCAGGCCGCACACCACCCGCAGCGTGAGCGCGACCTGGGCCTCGCGTGCGAGCGCGGGGTGGCAACAGGTGAAGATCAGCCGCAACCTGTCGTCCGGCGGCGGCTGCAGCGGGGGCTCGAACGCGGCCAGCTTGGCGCGGTAGTTCTGTTGCCGACGCAGTACGTCGAGACCGCGCCGCTTCGCGACCGTGAACAACCAGGCGTCCGGCCGCTCCGGAATGCCCTCGACAGGCCAGCGCTTCAACGCGATCTCGACCGCGTCCTGGACCAGGTCCTCCGCGGCAGCGAAGTCGCCGAGCAGCGAGACGAGCGCACCGGCGAGCCGGCCGGCGTGGTCACGGACCACGCGGGCCAGCTCGTCCTCGGGTGTCGTCACATCTGCTCGACCGGCCGGATCTCGACCACCGGGCAGGCCGGCCAGGTCCGCACCATCCGCAGCGCCTCGTCCAGGTCCTCGACGTCGATCTCGGTGAACCCGGACACGACTTCCTTGCCCTCGATGAACGGCCCGTCGGTGGTCATCACGGTGCCGCCGTCCAACCGGACCGTGGTCGCGGTCTCCGGGCCCTGCAGCTTGGAGCCGCGGTCGGTGATCCTGTCCTTGTGGTCCTCGAACCACTGGTACACCCGCCGGTACGCCTCCTCCTGCTCGGCCGGCCCCAGCGCCGCGAACTCCTTCGCGAACTCCTCGGTCTCGATGAACATCAGCACGTACTTCACCCGCGCACCTCCTTCCCGACAGTCTTGCTCACGAAGCGGGCAGGGTGGCGTAGATATCGACACCGTTCCCGGACGGATCCGCCACGGTCGCGTAACGCATCCCCCACGGCGCGTCGAACGGCTCCTGCAGGCTCGGCACGCCGGCGGCGACGAGTTCGGCGTACGCCTTGTCGACCTCCGCGGGAGTGTCGTACTCGAAGGTCAGGAAGACCCGGCCGGTCGCCGGCGGCGTCCACCCGGCGGTGATCTTGCTCCGCGCCTCGTCGGTGTCGAGCATCAGGTGCAGGCCGTTCGGCAGGTCGCAGCCGGCGTGATCGTCCGGCATGTACTGGTCGCGCTCGAACTCCAGTCCGAAGCGGCGGTAGAACTCGATCGCGGCGCCGAGGTCGGACACGACGACGTCGATGATCTTCACGGTGGCAGGCACAGCAGTCTCCTCGTGGTGATGAACAGCGGTCACCCAGGAGACGATCGGCGGGCGCCGCGATCCGACACTCTGAGAGGGTGGGGGCATGAAACATCCGCTGTTCGCCCGGATCTACACGAAGGCGCGGCCGGCGCTCGACGAGCAGGGCGCCGCGGATCACCGTCGCCGGCTGCTGGCGGGCGCGGCGGGGCGGGTGATCGAGGTCGGTGCGGGCGACGGCGGCAACTTCAAGCACTACCCGCCGGAGGTGACCGGCGTGCTGGCCGTCGAGCCCGAGCCCTACCTGCGCGCTCAGGCCGGACGCGAGGCCGCGTCAGCGCCGGTCGACGTCCAGGTCGTCGAAGGTACGGCAGACCGTCTGCCGGCCCCTGACGCGTCGGCCGATGTCGTCGTGGTGTCGCTCGTCCTCTGCTCGGTGCCGGACCAACAGGTCGCGCTCGCCGAGGCCCGGCGGGTGCTACGCCCCGGCGGAGAGCTCAGGTTCTACGAACACGTCGCCGCCGAGCCAGGCACGCGCCTAGCCACCGTCCAACGGCTAGCCGACGCGACCCTGTGGCCCCTGTTCGTCGGCGGCTGCCACACCCACCGCGACACCGCGGCCGCCATCGCCGCGGCCGGCTTCGCCATCGAGGACCTGGACACCTCCCGCTTCCCCCCGGACCGCATCACCCCCGCCAGCCCCCACATCATCGGCCGCGCAGTCCTCAGGGCATGAGGTCCATGGCGGCGGTCCCGGACTCGAAGTTGGTCGGGACGGAGACCTGGTCGTGGACGACCAGCCACTGTCCGTCGATCTTCTGCCAGGCCGCGGTCCAGCGCAGCCAGTAGTCGATCTCGCCGCCGGGCTTCAGGACGGCGTTCATGTGGTTGAGGGAGTAGACGACGGCCAGGTCGCCGTCGACGAGGACTGTCAGGTCGCGGACCTCGTACTCCAGCGGGGTCTCGAAGACGGCGAAGACCCGCTCCCAGTTGGCCCACTTCTTCTCCGCGCCGAGGTGCCGCAGCGGCGGTTCGATGTCGAACGACACCAGGCCGGGCGCGAAGATGGTCCTGACGGCGTCCATGTCACCGGTCCGGACCGCGTCCAGGAGCACCTCGACGCGTTCACGGATCTCGACTTCGGATACAGCGTTCTGTGTAGTCATGTTCGGTACGACGAGGCGCCGCGGCGAACTGTCAGACCTCACACCGCGTGGGCCTGTTCCGTCGTACAGGGTATGGACGAGAGGACCGACATGAGTGAGCCCGGGCTGAGCGCGATCATGAGCGAGCGGCGGCAGCTGATCAACCTCGCCTACCGGCTGCTCGGCTCGCTGGCCGACGCCGAGGACGTGGTCCAGGAGACGTACGCGCGCTGGTACTCGATGACGGCCGACGAGCAGCGGGCGATCGAGAACCCGGCCGCCTGGCTGACCAAGGTGGCGAGCCGGATCTGCCTGGACCAGCTGCGGTCCGCGCGCGCCCGCCGCGAGCGGTACGTCGGCGAGTGGATCCCGGAGCCGCTGCCGGAGAGCGCCGAGTGGCAGACCGGCCAGAGCGGGACCGCCGACCCGGCCGACCGCGTCACGCTGGACGAGTCGGTGAACATGGCGTTCCTCGTCGTCCTCGACGCGATGACCCCGGCCGAGCGGGTCGCGTTCATCCTGCACGACGTGTTCCGCTACCCGTTCCCGGAGGTCGCCGAGATCGTCGGCCGGACCCCGGCCGCCTGCCGGCAGCTCGCCTCGTCGGCCCGCCGGCGGATCCGCGACGCCGAGCATCCGGCGGCGCCGTCGGCACGGCGGGCGGAACTGGTCCGCGAGTTCAAGGCGGCCTGGGAGGCGACCGACATCGCGACGCTCGTCACCCTGCTCGACCCCGAAGTCACCGCGGTCGCCGACGGCGGCGGCATCGTGGCCGCGTCGCTCGAGCCCGTCCACGGCGGCACCGACGTCGCACAGTACTTCGCCGACCTCCCGGTGTTCCGCCTCGGCAGGACGATCGTCGAGCGCACGGTCAACGGGCAGCCGGGCCTGGTGATCCAGTTCGAAGGTGTCATCGAGACCGTGATCGCCTTCGACATCGCCGACGAGCGGATCACGAACATCTGGGCGATCAGGAACCCGGAGAAGCTGAACCCCTGGCAGAGCTGACCAGCGTCATCACGGTCTCCTGGGCGCAGGCCTTGTTGACCCCGATCCCGCCGCGCGCGCCGCGTTTGATCCAGCCCGCCACGTAGTGACCGGGCCGGTCGACGACGGCGCCGCGGACGTTCGGGACGATGCCGCGGTCCGGGTCGAACGGCAGCCCGTCGACCGGCCGCCCCTCGAACCCGATCGCGGTGAACAGGTTGCCCGCCGCGATCGTCTCGCCGCTGTCGAGGACCAGGCCCTCGCCGGTCCAGGCCGTCGGCCAGGCGTGGTACCGGAACTCGACCCGGTCACCGACCGCGGCGCGCAACTCCTGGAAGGCGGACTGTGTGTACGCCGCCTCGTCCGGACCGCGTCGGCCCACCAGCACGACCTGCTTCACACCGCTCGCCGCGAGCATCCGCCGGACCTCGGGCGACACGTCCATGCCGCGGAGTTGTTCCTCGTCGCTCAGCAGCACGCGCGCCACATCCAGCGCGACATTCCCGTTGCCGACGACAACCGCCCGCGGGCCGACCAGGTCGGTCGGCGCCACCGCACCCGGCCGCCCGTTGTACCAGGCAACGAAATCCTCAGCCGTGCAGGCGCCGTCCTCGCCGGCGATCCCGAGCCGCCGGCTCCGGCGCGCACCGACGGCGTGCACCACCGCGTCGAACCCTCCGGACCGGCCGCTCCCCGGAGCGACCGCTTGCTTGTTCAGCAGGCTCGCGGCGTCCGTTCCCGGGCGCCACCGCACCCGGGGATGCTGGATGACGCGCTCGAAGGTCTCGATGATCTGCTTGGTGCGCGGGTGGTCCGGCGCGACGCCGTACCGGACCAGGCCGCCGACCGTGTCGAAACGGTCGGCGAGCGTGACCTCGGCCGTTGTCCGGAGCAACAGCTCGCGGGTCGCGTAGATCCCGGCCGGGCCCGCGCCGACCACCAGCACGCGACGCGGGCCGCCGCCCCAGACCTCGTACGACGGTGGTTCCCAGCTGTCCAGGTCCGTGGCCTCCAGCGGCTCGCGCTCCGCGAAGTACTCCGCATTGCGCCGCACGTCCTCCGGCGCCGCCTGGTCGGCCGGTTGCGCTGCGTCGACCGGGCAGATGTCGGCGCACGCGCCGCAGTCGATACACGTCCGCGGATCGATGAACAGACTCGCACCGGTCCCGAACCCGGGCTCACCCGGCGCCGGGTGGATGCTGTTCATCGGGCAGACCGCGACACAGCTCGCGTCCGAGCAGCACTCCCCCGAGATCGCGTAGCTCACAGCAGGCCGGTCCGCCGGTACACCCGGGCCGCGGCCGGCGTCAGCAGCCCCACCGACCCCAGGAAGTCCATCAGGTTCGCGCAACTCGTCCTGAGCAGCGACCGGTGATGCTCGTTGTGCCGCGCCTCCCGGACGGCACGGTCGGCGTCGAGTCCGACATTCACGTACACGTCGCGGCCCACCATGCTCGACACGATCATGTCGGCGGCGATCGCGATCACCAGCGCGCTCACCCAGCGCCGGCCGCGGCCCGCGCCGGCCAGCCGCTCGCGGGTCTCCTCGCGCGCGAACACCATGTGCCGCGACTCCTCGACCACGTGGATGTGGTTCACGGTGCGCACCAGCGGCTCGACCCGGCGGTCCCGCATCCAGTCGCGCTGCATCACGTCCAGCACTTCCTCGGCCACCAGGATCGCGGCGTACGCGGACTCGCCGGTGGCCACGGTCTTGAACATCCGGCCGAGCTCACGCGCGAGCAGCCGCGGCCGGTACGACGGCTCGACCATCCGCTCGGTCGCGCGGGCGAACATGATCGAGTGCCGGCACTCGTCTGCGATCTCGGTGAGCGCCCACTGGAACTCGGCGCTGCGGGCCGGCTTGTCGTACACGTCGCGCAGGATCAGCTGCTGCAGGATCAGCTCGAACCAGATCCCGGTCGTCGCCACCGACGCCGCCTCGTGCCGGGTCAGCTCCCGCCGCTGCGCATCGGTCAGCTCGTCCCAGAACGGCGTCGCGTAGAGCGTGCTCCACTCCGGCGACATTCCGTACCCGTCGCCGATCGGCGCGTCCCAGTCGATCTCCGTCTCCGGGTCCCGCGACAGCCGGCCCGCCGACCCCAGCAACCGCTCAGCGGTCTCGTTCATCGAGCACACCTCCGAGGGCGATATGACATCGTCTATGTAACATAACTGATGTCCCAAATCCTGTCGAGATTCCCAGCCGGTGTAACAGCCGCTACATTTGCTCCTGTGACGGATCGATGGCTGGTGCTGCTGGTGCGCATCCCGGCGGAGCCCTCCCGGCACCGCGTGGCGGTGTGGCGGGAGCTGCGGAAGGCCGGGGCCCTGTCGCTCGGGCAGGGCGTCTGGGCGGTGCCCCAGCTCCCCGTGTTCGAGGCCGCGATGCAGCGGACGGCCGAGTTGGTGGCCCGTGCGGACGGCGAGGTCACGGTGCTCGAGGCGGCCGGCCGGAGCGCCGACGACGCCGACCGGCTGCGCTGGCTGTACGACGAGGCGCGGCGCGCGGACTGGACCGAGTTCCTGGCGGACTGCACGAAGTTCGAGGACGAGCTCGCCAAGGAGATCCGGATCGAGAAGTTCACCCTCGCCGAGCTCGAGGAGGAGGAGCAGAGCCTCGAGCGACTCCGCCGCTGGCACCGCGACCTGACCGGCCGCGACGTGTTCGGTACGCCGGAATCCACGCAGGCGACCGCCCGGCTCAAGGACTGCGTCGCGCGCTGCGAGGAGTATGCCGAGCTCGTCTTCCGCGCGCTGCATCAGCTGCCGGGCAACGCGTGAGGAGGATGTGGCCGCTGTACGCGGCCGGGTTCACGACCGCGTTCGGGGCGCACGCGGTGGCGGCGAATCTCGGGGGATCCTCCGAGGATGCCGTCACTTCGTTGCTGACGCTCGGCCTGCTGCTCGCGTTGTACGACGGGGCGGAGGTGTTGCTGAAGCCGGTGTTCGGCACGATCGCCGACCGGATCGGCGCGCGGCCGATGCTGTTGTTCGGGCTCGCGGGTTTCGCCGTTGCGTCAGGGACGTATGTGCTCGTCGACCGGCCGGGGTGGTTGTGGGTCGCCCGCCTCGGCCAGGGTGCCGCGGCTTCGGCCTTCTCCCCCGCTGCCTCGGCGCTCGTGGCCCGGCTGAATCCTTCGGCCAAGCACGGACGCGCCTTCGGGAGCTACGGGTTCTACAAGAGCATCGGCTACACGGCCGGCCCGCTGCTCGGTGGCGGGCTGGTGTGGCTCGGCGGGTTCCGACTGCTGTTCGCGGTGATGACAGCTCTCGCCGCCGGCGTCGCGGGCTGGGCGCTGATCACCGTACCGGCCGTTCCGCCGTTGCCGCGGACCCGGCAGACCGTGCTGGACCTCGCGCGCCGGATCACCGATCCGCAGTTCCTCCGGCCGACCGTGGCGCTGGCCGCGGCGACGGCCGCCCTGTCCGTCGGCGTCGGGTTCCTGCCGGTGACCGGCGCCTCGGACGGCCTCGGCACCATCGCGACCGGAGCGGCAGTGTCGTTGCTCGCCGCGACCGCGGCCGTCGTGCAGCCTCGCAGCGGCCGGGCGCTCGACGCCGGCAGGCTGACGACGCGCACCGGCATCGCGCTCGGTCTGGTCCTGGCGGCGGCCGGCTTCGTGTGTGCGGCGCTGCCCGGTGTGGTGTTCCTCCTGATCGCAGCCGCGTTGATCGGTGCGGGGACGGGCGTGATCACACCGCTCGGCTTCGCGGCGCTGGCGGCGAGCACGCCGCCGGAGCGGCTCGGTCAGACCATGGGCACCGCCGAGCTCGGCCGTGAACTCGGCGATGCGGGCGGCCCGTTGCTCGTCGCCGCGATCGCGACCGTCGCCGTACTCGATGCCGGCTACCTCGCGCTCGCTGTGCTCCTGCTGCTGGTGCTGCTCATGCTCCGCCCGGCACGAAACTGAACAGACGCTGCCCGGTCACCAACGGCTCCGGTACGCCGGTGAAGCGGTGCACGCCGACACCGAAGCCGGCATCGCGGTCCGAGAGCCAGACCCGCTCGAAGCCACGCTGCTCGAACCACTCGCAGATCGTCGGCGCCAGGTCCGGATCCTCGCGGTGACGGGTCCAGATCACCGTGCCGCCGGTCCGGCAGAACTGCGGGCTCGCCTCGACGGTCCGCTTGATGTCAGCGTCGGAGATGTTGCCGAAGATCCCGCACAGCAGGACGAGTTCGGCCGGCACCAGCCCGGCGTACTGCTCGGTCAAGGACGCGTCGCCGGTGACCACCTCGACCTGGTCCGGCGCTCGCTCCCGGGCCGCGGCCGCCAGCTCCGGATCCAGCTCGACGAGCCGCGCACGCACGTCCGCCCGGCGCGGATGGTCCTCCAGTACGTCGAGGAGATCGCGGCCCTGTCCCGCACACAGGCTGACCACGGGCACCGGCCCGGCCGGAGCCCGGTCGAGCGCCGCGCGGACCTGCTCCTGCACGGCCTCCAGCCGCCGCGACAGTTCCGATCCCGGGACGTCGTACCTCGCATGCCACGCTCTCCAGTCCATGACGCGTAAGACTATGTAGACCTGAGGTCGGCCGCCGATCTGCGGATCTGTAACCTCACGGTGACGCAGAGGCAGGAACTTCCGGGCCTGATGGATAGTTGATCTTCAGGAGCACGCGCGCGATCAGAGGAGAGTCATGGCACGGCGAGTCGAACAGAAGGCTGCGGCCCGCGAGCGGATCGCGGCCCAGCTGGCCGCCCAGCAACAGGCGGAGCGACGACGGCGCCTCCTGCTCGCGGTCGGTGCGGTCGTCCTGGTCGTGGTGATCGTCGGCGGCCTGGTGACGATCCGCCTGGTCGGCGGCGGCAAGAAGACCGCGACCGGTCCGTCCGGTGCGGCCGGCTCGGGTCTGGTCACCGCGCTCTCCTCGATCCCGGACTCGGCGTTCGCGGCCGTCGGCAGCGAGGACGTGAAGGCCGCGCCGTCGGCGATCACCGCGCCGGCACTGACCGCTGGCGGAAAGCCGAAGGTGCTTTACATCGGCGCCGAGTTCTGCCCGTACTGCGCCGCGGAGCGGTGGCCGGTGACGGTCGCGCTGTCCCGGTTCGGGACGTTCAGCAACCTCGGCACCACCCACTCGGCGTCGGAGGACGTGTTCCCGAACACGGCGACGCTGTCGTTCCACGGTTCGACGTACACGAGTCAGTACCTGGCATTCACCGGCGTCGAGACGACCACCAACGAGATGGTCGGCAACGGGTACAAGCCGCTCGACACCCCGACCGCCGAGGACCAGAAGACGTTCGACACGTACAACAAGCCGCCGTACGTCGAGAGCGACGGGTCGATCCCGTTCATCGACCTGGGCGGCAAATTCGTCAACTCCGGCGCGACATACAGCCCGGAGGTGCTCGCCGGGAAGACGCAGGAGCAGATCGCCGACGCGCTGAAGGATCCGTCGACCCCGATCGCGAAGGCGGTCCTCGCGTCGGCCAACGTCTACACGGCGGCGATCTGCAAGCTGACGGACAACCAGCCCGCGAAGGTCTGCTCGACCGAGCCGGTGACCGCGGCGGCGGCGAAGCTCGGCAGCGCGAAGGGCTGAGTCGTGACCAGTACTGCGCAGCAGTCCGCCCGGACGTCGCTCGGCGTGCTCCCGTGGGCCACCCTGGCCGTCTCGGTCGCCGGGCTCGCGGTCGCGGCGTACCTCACCTACGAGCACTTCACCGCCGGTTCCACGCTCGCCTGCCCGGACACCGGGGTGGTGAACTGCGCCAAGGTGACCAGCAGCCAGTACTCGAAGCTGTTCGGGATCCCGGTCGCGCTGCTCGGCCTCGCCTTCTTCGCCGGCATGACCGCGCTGTCCGTGCCGCCGCTGTGGCGTACGTCGTCGCGGTGGCCGGGACGGCTGCGGCTGGCAGGCGTCCTGACCGGCGTCGTGTTCGTGTGCTACCTGATCTGGGCCGAGCTGTTCCGGATCAACGCGATCTGCCTGTGGTGCACGGTCGTGCACGCGCTGACGCTCGTCCTGTTCGGGCTCGTCATCGTCCGCCTGGCCCTGGTGCCGCCCGCATCATGAAATAACCCCTCCGGGGGTACCGGGACCGCATGCGATGGCTTCGACTACGGGCTTTGCTGCTGGCCAACCTGGCGCTGTTCTTCGGGTTCCTGGTCGGGCTGGCGTTCGTGGGTCACGCCCAGCAGAACTCCGAGCTCGCCGATCACGGACAGCCGCCGGAGAGCTTCGGGCAGTACGTCGGCTCGTCGTCGTTCGGCGAGGCGGTGTTCGAGAACTGGGAGTCCGAGTTCCTGCAGATGTTCATGTACGTGCTGCTCACGGCGTACCTGGTGCAGAAGGGTTCGGCGGAGTCCCGGCCGCTCGACGGGCCGGCGCCGCAGGACGAGGATCCCCGCGAGCATCGCCACGACCGGAACGCGCCCTGGCCGGTACGCCGCGGCTCGGAGCTGATCCTGCGCCTGTACGAGAACTCGCTGGCGATCGCGTTCGGGCTGGTGTTCGTGCTGTCACTGTGGTTGCACGCGGCAACCGGCGCCGCGACGTACAGCGAGGATCAGGAGCTGCACGGCCGGGCCGCGGTCACGACCTGGGAGTACCTCGGCACGAGCCAGTTCTGGTACGAGTCCCTGCAGAACTGGCAGAGTGAGTTCCTGGCCGTCGCCGCGATCATCGGCGGGTCGATCTACCTGCGGCAGCGGCGCTCGGCACAATCCAAGCCGGTCCATGCACCGCACTCCGAGACAGGTGACTGATGACCGCGGAGGAATGGGTTCCGCACGACGGCGGGATGCGCAAGCTGCGCGCACGTCTCCCCGACTGTCGCGGCTGCGACCTCTGGGAGGACGCCGAGCAGGCCGTCGCCGGCGAGGGCCCGGTGCGGGCACGGATGATGATGGTCGGTGAGACACCTGGCGACCACGAGGACAAGGAAGGCCATGTCTTCGTCGGCCCGGCGGGTCACCTGCTCGACAAGGCGCTCGTCGAGGCCGGGATCGCGCGGTCGGAGGTCTATCTGACCAATGCCGTGAAGCACTTCCGGTTCGAGCGGCAGGGCAAGCGGCGGATCCACAAAACGCCCGCGGCCGGTCAGATCAAGGCGTGCCATCCGTGGTTGCAGCGCGAACTCCAGATCGTGAAGCCGTCCCTGGTGGTCGTGATGGGATCGGTGGCGGCGAAGGCGCTGCTCGGCTCCACCTTCCGAGTCACGCAGGAGCGTGGCAAGAAGGTCGAGTTGCCGGGTGGGACGCCGGCGGTCGCGACCGTCCATCCGTCCGCGGTGGTGCGGTCCGACGAGTTCCGGCGCGACTTCGGGCGGTTCGTCGACGATCTGCGGGTCGCGGTCCGGCTGCTCGGCTAGCTAGGAGCTCGTGTAGGCGACCACGACGACGGATTCCACCACGTGGCCGTCGGTCCTGGTCTGCTGCTGGATGGGCATACCCGGCAGGCTGGTCGCGAACCAGAAGATCTCGTCGGTGCCGCCGTCGCGCACGGTGTAGCGCAGGCAGTCCAGCGCGCCGATCGCCGTCTCGATCCGCTCCGGCTCGATCGTCGTGACGCCGGCCGGGAACGAGGCGTGCCGCTGCAGGTCGAGCCAGGTCGCCCGCATCGCCTGCGGCTCGCCGAGCGAAGCGCCGTCCAGCGTCCGCCGGAAACGTTCGAGCGTGGCGCCGGCCTCGTCGCACTCGACGTACGTGCTGGTCAGCAGGAACGGCTCGGCCTCCGCCGACTCGACCCGTCGCGTGATCGACTTGCCCACCGCGGTCGCGGCCCGGATCTCGTCGGCCGTGAAGGGCGTCGGAGCGTGCCCGGGCTCCAGCACATGCGCATCCTCTGCCATCCGGCCTCCACAGGTAGCGACGGTGCCACTGAGGGCCACTGTAGAGGCCGGCCGCGGTTGAGTCGCGCTACTCCGCCGACCAGCGCCAGTTCCGGACCTCGGGCAGGTCCTCGCCGTACCGCGTGACGTACGCATGGTGACGGGTGCGCTGGTCGATGAAGTACTGCCGCGCCGACACCGCGCGGGACCCGAGCGACGGCACCCTGTCGATGACGTCCATCGCCAGGTGGTACCGGTCGAGGTTGTTGCGCACCACCATGTCGAACGGCGTGGTCGTCGTCCCCTCCTCGAGGTACCCGCGGACGTGCAGGTTCGCGTGGCCGTGCCGGCGGTAGGTGAGGCGGTGGATCAGCCATGGGTAGCCGTGGTAGGCGAAGATCACCGGCTTGTCCGTGGTGAACAGCGCGTCGAAGTCCCGGTCCGGCAGCCCGTGCGGATGCTCGGCGGCGTCCTGCAGCCGCATCAGGTCGACGACGTTCACGACCCGGATCCGCAGGTCCGGCACGTGCTCGCGGAGCAGGTCGACCGCGGCGAGCGTCTCCATCGTCGGCACGTCGCCCGCGCAGGCCATCACCACGTCCGGGTCGCCGCCATCGTTGCTGGCGAAGTCCCAGACCCCGACGCCGCGCGCGCAGTGCACGGCGGCCTCGTCCCAGTCCAGCCAGTTCGGCTGCGGTTGCTTGCCCGCGACAACGACGTTGATGTAGTTCCGGGTCCGCAGGCAGTGGTCCATCGTGGACAGCAGCGTGTTGGTGTCCGGCGGCAGGTAGACCCGGACCACCTCGGCCTTCTTGTTCACCACGTGGTCGATGAACCCCGGGTCCTGGTGCGAGAAGCCGTTGTGGTCCTGCCGCCAGACGTGCGAGGTGAGCAGGTAGTTCAGCGACGGGATCCGCCGCCGCCAGTCGAGGTGGTTGATCGTCTTCAGCCACTTCGCATGCTGGTTGACCATCGAGTCGACGATGTGAACGAACGCCTCGTACGACGAGAACAGACCGTGCCGCCCGGTGAGCAGGTACCCCTCCAACCAGCCCTGGCAGGTGTGTTCGCTGAGGATCTCCAGCACCCGGCCGTCCGGGCCCAGGTGGCGGTCGGTGTCCCGCCGCTCGGCGAGCCACAACTTGTCCGTCTCCTCGTAGACCGCGCCCAGCCGGTTCGACTCGGTCTCGTCCGGCCCGAACAGCCGCAGGTTGTCCGGGTTGCGCCGGAAGGCGTCCCGCAGGAACGTGCCGAAGACCTTCGTCGGCTCCCCGTCCTCGGCGCCCGGCGCCTTCACCGGTACGGCGTACTCCTCGACCGGCGGCAGTTCGAGGTCACGGCTCAGCAGGCCGCCGTTCGCGTGCGGGTTCGACCCCATCCGCAGCCGCTCCCCCGGCGCGAGCTCGAGCAGCTCCGGCACCGGACGGCCCTGCCCGTCGAACAGCTCCTCGGGCCGGTAGCTGCGGAGCCACGACTCCAGTTGCCGGAGATGGTCCTCGTCCGTCCGGACGCCGGACAGCGGCACCTGATGCGACCGCCAGGTGTCCTCGACCTGCTCACCGTCCACCGTCCGCGGGCCCGTCCATCCCTTCGGCGTCCGCAGGACGATCATCGGCCACGCGGGCCGCGGCGGCGCGTCCCCCGCCGATCGCGCCTCGCGCTGGATCTCGTCGATCCGGTCCAGGCACACGTCCAGGGTCGCCGCCAGCGCCTGGTGGACCGCGGCCGGCTCGGACCCCTCGACCAGGTACGGCTCGTACCCGTACCCCCGCATCAGCGCGGTCAGTTCCTCGTCGCCGATCCGCGCGAGCACCGCCGGGTTCGCGATCTTGTAGCCGTTCAGGTGCAGGATCGGCAGGACGGCGCCGTCGCGCGCCGGGTTCAGGAACTTGTTCGAGTGCCACGACGCCGCGAGCGGACCGGTCTCCGCCTCGCCGTCGCCGACCACACAGGTCACGACCAGGTCCGGGTTGTCCGCGGCCGCGCCGTACGCGTGACTCAGCGAGTAACCGAGCTCGCCGCCCTCGTTGATCGACCCCGGGACGTCGGCGGCGACGTGACTCGGGACACCTCCGGGGAACGAGAACTGCTTGAACAGCCGCCCCATCCCGGCCTCGTCCCGGGTGGTGTTCGGGTACGCCGAGGTCCAGCTGCCCTCCAGCCAGGTGTTCGCCACCAGCGCCGGCCCGCCGTGGCCGGGGCCGGTCACGAACAGCATCTCCCGGTCGCGCTGCCGGATCACCCGGTTGAGGTGCGCGTAGACCAGATTCAGGCCGGGCGTCGTCCCCCAGTGACCGAGCAGCCGCGGCTTGATGTGCTCGGGGCGCAGCGGCTCCCGGAGCAGCGGGTTGGCGAGCAGGTAGATCTGCCCGACGTACAGGTAGTTGGCCGCGCGCCAGTACGCGTCGATGCCCTGGAGTTCGTCGTCACGCAGTACCTCGGCCTCGATCCGCTCCACGGTCGCCCCTCGGGAATCGGAGAAGTTCTTCGGGCGTCCGCACTGGTACCCGGTGCCGGTCTGCAACATTCGGGAGAGTGCGGGTAGCATGGTTTCTCGATCGTGCACACAGGAGCGGTGCATTCTGAGCCGCGTTCCTGGAGGACCCTCTGACCGGCCCTCTGGACGACACCGGGTGGCATCTCGTCGGCGGGTCGGTCCTCGCGCGGTCCGGTATTCCGTCACGGCTCCGCCGTGGCACGACACAGGAGGAAATGTTGGCCCGACGAGGTCAGCGCCAGCCCGGCGCTACCCGTTCCGCTCCCCGTCGCCGGCGCCGTGTCCGCGACGGCGAGTCCGACGGACTGATCCAGGTCCTCGCGCAGGCCGTGCGTGAGGTCGAGGCCGCGGTCACCCGGGGCGCGATCAAGCCGTCGACCCGGACGAAGTTCCAGGTCGTCGCCCTGCTGGTCCGCGAGGAGCGGGCCCGGGTGAACGGCGCCGAGTCCGCCACCGAGGCGTACCGCACCGAGCAGCTGCGGCGGCTCGACGGGATCGCCACGATCCTGGCCAAGACCGCCGCCCTGGAGCCCTCGCTGCTCGGCCTGCTGGCCGAGGACGCGGTGATCTCCGAGGCCGCGGCCGCGCTCCGGCGGCAGATGCTCGAGGACGCCGGGATGGAGGCGCCCGAGGAGCCCGAGCCGGAGCAACCCGTCGCTCCCCCGGAGACGCAGACCCGGCGGGTCGTGCCGCAGGCGGTCGTCTCCCGGCAGCTCGCCAACCCGTTCCTGGCCCCGGACTTCTCGAACGCCCCGTCCCGGCCGGCCCGGCCGAGCCGGCTCGGCGGCTGGGAGCTGATCGGCCCGCTGCTGCGCTCCTTCGAGCACGCCGCGGCGTCGGCCAGTATGAGCCTGCCCGACCCGACGTCGCTCCGGCTGGCGGGCGGCATCGACGCGCTCCGCCTGCGCGGCCTGGAGCTGATGCCGCACCAGGCCCGCCTGATCGCCGCCGCCGCGGCCGGTCACCGGACCTTCCTGCTCGCCGACGAGCCCGGTCTGGGCAAGACCGCCCAGGCCCTGCTCGCCGCCCAGGCCGCCGACGCGTATCCGCTGCTCGCCGTCGTACCGAACGTCGTCAAGACGAACTGGGCGCGCGAGGCGGGCCTCTGGACCCCGCGCCGGACGCCGACGGTGATCCACGGCGACGGCGACACGATCGACGGCTTCGCCGACATCGTGGTGGTGAACTACGAGGTCCTCGACCGGCACGTCGGCTGGCTCGGCGACCTCGGCTTCCGCGGCATGGTGGTCGACGAGGCGCACTTCATCAAGAACAAGAAGTCCCAGCGGTCGCGGAACGTGCTCGAGCTGTCGGACCGGATCCGGTCCCGGAGCGTGCGGCCGCTGCTGATGGCGCTCACCGGTACACCGCTGATCAACTCGATCGAGGACTTCACCGCGATCTGGGAGTTCCTCGGCTGGATCGACGAGAAGGCGCCGCGCGCCGAGCTGATGGACAAGCTCGACGACACCGACCTGACGCCGGCCGATCCCGGTTTCGCCGCGGCCGCCCGGGCCAGCGTGATCGACATGGGCATCGTCCGCCGCCGCAAGGTGGACGTCGCCGCCGACATCCCCGCGCGCCGGATCGCCGACCTCCCGGTCGAGCTGGACGGCGCCGTCGGCCGCTCGATCCGCGACGCCGAGCGGGAGCTGGCCGACCGGCTGGTCGCGCGGTACCGGACGGCGCTCGAGACGCGCCGGCTGGGCATCGTCGTGGACGGCATCGACCACGACCTGGTGCGCCAGGTGGCCGGCTGGGAGCGGGCCGAGATGGCCGCCAAGAAGACCGGCGACAACGTGTTCAGCCTGTTCCGCCGGATCGGTCAGGCCAAGGCCGGCCTGGCCGCCGACTACGCGGCGCAGCTCGCCCAGAACGTCGGCAAGGTGGTGTTCTTCGCCCGCCACATCGAGGTGATGGACACCGCCGAGGAACTGTTCGCCGAGCGCGGCATCCGGTACTCGTCGATCCGTGGCGACCAGACCGCGCGCACCCGGCAGAAGAACATCGACGCCTTCGTCAACGACCCCGACGTGGCGATCGCGGTCTGCTCGCTGCTGACCGCCGGTGTCGGCCTGAACCTCCAGGTCTCGTCGAACGTCGTGCTCGCCGAGCTGTCCTGGACGAACGCCGAGCAGACCCAGGCGATCGACCGGGTGCACCGGATCGGCCAGGACGAGCCGGTCACCGCGTGGCGGATCATCGCCGCGCAGACCATCGACACCCGGGTCGCGGACCTCATCGACGCCAAGGCCGGCCTGGCCGCGATGGCGCTCGACGGCTCCGACGAAGAGGTCGGCTCGTCGGCCGACTTCCAGCTCGAGGCGCTGGTCGCGCTGCTCACCCGGGCGCTGGAAGCGGCCGCCTGAGTCAGCCTGACAACTCCCCCACCGGCAACTCGGCACCCAGGGTGTTGGTTGCCGGTGCGAGGGGGCAGGTCCAGTCCGGGCTGTACGCGCAGGACGGGTTGTAGGCGAAGTTCAGGTCGACGATTAGCCGGCCGGTGGCGAGGTCACCGCCCAGGTCGGCGCCCTTGACCGTGTCGAGCAGGTAGCGGCCCCCGCCGTACGTCGACCGGCTGGGGTCCTTGACCGGGACGAAGAGGCCGCCGCCGTACGACTCGAGCCACCACACGTCCAGGTCGCCGATCGGCAGGTGCAGTACGCCGACGCGGGAGAACGGGATGACGCCGTCCGTCGCCGACTGGAACTCCCAGGTGAAGGGCTTCACGTCCGTGTCGACGGTGGCCTCGAAACGGTACTGCGGGTCGTAGGCGGCGACGGGTGCCCCGGCGTACTGCGCGCGCTGTTCACCCGGCACGGGCGAGGCCGGGTGATTCCTCAGCAGGTCGTTGCGGCCGGTCTGCCAGTGGGTGTGGGCGGCGGCCGGGTCCGGCTCGGCGCGGACGGATCGGTACAGCTCGAAGACCTGCCGGCGCCAGTCGGCGACGGCCAGTTCGGGTGCCGTGAAGGTCACAGGTGCTCCTGTCAGCTCTTGAGTGCTTCGGCGGATTTCGCCCAGTTGCCGTGCAGCCGGTCGAGGTACGACCGGGCCTGCGCACCGGCCTTGCGGCCGCGAGCGAAGATCCGCATGTTGCCGCCGCCGGCGTTGTAGCCGAGGGCAAGCAACTCGTCCTTGGCGTAGAGGTCCGCGCGGTCGGACGGCAGTCGTTTCGCCAGGTCGTGCAGGTGCCAGGCCGCTGCCTGGATCGCCAGTGCGGGGTCGTCCGGCAGCTCCTCCCACCTCCGCTTCGCGAACGGGCGGCCGCGTTTGGTCTCGTCGAACGCGGGCTTGTGCATGTTCGCGATCCCGAACGCCGGGTCGGAGTCGACCTCGGCCCACTGCCGCTCGAACTTCGGGTCGTGCGGCTTGTACGACTCGTTGTACAAGATTGCCATCAGCAACTGTGGGTTGATGCCGGCCTGCCGCGCGTACCGCCGGACGTCGGCGGCGAAGTGCGCCGGGTCGTAGTCGTCGTACCAGGGCTTCGAGCTCGTCGACCGGGTGGCTGCCGGCTTCGAAGGCACCGGCTTGCTGACCGTCGGTGGCGGCGCGGTCACCGGTTCGGTGGTGCTGCCGTCGTCCGAGCAGGCCGCCCAGACCCCCGCCACGAACACCCCGACCGCGACCCACCCCCACCGCTTCGCCACCTGCACCCCTCAAACCTAGCCGGAGGGCGAACCCCGGCCTGTCCACAGAACGCAAATTGTGCGGGAAACGGGACAGATCGCAGCCGAACCGGTCATACCGGCCGCATGATGTGTGCACGGCAGCCCGACGGCGGGCACCCCCGCCGGACCGCCAGGAGAAAAAACGATATGGCCATGATCGACCCGATGAGCGACACGACGGCCTCGGCCTTCGCGCGCCTCGCCCTCGAGCTCCACGACGCGCCCAGCGTCGAGGAGACCGTCGACGCCGTCGTGCAGTTCGCCCTGCAGGCGCTGAACTGCACCTACGCCGGCATCGCGTTCGCGACCCGCGGCGCGCGTCCGGAGGTCGCCGCCGTGACCGATCCCGTGGTCGCCGAGGTTTTCGAGCTCCAGATCGGGACCCAGCGCGGTCCGCTGGTGGAGTCGATGCAGGGCCACACACCGATCCTGATCCGGGACACCGGTACCGACGACCGCTGGCCGGTGTGGGCCGAGGCGGTCTCGGCGCTCGGGGTCCGCAGCGTCCTCGACGTGCCGCTGGTGACCGGGTCGGAGTCCCGCCGGGCGGTCGGCGTGCTCGGGCTGTACAGCCCGGATCCCGACGCCTTCGGGCCCGACGACGAGGCGGTCGCGCACATCCTGGCCCGGCACGCGTCCGTCGCCCTCGCGTCGGCGCGGCACGAGGAGTCCCTCGCCCTGGCGATCGACGCCCGCAAGCTCGTCGGGCAGGCGATGGGCATCCTGATGGAGCGCTACGACATGGACGCCGACCGCTCCTTCGCCGTCCTCAAGCGCTACTCGCAGGACACCAACACCAAGCTCCGCGACGTCGCGCAGCAGCTCATCGACACCCGGAAGCTGCCCTAACGCGCCAGCGTCGTGCTCGGCAGCTCGCCGTACAGCTCGCGGTACGCGGCGGTCATCCGGCCGTGGTGGTGGAAGCCCCAGCGGGCCGCGGCCGCGGCGACCGTCTGCTCGGACGGGTCGGCGGCCAGCAGTTCCGCGCGCACCTCCTCCAGGCGCAGCCGGCGCAGGTATGCGAGCGGCGTGGTCCCGAGGTGCCGCTGGAAGGCCGTCTGCAGCGCGCGCACGGTGACGCCGGCCGCGGCCGCGATGTCGGCGATCGCGAGGGCCTGGTCGAGGTTCGACTCCATGAACGTGAGTGCCCGGCGGACCGTCGCGGGCCGCGCGTCCCGGCTGTCCGCGCCGACCTGCTCAGGGGTCGCGTCGGCCGAGTTCGCGAAGGTGGCGAGGACGCTCGAGGCGAGCAGCTGGGAGACCGACGCGAGCACGAGCGGCGAGGTCTGGACCGCCGGGTTGGGCAACGTCTCGGCGAGATAGGCGATCGTCTGTGACAGCTGACGGGCGGCCTGGCGGGACCGCGGCCGATGGCCGAGCAGCCGCACCGGCGCGTTGTTCTTCCGGCCGACGCCCGCCACCCGGGTCAGCAGCGCGGGGTCGAACATCGTGATGCTGTACGACGAGCGGGCGATCTTCCCGGCGTACGGCTGGTCCGGGGGCGCGAACGAGACCAGGTCCCCCGGGCGGAACCCGTCCTCCCAGCCGTCGGTCGCGTGGTCGACGATGCTGCCCGAGTAGACCTCGCACAGGCAGATCTTGCCGAGCGGATCGGCGTCGTAACTCATCTCGAACCCGATCTCGATCCGGTCCACGGTGATCGACTCCGCGGCCGCCCGCTCGATCCGGGTCCGCACGTCGGCCGGACTGCCGCCGATCTGCATCTTCGTGTACGCCCGGTTCAGAAACTCTTCGGTCCGCCCCAGGTCCCGGCTCTCGAACACCAGTGACTCCATGACCCCCATCCTGCATCGACCGGCCGATCTTTGGCGACCGCGGCGGATGGCGCGCCGGTCGGCAGGCATCACGGGAAAGCGCTTGCTACGGTGAACTGGTGATCTACGAGCTGAACCATGTCGGCGGACCGGTGCGGGATCTCGAGGCGAGCCTGGCGTTCTACGGCGGGCTCGGGGCGGAGGTGGTCGACCGGTTGTTCATGGCCGGTCCGCGGGTCAACCGGGTGCACATCCAGCTGGTGACGGGCCTGGTCGAGCTGCTGCACCGCGAGGAGCCCGACCCGGAGGCGACGTACGGGCTGAATCACATCGGCTTCATGACCGACGACCTCGACGGCGACTACGCGCGCCTGACGGCGCTCGGGTACGCCGAGATCTCGTCGCCGCGGGTGGCCGGCAGCGGGCAGGGGCGGCTCGCCTTCCTGTCCGACCCGAACGGCGTTCGCGTCGAGCTGCTGCAGCGCTCGGAGCAGTTCCGCGTCGCGCCGATCACGACCGGCCCGGCGCGGGCGTTCGCGCACATCGCGATCGCGGCGCCCGATCGCGACGCCGCGATCGACTTCTACGGCACCCATCTCGGCATGGAGCGGGTCGCCGACGACACCTTCCGCCTGGGCGCCGACGCCCTGAAACTCGTGCCTGCACCGGCCACGCCGATCGCTCACCTGGCGCTCGCCACCGCCGACCCCGGCCCGGCGGCCGGCGACCCGGACGGCAACCAGGTGCAGTTCGTCCCTGCCTGACCTAGCCGCAGCCCTAGCCTTGGGGCGTGTTCGACTACGACGCCGAGATGCGCTTCCTGCAGGCGCGGTTCAGGGCTGCCTGCGGGGTGCGGGCCGGGGATCGGGTGCTGGACGTCGGGTGTGGGGGCGGACAGACGACGCGCCAGGCGGCCGCCGACGCAGCACCGGGCCAGGTGCTCGGGGTGGATGTGTCCGAGCGGATGCTGGACCATGCCCGGCAGCACACCTCGGACGAGCACGTCAGCTACCTGCTCGCGGACGCCGCGACGTACGACTTCGGGACGGCCGCCTTCGACGTGTGCCTGAGCCGGTTCGGGGTGATGTTCTTCGCGGACCCGGTCGGCGCGTTCGGCAATCTGCGGCGGGCGCTGCGACCCGGCGGGCGGCTGGTCGCGATGGTCTGGCAGCCGCGCGCCGCCAACGAGTGGGCGCGGGTGATTCCGGAGACGATCGGCGGGGACTTCCGCGACGAGTCTCCGTTCACGCTCGGCGACCCGGCTGTCACGCGCGAGGTCCTGACGTCCGCAGGGTTCGCCGATCCCACCTTCACCGCGGTCCACGAACGGCTGTACTACGGTCCCGACGTCGAGTCGGCGTACCAGAACATCCTCCGGCTGCGGGAGCCGCAGGCCCTCCTCGCGGAGCTGTCGGCCACCGAGGCCGACCGCGCCCGCAGCGCGCTTCGTGCGATGCTCTCGGCGCACGACAGCGGCGACGGCGTCCTGTTCGACTCCGCGGCCTGGATCGTCAGTACGGTGTGACCGGCGTCACACCTGACGGATGTCGAGCGCCCCGGCACCCGCACGACGCACAGGCACGAGCACCACTCACCACAGATCCAAGGAGCTTCAGATGCGTTCCCTCATCACCACCGCGTTCATCTCCCTCGACGGCGTCGTGGAGGGCCCCGGCGGCGAGCCGGGCTACCGCAACTCGGGCTGGACCTTCAAGGACATCGCGTTCGAGGAGGCGGCGTACGCACTCAAGGGCGAGGAGCAGACCGAGGCCACCGCACTGCTGCTCGGCCGGCTCAGCTACCAGGCGTTCTCGCCGGTCTGGCCGGGGATGACCGAGGAGTTCGCCGGCTACAACGCGATGCCGAAGTACGTCGTGTCGACCACGCTGCAGGACAGCGACCTGGTGACGAACTGGGGCGAGACCACCATCCTGCGGTCCCTCGACGACGTCGCCGCGCTGAAGGAGACCGAGGGCGGGCCGATCATCGTCAACGGCAGCGCCACGCTCAACCGCAACCTGTCCGACGCGGGCCTGATCGACCAGTACAACCTGCTCGTCTTCCCGGTGCTGCTCGGCGCCGGCAAGCGCCTGTTCAGCGACGCCGACCGCGACAAGACCCAGCTCGAGCTCGTCTCGAGCGAGTCGTACAAGAACGGCATCCAGAAGCTGGTGTACTCCGTCCAGCGCTGATCACAGCACTGAGCCTGTCCTGAGCCTGTCCTGGGCCTGTATTACGGTTCCGGCATGGGTGTGGTCGACGTCGCAGCTTTCGCCCGCGAGCGGCTCGGATTCGAGTCGCTGCGGGCGGGCCAGGAGGACGCCGTACGGGCGGTGCTCGACGGGCGGGACGTGCTCGCCGTCCTGGCCACCGGGACCGGGAAGACGGCGATCTACCAGCTGGCCGGGCTGGCGCTCGGCGGGGTGGCCGTGGTGGTCAGTCCGCTGGTGGCGTTGCAGCGGGATCAACTGCGGGCCCTGCGTCCGGCCGGTGTCGAGGTCGCGGAGCTGAACGCGACCGATCGCGCCGGCCGCCACGCCGCCCACGACCTGTTGACGAGCGACCGGCCCGGGTTCGTGCTGCTGTCCCCCGAGCAGCTGACGCACCCCGACGTCCTCGACCTGCTCGCCGCGTCGCGGCCCACGCTGGTGGCCGTCGACGAGGCACATCTGGTCAGCGAGTGGGGCGAGGACTTCCGGCCGGACTATCTCCGGCTCGCGACCGCGATCCGCGCGATGGGACGCCCGCCGGTCCTCGCGCTCACGGCGACCGCCGCGCCGCCGGTCCGCAAGGAGATCGTGCATCGCCTGGAGCTGAACGAGCCCGCCGTCGTGGTCGGCGGGTTCGACCGCCCGAACCTCAACCTCGCGGTCTTCACGTTCGCCGACGACGACACCAAGAACCGCCGGCTGCTCAGCCACGTCCGCTCGTCGCGCGGCCCGGGCATCGTGTACGTCGGCACGCACCGCCACGCCGAGGAGCTGGCGCACGACCTGGCCACGGCCGGCGTCGCCGCGCAGGCGTACCACGCCGGGCTGCCGGCCAAGCAGCGCCGCGAGGTGCAGGACACGTTCCTCGCCGGCGGCTGCCGGGTCGTGGTCGCCACGATCGCGTTCGGGATGGGGATCGACAAGCCGGACATCCGCTGGGTGAGCCATGCCGAGGCGCCGTCCTCGGTCGACGCCTACTACCAGGAGATCGGGCGCGCCGGGCGCGACGGCGAACCGGCCGACATCGAGCTGTTCTTCCGGCACGCCGACCTCGGCCTCAACCGGTTCTTCGCCTCCGGCGGCGTCACCGACGAGGACCTGCTCGCGGTCGCCACCGCGATCCACGACCACCGGCCGGAGGACATCGCCGCGCTGGCCGCGGCCAGCGGTCTGGGCACGGCCCGGGTCGAGCGTGCCCTGGGCCGGCTGACCGACGCCCGGGTCGTTGCCGTCAGCCACCACTTCCGTCTGACCACGGCGGTGGACAAGGCCGTCACCGCCGCGGCCGCGGTCGAGCACGACCGCCGCGAGGTGGCCCGCTCCCGGGTCGAGATGATGGCGGCGTACGCCGAGTACGGCGGGTGCCGGCGCGAATGGCTGCTCAGCTACTTCGGCGAGCGGTACGACGGTCCGTGCGGCAACTGCGACAACGACCTGGCAGGCCGGACCGCGGCGCCGCCCGAGGACCAGCCGTTCCCGGTCGGCAGCCGGGTCGTGCATCGCACCTTCGGCGCCGGGCTGGTCGAGCACTACGACGGCACCGCGATGACGGTCCTGTTCGACCGCGTCGGCTACAAGGAGCTCCGGACCGCGTTCATGATCCACAACCAACTCCTGCGAGCCGAGGTGGCGCCGTGAGTATCGACGTACGGCCCGCCGATGTCTTCGAGGACGTGCGCGCGGTGATCGGGCCGAAGTCGCCGACGGCCAACGTGTGCTTCTGCCTCAGCTACCGGATCCCGTCCAAGCTCAACAACGAACTGCGCGGACCGGCCCGCGCCGAGTACGTCGCCGGGCTCTGCGAGGCGACGCCCGCGCCCGGCGTCCTCGCCTACGACGGTGACACGCCGGTCGGCTGGGCCGCGATCGCACCGCGCGCGGCGACGACGTTCGCCCGGAACCGGAAGATCCCGCACGTGGACGACCTGCCGGTGTGGTCGTTGTGGTGCATCCGGGTCCGGCCGGGCCATCGCGGTCAGGGGATCTCGCACGCGCTGATCGCCGGTGCCGTCGACTTCGCCCGCGAGAACGGCGCCCCGGTCGTCGAGGCCTATCCGCTCGACAACGGCGACGACAAGGTCGACCTGACGATGGCGTACGCCGGCATCCGCAAGAACTTCGAGCACGCCGGGTTCGCCAAGGCCGCCGACACCACGTCGACACTGGCCGGCCATCCACGCATCCTGATGCGCCTCGACCTCCGCTGATCAGCTGAGATCGAAGGACAGCAGGGTGATGCTGTGCGGCGGGAAGTCGTAGCAGCCGTCCACCAGTTCGGTGCTCCCGAGATCGCGCAGGCTGACGGCGTCCGGCGTCGTCAAGGTGTTGGTCGCGAGGACGTCGCCGGCCGTCAGTAGCTTGACGGCCGCTCGGGTCGGCAGGGCCTCGTGGCTCTCGTCGAGCGTGAGCGCGGCGCGGATCCCCGCGTCGCGGTGGCGGTTGACGACCGCGACCCGGAGTGACCGCCCGTCGGTCGTCTGCGTCGCGGAGACGTCGAGGTCCGGCACGGTCGCCGGGTAGCTGCGGAAGTCCCCGCGGCGGTCGCGCTCGTCGCCCTGCCGGACGGCGGTCAGCTTCCCGGGCGACCGGACGTCGGCGGACAGCGCGACCGGGCCGAGGTGGTTCTGGTACAGGTCCCAGACGTGGTACGTCGCCGCGCGCACCGCACCGCCGGGCCGCGCGACGATCACGCCGTTCGCGTTGAGCAGGTTCACCGTGTTCGCCATCGCGACCGGGATCTCGCGGCCGCCGGCGCGGTGCAACGCGTGGAAGACACCGGCGTAGAAGAGCGCGTCGGCGAGCGTTCTGGGGCTCCACCGGTTGACCCGGTGGGCCGGACCGGCCGGCAGGCCGTCGACGTCGCGCGCGACCGTGCCGCCGTCGTCCGACGGCTGCGGGTCCGGCCAGGCGGTGGGTTCGACGTGCCGGATGTTCCACTCGTCGAGGGACAGCGCGAGCGGGCGGTCGCCGGCGCAGCGGCCGACGAGGTCGGAGTACTCGACGATCTGCTGCTCGAAGTAGAGCGACTGGGCCACGATCGCGTCGTACTCCGCGGCACCGTCGATCAGCTGCGTGGTTGCGCCGTACAGATGGAACGACAGGTAGTCGATCTGGTGGCCCACGGCCCCTAGTACGGTCTCGGTCCAGCCGTCGCGGTCGTCGGTCTTGCCGACCGCGACGAACTTCAGCGACGGGTCGACGGCGCGCATGAACCGGGCGTGCTCGGCCGCGTCGGCGGCGTACGCGGCGGCGGTGCGGTGGCCCATCTGCCAGTCGCCGTACACCTCGTTGCCGAGGCCCCAGTACTTCACCCCGTACGGTGCCGGATGGCCGTTGCGGGCGCGCTGCCGGGCGTACTCGGTGTCGCCGCCGTAGTTGGTGTACTCGACCCAGCGGACCGCGTCGTCGACGTCGCGGCAGCTGTGCGCGAGGTACGGCTCGGTCCCGACCTCGGCGCACCAGGCGAGGAACTCGTCGGTGCCGAAGCGGTTGGTCTCCTCCGAGCCCCAGGCCAGCTCGAGGCGCCGCGGCCGGGAGTCGCGCGGCCCGACACCGTCCTCCCAGCGGTACGGCGAGGTGAAGTTCCCGCCCGGCCAGCGGACCACCGGGAGCCCGAGTTCCCGGCACAGGCCGATCACGTCCCGCCGCAGGCCGTTGCGCGCGTCGTCCCCGCCGTACGCCAGCGGCGAGCCCTCGTCGAACACGCCGCCCTCGATGTTGCCGAAGAACGCGGACTCCAGGAAGTGCCCGTAGATCATCGGGTCGATGGTGTGCCGGCGGTCGCGGCGGATGTCGATCGTGGCGGCGGATGTCACGGGCGGGAGGCCTCCTGCGGCGTGGTCGTGAGAACGAGGGCGATGCCGCCGCGGGCCGCGGCGTCGTGCCCGAGGGCCGCGCGGGTGAGTCGCGCGGTGCGGCGGACCTGGCTGTGGGTGTAGCGGTGGAACGCGGCACGCAGCGGGTCGAACAGGTGGTCGCCGGTCTCGGCCAACTCCCCGCCGATCACGACGACTTCCGGGTTGACCGTGTTACAGGCGGCCGCGAGCACCTCGCCGACCCGCGTTCCCGCGTCGACGAGCAGGTCCCGCGCCGTCGCGTCGCGTGCGTCGAGGATGTCAGCGCACTGCTCCTGCAGGGTCGTGAGCGAGACGTACCGTTCGAGACAGCCGCGGCCACCGCACGGGCACGCCGGGCCGTCGCGGTCCACGCTGATGTGCCCGAGCTCCCCCGCCGCGCCACCCGCGCCCGCGAACAGTCGCCCGCCGAGCACGAGCCCACCGCCGACGCCGTACGACAACCGCAGGTACAACGCGCTGCTCACACCGGCACCGGCGCCCCAGACCGCTTCGGCCAGCGCGGCGAGGCGCGTGTTGTTGTCGACGAAGACAGGTACGCCGAAGCGCGCGCGGAGGGTGTCACGCACCAGAGCCACGCGGTCGTTCGAGGCTCCGGTGGCCTCGTCGACCGGCCCGACGATTCCGACGCCGACGCCCGCGAGTGCCGTCAGCGAGATCTCGTACCGGGTGGTCAAGTCGTCGACGAGGTCCAGCGCGAGCCGCAGACGGCGCGGCCACGGCGTACGTTCCGCACAGGCGACCTCGCCCGACGCGACGGCCTCGTGCGCGACGTTCGCGATCGTCACCTGGATACGGCGGTGCCCGAGGTCCAGGCCCAGCGCGAGCCCGCCGGCCGGGTTGAGCGTCAGCAGCGACACCGGCCGTCCACGTCCCCGGCCGGTGCTCGCCTCCTCGCCGGTCTCGGTCAGGGCCTGGCGGCCGAGGAGGGTCTGGACGATGGACGAGAGCGTCGCGCGGGACAGGTTCGTGTGCTCGACGAGCTGGGCGCGGGTCAGCGCGCCGCGCGTGCGGAGTGCGGTGAGTACTCGTTCCTCGTGTGTCTCCCGGAGCAGCCGCAGCGGCCCGGACGGTTCCGTCCCCACGGCATCCGACTCTGACCGGCACGCCCTCTTTTTGTCAATGCTCCAGATTTAATAGACTGGTCCGCATGCCGCCTAACGTCCTGCTTCTCTGCACCGACCAGCAGCGGTTCTCCGCGCTGGGTGCCGCCGGCAACGACGAGATCGACACGCCGAACCTCGACCGGCTCGCGAGCCAGGGCGTCCTGTTCGGCAACTGCTACGTGCAGAACCCGGTCTGCGGTCCTTCGCGTGCCAGCCTGATGACCGGTCGCTACGTCCACCAGCACGGCCTGTGGGCCAACGGCGTCGGCCTGCCCGACGGCGCACGGCTGTTCAGCAAGGACCTCGCCGACGCCGGCTACGACTGCGGCCTGGTCGGCAAGTTCCACCTCAACGCGTGCTTCGGCGGCCGGACCGAGAAGCGGCACGACGACGGCTTCCGCGTCTTCCGCTGGGCCCACGATCCGTACCCGGGCTCGTCGGAGAACGAGTACCACCGCTGGCTGCACACGCTGCGCCCCGACCTCGCGGGCGCGGACGTCGACTACGACACGCTGCCGACCGAGCTGCACTACAGCCACTGGATCGGCGAGCAGACGATCGACTTCCTCACCCACTCCCGCGACCGTGACAAGCCGTTCCTGTTCGTCGCGAACTTCTTCGACCCCCACCACGGCTTCGGCGCCCCGGAGGAATACGTCCGCCGCTACCGCGACCGGGAGCTCAGTCGCCCGCTGCCGGACGACCTGACCGGCAAGCCGCCGATCCAGACCGAGGCGTCCCACGCGTCGTACGCCGGACACGCGCGCGGCTTCACGTCGTACAGCCCGGAGGAGCTGCAGGAGGTCAAGGCCGCCTACTACGCGATGGTGACGCTCGTCGACGACGAGGTCGGCCGGATCCTCGACGCGCTCGACGCCGAAGGGCTTGCCGACGACACCCTGGTGATGTTCACCAGCGACCACGGCGAGATGCTCGGCGACCACCGGCTCATGCTGAAGGGGCCGATGATGTACGACCAGGCCGTCCGGGTCCCGCTGGTGATGCGCCTGCCCTCGGCCATCCCCGCCGGCGCCCGGTGCGACGAACTCGTCCAGTGGGTCGACCTGTCGGCGACGATTCTCACCGCCGCCGGGCTTCCGGTCCGCGGCGAGGGGCAGGATCTCCTGCCGTTGGCCACCTCGCGCACCGCGACGGGTCGCGGCTGGGCGCTGAGCGAGTACCGCAACAGCGGGCATCCGTACCCGGCGCCGGTGCACCTCACGATGCTCCGGCGCGACCGCTGGAAGCTGATCGTCCAGCACGGCTCCCCCGCCACCTCCAGGGAGCGGACCGGCGAGCTGTACGACCTCGCCGCCGATCCGGACGAGCTGCAGAACCTGTGGGACGACCCGCTGCACCGCGACATCCGCACCGACCTGCAGGAGTTCCTCCTCGACGTCCTGGTCGCCACCGAGGACCGCAGCCAGGAGCGCGTCGCGGACTGGTGACGCTCAGGCGGTCGAGAAGCGCTGCTCGACCGTGTCCAGGAAGCCTTCGACCTGCCGGTACGTCTCGGAGCTGTAGGCCCCGATGCTGCGCTCGTTCCCGAGGGCCTCGCGCATCGCGTCGAGGTAGCGGCGCTGCAGGATCTCCATCTGCTCCCGGGTGTCCGCCTTGGTCTCCCGGAGCTGCCTGCTGCCGGTGACCAGGCGCGGCACGATCCGGTCCTTCAGCGTGCTGACCACGACCGGGTCGAGTGCCTCGCCGTCGACGGTCTGCTCCTCGAGCGGGCCGACCGCGTCGATCGCGGCCTCGCCGATCTGCCGCATCAGCGCCTGCACCGAGTCGCGCTTGTCCTCGGCGCTCTCCGGGCGGAACCGCATCCGCGCGATCACCGCGGGCAGCGAGAGGCCGAACAGCACGAGCGTGATCAGCGCGACGATGAACGCCGCGAGTACGACGGTCGCGCGGTGCGGCGTACCGGCGGGAATGGTCTGGGCGGCGGCGACCGTCACGACACCGCGCATCCCGGCCCAGGCCAGCACCAGCAGGCCGCGGCCGGTGATCGGCTCGCGCTCCTCGAAGTCGGCGTCCGCGCGGCCGCGGGCGAGCCGCTTGCGGGCCCAGGCGAGCCGGTTCTCCTCGCGTGCGCCGGACGGCTCCATCGAGTCCAGGTGCTCCTCGAACTGGTCCAGCTGCGCGCGGACCTGCTCGGTGCGGTCGTTGCGCCCGAACCGGCCCTGCAGCGCCGGCCACGCCAGCCCGAGGAAGCGCAGCACGACCAGCAGGCCGACCACCAGCAGGACGAGCGCGGTGATCTCGCCGAGCGTCGTCTCCGCGCGGGCGTCGTCGACGAGCTCGGGCAGCTGGTATCCCATCGCCAGGAAGACGCCGCTCTCCAGGACGAAGCTGATCGTCGTCCAGGTGGTGGCCTGCGTCTGCCGGTCGCGGGCACTGAACTTCCGGCTGCCGAGCGCCCCGGTCAGCAGTCCGGCGACGACCACGGCCAGGACGCCGGACGCGTGCGCCTCCTCGGCCGGGAAGTAGGCGAGGAACGGGACGGCGAAGGAGATGGTCGTGTTCAGTACCGGGTCGTCGAGTCGCTGGCGCAGGACAACGGTGAGCACCCCGATGACCACGCCGATCAGGATCGCGCCGACGACCGCCCAGGCGAAGTCGAGGACCGTGTGGCCGAGGCTGAAGTGAGTGGTGACGGCGAGCGCCGCGACCGCGGTCCGCAGGACGACCAGGGCCGAGGCGTCGTTGACGAGACTCTCGCCCTCCAGCACGGTCATCAGGCGTGGCGGGAGCCCCAGCCGGTGCCCGATCGCGGAGGCCGCCACCGCGTCCGTCGGGCTGACGACCGCGCCCAGCGCCGTGGCGAGCGCGAACGGGATGCTCGGGAACAGCGCGTGCACCAGCGCACCGATCACCAGCGCCGACACGATCACCATCACGATCGACAGCCACGCGATCAGCCCGAAGTTCCGGCGGACGTCGAGCACCGGGAGCTGCACCGCCGACGCGTACAGCAGCGGCGGGAGGATCCCGGCGAGGATGATCTCCGGCTCGATGTGGATGGCCGGCGTGCTCGGCAGGTAGCTCGCCCCGATGCCCAGCGCGACCAGCAGCAGCGGGGCGGCGACGCCGGTCCGCCGCGCGAACACCGAGGCCGCGATCATGATCGCGAGCCCCGCTCCGGCAATCAGAACGATCTGGTGGTCCACGTGACAGCACTCTAAGGCCGGGCACCGGGGTGCCCGGGTAATGACCAGGGATTCTCACTGGTGTCACGGGGGCCGCGGAGCGGCAGATTAGGGGTCAGCGAAACACGTCGATCCCAGGAGGAAGTCATGACCAGCACCGACCTGAAGCTCGAAGCCGTCGTCGTCCCGGTCGCCGACACGGATCGCGCCAAGGAGTTCTACACCGGCCTCGGCTGGCGGCTGGACGCGGACTTCGCGTTCGACAACGGGTTCCGGGTCGTCCAGTTCACCCCGCCGGGCTCCCCCGCCTCGGTCCAGTTCGGCACGAACATCACGACGGCGGCACCGGGCACGGCCCAGGGCCTGTACCTGGTCGTCACGGATGTGGAGGCGGCCCGGTCCGAGCTGCTCGCGCTCGGCGCCAAGGTCAGCGAGGTGTTCCACCCGGCCGCGCCGGGCGCCCAGTTCGAAGCAGGCGACACCGGCGCCCGGGTGACCGGGCCGGCCGACGAGCGGTCCAGCTACGGCTCGTTCGCAACGTTCAGCGACCCCGACGGCAACACCTGGCTGCTGCAGGAGGTCACCAAGCGGCTGCCCGGCCGCGTCGACGACGCGACGTACAGCTCGGTCGCCGACCTGGAGGACGCGCTGAAGCGCGCCGCCGCAGCCCACGGTGAGCACGAGGCCCGGACCGGCAAGGCCGACGAGAACTGGCCGGCCTGGTACGCCGCCTACATGGTCGCCGAGCGCACCGGCGCCGAGCTTCCGGAGTAGGACCTGAATCTGTCCGTGGTCGCCCCTAGCCTGCGGGTATGAACCGGATCGATCGGCTGTACGCGCTCGCGGAGGAGCTGCGCGCGGCGGGACCACGAGGGCGGACAGCGCGGCAACTGGCGGCGCGGTTCGAGGTGAGCGTGCGGACGATCGAGCGTGATCTCAGCGCGCTCGGGCAGGCCGGCGTGCCGCTGGCGACCAAACAGGGCCGCACCGGTGGGTACTCGGTGGATCGCTCGATGAGCCTCCCGCCGCTCAACTTCAGCGCGCGGGAGGCGATGGCGGTCGCGGTGGCGCTGAGCCGCAGCGACCACGTGCTGTTCGCGCGGGACGCCCGGAGCGCGCTGCAGAAGATCGTCGCCGCGATGCCGCCGCGCGATCTCGAGGAAGCGCGGACGGCCGCGGCCAAGGTCCGGCTGCTCGTCCGCCCGGTGCCGGACCCGGACGGCGAGATCGCCGAGCAGGTCTGGCGGGCGGTGCGCGACAACCGGGTCCTGCGGGTCCAGTACACGAACGGCGACGGCGTCGAGACGCTCCGGGAGATCGAGCCGCAGCAGGTCGTGGTCGGGCCCAACGGGTCGTACCTGACGGCTTGGTGCCATCTGCGGCAGGAGGAGCGGGTGTTCCGGATGGACCGGATCACCAAGGCCGAGCCGACCGCGACGCTGCCGCTGCGACCGCCGGCGTCGGGCCCGCTGCAGGTCGACGGGTACGAGACCAAGCTCCCGGCCGCCGCGCTGCGTCCCGAGGATCTTTTTCCAACACCGACATAGGGCTGTCGCGAACCGCTGGGAGCGTGGTTCTCGTTGACACAAGCCCTACGTCGAAGGAGAGATCCATGAGTACTCCCGCCCCTGGCACGCTGGCCTGGTTCGAGGTCGCGAGCGACGACCCGGAGACCGCCGAGAAGTTCTACGGCGGCCTCTTCGACTGGTCGTTCGAGTCGTCCGGGAGCCTGACCTCCGGCGGGCTCGACTACCGCAACATCACGGCAGCGGGTGCACAGCAGCCGATGGGCGGCCTGTTCGCCACGAACGGCGAGCTGCCCAACCACGCCGTCTTCTACATCCTGGTCGCGGACGTCGAGAAGACCTGCGCCGAGGCCGAGCAGCTCGGCGGCACCGTGGTGAACAAGCGCATCGGCACCGGCGGCGGCACACCGGACTTCGCCTACCTCCGGGACCCGGCCGGCAGCCAGTTCGCGGTCTTCACCCCGCGCCCCGACTGACGGCCGGGACCGCCGCACCTCAGACCGCGAGGCGGCCGCCGTCGACGGGGAGGGTGGCGCCGTGGACCAGAGACGCGGCGTCGGAGGCGAGGAAGACGATGCCCTCGGCGACCTCGTCCGGAGTCCCGACCCGCTGCAGCGGCGTCGTCCCGGCGAGGTTGTCGAGGTTCTCGCCCATCACAGCAGTGCCCTCGGTCCGGGTCGGGCCCGGGCTGACCGCGTTCACCCGGACACCGGCCGGGCCGAACTCGGCCGCCCAGGCCCGGGTCAGCAGCTCGACCGCCGCCTTGCTCGAGCCGTACGCCGCCATGCCCGCCATGCCGACGTACGCGACCATCGTCGTGACGTTGACGATCGCGCCCGAGCCGCGCGCCGCCATCAACGGGGCCAGCTCGGCGACCAGGTAGAACGGCGCCCGGACGTTCACGGCGTACACCGCGTCGAAGTCGCTGTCCGGCACCTCGGCCGTCGGCCCGAACGGGAAGATGCCGGCGTTGTTGACCAGTACGTCGACGTGCCCGCCGCCGAGCTCGATCGCCTGCTTGGCCAGCGACCGCACACTCGCCAGGTCGGTCAGATCCGCCTGCACGAAGTCCGCCGTACCGCCGCCGGCCCGGATCTCCTCGACCGCCCTGCTCCCCCGGGCGGTGTCCCGCCCGCTGATCACCACGTGCGCGCCACGCCGCGCGAGCTGCCCGGCCACGGCGCGGCCGATCCCACTGTTGCCGCCGGTCACGAGTGCGGTCCGGCCGGCGAAGTCCTGCGTCATATCGGGTTCCATCCTCTGGTTGGAGTTTCCGGTACCGATAGTTCGCCGACGAAATTGGAGTATCAACTCCAAAATCCGTACGGTGGTGGTATGACGGAGATCGCCCGGCGGCTGACCAGGAAGGGCCAGGCGACCCGCGACCGGATCGTCGTGGCGGCGGCGCGGCTGATGCTCGAGCACGGCGTCGCCCGCACCACGATCGAGGACATCCAGGCCGCGGCCGGTGTCAGCCCCTCGCAGCTGTACCACTACTTCCCCGGCAAGGACGCCCTCGTGACGGCGGTGATCGACCACCAGACGACGCAGGTGCTCGACGTCCATCAGGACTGTCTGCAACGTCTGGACACGATCGACTCGCTCGGCCGCTGGCGGGACGTGATGGTCAACATCCTGACCGAGATGCAGTGCGTCGGCGGGTGCCCGCTGGGATCGCTGGCAAGTGACCTCTCCGAGAGCGATCCGGTCGCCCGGACCCAGCTGGCCGCCGCCTTCGCGGGCTGGCAGGAGCTGATCCGACAGGGGCTGGCCGACATGCAGCAACGCGGCGAGCTCGCTGCCGACGCGGATCCGGGTGAGCTCGCCGTCGCGATGCTCGCGGCCGTCCAGGGCGGACTGCTGCTCAGCCAGGTCAGCCGGGACCCCGCCCCGCTGCGGATCGCGGTCGACACCATGATCGACCACCTGCACGCCTTGACGCGGCCCGCCGTTCCGTAGGGTTCGCGGTATGGGTAGCAGTGTCTACGTTGCTTCGGTGGAGGGGACGACCGGGAAGTCGACGGTCGCGCTCGGGGTGCTTCATCAATTGTCCCGGCGGGTCGGGCGGGTGGCCGTGTTCCGGCCGATCGTGCGGGCCGACACCGCCACGCACGGCGGGCGTGACTACGTCCTCGACCTGCTGATCTCGCAGGACGCGGTCGAGCAGTCGTACGAGGACGGCGTCGGCGTGACGTACGAGCAGGTGCACGCGGACCCGGAGGCCGCGCTCGACACGATCGTGCAGCGGTACCACGCGGTGGCCGAGCACGCGGACGCGGTGCTGGTCGTCGGCAGCGACTACACCGACGTCGGCACCCCGACCGAGTTCTCGTTCAACGCCAAGATCGCGGCCAACCTCGGCGCGCCGGTGCTGCTCGTGGTCAACGGGTTCGGCCGGACGCCGCACGACGTCCGGGCGATCGCCGACATGGCCGCGGCCGAGCTGACCGCGAACCACGGCTCGCTGTTCGCGGTGATCGCCAACCGCGTGGACGGCGAGAGCAAGCCGCTGCTCGCCGCGCTCGACGGCATCGGCGCGCCGGCGTTCGCGATTCCCGAGGAGCCGGTGCTGAACCAGCCGCTGGTCGCCGACCTGCTCGCGCCGGTCGACGGCTCGCTGCTCAGCGGCGACCCGCAGCTGCTGACCCGCGAGGTCACCGGGCTGATGATCGCCGGGATGACGATGCCGAACGTGCTCGACCGGCTGTTCGACGGCGCCGCGGTCGTCACCGCCGGGGACCGCCCGGAGGTCGTGCTCGGCGTCCTGATGGCGCACGCCTCGCGGACCTTCCCGCAGATCTCGGCGATCGTGCTGAACGGCGGCTTCGAGCTGCCCGGCCAGGTGCAGCGGCTGATCGAGGGGCTCGGCGTCACGCTGCCGATCATCGAGACCGGCCTCGGCACGCAGGCAACCTCCGCGAGGCTGACCGCCGTCCGCGGCCGGCTCACCAAGGACTCGCCGCGCAAGATCGACACGGCCAAGGCGCTCTTCGACCAGTACGTCGACGGCCCGGCGCTGCTCGACCAGCTCGCGCTGGCCCGCAGCAGCGCGGTGACGCCGCTGATGTTCGAGCACCGGCTGGTCGACCGCGCGGTGTCGGACCGCCGGCACATCGTGCTGCCGGAGGGCGACGAGGAGCGGATCCTGCGCGCGGCCGACGTGCTGCTGCGCCGGGGCGTCGCCGACCTCACCTTGCTCGGCGATCCGACCCTGATCAGCGCGAAGGCCGCGAGCCTCGGCGTCGACGTGTCCGCGGCGCAGGTCGTCCATCCGGAGCACAGCGACCTGACCGAGCGGTTCGCCGCCGAGTACCACCGGCTGCGGCAGCATCGCGGCGTCGACCTCGACCGGGCCCGCGAACTGGTCCGGGACGTGTCGTACTTCGGCACGATGATGGTCCAGCTCGGGCTCGCGGACGGGATGGTGTCCGGCGCCGTGCACACCACCGCGCACACCATCCGGCCGGCGCTGGAGGTGGTGAAGACCGTCCCGGACGTCTCGGTGGTCTCGTCGGTGTTCTTCATGTGCCTGCAGAACCAGGTCCTGGTGTACGGCGACTGCGCGGTCAACCCGGACCCGACGGCCGAGCAGCTGGCGGACATCGCGATCTCGTCCGCCGCGACCGCGACCGCCTTCGGGGTGGATCCGCGGGTCGCGATGCTGTCCTACTCCACCGGCTCGTCCGGCACCGGCACCGACGTGGAGAAGGTGTCCAAGGCAACGAACATCGTCCGGGAGCGCGCCCCGCGGCTGCCGGTCGAGGGCCCGATCCAGTACGACGCCGCGATCGACGTCGCGGTGGCCCGGACGAAGCTGCCGGACTCCCCCGTCGCCGGGCGGGCCACGGTGTTCGTGTTCCCGGACCTGAACACCGGCAACAACACGTACAAGGCCGTCCAGCGCTCGGCCAACGCGGTCGCGGTCGGCCCGGTCCTGCAGGGCCTGCGCAAGCCGGTCAACGACCTGTCCCGCGGGGCCACCGTCCGGGACATCATCAACACCGTCGCGATCACCGCGATCCAGGCGCAGCAGGAGGCGACCCGATGAGCGAGCACGTCCTGGTGATCAACGCCGGGTCCTCGTCGCTGAAGTACAGCCTGGTCGACGCGAAGTCGGGCGAGGCCGCGGCCACCGGGCTGGTCGAGCGGATCGGCGAGGACCAGAGCCACCACGTGCACCACGGGCCGGACGGTGACGCCGACGACGACCACGCCGTCGCCGATCACGAAGCCGCGCTGGAAGCCGCCGTCCGCGCGTTCGAGACCCACGGTCCCGCGCTCGGTGACGTCGACATCGTGGCGGTCGGGCACCGGGTCGTGCACGGCGGCGACCGGTTCGCGGCGCCGGCGCTGGTGGACGACGAGCTGATCGCGGCGGTGACCGACCTCGTGCCGCTGGCTCCGCTGCACAACCCGGCGAATCTCGAGGGCATCGAGGTGGCGCGGCGGCTGCTCCCGGACCTGCCGCACGTCGCGGTGTTCGACACCGCGTTCCACCAGACGCTGCCGCCGCACGCCTACACCTACGCGGTGCCGAGCTCCTGGCTGGACGAGTACGGGATCCGGCGCTACGGGTTCCACGGCACGTCGCACTCGTTCGTGTCCGGGCAGGCCGCGCGGCTGCTCGGCCGCGACCTGCGGGACCTCAACCTGATCGTGCTGCACCTCGGCAACGGCTGCTCGGCGACCGCCGTCCGCGGCGGGACGTCGGTGGACACGTCGATGGGCCTGACGCCGCTGGAGGGTCTCGTCATGGGCACCCGGTCGGGCGACCTCGACCCCGCGATCCACGGGCACCTCGCGCGGGTCGCGGGACGCTCCGCCGAGGAGACCGACCGCGCGCTCAACTCCGAGTCCGGGCTGAAAGGCCTCAGCGGCGCCAACGACTTCCGTGAGGTGTCGCGCCGGCGCGCGGCCGGTGACGAGCGGGCCCAGCTCGCGTTCGACGTCTACAGCTACCGGCTCAAGAAGTACGTCGGTGCGTACTACGCCGTCCTCGGACGCGTCGACGCGATCGTCTTCACCGCCGGTGTCGGGCAGCATTCGGCCGAGGTCCGGGCCGCCGCGCTGCACGGCCTGGAGGGTCTGGGCATCCACCTCGACCCCGTGCGGAACGCCGACCCCGAGGACGGTTTCGCCTCCGCGGAGGACAGCCCGGTCGCCGTACTGGTCGTCCCCACCAACGAGGAATGGGAGATCGCCCGGCAGGCCGTCGAGGTGCTAGCTGCCCGGTGACTCCTTGCGGAACGCCTCGACGGCGGTCGGCAGGGTGTAGAAGACGCGTCCCGGCCCCAGCCGCTCGAGGACG
>NZ_JBEXMY010000006.1:557521-592834 GCF_040610805.1 Kribbella sp. NPDC003557
GTCGAGGTGCTAGCTGCCCGGTGACTCCTTGCGGAACGCCTCGACGGCGGTCGGCAGGGTGTAGAAGACGCGTCCCGGCCCCAGCCGCTCGAGGAAGCCGGCGGCTTCGAGGTCGTCGCGGAGGTCCTGCTTGACCCGGGCCAGCGCGAGCACGATGCCGCGGGCCGCCAGCTCCTCGCGGAGCCCGTCGAGCGCGTCGATCGCGGTGATGTCGATCTCGACGTTCGCCTCGGTGTTCAGCAGGAACCAGCGCACCGGGGTGGGCGCGTCGTCGGCGGCGGCGAGCGCACGGCGGTGGAAGTCCTCGGCGTTCGCGAAGAACAACGGCGAGTCGTACCGGTAGACGACCAGACCGGGCACCGGCCGCGCGTCGGGGTAGTCGTCGATGTCGTGCATCCCGGCGATCCCGGGCACGTAGCCGAGGATCCCGTCGTGCGGCCGGGCGACCCGCCGCAGCAGGTCGATGACGGACAGCGCGACCGCGACGAGGACGCCGTACAGGACGCCGAGCGCGACCACGCCGACGGTCGTTGCCACCGCCAACAGCAACTCGCTGCGCCGGAACGACCCGATCCGCCGGAACTCGGAAAGCTCGATCAGGCGCAGCGCGGCGTACACGACCAGAGCCCCGAGCGCGGGGATCGGGAACGTCTCGAGCAGCTGCCCGGCGAACAGCAACGTCGCGACGATCGTCAGCGCCGCCACCAGCGAGTACACCTGGCTCTTTGCGCTGGACGCCTCCGCCAGGGCGGTCCGGCTGCCGCTGCTACTCACCGGGAAGCCCCGCAGCAGGCCCGCGGAGACGTTGGCGAGTCCGAGGACGAGCAGCTCCCGACCGGGATCGATAGCCCCACCGCCGCGGCTGGCGAAGGCGCGGGCCGTGAGCACCGTGTCGGTATAGCCGACGAGCGCGACACCGACCGCGGGCAGCGCCAGCGTCGCGACGTCCTGCAGATCGATCGGAGGCACCTGCGGCACGGGCAGGCCGCTGGGCACCGAACCGACCAGAGCCACGCCCTTGTCGCCGAGTCCGGCCATCCAGGTCACCAGCGCTGCCAGTGCCACGACAATCAGCGGGCCCGGCAGGCGCGGCGTCCAGCGCGCCAGCGCGAGCAGCGACACCAGGGCCGTCACCGACAGCAGCACCGGGGCGAGCTCCCACTCGCCGATCAGGCTGATCGCCGACACCACCTCGGCCACCGGTGAGTCACCCTCGACCGGGGCTCCGGTCAGCCGTCCGAGCTGGCCGGTGATCATCAGGACCGCGATGCCGGCCAGGTAGCCGATCAGTACCGGTTTGGACAGCAGGTCCGCGAGGAAGCCGAGCCGCGCGGCCCATCCCGCGACGCAGATCGCGCCGACCATCAGCGCGAGTACGGCGGCCAGCCCGGCGTACCGCACCGGGTCCCCCGCCGCGAGCGGGCCGATCGCGGCAGCGGTCAGCAGCGCGGTCGTCGACTCCGGGCCGATCGACAGCAGCCGGGACGTGCCGAGCAGGAAGTACACGACGAGCGGACCGAGCGAGGCCCACAACCCGGTCACCGCGGGCAGGCCGGCGAGCTGGGCGTACGCCATCACCTGCGGCACGAAGTACGCCGCCACCGTCAGCCCGGCGAGGACGTCCGACCGCAGCCAGCCCCGCTGGTACCCCCGCAGCGTCTCGAGTCCCGTGATCGTCAACCCCCACCCCTTTCACCCGACCGCTGCCCTCAGTGTCCGCCACAGGGAGGACCTTCGGCCCTACTGCCACGCCCGTGGCGGGCGGCAGGCTGCTGATCATGGACGGCACCGGCGGTGACAGGACGGCAGCACGTTCCCCGTGGTTGATGCTCGCGGTTGCCACGATCGGGTTCGCGGTCAACTTCTGGGCCTGGGCGCTGCTCAGTCCGCTCGGCCCGTTGTTCCGCACCGAGGGCACACTCGGCCGGCTGACCGAGTCCGACGTCGCGCTGCTGGTCGCCGTACCGGTGCTCGTCGGCTCGCTCGGGCGGATCCCGATCGGCGCGCTCACCGACCGGTACGGCGGCCGCGTGATGTTCCCGCTGGTGTCCGCGGCGACGATCCTGCCGATCCTGTTCATCGGGATCTTCGCGCTCGACTCCTACGCGGCGCTGCTGGTCGGGGGCTTCTTCCTCGGCATCGGCGGTACCGCGTTCGCGGTCGGCGTGCCGTTCGTGAACGCCTGGTTCCCGCCGGAGCGCCGCGGCCTCGCGATCGGTATCTTCGGCGCCGGCATGGGCGGTACGGCGATCAGCGCGCTCACCACGGTCAAGCTCTACGGCAACGCCGGGCACCGGGTCCCGTTCCTGCTCACCGCGATCAGCCTGGCGGCGTACGCCGTCATCGCCTGGTTCGTGCTCCGCGACGCGCCGAACCGCCGTCCCGCGCAGGGCGGGTTCCTGCAGCGGCTGGTGGCGAACGCGAAGCTCCCGATCAGCTGGCAGGCCTGCATCCTGTACGCGGTCGCGTTCGGCGGGTACGTCGCGTTCTCGGTGTATCTGCCGTCGTACCTCAAGACTGCCTACGACCTGTCCGCCGCGGACGCGGCCAACCGGATGGCCGGCTTCGTCGTGGTCGCCGTGGTGATGCGCCCGGTCGGCGGCTGGCTGTCGGACAAGTTCGGCCCGATCCCGGTGCTGGCCTGCTGCTACGCGGTCGTGGTCGCCGGGGCCGCGGTGGCCGCCACGACGCCGTTGCTCCAGCCCGTCGGGACGATCGCGTTCCTGGGCATGGCCGCCGCGCTCGGCGGCGGCAGCGGCGCCACCTTCGCGCTGGTCGCCAAGGTCACCGATCCGGCCCGCGTCGGCGGCGTCACCGGACTCGTCGGCGCGGCCGGCGGTCTCGGCGGCTTCGTGCCGCCGCTGATCATGGGCTACGTCTACGGCCGCACGCAGTCCTACGGGATCGGCCTGACGATGCTGTCGGTCACCGCGGCCTTGACGCTGCTGCTGACGCTGACGATCGTGAGGAGGACCGCTCAACCCAGTACCCCGGAGTCGCGCGCCACAACGATCGAGGGAGCCGCATGAGCCTGGACGGCGAGCTGACCGAAGCTCTGATCCGTACCCGCCGCTACTTCACCAAAGGCACCGTCTCCGACGACCTGCGCACCCTCACCAAGCGTGGCGGCCGCGGCGCGGACGACTTCTACCGCGACCGCTGGAGCCACGACAAAGTGGTCCGCTCGACCCACGGCGTGAACTGCACCGGGTCGTGCTCGTGGAAGGTGTACGTCAAGGACGGCATCATCACCTGGGAGACCCAGCAGACCGACTACCCGTCGGTCGGTCCCGACAAGCCCGAGTACGAGCCGCGCGGCTGTCCGCGCGGCGCCGCGTTCTCCTGGTACACCTACTCCCCCACGCGCATCCGCTACCCGTACGTCCGCGGCGTCCTTCTCGACCTGTACCGGCAGGCGAAGGCACAGTACGGCGACCCGGTGGCGGCGTGGGCGCACATCGTCGACGACCCGGAGCTCGCGCGGCGGTACAAGTCCGCGCGCGGTAAGGGCGGCCTGGTCCGCTCGACCTGGGACGAGGCGACCGAGCTGGTCGCGGCGGCGTACGTGCACACGCTGAAGAAGTGGGGTCCCGACCGGATCGCCGGCTTCTCCCCGATCCCGGCGATGTCGATGGTGTCGCACGCCTCCGGCGCGCGGTTCACGTCGCTGATCGGCGGCACGATGCTGTCGTTCTACGACTGGTACGCCGATCTGCCGGTCGCGTCGCCGCAGGTCTTCGGCGACCAGACCGACGTACCGGAGTCGGGCGACTGGTGGGACGCCGGCTACCTGATCATGTGGGGCTCGAACCTGCCGGTCACGCGGACGCCGGACGCGCACTGGATGGCGGAGGCGCGGTACCGCGGGCAGAAGGTGATCGCGGTCGCGCCGGACTACGCCGACAACGTGAAGTTCGCCGACGAGTGGTTGCCGGCGGCACCCGGTACGGACGGTGCGCTGGCGATGGCGATGGGGCACGTGATCCTCAAGGAGTTCTTCGTCGACCGCGAGACGCCGTACTTCACGCAGTACGCCAAGACGTACACGGACCTCCCCTACCTGATCCGCCTGGACGAAGCCGACGGCACGTACCGCCCCGGCAAGTTCCTGACCGCGGCCGACCTCGGCAGCACCGAGGAGAACGCGGCCTTCAAGACAGTCGTCCTGGACGCACCGACCGGGCAGCCCGTGGTGCCGAACGGCTCGCTCGGCCACCGGTTCGGCGAAGAAGGCAACGGCCGGTGGAACCTGGACCTGGGCTCGACCGATCCCGTCCTGACCCTGCTCGGAGACCAGAGCGTTCCGGTGGCGCTGCCGAGATTCGACACCGGCGGCGAAGACCTGTCCCGCGGTGTGCCGGTGCGGCGTGTGGGCAACCATCTCGTGACCACCGTGTACGACCTGCTGCTCGCGCAGTACGGCGTACCCCGCGCAGGACTGCCCGGCGAATGGCCCACGTCGTACGACGACCCCGCGCCGTACACCCCGGCCTGGCAGGAGCCCATCACCGGCGTACCGGCGGCAGCGGCCGCCCGCATCGCCCGTGAGTTCGCGCAGAACGCCGAGGACTCCAAGGGCCGGTCGATGATCGTGATGGGGGCCGGGACCAACCACTGGTTCCACTCCGACACGATCTACCGCGCGTTCCTCGCGCTGACCACGCTCACCGGCTGCCAAGGCGTGAACGGCGGCGGCTGGGCGCACTACGTCGGCCAGGAGAAGTGCCGCCCGATCACCGGATGGGCGCAGCTCGCGTTCGGGCTGGACTGGCTGCGACCGCCGCGCCAGATGATCCAGACCGCCTACTGGTACCTGCACACGGACCAGTTCCGCTACGACTCGTTCGGCGCGGACACGTTCTCGCGGATGCCCGGCAGCATGAGCGGCAAGACCACCGCGGACCTGATCGCGCTGAGCGCGCGGCTCGGGTGGATGCCGTCGTACCCGACCTTCAACCGCAACCCGCACGACCTCGCCGACGAGGCCGCGGCGGCGGACCGGCCGGTCGGCGAGCACATCGTCGACCAGCTGAAGTCCGGCGCGCTGCGGTTCGCCTGCGAGGATCCGGACGCGCCGGAGAACTTCCCGCGGATCCTCTCGATCTGGCGTGCCAATCTGCTCGGCTCGTCGGCCAAGGGCAACGAGTACTTCCTGGAGCACCTGCTCGGTGCCGGGTCCTCGCTGCGCGCGACCGAAGGGGTCCACCCGGAGGACGTCGAATGGCACGACGAGGCGCCGCGCGGCAAGCTCGACCTCCTGCTGACGCTGGACTTCCGGCAGACCAGTACGACGGTGTTCTCCGACGTCGTCCTGCCCGCGGCGACCTGGTACGAGAAGCACGACCTGAACACCACCGACATGCACCCGTTCGTGCACTCGTTCAACCCGGCGATCGCGCCGCCGTGGCAGACCCGGACCGACTGGGACGCCTGGCAGACGATCGCGGAGAAGTTCAGCGAGCTGGCCGCGTCCCACCTCGGCACACGCCGTGACGTGGTCGCCGTACCGCTGCTGCACGACACTCCGGACGAGCTCGCCACCCCGCACGGCATGGTCCGCGACTGGAAGGCCGGTGAGTGCGAGCCGGTCCCGGGCGTCACGATGCCGAAGCTGGTCGAGGTCGAACGCGACTACGCGGCGGTCGCGGCGAAGATGTCCGCGCTCGGGCCGCTGATGGAGAAGCTGGGCGCGACGACGAAGGGCGTCACCTACGACGAGACCGCCTCCGTCGAGTACCTGCGCGCCAAGAACGGCGCGGTCCGCGGCGGGCCGGCCGACGGCCGACCGTCGCTGAAGCGCGACGTGCACGCCTGCGAGGCGATCCTGGCCCTGTCCGGTACGACGAACGGACACCTCGCCACCGAGGGGTTCAAGACGCTCGAGCGCCGCGTCGGCAAGCCGCTGCACGACCTCGCGGCCGAGCACGAGGGCAAGCAGATCACCTTCGCCGACACGCAGGCGGCGCCGGTCCCGGTCATCACCTCACCCGAGTGGTCCGGTTCGGAGTCGGGCGGCCGCCGGTACTCGCCGTTCACCATCAACGTCGAGCGGCTCAAGCCGTGGCACACGCTCACCGGCCGGCAGCACTTCTACCTCGACCACGACTGGATGACCGAGCTCGGCGAGAACCTGCCGGTGTACCGCGGTCCGCTCGACATGGGCGCGATGTTCGCCGAACCCGAGATCGGGTCCGTGAGCGATCTCGGCGTGACCGTTCGCTACCTGACACCGCACAACAAGTGGTCGATCCATTCGGAGTACCAGGACAACCTGTTCATGCTCTCGCTCAGCCGTGGCGGGCAGACCATCTGGATGAGCGACCAGGACGCGGCCAAGGTGGGGATCGCCGACAACGACTGGATCGAGGCGGTGAACCGCAACGGGGTCGTGGTCGCGCGGGCGATCGTCTCGCACCGGATGCCCGAGGGCACGGTCTACATGCACCACGCGCAGGACCGGCTGATCGACGTACCGCTGGCCGAGACGTCCGGGAAGCGCGGCGGCATCCACAACTCGCTGACCCGGCTGCTGATCAAGCCGTCGCACCTGATCGGCGGGTACGCCCAGCTGTCCTTCGCCTTCAACTACCTCGGACCGACCGGGAACCAGCGCGACGAGGTCACCGTGATCCGCAGGCGCTCGCAGGAGGTGACGTACTGATGCGGGTCATGGCGCAGATGGCGATGGTGATGAACCTCGACAAGTGCATCGGGTGTCACACCTGCTCGGTGACCTGCAAACAGGCGTGGACCAACCGCACCGGCACCGAGTACGTCTGGTTCAACAACGTCGAGACGCGGCCCGGGCAGGGCTACCCGCGGACGTACGAGGACCAGGAGACCTGGAAGGGCGGTTGGACCCTCACCAAGCGCGGCCGGCTCACCCTCAAGTCCGGCGGCCGGCTGAAGAAGCTGCTGACGATCTTCTCGAACCCGAAGCTGCCGTCGATCCACGACTACTACGAGCCCTGGACGTACGACTACGCCAACCTGACCGACGCGCCGGCGCAGCAGCACACGCCGGTCGCCCGGCCGAAGTCGCTGCTGTCCGGCCAGGACATGAAGATCACCTGGTCGGCGAACTGGGACGACGATCTCGGCGGGTCGGCAGCGACCGCCGAAGCCGACCCGGTGCTGAAGAAGGTTGGTGACAAAGTCAGGTTCGAGTTCGAGCAGACCTTCATGTTCTACCTGCCGCGGATCTGCGAGCACTGCCTGAACCCGTCGTGCGCGGCATCCTGCCCGAGCGGCGCGATCTACAAGCGCACCGAGGACGGCATCGTGCTGGTCGACCAGGACCGGTGCCGGGGCTGGCGGATGTGCGTGTCGGGCTGCCCGTACAAGAAGGTCTACTTCAACCACCGCACCGGCAAGGCCGAGAAGTGCACGTTCTGCTTCCCGCGCGTCGAGGTCGGCCTCCCGACCGTCTGCTCGGAGACGTGCGTCGGTCGGCTGCGCTACATCGGCCTCGTCCTGTACGACGCCGACAAGGTGCTGGCGGCCGCCTCGACTCCGGACGAGCACGGCCTGTACGAGGCGCAGCGGGACGTGTTCCTCGACCCCTTCGATCCCGCCGTGCGACGGGAGGCCGAGCGGGCCGGGATCCCGGCGGACTGGATCGACGCGGCGCAGCGGTCGCCGGTGTACGCGCTGATCAGCCGGTACCGGGTGGCGCTGCCGCTGCATCCGGAGTACCGGACGCTGCCGATGGTCTGGTACATCCCGCCGCTGTCACCGGTCGTCGACGTGGTCCGCGAGACCGGCGAGGACGCCGAGCGCAAGGACAACCTGTTCGCGGCGATCGACGCGCTCCGGATCCCGGTGGAGTACCTGGCCGAGCTGTTCACCGCGGGCGATGTCGCGCCGGTCGACCAGGTGCTGCGCAAGCTCGCCGCGATGCGCTCGTACCTGCGCGACATCAACCTCGGCCGCGATCCGGACGGCAGCATCCCGGCGGCGGTCGGGATGAGCGAGGAGGAGCTGTACGACATGTACCGGCTGCTCGCCCTCGCGAAGTACGACGAGCGCTACGTGATCCCGGCGGCGCACGCCGAGCAGGCGCACGACCTCGAGGAGCTGGCCTGCTCGCTCGACTACGAGGGCGGGCCCGGGATGGGCGGGTCGGGCCCGTTCGGCGAGGGCTCCGGTGGACCGACGCCGATCGCGGTCGAGAACTTCCAGATGCTGAAGGATCGCCAGACGTCGGAGGGCATCGCCTCGCCGGCCGACAAGCAGGCGCGGGTCAACCTGCTCAACTGGGACGGCAAAGGCAAACCCGACGGCCTGTTCCCGCAACGCCCGGACAACGGGGAGGACGCCGGATGAAGTATCCCGCTCCGGCCCTGCCGGCCGGACAACTGACGATCGCGTGGCAGTCCGCGTCCCTCCTGCTCGACTACCCCGATGAGCTCCTCATCGAGCGCCTGCCACTCATCCGGCGCGCCCTCGACCGCCTCCCCGCCGACCTGGCCGAGCCGCTCACGGCCACCCTCGAACAGCTTGCTGCGGGCAACCTTCCGGAGCTGCAGGCGGCGTACGTCGAGACGTTCGACAGCCGGCGGCGGCACAACCTCTACCTCACGTACTTCGCCCACGGCGACACCCGCCGTCGCGGCGTCGCGCTGTTGCGGTTCAAGCAGACCTACCTGCGATCCGGTTTCGTCCTCGACGACTCCGAGCTGCCCGACCACCTGTGCGTCGTGCTCGAGTACGCCGCGACCGTCGACCAGAACCTCGGCCACCGGCTGCTGCTCGACCACCGTGCCGGGCTCGAGCTGCTCCGGCTGGCGCTCGCCGAGCGCGACTCGCCCTGGTACGGCGCGGTGCGCGCGGTCACCGCGACGCTGCCGCTGCTGCGGGGCGACGAACGCGACGCGATCGCCCGGCTCGCCGCCGAGGGCCCGCCCCGCGAAGAGGTCGGGCTCACGCCGTACGCGACGGCGGCCTCCGATCCGGCCCTGCTGCCGATGCCGACCTTTCCCGGAGCTCGCTGATGGACCAACTGCTGTGGGTGGTGTTCCCGTACATCTGCCTGACCGTGTTCGTGGTGGGGCACATCTGGCGGTACCGGTACGACAAGTTCGGCTGGACGACGAGGTCGTCGCAGCTGTACGAGGACCGGCTGCTGCGCTGGGGCAGCCCGCTGTTCCACTTCGGCATCCTGGCGGTGTTCCTGGGGCACGTGATGGGACTCGGGATCCCGAAGTCCTGGACCGAGGCGGTCGGCGTCTCGGAGGGCCTGTACCACTTCCTCGCCGTCTCGATCGGCGCGATCGCCGGGTTCTGCACGCTCGTCGGCCTGACCATCCTCATCTATCGCCGCCGCACGGTGGGCCCGGTCTTCTCCGCCACGACGCGGATGGACAAGCTGATGTACGTGTTCCTGGCGGCGGTGATCCTGCTGGGCCTGGCCAACACGGTGGTAGCGAACATCTTCGGGCACTACGACTACCGCGAAGGCGTGTCGATCTGGTTCCGCGGCATCTTCCGCTTCGATCTCCACCCTGATCTGATGGCCGAGGCTCCATTGACCTTCCAGCTCCACGGACTCGTCGCGATCGCGCTCTTCGCACTCTGGCCGTTCACCCGCCTGGTCCACGTCTTCAGCGCGCCGCTCGGCTACCTCACCCGTCCGTACATCGTCTACCGCAGCCGCGACGCCCGGCCGACGACGCACTCTCCCCGCCGCGGCTGGGACGCACGCTGACTCAGCGGGTCATGGTCAGCCGGTGGTGGTCAGCGGGTAATGGTTTGGGCTGCCTCGGCCAGCTCGGCGAGGCGGTGTGCGCGGGCCGACTCGGCCGGTGTGAACGGCTCGCCCGGGCGACTGAACACGAACAGACCCGTCCACGGTGACGGCACCTTCAGCACGGTCCGGTCGTCGGGCAGCTGACCGGCGAGCGTCACGCGATCGGTGACGAGCCGCGCGCCGAGCAACTCGGCGACCGCGTGCGGCAACTCCCCCGGGTCCGCGACCACGCGCGCGGACAGGCTCAGCGCCTTCGTCTGCCCGTCCACCAACGCCAACGCGGTCGTCGGCCACACATGCGTCTCCCGGCCGCCGCCCGACTCGACCGCGATCTCCAGGTCGGCCGCCGTGACGTCGTCCGGTGTCGACACCACCAACTCGTCCCGGACGCCGTCGTCGATCGGATGGACGTGCAGCCCGAGGATGTTCGCGTCGAGGTCGGCGAGCCGCCGGGTGACGCTCTCCAGCGTTCCCGCCCGGTCGTCGAGCGTGACCCGGATCCGCCACAACGTCCCGATCCCGTGCCGCGGCCGGACCGTCGGGGCGTGCAGCCAGGACCGCAGCAGCCGCATCGTCGACGGCTCCACCACCCAGATCACCAAGGCGGTCGTCACGGTCGCGAGCACGGCGACGGAGATCAGGTACGGCGGGTGCGCCGCCAGCACCGCCGCGTGCAGGGCCAGCTCGACGGGCGCGACCGCCACGAGCTTCGCCAGCGTCAGGCGGAGGCGCCGCGGGTGGGGCAGCCTTCCGCACACCTCACAGGCCGTTCCGCCGGTGAGCGTCGTACGCAACGAATCCATACCCGACAGCGTCCCGGGCCCAGATTGCCCGGCTGTTGCGCCGGTGTGAAATCACGGTTCGATCAGGCCGGCGCGGATCGCGTACCGGGTCAGTTCGGTGCGGTCGCGCATGCCGAGCTTCTGCAGGATGTTGGCGCGGTGCCGTTCGACGGTCTTGTGGCTGATCGTGAGGATGCGCGCGATCTCCTTCGACGGATGACCTTCCGCGATCAGCTTCACGACCTCGTCCTCCCGCGGGCTGAGCACCTGCCCCGGGACGCGTTCTCCCCGACGGACCCGGTCCAGGTAGTCGCGCACCAGCGTGCTCATCACCCCGGGGTACAGGAACGACTCACCGCGCCCCGCGGCGCGGCAGGCGTCGACGAGGTCCCGGTCCGCGACCGACTTCAGCACGTAGCCGCAGGCGCCCGCCTTCAGCGCGGCGAAGAAGTACTGCTCGTTGTCGTACATCGACAGCATCAGCATCCGCGGCGGCTCCCGCCGGCGGGACAGCTCGCGCGCCGCCTGCAGCCCGGTCATCCGCGGCATCGCGACGTCGAGCACCGCCAGATCGATCTCGGTGTCGCGGCACGCCTGCAGCGCCTCGGCGCCGTCGCCGGCCTCGGCGACCACCTGCAGGTCGGGTTCGCTGTCCAGGATGAGCCGGACGCCGCGACGCACCAGGGCATGGTCGTCGGCCAGGAGGATCCGGATCATGGCTGCTCCACCGGGACCGCGAGTCGTACCGACGTTCCCGTGCTGCCCGGCCCGACGGTCAGCTCGGCCCCGATCAGCAGGGCCCGCTCCCGCATGCCCCGGATCCCGGTGCCCTCCTCCGCGCCGCGTAGACCGATCCCGTCGTCCTCGACCGTGAGGATCACCGCTGGGCCTTGTCGCTGCAGTGACAGGCGCACACTGCGCGCCTGCGAGTGGCGGGCCGCGTTGGTCAGCGCCTCCTGGGCGACCCGGTAGATCACCAGCTCCCGCTCGGCGCCCAGCTCGGGCAGGCCGGGCGAGGTGACCCGCCGTACGTGCATCCCGTGCGACGAGAACTCGGTCGCGAGCGCGGTCAGCGCCGCGTGCAGCCCGAGGTCCTCAAGCACACCAGGCCGCAGCCGTCGAGCCACTCCACGCACCTCGTCGAGAGTCGCGCGGGCGGTCTCCTGCACCTCCAGGAGGTCCTTCCGGACGGCGTCGGGCACTCCGGATGACAACTGCTTGAGCCCCAGCAGTACGGCGGTCAGCCCCTGGCCGATCTCATCGTGCAACTCTCGGGCGATCCGGTGCCGCTCCGCCTCCTGAGCGGCGAGCGCTTTCGCGTTGCTGCGTCCGCGCTCGGTCTCCAGGCGCTCGAGCATCGCGTTGAAGCCGTGCACGAGCGGCTCGACCGCGCCGTTGCGCGACTCCGGCAGCCGCCGGCCAGGGCGTTGCAGGTCGACCGTGGCCATCAGCCGGATCAGCCGGTCGAGCGGAGCCAGGCTCGTCCGCAGCAGGATCGAGTTGAGCACGACGATGCCGATCAGGCCGAGCACGAGGACGACGGCCTCCGACACCAGAACGGTCGCGGACACCGTCACCGGGGCCAGCGCCAGCGCGGCGGTCCCGACCACGAACACCAGTCCGTTGATCAGGCAGACCCGCCAGTACAAGGGCATTCCGGCTCCCGTTTTCACCCTTCCACCCTCCGGCAACCGCACCGGCGAAGTCCATGTTCGGACGCGAAAGTGGGTGTCAGCACTCATGGTCCCTCCCCGGACGGCCGGTCAGACTGGAATCGCATCGGCCCCGGGAGGCAGCATGTCCGTCGCAACCACGCCGGCCCCGCACGCGTCGGCGATTCTGGCCGCGCTCGTCGTTCTCGCGCTGGTGACCGCGATCGAGCCACGGACGGTCCCCCGCGGCCAGTGGCTCGTCGTCCTGCGGTCCGGCCGGGTCCACCGGGTGCGCACCACAGGCTTCACGGCCCGCGTGCCGCTGCTGGAACAGTACGTGTGGTTGCCGAGGGCATACACCCGGCGGCCGTTCGTGGTCAGTGCGCGCAGCAGCGACGGTCTCGAGGTCCGGATCGACGGCGAGGTCGGGATCCGCATCGTGGAGCCGGCCGTGGCCGTCGGCAACGCGGTCTCTCCCCTGGACCTCGCGCTGGACGAGACCGAACGGGCTCTCGCCCGGGCCGTCGCCTACCGCGACGTCGCGACCATCGCCGAGCTTCCGCCGTACGTCGACCTCGCGATCGACGTGCCCGGCGTGGAGGTCGGCGCGCTGACCCTGGGGACCATCGAGGTCGCGCTTCGCTCGGTCGCTCATCAGGCGAAGTAGCGCAGCCACACGTACACCCAGGCCAGTCCGATACTGAGCACCGTCACCACGGCGCCGTACCGGGTGAACTGCCAGAACGTGATGTGATGCCCGCTGCGGGACGCGATCCCCAGGGCGACCACATTGGCGCTGGCCGCGACCGCCGTACCGTTGCCGCCGAAGTCGGCGCCCAGCGCGAACGCCCACCACAACGACTGCCCGGTCTGTGGTTCCTGCTCGACCACGCCTTCCACCACAGGTGTCATCGTCGCGACGTACGGGATGTTGTCGAAGAAGGCTCCGAGGACGCCGGATCCGAACAGCAGGGCGGTGGCCGCCAGCAGGTACCGGTCCCCGATCGCGGCGACCGCCCAGTCGCCGATCGCCTCGATCACCCCGGTGTGCACCAGGCCCGACACCATCACGAACAGGCCCATGAAGAACACCAGCGTCGACCACTCGACCTCCCGCAGCACCTCGCCGACGTCGGCCTTCGCCACCAGCAGCATCACGCCGGCCCCGATCAGGGCGACCAGTGACGGCTCGAGGTGCAGGACCGAGTGCAGCGAGAAGCCCGCGACCATCACCGCCAGCACCACCAGGCAGCGCACGAGCAGGCGCGGATCCTTGATCGCCCGTCGTTCCTGCAACGCGAGGACGGCGGCGACCTGCTGCGGGTTGTGCCGGAAGTCCTTACGGAACAGGAATCTCGACAAGATCACGAACAGCACGAACACGATCACCACGATCGGCGTCATGTGCACCAGGAAGTCGTTGAACGACAGGCCGGCCCGGCTGCCGATGATGATGTTCGGCGGGTCGCCGATCAGCGTCGCCGCGCCGCCGATGTTGGAGGCCAGCACCTCGGCGATCAGGTACGGCTGCGGTGGGATCCGCAGCCGCTCGCAGACCACGATCGTCACCGGTGCGACCAGCATGATCGTGGTCACGTTGTCCAGGAACGGCGAGGCGACCGCGGTGATCAGCATCAGCAGCACCATCAACCGGTACGGCTCGCCGCGGGAGCGTTTCGCCGCCCAGATGCCGAGGTAGTCGAAGACTCCGGTCTGCTTGACGATCCCGATCACGATCATCATGCCGAGCAGCAGGAAGATGACGTTCCAGTCGATCCCGGCGTGCTCGGAGTAGAACACCTCGGTGCCCGGGGCGAGACCGAGCACCACCATGGCGGCGGCGCCGATCAGCACCACCTTCACCTTGTCGGCCTTCTCCGTCGCGATGTAGAAGAACGCCAGGCCGAAGATCACCAACGCGACGAGAGGCCTCACGCCTCACCCCGGCGGCTGGTCGTCGAGGCCGGCGACGGCCAGGCTGGTCAGCAGCCGGTCGAGCGTGATCACACCGGTCAGCACGCCGTCGGCGCCGACCACCGCGACCAGCGGGCTGCGTCCGCGGGCCATCAGCGCCGCGATCTCCAGGAGCGTCGCGTCCGCGGTCACGGTCAGCGGACGGGCGACAGGTCGCGGCAGGCAGTCGCCGACCGCCAGGCCGCCGAGCTCCCGCCAGAACGCGTCCGCCGACGACTCGTCGACGGCGCGGGACAGCATCGGGTCGTCCTGGTACGCCGCCGGAATGCTCAGCCTCAGCACCTGCGAACCGGGCAGCACCGCGAGCGGCCGGCGGTGCTCGTCGACGACCACCAGGCCGGGCATCCGCCCGACCGCCATCAGCTGCACCGCCTTGACCACGGGATCGAGCACCGTGACCGTCGGCAGGCCGATCGCTATGTCGACGGCCCGCATCGCCGCACCCTGCCCGACCGCACCGACTCCACCGACCGCACCGACCGCACCGACCGCACCGACACTGCTCACCCTGACCTCCCTGACCGCCTCGGGAACGGCGGCCTCACTCGGAAATCAGTCTTGTTGGGCGATCAGGACGCAACCATGGGGTCTACACCCCAACTTGTCAGATAACGCGCGGTACGGCGGCCGGCCTGTCCGCGCGGGCCACGCGGCCGTGACGCACAGCGCCGCCGAGGTCGGCAGCGCCGTCCAGACGGCGATCGGCAAGGAGATCGAGTCGCTCACCGGCACGGTTCCGGTGGTCCGGGTCCGGATCGTCGAGATCGGCCTCGAGCCTCAGCACCTGTGAGCCGGCGACTCAGGCTCTGTCGGCCGAAAGCTCTTCGGCGATCCGGTCACCGATGACGAGGCAGGCGGTCGCGGCCGGCGACGGCGCATTGAGCACGTGCAGCGCGCGGCCGTCGCGGAGGAACAGGAAGTCGTCGACGAGCTTGCCGTCCCGGGTCACGGCCTGCGCGCGGACACCGGCCCCGGACCGCCGGACGTCGGCGACCCGGAGCTCGGGCAGCATCCGCCGCGCCTCGCGGACCAGCGCGCGGCCGGTGAGCGAGCGGAAGATCTCCTTCGCGCCGGTGCGGGCGTAGCGGCGGGCGAGCTTCCAGGACCCGCGGTACGTCGCCGACTCCCAGACGTCGCGCATCACGATCCGCGACCACGAGTAGCCCTCGCGGGACAAGGCGGGGACGGCGTTCGGGCCGACGTGGACGCTGCCGTCGATACCGCGGGTCAGGTGGACGCCGAGGAACGGCAGGTCGGGGTCGGGCACCGGGTAGACGAGCCCCTTCACCAGGTGCTCCCGGCCGGGGACGAGCTCGCTGAACTCGCCGCGGAACGGCAGGATGCGCACGCCGGGTTCGAGGCCCGAGGCCCGCGCGAGCCGATCGCTGTGCAGCCCCGCGCACACCGCCACGCGATCGGCCTCGATCACGTCGTCCGTCGTCCGGACGCGCACCACGGACCCCGCGTTCTCGACCGCCGTCACAGACACACCAGTCCGGATCTCGCCGCCCGCTGCCCGTACGTCGTCGGCGAGCGCGGCCGCTACGAGCCTGAAGTCCACCCGGCCGGTGGAGTCGACCGCGAGCGCGCCCTTCACCCGCAGATGCGGCTCCCGCTCGGCGACCTCATCCAGCGTCAGGCGACGGACCGGGACGCCGTTCTCGCGGCCGATCCCGAGCAGGCGGTCGAGCTGCGGCAGCTCGGTCTCGGTCGTCGCCACGACGAGTTTGCCCGGTACGTCGAGCGGGATGCCCTTCTCCGCGCAGTACTCCCGCAGCGCCGCACCGCCGGCCACCGCGAACCGCGCCTTGAGCGAGCCCGGCCGGTAGTACAGCCCTGAGTGCACCACGCCCGAGTTGTGGCCGGTCTGGTGCGCCCCGACCGCCTGCTCCTTCTCCAGCACGATCACGGGCGTGCCGGGGTCGAGCCGCTGCAGGCTCCGCGCCACAGCCAGCCCCACGATCCCGCCACCGACCACCACCGCAGATCTCGTCACCTCTGAAAAGAGCCGCGAGCGCGGTCAGAAATACAGCCACTCCCGCAGCGCGGTGGCCAGCGCGACCGGGGCGTCGTACTGCATCAGGTGGCCGGCGTCCGGCACTTCGGCGTACGAGGCGCCCGGGATCAGGCTCGCCAGCCGCCGCCCGGTCTCCGGTGGGATCCAGGCGTCGTCGGCGCCCCACAGCACCTTCACCGGCAGCGAGAGCTCGCCGAGCGTGCGCTCGTTCTCAGCCAGGAAGTCCTCGTCGTACTGCGCGATCTGCCGGTAGAACGCGGGCTGACCCGCCTCGGTGCGCCACGGCGCGACCAGTTCAGCCAGCTCGTCGTCCCGCAACCCGCGATGACTCGCCGCGCTCACGTAGGCCCGAAGGACGGCCTCGTGGATGTACGGCGGCAACGCGTCGAGCGTCGTTGGATACCGCTTCACGAACTGGAAGAAGGCCGAGCCGCTGGGCGGGATCGCCACCACGTCGACCAGCATCAACGACGCGTACGCCGCTTTCTCGGCCAGCGTGGCGCGCAGCGAGACCGCGCCGCCGAAGTCATGCGCGACGACGTGCGGATGCTCCAGCCCCCAGTGCGCCAGCAACGCCGCGAACGCCTTCGCCTGTGCCCCGAAGTCGACCGCGTGGTCCGCATCCTTGGACGATTCGCCGTACCCGGGCATGTCCCACAGGTGCACCGTGAAGTCCGCACTCAGCGCGTCGGCGTACCGCGACCAGACACGCGAAGAGAACGGCGTCCCGTGGCAGAACACGACCGGCGGACCGCTGCCGGCCCGGCCCCACGCGATCGATCGGCCTTCCCAGTCGAACCGCTCGTTGACATCCATACGCCACCCTAACCATTGGCATGGTTCACAATGGTTAGCCGGTGCGGGCGATCTGTTCCTGGATCCGGAACTCGAGACCGTCGGCGACCGCCAGGTACACGTCCTGGTCGACGAGGTTGCCGTCGAGACGCAGCAGGCCGCGGGGGCTGTCGTAGAAGTGGCCGCTCGGCAGCGCGGCCGATATCGCGATCGAGCCGCTGACCTCGCCGAGCCGGGCGAGGAACCGGATCGCCTCGAAGCAGGACTCGCCGACCGCGTTCAGCGCGGGCGCGAAGGGCCCGAAGCGGGCGTAGTAGTCGCGGGCGAACTCGCTGCTCTCGACGGTCGTCAGCTTGTCGAAGTACGCCGCGGCCGCGTACACGCCGTGATTCGCGGCCGGGCCGGCGCCGAGCAGGGTGTTCTCCTCGATCGCAGGGCTGAGCCGGAGCAGCCGCTCACTGAGTCCGCCGGCCGCGAACTGGCGGTTGAAATGCACCGCGTCCTGCCCCATCAGCAGCATGATCACACCGTCGGCGCCGGTCGCCCGCAGCCCGTCGATCACCTGCCGGAAGTCCGACGTACCGAGCGGGACGTACTCGGCGTGCACGATCTCGGATCCGGTGCCCTGCAAGGCCTCCTGCGCCACCGAGCCGGTCACCCGGGGATAGACGTAGTCGTTGCCGACGACAACCCAGCGCCGGGCACCGTGGTGCTCGCGCAGCCAGTGCGCCGCCGGGAGCAACTGGTTGACCGGGCGCTCGCCGAGCATGAACACGCCGGGCGTGTCGTCGCCGCCCTCGTGCATCGCCGCGAACGCGTACACGACCCGCCCACCGATCCGCCGGGTGAGCGCGACCCGGACGGCCGAGATGTGCCAGCCCGCCACGGCCTCGACCCGGCCCGCGTCGACCAGCCGGCCCACGTCCTCGGCGACCACCTCGGGCGACCGGCCGGCATCGACGTGCACGAGCTCGACCGGGCGGCCGGCGATCCCGTTCCGCGCGTTCAGCTGCTCCACCGCGAGCTGCCCGCAGGCGAGACAGGACGGTCCGTAGATCCCGGTCGGCCCCTGCATCGGCACCACGAAGGCGATCGGCAGCACGTCGGTCCGCCGCACGGTCACCTCCTCCGGTCCCGGCCAGTCTGTCCGACAATGCGGTGGAGCCGCGAGCTACCGGTTATATTTCCCAGCACCTGAACCGAGGAGGTGTGGCGTGCTGCTGTTGCTGAAGCGGATGGAGCGGCAGTTCGAGCTGGGTCTGCAGCCGCTGCTCGGCGAGTTCGGGCTGACCATCGAGCAGTGGCGGGTCATGGCCGCGCTCCGCGAGGAGCCCGGACAGTCGATGTCCGTGCTCGCACAGTCTGCCGTACTGCCGGCTGCCAGCCTCACTCGGCACGTCGACAAGCTGGTCGAACGCGGCCTGGTCCTGCGCCGCGTCCACGCCAGTGACAAGCGGCGGGTCATCATCGCGCTCTCCCCCGTCGGCGGCACGGTCGCCGAGCGTCTCGCCGAGGCCCAGCGCGGGCTCGAGACGATGATTTCAAAGTATTTCCAGATGGAAATACAGGAACGTAGCAGCTCGGCAACACGCAGGTAACACGGCGTTCCTAGGTTCCTTCCATTCGGGTGCATCCCCCGCCGGCAGCGTCGCCGGTCCGCCGGAGCACCGCTCGCCCGAAGGTGCCGCAGGAGTTCCGCCCATGACTGTTGAACCCTCGCTCGACAACCGCACCACCACCGACACCACCACCAACTCCCCCGTCCCGACGACCGCGACCCGCGAGACGCTCGAGGACTACACGCTGCGGTTCGCGCCGCGCAGCTACCGGAAGTGGTCGACCGGCGTGGTCGCCGTCTCGGCGCTCGGCGGGATCGCCTACCTCGCCGACTTCGCGATCGGCGCGAACATCGGGATCTCGTACGGGACCACCAACGCGCTGTGGGGGATCGCGATCTTCGCGGTGGTGATCTTCGCGACCGGCCTGCCGCTCGCCTATTACGCCGCGCGCTACAACATCGACCTCGACCTGATCACCCGCGGCAGCGGCTTCGGGTACTACGGCTCGGTCGTCACCAACGTGATCTTCGCGTCGTTCACGTTCATCTTCTTCGCGCTCGAAGGCTCGATCATGGCGCAGGGCCTGAACCTCGGGCTGCACGTGCCGCTCTGGCTCGGGTACGCCGTGTCGACGCTGGTGATCTTCCCGCTCGTCATCTACGGCATGAAGGTGCTGTCCACGCTGCAGGTGTGGACGACGCCGCTGTGGCTGATCCTGATGGTGCTGCCGTTCGGTTATCTGCTCGTGTCGCACCCGTCGTCGGTCGCGACATTCTTCGACTACGGCCCGGACGCCGACTTCGGCTCGATGCTGCTGGCCGCCGGCGTGTGCCTGTCGCTGATCGCGCAGATCGCCGAGCAGATCGACTACCTGCGCTTCATGCCGCCGAAGACCCCGGAGAACTCGCGCCGGTGGTGGACCGCGATGCTGCTGGCCGGACCGGGCTGGGTCATCTTCGGCGCCCTGAAGCAGGTCATCGGCCTGTTCCTGGCCGTCTACCTGATCGCGAACGTCGCCGACTCGTCCGCGATCGCGAACCAGCCCGTGCACCAGTTCCTGGAGATCTACCGCGGGTTCCTGCCCGGATGGCTGGCGATGACGCTGGCCGTCGTCCTGGTCGTCATCAGCCAGGTGAAGATCAACGTGACGAACGCGTACTCCGGGTCGCTCGCGTGGACGAACTCGTACACCCGGCTGACCAGGCACTACCCCGGCCGGCTGGTGTTCCTCGGGTTCAACCTGGTGATCGCGCTGGTGCTGATGGAGGCGAACATGTTCGACTTCCTCAACACCATTCTCGGGTTCTACGCGAACTGCGGGATGGCGTGGATCGTGGTCGTTGCCTCCGACATCGTCTTCAACAAGTACCTGCTGGGCCTGTCCCCGAAGGCTCCCGAGTTCCGGCGCGGGATGCTGTACGCCGTGAACCCGGTCGGCTTCGTGTCGATGGCACTGGCCGCCGGCGTGTCGATCCTGGTGTTCTTCGGCGGGCTCGGCGCGGGCATCAAGCCGTACTCGCCGCTGGTCGCGATCGGCATGGCTCTCGTCCTGCCGCCGCTGCTGGCCGTGATCACCCGCGGCAAGTACTACCTGCGGCGGACCGACGACGGGCTGGACCTGCCGATGTACGACGAGCACGGCAACCCGTCCGGCGAGGTGCTGACCTGCCACGTGTGCCGGCAGCAGTACGAGCGCCCGGACATGACCGCCTGCGCCACCCACGACGCCGCGGTGTGTTCGCTGTGCCTGAGCACGGACAAGGTCGCCGACCACGTCCTACCGTTGCCGGCATGAACTTCACCCCCGCCGACGTCGAGAAGCTGCTGCTCTCCGTGGCCGGCATGGTCGCCCGCGACCGGCTGGCCCGGGGAGTGCTGCTCAACCACCCCGAGGCCGTCGCGCTGCTCAGCACCTGGGTCATCGAACGGGCCCGCGAAGGCGCCCGCGTCGCCGACCTGATGGAGTCCGGCCGCACGGTCCTCACCCGTGACCAGGTGATGCCCGGCGTCGCCGAACTCCTGCACGACGTCCAGGTCGAGGCGACCTTCCCCGACGGCCGCAAGCTCGTCACCATCCACCACCCGATCATCTGAGGAGACCCATGGATGCTCCAGGAGCAATGCGTGTGCGGCCGGGAACCATTCAGCTGAACGCGGATCGCCCGGCCGACGAGCGTTCGCGACTGGTGATCGTGAACACCGGCGACCGGCCGATCCAGATCGGGTCGCACCTGCATCTGCCCGACGCCAACAGCGCGCTGTCGTTCGACCGCGACGCCGCCCGGGGATTCCGGCTGGACATCCCGTCCGGTACGTCGCAGCGGTTCGAGCCCGGCGCCTCCCGCGAGGTCGCGCTGGTGGCGCTCCGCGGGAACCGCCGCGTACCGGGAATCCAGCTGAAACCGGACGGGGGCGAGGTGGATCGTGGTTGAGATCTCGCGGGCCGCGTACGCCGCCTTGTACGGGCCGACCGTCGGGGATCAGGTGCGGCTCGCGGACACCGACCTGTGGGTCGAGGTCGAGCAGGACCTCACCGTCGGCGGGGAGGAGGTGATCTTCGGCGGCGGCAAGTCGATCCGGGAGTCGATGGCGCAAGGGACGACGACGCGCGCGGAAGGCGCGCCCGACACCGTGATCACCAACGTGCTGGTCGTGGACTGGTGGGGCATCGTCCGCGCCGACGTCGGCCTGCGCGACGGCCGGATCGTCGCGCTCGGCCGGGCTGGCAACCCGGACATCGCCGACGGCGTGGATCCCGGCCTGCGGATCGGGCCGTCGACCGACGTGATCGCCGGTGAGGGACGGATCCTGACCGCCGGCGCGATCGACTCGCACGTCCACCTGCTGTCCCCCTCCCAGTTGCACGAAGCGCTGGCCACCGGGATCACCACGATCGTCGGCGGCGGGACCGGTCCGAGCGAGGGCTCGAAGGCCACCACGGTCACGCCCGGCGCGTGGCACCTCGAGCAACTGCATCGCGCGCTGGACGCCATACCGCTCAACATCCTGCTGCTCGGCAAGGGGAACACGATCAGCGCCGAGGCCCTCGCCGAGCAGGCGCTGGCCGGCGCCGCCGGGTACAAGGTGCACGAGGACTGGGGATCGACGCCGGCCGCGATCGACGCCGCCCTGCGCGCCGCGGACGACTGGGGCCTGCAGGTCGCGCTGCACGCCGACAGCCTGAACGAGGCCGGGTACGTCGAGTCGACGCTCGGCGCGATCGCCGGGCGGTCGATCCACGCGTTCCACGTCGAGGGCGCGGGCGGCGGGCACGCCCCTGACATCCTGTCGATCGCGTCGTACCCGCACGTCATCCCGGGCTCGACGAACCCGACGCTGCCGCACACCGTGAACACCGTCGCCGAGCACCTCGACATGCTGATGGTCTGCCACCACCTCAGCCCCGACGTCCCCGAGGACCTGGCGTTCGCCGAGTCCCGGATCCGGGCCACCACGATCGCGGCCGAGGACATCCTGCACGACCTCGGCGCGCTCTCGGTGACCTCGTCCGACGCGCAGGCGATGGGCCGGATCGGCGAGGTGATCACCCGGACCTGGCAGGTCGCGCACGTGATGAAGCACCGCCGCGGCCCACTGACGGGCGGCCTTCCGGCCGACAACGAGCGGGTCCGCCGGTACGTCGCGAAGTACACGATCAACCCGGCGATCGCGCACGGCATCGACCACGTCGTCGGCTCGGTCGAAACCGGCAAGCTCGCCGACCTCACCCTCTGGGACCCGCGGTACTTCGGGGTACGGCCGAGCCTGGTGATCAAGGGCGGCGCGATCGCCTGGGCCGCGCTCGGCGACCCGAACGCGTCGATCCCGACACCGCAGCCCGTGCTGATGCGGCCCGCGTTCGGTGACGCGATCGGTGCGGATCTCTCGTACACATTCGTGTCCCCGGCCGCGCTCGAGGACGGACTGGCCGAGCGGCTCCGGTTGCGCCGGGAGCTTCTCGGCGTCCGGCCGACGCGCGACGTCACGAAGGCGGACCTGAAGAACAACGACGCGCTGCCGGCGATCGACATCGACCCGGAGACGTTCGCGATCAAGGTCGACGGCGAGCTGGTCGAGCCGGCGCCGGCCTCGGTGCTCCCGCTCGCCCAGCTGTACGCGATGTTCTGATGGGCACGTTCTGATGGGCACATTTTGATGGGCACGTTCTGATGGGCACAGCTGAGCTGGTCGCGCTGATGCTCGCCGACGGCCGCCTTCCGACCGGCGGCCACACCCAGTCGGCCGGGCTGGAGCCCGCCGTCCGCGCGGGCCTGGGTGCCGACGGCAAGCAACTCGGCGACGTCGCGACCTACGCCCGCGACCGCCTCCGCACCGTCACCCGGATCGAGGCCGCAGTGGCCGTGGTCACCCGCCACCTCGCCCTCCAATCTGCAACACCTGACTCGCCGAGTCGTGTGCATAGGTCCTTCCCCGATTCGCCGAGTCGTGAAGAACGGCACCAAATGTTCAGCCACCCTCCACGAGTCGACGAACAAACCGTTGGGCGGGAGTGGGTCAGGGCGGTCCAGGCGGCTGGAGGTGGGCCGCCGCGTGGCGGTGGGGGTGTGTGGGTTGGGGTGATTGAGCAGGCTTGGGCGGCCCGGGTGCCTAGTCAGGTGGCGCGGGGGGTGGCGCGGCGGCAGGGGCGCTTGTTGTTGCGGTTGGCTCGGCGGGTCTGGCCTGGGGTGGGGGCGTATCTGCCCGCGGACGGTGAGATCGCGCGGCCCGTGGTGCTCGGGGTGGTCGGGGCGGTGACCGGGCTGTCCGCGGAGCAGTTGGCGCGGATCGTCGCGTACGAGGACGCGCAGACGGTGATGTCGGCGTCGCTGAAGCTGCTGCCCGTGGATCCGGCCGACGCGGCGACCTGGCTGGCCGGTCTGCACGACGACATCGAGCGGCTCGTCAAGGACGTCGCACCGCTCACCGACCCGGACTCCGTACCCGCCGGCGGCGCACCCCTGATCGACGTGTTCGCACACAACCATGCCATCGAGAGAATGAGGTTGTTCCATGCCTGACCTGCCTGACCTGCGTGAGACGCGTTCCTTCCGGCTCGGTGTCGCCGGCCCGGTCGGCACCGGGAAGAGCTCGCTGATCGCGACCGTCTGCCGCGAGTTGTCCGCCGAGCTCCGGCTCGGCGTCATCACCAACGACATCTACACCGACGAGGACGCCCGGATGCTCAAGGCGGCCGGCGTCCTCGACCCGGAACGGATCCGCGCCGTCGAGACCGGCGCCTGCCCGCACACCGCGATCCGCGACGACGTCACCCCGAACCTGATCGCCGTCGAGGACCTCGAACGCGACTTCGCCCCGCTCGACGTCGTCCTGGTCGAGTCCGGCGGCGACAACCTCACCGCGACGTTCTCCCCCGCACTCGTCGACGCGCAGATCTTCGTGCTCGACGTGGCCGGCGGTGGCGACGTGGCCCGCAAGGGCGGCCCCGGGATTGCGCGTGCCGACCTGCTGATCGTGAACAAGACCGACCTCGCGCCGTACGTCGGGGTCGACGTCGACCGGATGGTGAAGGACGCCGAGCACGCCCGCGGCGGGAAGCCCGTCATCGCGCTGTCCCGCACCGACGCGGCCTCGGTCGCCCGCCTGAAGGAGTGGGTGCGCGTGATGGCGTCCGCCGTACGCACCGGCGACCACACGCCCGTCGACCCCGGCCCGATGGCCCCGCACTCGCACGTCGGGGACAACGGCGAAGTCGTCACCCATGTCCACGCGCATTGAGGTCGTCGCCGACCCGGTGCGCGATCGCTGCCTGCTGACGACGGATCACCTGTCACCACGGCGACTCCCGGGCTCGGCCGGCGTGGTGCGGGTCGCGCTCGTCGCGGCCGGCGCGCTGCTGCTCGCCGGGGACGACGTACGGATCGAGATCGCGGTCTCCGGCGCCGTCCGGCTGGAGATCGTGGAGACCGCCGGAACCGTTGCCTATGGCATGCGTGGTGGCTCGGCGCGGTGGGACGTCGACATCCGGCTGACCGACGGGGCCGGCCTGCAGTGGTACGCCGAACCGTTCGTCGTCTCAGCCGGAGCCGACGTCACCCGTACGACGACCGCACACCTCGACGACGGCTGCACGGCGCACCTGCGCGAGTCGCTCGTCCTCGGCCGGCACGGCGAGACCGGCGGCACCTTGCGTACCTCGACCCGTGCCTGGCTCGCCGACGAGCTGCTCCTTGCCGAGGACCTCGACCTCGCACCGGAGGCCCGCACGGGCTGGGCGGTCATGGGCACGAATCGTTGCCTCGACACCGTGACCGCTCTCGGCTTCCGCCTCCCCGAAGCGCCGCAGACACTGCAGCTCGAACGCCCCGGCTCGATCGCCCGGCAACTGATGCACGAGCAGCACCTGAGCACGCTGATGAGCTAGTCCGGCAGATCCAGGTGCTCGGCGTGGAACAACGCCTGATCGAGCAGGCGCTTCACGTGGTGGTCGGCCGCCGAGTAGTAGACGAACGTGCCTTCGCGACGTCCCTTGACCAGGCCGGCCAGGCGGAGCTTCGCCAGGTGCTGGCTGACCGCGGTCGGCGCGGCGCCCGCCAGCTCGGCGAGACGTTGCACAGCTACGCCGACGCGTTCACCGCGATCCCGCTGGCGATCGCGTTCCTGGTCGGCCGGCGGGTCGCGACCCGTTCGTACACCTATGGATTCGGGCGCGCGGAGGACCTGGCCGGTGTCGTCGTGGTGCTCCTGATCGCGGCCTCGGCGGTGTACGCCGGGTACGAGGCGATCTGACGGTTCGTGCATCCCGCCGATGTCCGCCACGTCGGCGTACTGGCCGTCGCCGGCGTCGTCGGGTTCGCCGGCAACGAGCTCGTCGCGCAGTACCGGATCCGCACCGGGCGCCGGATCGGGTCGGCCGCGCTGGTCGCGGACGGGCTGCACGCCCGCACCGACGGGTACACCAGCCTCGCGGTCGTGCTCAGCGCCGCCGGCGCCTGGCTCGGCTTCCCGCTCGCCGACCCGATCATCGGCCTGGCGATCACGGTCGCCATCCTCTTCGTCCTGCGGGACGCGGCCCGCGAGGTGTACGGCCGCCTCATGGACGCGGTCGACCCGGCCCTCGTCGACCGGACCGAGGCGCTCGTCCGCGCCGTTCCCGGCGTACTGGACGTGACCGGCATCCACCTCCGCTGGCTCGGCCACACGCTCCGCGCCGAGGCCCGCATCACCGTTCACTCCAAGACGCCGCTCATCGACGCCCACCACCTCAGCCACCAGGTGGAGCGCGCCCTGATCGACGCAGTACCCCACCTGACGGCTGCGACCATCCATACCGAGCCGCTGCCCGACGACGCGTCCCCGGCCCACGACCTCGTCACCCGCTGAGGACTCCGGCGCCGCTAGAGGAAGGTGGACAGGAGCAGGGTCAACGCCAGGCCCATGACCGAGATGATGGTCTCCATCACCGACCAGGTCTTGATGGTCTCGCCGACGGTCATGCCGAAGTACTCCTTGACCAGCCAGAATCCGGCGTCGTTGACGTGGGAGAAGAACAGCGAGCCGGCGCCGATCGCCAGCACCACCAGGGCGAGGTGCGTCGTGCTCTCGCCGGTCGCCAGCGGTGCGACGATACCGGCCGCGGTCACGGTCGCGACGGTCGCGGAGCCGGTCGCCAGCCGGATCAGGACCGCGACGATCCAGCCGAGCAGCAGGGCGGACAGGTTGGCCGCGATCGCGATCTTGGCGATCGCCGTGCCGGTGCCGCCGTCCACCAGGACCTGCTTGAAGCCGCCGCCGGCGCCGACGATCAGCATCACGCCGGAGATCGGGAGCAGGCTCGTGCCGATCTTGCGGCTCAGCTCCGGGACGCCGAAGCCGACCGCGGTGCCGAAGGTGTACATCGCGAGCAGGACGGCGATCAGCAGCGCCACCACCGGATCGCCGATGAACTGCAGGGTCGGGTAGAGCGGGTTGTCCTTGCTCATCCACACGTCGGACGCGGCCTTGAGCAGCATCAGCGCCACCGGGAACAGGACCGTCACGATCGTCGCGGTGAAGCTCGGCGTCCGCGTCCGCACCGAGCCGGCCGGCGCGCCGTCCCCGTCCACGACCGACGCCCCGGACGAGCCGGACGACCCGGGCAACGCGGAGGACTCGGAGGACCCGGAGGACATGGTGGAGCCGGAGGACATGGTGGAGCCGGAGGACATGGTGGTGGGTCCGCCCGGGTGGACCTCGGCCTGCTGGTGGCCGGCGCCGACCTCGAGGGCCGCGCCGGCGGCGCCGATCGGCACCCACTGGGCCGCCAGGCGCCCGAACAGCGGCCCCGCGACGACCACCGTCGGGATCGCGACCAGCAGACCCAGCGCCAGCGTGATGCCGACGTTGCCGCCGAGGACGCCGATCGCGGCCAGCGGTCCCGGGTGCGGCGGCACGAAACCGTGCAGGACGGACAGACCCGCGAGTGCCGGGATCCCGAGCAGCATGGCGCGGGCGCCGGTCCGCCGGACGGCGAGGACCACGACGGGGATGAGCAGGACCAGCCCGATCTCGAAGAACATCGGGATCCCGATGATGAAGGCGATCAGCGCCATCTTCCACGGCAGCCCGCCGGCCCGGCCGCGCAGCAGCGTGTCGACCACCTGATCGGCCCCGCCGGAGTCGGCGAGCAGCTTGCCGACCATCGCGCCGAGGGCGATCAGCACGCCGACGTACCCGAGGACGCTGCCGACGCCGTTCTCGTACGACTTCGTGACCGCGCCCGCGGCGATCCCGGACCCGAGGCCGACGAACAGCGCGCCGATCGTGAGCGCCAGGAACGCGTGCACCTTGAGCGCGACGATCAGCAGCACGATGAGCGCGATCCCCAGCGCGGCAACGACCAGCACCCGGGTGTCGTGACCGTTCCAGGGCGCGTTGACGTCCGCGTCAGCCACCAGTGGAAGCCCGACTTCGTAAGCGATACCCATACCTTCACCGCTCCCTTCCGTGACCCCGCCCTTCCGCAGTGTCCCACCGGGCCTCGCGCCACACGGGCCGACGCGCGATTCGTGGTCGCCGAACCTCCCGGCCGACGAGCTCTTGCGGGAATGTTATCGATCACTTACGGTCTGGGTGATCGATAACACGGCACCGCGACCCCGCTCGCGGAGCAGCTGATCGCTGTCAGACCTCCCCCGCCCAGTGAGGACCTGCTGTCATGCCTCGAACCGTGTCGTTCCGTCTGCTCCTCGCCGGCCTGGTGGCGGCGCTGATCGCCGGCGTCGGACTGCCGCCGGTCGGCGCCGCGCCCCCGCGGAGCACCTCGACCAATCCGCTGATGAGTGACATCGTCCAGGCGTTCTCCGACGTCGGGCTGATCCGCGCCAAGGACGGCGCCTGGTACTCCTACGCCACCAACACCAGCCTGACCCGCGAGAACGCGGACAACGGCGGCCCGCAGCACCTGATCCCCATGGTGCGTTCCTTCGACCTCGTGCACTGGGAGTTCCTCGGCGACGCATTCAGCGCCGCGAACCATCCCGAGTGGGCGCCCTGGCCGCAGAAGGGGTACTGGGCGCCGGACGTCCGGTACGTCGACGGCCAGTACTACATGTACTACTCGGCCCCGAGCTCCACGCCGCTCGGCGCCGCGATCGGCCTCGCGATCTCCGACTCACCGGCCGGCCCCTGGAAGGACATCGGCCATCCCGTCGTGGACTTCGTCGCCGACAGCGAGGTGATGGAGATCGACCCGATGATGTTCATCGACGACGACGGCACGAAGTACCTGTACTACGGCTCGTTCCGCCGCGGCGGTCTGCACGTCGTCCGGCTGTCGCCCGACGGCCGCAGTACGATCGGTACGTCGCAGCAGGTCGTCGCCGGTGAGCGCGGCGAAGGCACCTGGGTGACGAAGCGCGGCCCCTGGTACTACCTGTTCTACTCCGGCTACGGCTGCTGCATCGGCAACGTCGGCGGCGGAGGTTACCCGGTGCTCGTCGGTCGCTCGACCTCGCCGACCGGCCCGTTCGTGGACGAGAACGGCGTATCGCTCACCGCCGATCGCCCCGGCGGCACGATCGTGAACTCGTTCAACGGGAACTCGCTGTCCGCCACCGGGCACAACGCGGTCACGGTGGACCGCTCCGGGCAGCAGTGGAACCTGGTCAACTCCGACATCCGTGCCGACCACACCTGGGGCGGCCGGCCGCAGTCCATGGACCGCCTCGACTGGATCGACGGCTGGCCGACGGTCCGCGCCGGCCTGTGGACCTCCGACCAACCCCAGCCGGCACCCGCCGCTGCGCCGACCATCGGCAGCGCCTTCAACTCCACCTCCTTGTCCGACTGGCGTGCGCTCAGCGGCGAGTGGACGGTCGGCCAGGACGCATCGAGCGGAGGGTACGCCGCATCCGCCGATGCCTCGTCGCTCCTGGTGAGCCGTGCCGGCGGTCCGGCCGACTACCGTGTCGAAGGCGACCTCCGGACGTCGACCGGCCGGGCGGGACTCGTCTTCGCGTACCACTCGCCGCGCAACTACTCCGTCGCCTGGCTCGACCCGGCCCGCGGCTCGCTCCGCGTCGAGCAGCGCGTCGGCGGGAGGCTGGTCAGCACCTCGGAAACCAGGCTCTACCAGGGCTTCCGGTACGACACCTGGCACTCCGTGAGTGTCGAGGTCCGCGGCGACCGCGCCAACGTCCAGGTCGCCCCCGCGCTCGGCGACAACGCGCTGGGCGAACTGGACGTGCGACTCGCGAGCGGGCTCGCCGGCCCCGCCCAGATCGGTCTGGCAGGTCCGGCCCAGGGCGACAACCTCGCGATGACAAAGCTCTACGAGCCTGTCACGCACAAGGTCGCCGACCCGCGGGTCGGCAAGCTTCTCCCCGGCTTCAGCGACGAGTTCGACCACGCAGACTCGCACTGGCAATGGACCGGCGCGAACCAGGGCCGCCTCGAGAACGGTCAGCTCGTCTGGGACACCCAGGCCAACGACCTCAGCAAGGAGGACAACCTCGCCACCGTGCTCCTGCGCGACGCACCGCAAGGTGACTACACCGTCGAGACGCGCCTGTCGCTGCCGTTCGCGGGCAGCACCGGCAACGCCCGCGCCGGCCTGATCGCTTGGGCATCGCGGACCCAATCCCTGCAGCTCGCACCGACACGCACCGGCGCCGTCCAGCAGGCCTTCCTGTGGCCCGGAGCGGACGCGACCCCTTGGGCGGAGGCGATCCAGCTCGGTCCGAGCGCCGACACCCTGTGGTTGAGGTTGCGCCACACCACGCAGCCTGACACCGGGGAGCACCTGTTCCAGGCCGCGACGAGCCTGGACGGCCGGCACTGGCAGTGGGGCAGCTATTGGTATCTGCCCGCTGACGCCGGACCGCTGAAGCTCGGTCTCATCTCGATGGGCGGCACCGGCACGACGGCCCGGTTCGACTACGTGCGGACGTACCAGTCATGACGAGGGAGCAGCCGATGACGATCACCCGCCGCACTCTGCTGGCCGCCGGTGCGGCCGGTGCGCTGGCCGCCAGTCTCCTGCCGGGCGCCGCGTTCGCCGTACCGGCCGACGAAGACGGCTACGACCTCTGGCTGCGCTACCGGCTGGTCGACGACAGCGCCCTGTTGTCGCGCTACCGCGCCGCGTTCACGCATGTCGTTGTGCTCGGCAACCACGCCGTACTGCGATCCGCCGGTGCCGAGCTGGCCCGGGGACTGTCCGGCCTGCTCGGGCGATCGATACCGGTGCGCGACCAGATCGGCAGGGGCGCGGTCGTCGTGGGGACCGGTGCGGACAGTGCCCTCGGCGCGGAGGGGTTCACGATCAAGCGGCGCGCGGATCGGCTCGACATCACCGCGGCCGGCGAGCGTGGAGCGCTGTACGGCGCGTTCCGGTTCCTGCAGCAGCTGCAACGTCGCCGGCCGCTCGACCGGCTGGACCTCACCGATCGGCCCGCGGCCCCGCTGCGCATGCTCAACCACTGGGACAACCTGAACGGCAGCATCGAACGCGGGTACGCCGGCAAGTCGATCTTCGCCTGGGACGAACTCCCCGGGCTCCGCGAGCGGTACGTCGACTACGCCCGGATCCTCGCGTCCGTCGGGATCAACCACACCGTCGTCAACAACGTCAACGCCAGCGCAGAGTTCCTCCGCTCCGAGCGGTTGCCGGGCCTGGCGGCGCTGGCCGGCGTACTGCGGTCGTGGGGGGTGCGGCTGTGGCTGTCGGCCAACTACGCCGCACCGATCACGCTGACCAAGGACCAGCCGTCGCCCATCACCGTGGCCGATCCGCTCGACGCGCGGGTCCAGCAGTGGTGGCAGGACAAGATCGACGAGATCTACCGGCTGATCCCGGACTTCGGCGGGTTCCTGGTGAAGGCGAACTCCGAGGGGCAGCCGGGGCCTCTGGACTACGGGCGGACGCATGCCGAAGGCGCCAACATGCTCGCCGACCGCCTGGCTCCGTACGACGGGAAGCTCGTGTGGCGGTCCTTCGTGCACGAAGGGTTCGACGACTGGGCGGAGTACCAGTACCGGGTCTTCCATCCGCTCGACGGGCAGTTCCATGGCAACGCGGTCGTCCAGACGAAGAACGGACCGATCGACTTCCAGGTCCGGGAGCCGGTGAACCCGTTGTTCGGCGGGTTGCCGCGGACGAACCAGATGATCGAACTGCAGGTGACGCAGGAGTACACGGGCCACTCGACGCATCTGTGCTACCTGGTGCCGGAGTGGAAGTCGATCCTGGGCTTCGACACGCGCACCGGCAAGGCGTCCACCGTCGCGGACATCGTGACCGGCGTCGCGTACGACCAGGAGAACGTCGGTCTGGCCGGCGTGGTCAATCTGGGCGACGACCGGGACTGGACCGGCTACCAGCTCGGCGCGGCGAACACGCACGGGTTCGCCCGGCTGGCGTGGAACCCGCGACTGTCCGCGGACGAGATCGTGTCCGAGTGGATCGAGCTCACGTTCGGCGCCGACGCGCAGCTCAAGTCAGTGCTGAAGGCCATCATGTTGCAGTCGTGGCAGACGTACGAGAGCTACACGTCGCCGCTCGGCATGGGCTATCTGACGTATCCGCTCGGCTCGCACTTCGCGCCGGCGCCGACGACCACGCAGAACCTGTCGCACCACACCACCGCCGAAGGCACCGGATTCGACCGGACCGCGGCGACCGGCAGCGGATTCACCGGGCTGTACACGCAGCACTGGCAGGACGTCTACGGTTCGCTGGAGAACTGCCCGGACGAGCTGCTGCTGTTCATGCACTGGGCGCCGTACACGCATCAGCTGCATTCGGGGAAGACCGTCATCCAGCACATCTACGACAGTCACTTCGACGGCTACGAGCGGGCCGTGGCGTTCCGCCGGGCGTGGGGCCGGTTGGCGGGACAGGTGGACCGGGCGCGGTACGACGACATCGCCGCCTCGTTCGACGCGCAGGTGATCGAGGCGGAGCGCTGGCGGGACACGATCGTCTCGTACTTCTACGGCTACTCGCGGATCGTGTCGGGCGGGCCGGGATGGTTGCAGCTCGCCTATCCGAACGGGCAACTCCTGATCGGCGGGCGGGCGAACAGTCTCGCGGTCGAGGTCACCAACGCGACGAGCACGGCGCGGTCGTTCGAGGCGACTGTGCACCCGGTGGACCCGGGGTGGCAGGGCGATACGGCGAGTGCGACGGTCGGATCGGGTGCAGCCGCAACGGTCGTCCTGCCGGTGACACCGCCGTTGATCGCGGATCACGTCGACCTGTCGATCGACATCACACCGGCGCAGACGGCGTTGAGTTCGCGGCACCAGACCTTCGTCGTCACGCCGGACGCCGCGCAGTGCCATCTCGCGCTGGACATCGGGACCGCCGACAGCCCGCTGGTGACGGGCTACGCGCGGGTCTCCCCCAGCAGCACCTGGAACACGACTCTCGGCTACGGATGGGTCGGCACGGCACCGCAGGGACGCGATCGCGGCAGCACCTGGGACGCGCTTCGCCGGGACTTCTGCGGTGACTACCCGGCGCGCACGCTACGGATCACGTTGCCGCCCGGCCCGGTCCGTCTGTCGGCACTCGTCGGCGACGGCGGTCCGGACTGTCCCCCGACGATCATCGCCGAAGGCAACAAAGTGCTCGCCACGTCCACCGACCTGCCCGGCGGCATCTTCACCTGGCTGCACGCCGACCTCGACGGCGGACCCACGGGCCGCACCGCCGACCTGGTCCTCGACAGCGAGCCGGACCGGTTCTGGCACCTCGGCGCCCTCGTCCTCACCTGACCATGCCACTGGCGGGTTGTTTCACCGATAGCCCGCTGCAACCCGTCAGCGGTGAAACAACCCGCCGGCCGCTGTCAGCTCCGGCGGGGCCCGCTCCGGGGTGCGGCCGTGGTTTCCCGGAAGACGATCTCGGTCGGGGCCGCGGCCAGCGGGGGCGGTTCGGGTTCGTTGCGGATGGCTGCGATCAGGCGGCGCATGCCGTGCCGGCCGGAGGTTTCGCGGTCGACGCGGACCGTGGACAACGCGGGAGTCCCGTACCGAACGAGGGTCAGGTCGTCCCATCCGGTGACGCTCAGGTCGTCCGGCACGCGCCAGCCGCGCTCGAACGCCGCGCGCAGCACGCCGGCCGCGATGTGATCGCTCGCCGCGACGACGGCCGTCACGGGCGTGTCGTCGGGCAGCGACCGCACCGCGCCGGCCCCGGTTTCCGGATGCCACGGGCCGTCGTACACGCCGTGTGAGCGCAGACCGAGCCGCTCACACGCCTTCAAGTACCCGGACTTGCGCAGCTGCGCCGACTTCCAGTCCTGCGGCCCCGCGGCGTGGAAGAAGTCGCGGTGCCCGAGCCCGGCGAGCCGCTCCAGGATCTCGTCCATCGTCGCCTCGTCCGCCGCGACCGCCTCGACGGCATGCAGCCGATGGTCGAACTCGGCGGTCTGGACGACGACGCCCGCGCTGTTCGTGTTCACCGTCAGCGGCGTCACCGACAGCACGCCGTCGACCTGCCCGCGGCCCAGGATCTCGTCGGCGAGCCGGCTCAGCGCGGCCGGATCCTCGTCGACGCCGATCACGATCTCCACCTGGTACCCGAGCCGCTGCGCCTCCTCGCACGCCGCGGCGACGGTCCGCTCCGGCCCGGTCCACCCCGGCAGAATGATTGCGACCACCCCGGTGCTGCGCGTGCGCATCGCCCGCGCCATCAGGTTCGGCCGGTAGCCCAGCTCGTCGATCGCGGCCTTGATCCGTACGAGGGTGTCCGCGCGCACGGTCGGATCCGACCGCAAGTACCGCGAGACCGTCTGATGCGAGACCCCCGCCAGCGCGGCCACGTCATACATGGTCGGCCGCCGCTGCACACTCATACCGCCACGATACTTGGATCAGTCGGGGTCGACGGACAGCAACCGGTCGAGTACTTCGCTTGCCTCGTCGTAGCCGGCGTCGGCGATGCGTTGGAGTTCACGGAGGTCGCGGGCGGCTGCGGCGCGGCGGGTCAGGAGTTCGCCCGCGTGCAGGCAGCCCTCGTCGAGCAGGTCACTCAGCTCTTGTACGTCGCCGCGCTCCTCGGCCAGGTCCGCCAGCCGGTCCAGGGCGCGCTCGTTGCCCTCGTCGGCCAGTGCGCGGAGGGTCTCCCGATCGAAGCTCGTCATACCGGCATCGTGCGACATTGCCCCAGGGGAAGGGTCAAGCTGGTGTCGTGATCACCATCGGCCAGCTGGCACAGTACGTCGGTGTCTCGACGAAGACGATCCGGGTCTACCACGCCAAGGGCCTGCTCCCGGAGCCGCCGCGCGACGAGTCCGGTTACCGCCGGTACTCCGCGCAGGACCTCGTCGAGCTCGTCAAGATCCGTACCCTGGCCGAGGCCGGCCTGCCGCTCGCGACCATCGCGCGGCTGTCCACCGGGTCACCGGCCGAGCTCGAGGCAGCAGCCGCCGCGGCGGAGGCCGAGCTGACCGCACGCATCGAACGATTGACCGCCACCCGGACGCGCCTGCAGCACCTTGCCGCCGGCAACAGCCCGTTCCTGCCCCCCGAGGTCGAGCAGCACCTCCTCCGGCTGCACGACCTCGGCTTCTCCGACCGCTGGATCGCACTGGAGCGGGACCTGTGGATCCTCACGTTCGCCACGTATCCGGACACGGCCCGCCGCTACTTCATCGACCAGTCCCAAGCCCAGAACGACCCGGAACTACGCCGCCTCTACCTCGAGTACGACCGCGCCCACGACCTGGACCCCGCAGACCCGGCCCTCGCCGACCTGGCCCACCGAATCGTCACCGCGTCCCTCGACCGCTACCCCGCCGCCGACCTCACCGAGTCTCCCGCCGAGCTGGCAGCCCTCCCCGAACTCGTCCAATCCTCCATCAACGAGTCGTCACCGGCCTGGCAACACCTCGACACCCTCATCCGTGAAGGCCTACGAACCCGCGGGTGAGACTCAGCCGACGTACACCCACGACCGGCTCGAGCGCCTGGGCTCGGCGCGACGGAGGACCTCCCGAGTGACCGGCTCGTCGCCCTCGCCGAGATCAGGCAGCGCGTCCATGGCTACGGACAGACGAGCTCGAGTGGGTCAGCGCCGAACCTGGGGCGGCAACGCCGGAACGAGGGCAGGCGTCCTGCTCGGCACACAGGCCCGCGGTTTCCGCCCGCGCGGCAGCGCGAACTCGCGGGCGGCAGCCCGCAGGCCCGGCGGTAGCCGGAAACCGGCGGCGCCAGCCCGCAACCCCCGGCGGAAGCCGGAAACCCGCGGCGCCAGCCCGCAACCCCCGGCGGAAGCCGGAAACCCGCGGCGCCAGCCCGCAACCCCCGGCGGAAGCCGGAAACCCGCGGCGCCAGCCCGCAA
>NZ_JBEXMY010000006.1:592932-735075 GCF_040610805.1 Kribbella sp. NPDC003557
AACCCCCGGCGGAAGCTGGAAGTGGATGGTCCGGCGGTAGCCGGGGGTGGGTGGGAGCGCGCGTAGCGGGCGCGTTGAGGAGCGTAGCGACGAAGGAGCGGCCGCGTAGCACGCGTGGGGCTGTCTGGGGTGGGTGGGAGCGCGCGTAGCGGGCGCGTTGAGGAGCGTAGCGACGAAGGAGCGGCCGCGTAGCACGCGTGGGGCTGTCTGGGGTGGGTGGCGTCAGGCTCGTGGTGACGGGTCGGGGACGTTGAACCAGGACCGCAGGGCCGGGAGCTTGCGGAGAAGTAGTTGGTCGAGGAGCAGGGCGGCCAGCAATGTCATGCCGAAGAGTGGGAGGAAGAGTGCGAGGGCGGCGACGAGGACCGCCAGGCCCGGGGTTGCGCGGAGGGGGAGGCGGCCGCGGGGTGCGCCGAGTGTTTTGCCTTTCGGGCGGCGGCGCCACCACATCAGCGGGCCGGTGACGCACATGAACATCACGCCGAGGCAGAAGGCTGTGGTCAGCCAGAAGTTGACGACGCCCAGTCGCCGGCCTTCGTGCAGAGCGATGCCTTGGGCAACGACCTTCGCCAGCGCCGGGTAGTCGCGGTAGCCGTACGTCGACACCACGCCCCCGCCGTACCGGTCGACGTGCAGCGTGCGTTCCTTGCCGGGGTCGCTGAACGCGTAGCCGATCGCCGAGAACACGCCCTCGTCGCCGCTCGGCAGCGCGATCGTCATCGGGCGTCGCAGCCCGTTGCGTTCGCCGACCGCGATCGCGGTGTCGACCGTGGCCACGGAACGGTTCCGGTTGGCCGGGTCCGAGCGGGGCACTTCGGACTTGCCGAGCGCCCACGGCACCGAGTGACTGTGCGGCAGCGACTCGTCCAGCGTCGACGTCGGGTTCGACAGCGCGCCCGGGTCCTCGGCCCAGAACGACGTCCCCTGATGAGTCGCGAGCTGCTGGGTCTTCGCGCCCCAGAACCCGGTCCACGGCAGGCCGGACACGACCAGGAACAACAGCCCGAGACCGAGAACCGCTCCCGTCCGGCCGTGCCGCGACCGCAGGACCGCGCCGGCCGCACCAGCCGCTCGCCGACGCGCTCGCGCGACCCTGCCGCGAACGAAAAGGTAGTAGCCGGTCAACGCCATCACGATCGCCCAGCAGGCGGCGATCTCGATCACGGAGTCTCCCCACCGGCCGGCCATCAGTTCGCCGTGCAGCAGGATGGCGGCGCCGGACAACGTGCGGTCCGGGTCGAGCGAGCCCAGCACCTTGCCCTCGTACGGGTCGACGAACACGTCCCGCGAGCCGGCGGCGGTGTCGACGGAGAAAACCGTCGAGCGATTCGGCGCGGACGGCTCGGTCATCGACACCACGGTCGCGTCGGGGAAGGCGCGTCGTACTTCGTCCAGCTGGGTCTCGTACGGCTGCGCGACCAGACCGGCCGGCTGGTCGACCTTCATCAGGTCGGCGTGCAGCATCGGCTCGAGCTGGAACCGGAAGAGGTAGATCAACCCGGTCGCGGCCAGGACCAGCAGGACCGGGATGACCAGGAAGCTCGCGTAGAAGTGCCACCGCCAGAACGCCCTGAACAGCCCGGTCCCCCGCGGGCTGCCGCCGGTCCGTTTCGCCGGGGCCTCCAGCTCCTGTACTGCGCTCACGTCCACTCCTTCTCCGCACGGTCCGGAACAGGAGTCGGATCGCCGGTCCGCCCGGTTCCTTCCGTCGCATGTGGCGTGGGACACACGGTTGGACGGGATGCGACGATGGGTGCGCCATGCAGGAGAGCCTGGGGTTCCGAGCCGCACGGGCCGCGATGTTCGCGGCCACCTGCGTGCTGCTCGCCGCCCTCGGTCACGTCGTGATGTCCGGTACGCCGGTCCCGTGGTGGGCAATGGTCGCGGGCGCGGCGTCGATCGGGACCGCCGCGTGGATCGTGGCCGACGGCGAACGCGACGTACCGTTCGTCGTCCTTGCCACGCTGGTCGCCCAGGCCGCGCTGCACACCGTGTTCACCCTGGCGCAGTCGATGGCCGCACCGCCCGCGCTGCACGACCACATGCCAGGCGACACGACGGGCCACATGACGGGCCACATGACGGGGACGTCGTCGCTCGGCATGCTCGCGGCCCACCTGCTCGCGGCGTTCCTGTGCGGCCTGTGGCTCGCGTACGGCGAGCGGGCCGCGTTCGCCGTCCTGCGATCCGTCGCCGGCCTGGTCCTGCTGCCGTTGCGCCTGCTCGCGTCACCACAGATCACCGCGCACCGGCCGCGGATCCAGGCCGTCCACTCCCCCACGCCGTACACCGACCTGCTGCTCGGTCATGCCATCACTTCGAGAGGTCCACCCCGCGGAACCGCTGCCTTCTGACAGCACGACCCATCCGGGCAGGTACTGCCCGGCCCTCCGCTCACCGGCGACGCGCGATGCCGCGCGCCGCCGGATCCTGGACTCCCGAAGGACTCAAGCCATGGCTTCTGCCTTGCTCGACGAAACCTCGACCGAACTGGCCCTCGCGGCCCGCGACGGCGACCTCGTTGCCCTCGACAACTTCATCCGCGCGCTGCACCGCGACGTCCGCCGCTACGTCGCACACCTGAGCGCCGACCCGCACGCGGCCGACGACCTCACCCAGGAGACGTTCCTGCGGGCGTTGCAGAGTCTGCACCGCTTCGAGGGACGCTCGTCGGCGCGGACGTGGTTGCTGTCCATCGCCCGGCGGACCGTCGCCGACGACCTGCGCCGCAAGGCCGCCCGGCCGCGGATCTCCCGGTACGACTGGCAGCTCGCCGCCGAGCAGACCCAGCCGCGGGACCTCCCGGGCTTCGACGACGGCATCGCGCTGACCGAGCTGCTCGACAAGATCCCCGGCGACCGCCGCGAGGTCTTCGTCCTCACCCAGCTCGCCGGCGTCCCGTACGCCCAGACCGCCGCCCACCTCGGCTGCCCGGTCGGTACCGTCCGATCCCGGGTGGCCCGGGCCCGCACGAGTCTCGCCACCCTGCTCACCACCTGATCCCGGTCAGGCCGGGCAGCGGGTATTGCGGGACGGGACCGCCAGGGAGGCCAGGTAATCGGTGACGAGCCGGGTGATGCACTCGTTGCGCCCGACAGCACCGTGGCCCTGGCCTTCCCAGGTCAGCAGTTGCGCAGTACCCAGGCTGGCCGCCATGTCCACCGCTCCGCTGTACGGCGTGGCCGGGTCGTGACGGGTGCCGATCACGAGGATCGGGTGTTCGGTGGCTGCGACCGGCGGCTGCAGGGTGTGCCGGTCCGGCTCCCAGAACGTGCACCCGAACAAGAACCATGACAGCCACACCCCGAACAGCGGGTACCGCTGGGCGAAGCGCGCGCCGGCCGCCTTGATCTCGGTCTCGGTCGGCCCGGGCGCGCTGTCGTTGCAGTTGATCACGAGCTGCGCGTCCGCGGCATCATCCCCGCTGCGGGCCGCGTCGGCCAGGTCCCGCAGCGTGCCCGAGTCGCCGGCCGTGGCCTCTGCCAGCCCGTCGGCGAGATCCGGCCAGCGCGCGTCGTCGTACAGCGCGCCGACCACCGCGTCGAGCACATCGGTGCCGTACGTCGGTTCGTCGTCGCCCGGCCTCCCGCTCGGGATGGGCGACTTCTCCGCCCTGCGGACCAGGCCGGTGACGAAGCCGCGGGTGGCGCCGAGGGCACTGCACCTTTCCTGCGTCGCGCACCAGGCGGCGAACTCGTCGAAGGCGTCCTCGAAGCCCGCGACCTGACGCTCGACGGTCTGGATCCAGGTCGTCCGTGGGTTGCTCGGGGCATCGAGTACGGCCGCGCGCACCTTGTCCGGGTACAGGCGGGCGTACTCCGCGCCGAGCTTGGCTCCGTAGGACCAGCCCAGGTACGTCAACGCCGGCCGGTCGAGCGCCGAGCGAATGCGGTCGATGTCGACCGCGGTCGCGGTCGTGCTGAACAGCGCCGCCTTGGACCCCAGTGCCGTCGCGCATTCGGCGGTCCTCGCGCGCATCGTGTCCGCGGCTCGGCTGTAACCCGCGGGAGTCAGGAGATCCGGTAACCCGGGCGGGTCCGAATCCTTGTGCCCACACCGGATCTGCTGCGAATGGCCGACGCCGCGGGGATCGAAGCCGATCAGGTCGAACCGATCCAGCAGCGCCTCCGGTAGCAGCCCGGCCGCGACCACGGCGTACTCCACCCCGGACTGACCGGGACCGCCGGCGATCAGCAGCAGCGGCTCCTTCTCGGCACCGCCCGACTGGTGGACCCGGATGAGCTGGACCGCGAGCGTTCCGGCCTCCGGGTGGGCGGGATCGAGGTCGACGTCCACCGCGCCGCAGCGGAATTCGAGCCGGGCAGACCGCTGCGCAGGCAGATTCGCTGCGTGTACGTCGGTGACGCCCGCGCAGTCCCCCCACTCGATGGACGCCGTCTCGTGCGGCCGGGAAGACGTACACGAGGTCAGTCCAAGGACCGCGGCCACCAGCACCGCGGCCGCACCCGACGGACGCACATCCTCAGTAAAGCAGCGGGTCTGGGCGACCGGAATCGCCCAGACCCGCCCGCATCACGTCGCGTCGGGCTGCACGGCCGCCTTGGCCTTGCGCGCTCTCGGCTTGCGACCGGCCGGATGCGAACCGTTGCCGTTGCCGCTTCCGTTGCCGTTGATGGTCCCGTTGGCGCCGGGTTCGGCGGCGAACGGGACGAACGGCATGGTCAGCGGGAGCGCCGCGAGCCGCATCAGCAGCAGGACGTTGTCGTCACCGGCGGTCTTGTTGAGCCGGAGCCGGCCGCAGTTGGTGCACCGGTGGACGAGGACCCAGCGGCCCTCGCCGCGGACCGTGACCGCGATCGGCTCCATGCCGCCGGCACAGTCCGCCTTGCGATCGCCCGGCACGTTGCGGTCGAGGTGCCGCGACCACAGACAGCTCGGGCAGTGATTGCGATGGGTGGTTCCGGGGGCGTCGAGGGAGACCTCTACGCCGCAATGTTCACAGCTGAACGAACGTGCGAATACCAAACCGAAAGACCTTTCAGAGCAAAGCTACGGGACAGGACAGACATGGCCTTCCTCCTTCCGGTCCGCGCCGGCCGGTCCGGCGCACGTCCTGACAGCAGACCAGCCCGTCACCGGCACCGTCAATCGAATAACAGCCCGGTCGCGGCGGCTTGACCTTGACGCAGGGTCAACCCTGCACGCTGCCGGTATGACAGTGACATCGACCGTCGATCCTGCGATCCACGTGCAGGGTCTGCAGAAGTCGTACGGACAGAAACCGGTGCTTCGCGGCGTGGATCTCGACGTAGCGCCCGGCAGCATCTTCGCCCTGCTCGGCTCCAACGGGGCAGGCAAGACCACCACGATCAGGATCCTCTCGACCCTCCTCACGGCCGACGCGGGCACGGCCGTCGTCAACGGGTTCGACGTCGCCACACAGGCGGCCGACGTCCGCCGATCGATCAGCCTCACCGGGCAGTTCGCGGCCGTCGACGAGATCCTCACCGGCCGGGAGAATCTCGTCCTGGTCGCGAAGCTGCGGCACGTCCCGGACCCCGGCGCGGTCGCCGACGAGTTGCTCCGCCGCTTCGCGCTCACCGATGCGGCCGCGCAGCGCGTGGCGACGTACTCGGGCGGGATGCGCCGCCGGCTGGACATCGCGATGAGCCTGATCGGCGACGTACCGGTGATCTTCCTCGACGAGCCGACCGCCGGACTCGATCCGGAGGCGCGGATCGAGGTCTGGAACACGGTCAAGGAGCTGGCCGGCCACGGGACGACGGTGCTGCTCACCACGCAGTACCTCGAAGAGGCCGAACAGCTCGCCGACCGGATCGCGATCCTGCACCAGGGCCGGATCATCGTCGACGGCACCCTCCGCGAGCTGAAGCAGCTCCTGCCGCCCGCCAAGGTCGAGTACGTCGAGAAGCAGCCAACCCTCGAGGAAGTCTTCCTCGCCATCACCAGCAACGAGGCCCAGCGATGAGCACCTATTTCTTCACCGACGTCGGCGCGCTCGCCGGCCGGACGCTGCGCCACATCACCCGCAGCCTGGACACCATCATCACCACGGTGCTGACGCCGATCGCGATGATGGTGATGTTCGTCTACGTGTTCGGCGGCGCGATCGACACCGGGGCCGATGCCTACGTCAACTACCTGCTGCCCGGGATCCTGCTGATCACGGTCGCGTCCGGCGTCGCCTACACCGCGTTCCGGATCTTCATGGACCTGAAGAGCGGGATCTTCGAACGGTTCCAGTCGATGCCGATCATCCGGTCCGGTGTGCTCTGGGCGCATGTCGTCACGTCCCTGGTCGCGAACCTGATCTCGCTCGTGGTCGTCGTCGGGGTCGCGCTGCTGATGGGCTTCCGCTCGGACGCCGGCGTGCTGGACTGGCTCGCGGTCGCCGGCATGCTGTTCCTGTTCACGCTGGCGCTGACCTGGATCGCCGTGATTCCCGGGCTGTCCGCGTCGACGGTCGAGGGTGCGGGCGCGTTCGCGTACCCGCTGATCTTCCTGCCGTTCGTGAGCTCGGCGTTCGTGCCGACGGAGACGATGCCCGGACCGGTGCGATGGTTCGCCGAGCACCAGCCGGTGACGTCGATCGTCGACACGATCCGGCAGCTGTTCGCCGGGCAGCTGGTCGGCGACGACATCTGGACCGCGCTGGCGTGGTGCGTCGGCGTCCTGGTCGTGGCGTACGCGTTCGCGATGGCTGCCTATCGCCGCAAGGTCGCGTGAGGCAGGCTGTAGCGCATGCTCACGATCAGCCAGCTGGCGGCGTACGCCGGGGTGACGGTGCGGGCGGTCCGGCACTACCACAAGATCGGGCTGCTGCCGGAGCCCGACCGGGACCGGTCCGGGTACCGCACGTACAACGCCGCCGCCGTCGTCCGCCTGATCCGGATCCGCACGCTCGCGGACGCCGGCGTACCGCTGGCGCGGGTGCAGGAGCTCCTCGACGCCGCCCCGGAGGACTTCTCCGGCGGCGTCGAGGAGATCGACAAGGAACTACGCGCCGAGGTCCGGCGGTTGCAGGACACCCGCAAACGGCTGGCCCGACTCGCCGCCGGCGACCAGCTGGCCCTGCCGCAGAGCGTCGTCGACTACCTCGACCGGCTGCGCGAGCTCGGTATGAAGGAGCAGTACATCGAGATGGAGCGGGACGCCTGGATCATGGTCGCCGCCCAGGTACCCGAGCTGATCGACGCCGTGATCGCGAAGAAGCACGAGGCGCTGCGACACCCCGAGATGCTGAAGCTCTACCGGATCGTCAACGAGGCCCTCGACTCGCCGCCGGACGACGCGCGGATCGTCGAGGTGGTCGACATCCTGGAGCGCATCATGGTCGCCGCCGTGCACGCCGGAGAGGCCGGCTCATACGGCCTCGACGACAAGCTGGTGACCCTGATGGACACCGCGATCCTCGAGGTCTCCCCCGGCGCCGAACGGGTCCTGGCCCTCCTGGAGGAACGAGGCTGGAAAGGCTGGACCCGCATCGAACGCGTCCCCACCGAAAGACTCGCCGAGCTGACCCTGCGTCCGTCGCACGACGTCGGGCGCGCTGTCGACGAGCAATAGCAACAGAGCACGCCAGGCGAGAGCATTCAGGCGAGGGCGAGGAAGAGTTTCTCCAGCTTGGCCACGTCGACGTCGCTGTCCTCGTCGGTCAGGCAGCGTTGCAGGCCGGTCGCGACGATCGCGTAGCCGGCGCGGGACAGCGCCTTGTTGACGGCGGCGAGCTGGGTGAGCACCGCCTCGCAGTCCGCCCCCTCCTCCATCATCCGGATCACGCTGCCCAGGTGTCCCTGGGCGCGCTTCATCCGCGCGATGACGGGTTTGATCTCGGCGGTCTCGAGCTCCATCGGTGCTCCTTCTCCCAGGGTGGAAGGCTCAGTCTACATCCCCCCGGGGGGATATGTTACGGTGACGAGAGATCCCCCTAGGGGGATACGGTTCGACGTTTCCACGAGCCGGGAGAGGACCCTCGATGCGAGACACCGGCACCGACCAGCACCACGCCGTACCGCGGTCCGGCGTGACCGTTCGCGTGATCGACACGCCGTCACTGGGTGACCGCAGCTACCTGGTTCACGACGGCGCGGTGGCGTTCGTCGTCGACCCGCAGCGCGACCTCGACCGCGTCCTCGAGCTGCTCGACGCGGACGGTGTCCGGCTGACGCACGTCTTCGAGACACACATCCACAACGACTACGTCACCGGCGGCTTCGCGCTGGCGCGGGCGACCGGGGCGGCGTACCTGGTCAACGCCGACGACCGGGTCGGCTTCGACCGTACGCCGATCCGCGACGGCGACACGATCGACGTCGGCGACCGGATGCGGGTGCGGGCGATCCACACGCCGGGGCACACGTTCACCCACCTGTCGTACGCGCTCAGCGACCGCGACGAGCCGGTCGCCGTCTTCACCGGCGGCTCGTTGCTGTACGGCGCGACCGGGCGTCCCGACCTGCTCGGTCCGGAGCACACCGACGCGCTGGTCCGCCACCAGCACTCGTCGGCCCACAGGCTTGCCGGCGAGCTGCCCGACTCGACGGGCGTCTACCCGACCCATGGGTTCGGTTCGTTCTGCTCCGCGACGCAGTCCGAGGCGACCGAATCCACCATCGGGCAGGAGAAGCGCTCCAACCCCGCCCTGACCCAGGACGAAGAGGACTACGTCCGCGACCTGCTGGCCGGCCTCGGTGCCTGGCCGGCGTACTACGTGCACATGGCGCCCGCCAACTCTGCCGGCCCCGACGCGCCCGATCTGTCGCTGCCCGTGCGGGCGGATGCCGCGGAGCTGCGGCGCCGGATCGAAGCCGGCGAGTGGGTCGTCGACCTGCGGACCCGGACCGCCTTCGCGGCCGGGCACGCGCCCGGCACGCTGAACTTCGGGCTCGACGGCTCGTTCTCGACGTACCTCGGCTGGCTGATCGAGTGGGGCACTCCCCTGACCCTGCTCGGCGAGACCGCCGACGACGTCGCCCGGGCGCAGCGGGAGCTGGTCCGGATCGGCATCGACCGTCCCGCGGCGCACGCGACCGGAGGTCCGCGGGACTGGACCTCCGAGGTGCCGGTGTCGTTCCCGACGGCGACCTTCGCCGACCTCGAGCAGGTCCGGCACCATCGCGACGTCGTCGTGCTGGACGTCCGGCGCGCGGAGGAGCACCGGGCCGCGCGGATCGAGGACGCGGTGAACATCCCGATCCACGAACTGCCCGGCCGGATCGCCGAGGTCCCGCCCGGCGAGGTGTGGGTGCACTGCGCGGCCGGCTACCGCGCCTCCATCGCCGCCTCTTTCCTGGACGCGACGGGCCGCCGGCCCGTCGCCGTCGACGACCAGTTCGAGAACGCCAGGAAGGCCGGACTGCACCTCGTCGGACCCGACGCCTGACACCCTGCCCCATCCGAATCCCCGAATCACCCCGAAGGAGAACCCATGTGCCGACCCGTCAGCTGCAAGACCTGCGCCAAGACGACCTGGGCAGGCTGCGGCCAGCACGTCGCCCAGGTCAAGGCGATGGTCCCCGCCGACCAGTGGTGCCCCGGCCACCCCAAGGCCGAGCGCACCGGCGGCAGCTGGCTCGACAGACTCCTCGGCCGCTGACCAGGTCGTCGTACCCCGGCCTGGCGGGACCTCTCGCCCTACTGGTTCCGGGCGGTGCGAGCGACGCTGGGCGCAAGATCTGGTGGATGAGGAAGGTGAGGGCGATGCTGATCCGGGAGCTGATGACCAAAGACGTCATCGCAGTGGCGCCGGAGACTCCGATCGCGTCGGCGCTGCAGCTGATGGACGAGGCGAAGATCACCTCGCTGCCGGTGCTCGACCGGCACGGCGCACTGCTCGGGATCGTGAGCGAGGCCGACCTGGTCGAGGAGGAGAACCTGATCAGCGACCGCGTCCCGGTCACCGTCGTCCGGGTCCCCGGTCCGACGCCGCCGCGCCGGGTCGCCGAGGTGATGACGTACCTGGTCGTGACGGTGCGGCCGGACGAGGAGCTGGAGGCGGCGATCGACCTGATGCGCTCGACCATGGTCAAGAGCCTGCCCGTCGTCGAACACGACAGGGTGGTCGGGATGATCAGCCGCAGCGACGTGATCCACCTGCTCGCCAACCGTGACCGCCGCATCCAGACCGAGGTGACCGAGCTCCTCCAGCCGGAGAGCCCGGACTGGCAGGTCCAGGTCCAGGACGGCATCGTCACCGTCATCGGCCCCACCGACCCCCGCGAACGCCACCTCGCGGAAGTCCTCGCCGGCACGGTCCGCGGCGTCATCGGCGTCCAGATCAGCCGCCTCAGCACGCTCTGACGGCAACGGCCCGAGTCAGAGGATCCGCGCGACGCCTGGCACCTCCGTGACCAGGAGCCAGGCGACGCCGAACGACGCGCCGATGCCGCCGACAGCGACGATCAGCGCCTTGGCCTCAGCAGGGAGATCGACGGGTCGCAGCGCCACGGCGAGCGCGACCAGAAACACGGTCTGGAGCACGAAGGCCGCATAGGCGCTCCGGCTCGCCGCGGGTCCCCACCGGTACTGCCGGGCCAGCCGGTGCTGCGCCACGCTCAACAGCCACACTGAACCGAAGACGGTCAGCATCGCCTCGACGACCGCGAACGCTCCCGCAAGCCAGTGCAGGCCTCCGAGCGCGTCGTCGACCGCGTCCAGCGCGCCGGCGAGGAACAGCAGCGCCGCCATCGCGACAACCGCGAACAGCGTCACCGCTCGGCAACGGTGGGAGATGTCGGACGGCACGGCCAACTGCCAGCCCTGCCGGCAGCCGACGACTCCCAGCGCGAACACCGCGATACAAGCGGGCCATTCCCACAGGTTCAGGTCCGAGAACCCGCTCTCCGAGCCGTACGGGTAGACCAGCCGGATGGCGAACGACGCCGGAGCGACCACGAGCGCGGTCAGCACCAGAGTCTTCAGCGTTATCGGCCGTACGGCGTGATGCGCTCTCCTCCCGCGGCGCCACCCGGCGTACCCGAGCGAGTAGATCAGCAGCACCCCGACGAACCACAAGGGCCCGGTGTCGAGCTGCCGCTCCGCCCCTAGGTACTCGTCCCAGTAGGAACCTGGCGCGTGGCCCAACGGGTGCGCGACCGCGTACACCAGCGTCGGCTGCACCACGAACACGTAGACCGCGAACGGTACGCCGAGGCGCAGCAGCCGGTCGGTGACGAACCGGCGCGCGCCCTTGCGGTCGTACGACGCCGGTGTCAGCAGCCCGGCCACGAGGAAGAGCAGCGCGATCACGAAGAAACCGAAGGGCCCCACAAGCACGATCAGGACCGTCTCCACGACCGGGTTGAGCGTCACCTCACGCAACTCGGAGTACGTCCACGCCTCGACGATGCCGGCATACCCGAGGATCGCGTGCAGCGCGATGATCGCGGCGATCAGGACGACCTTGAGGTTGTCCAGGTACGTGAGGCGCGTCGAGGCCCGATGGTCGAGCACCTCCTCAGTGCGGCCTCTCGGGCTGGTGGACGATTGCTGCTGGGCAGGGTGCGTGCTGCAGGACTCCGTGGGCGGTTCCGCTCAGGACGGTTGATGCGACCCGGCCGTGGGGGTGGCCGCCGACGACCAGTAGCTGGGCGTTCACCTCGATCGCCGCGGCGGTCAGGGCCGCGACCGGGTGACCGCGTCTGAGCTCGGGGCGGAACGTGGTGCCGGGGTGCTCGTCGCGGCATCGGCCGAGGATCTCGTCCAGCCTGCGCCGGGCGTCCTCGACAGCTTCGTCGTGCGTGATCGTCTTGCAGACGTGCACCAGCTGGATCGACGCATCGCGTTCAGCGGCGAACCGCGCGGCGAAGTCGACCGCCGCTGCCCAGCGGTCGGGCCGGTCGACGCCGACCACGACCGGTGCCTGCGGGTCGCCGGGCCGCCACCTCGGCGGTACGACGACCACCGCGGTCCGGGATTCGTGCGCCGCGGCCTCGGCCGTCGACCCGATGAGCAACCGGCCGAGGACGCTGCGGCCCTGCCGCCCGACCACGAGCATCCGGTCGCCGCCGGTGGCGCCCGCCAACGTATGTGCCGGCGGACCGCATAACACCAGGCCCGTGTGCAGTCCCGGACGGTCGTGATGATCGAGGTACGCGCAGACCTCGCCGACCAGAGCCCTGGCCGCGGCGTCGGCGCCGGGGAAGTTGAAGTACGCACCCAGCGGCGGCCGGTCGTCGATCACGTGCACCGCCCGGATCGGGGCCGCGGTCAGCTCCGACTCGTGCAACGCCCAATCGACGGCGCCGTTGCCTGCCCAGCTCCCGTCCACGCCGACCGCGATCGTGGACCGGCGTTTCATGATGCGACGGCCTCCGCTTGCTGATGGAGCAGACCGATCACGTTGCCGTCGGGATCCGCGAACAGCGCGAACTCGCCGACGCCCGGGATCATCGTGGGCGTGACCACCGTCTTCGCGCCGAGCGCGGCAGCGCGGTCGAGCATCGCCCGCAGGTCGTCGACCGCGACGTACACGGTCACGTACGGCTGCATCTCGCCGCTGGTCTGCAACAGGCCCCCGCCAAGACCACCGCTGGTACCTGCCGGCACCAGTGCGTACTCCGGTCCGGCCGGCTGCGGGTTCCAGCCGAACAGCTCGCCGTAAAAGGACGTCATCCGCGTGAGATCGCGACCACCGATCTCGAAGTGAATCACCGGGTTCGCCATCGAAACCCACCCCCAATACCGCGGGACCGAGCGGGCGCCGCGCGACCGGTGAGGTGACGGTCGCCCAGCGCCCGGCGGCTGGAGCAGCGCGCCCCTGACCCCGCGCTCCGGCATCTCGTTCGATGCCCGTCGGACCGGGCCGGAACGATGACGAGGAGGATCCGGTTCCCTGGTGATTCGAAGCCTCGGCGTCCGTTGCGGTCATCCGCTCGCGGGACCGGGGCTCCGCCGGGTCCTCCTCGCCACTTCCAGTGGACTGCGAGCGGTGGGCCGGTCGAAGGGCCGAAGGTCCCGACCGGCCCGGGACCTTCGCCCCGAAGCGGCGCGGCCGGGACCAATGCCCCGGCTTCGGGGCCCAACGGACCTGCCCGGCCGCCCGCACCGTTGCGAGTCTGAAGCCGTAGCAGCTACCGGAGGGGAGCGACGACATGGGCAGGCTTGATGATCGGGTCGCGCTGGTGACCGGTGCGGCCAGCGGTATCGGCGAGGTCACCGCGTGGCGGCTCGCCGCCGAGGGTGCGGCGGTCCTGCTGACCGATATCGCGGTCGAGGCCGGCGAGGCCGTGGCGGAAGGCCTGCGGGACTCCGGGGCACGTGCCCGGTTCGCCCGGCACGACGTCGCGAGCGAAGCCGACTGGCGGGCCGTCTGCGAGCTCGCCGCCGCGGAGTTCGGCGGGATCGACATCCTCGTCAACAACGCCGGTATGGGTGACCTGGCGACGATCGAGGAGACGACGCTCAAGGACTGGCAGCACACCATCGACGTCGACCAGACCGGGGTCTTCCTCGGGATGCGCACCGCCGCGCCGTACCTGAAGGCGTCCGGCCACGCGTCGGTGATCAACATCAGCTCGATCTTCGGCACCAGCGGCGGTTTCGGTACGTCGCCGGCGTACCACGCGGCGAAGGGCGCGGTCCGGACCCTCACCAAGAACGCGGCGCTGCACTGGGCGACCGACAACATCCGGGTCAACTCGATCCATCCCGGCTTCATCGACACCCCGATCCTGGACACGGCGCGGAACACGCCGTTCTGGGACGTGATGACGCAGCTGACGCCGATGGGCCGCCTCGGCCGGCCGGAGGAGGTCGCGGCGGGCGTCGCGTACCTGGCCAGCGACGACGCCTCGTTCGTCACCGGCCTCGAGCTGTACATCGACGGCGGTTACGTGGCCCGCTGATGTCCCAGCATCCGGCAGACCCCCCGGCGCGTCACGCTGTGGCCGACTGGATCCTCGCGTTCGGCGGCTACGACCCGAGCGACGAGCGCCGCCGGGAGGCCCTGTGCACCACCGGGAACGGGTACTTCGCGACGCGCGGGGCGTGGGCGGGGTCGGTTGCCGACGACCACCACTACCCGGGGACGTACCTGGCCGGCTACTACAACCGCCTGACCGACACGATCGGCGACGTCAGCGTCGAGAACGAGAGCCTGGTCAACCTTCCCGACTGGCTGCCTCTCACCTTTGCCGCCGACGACGGCGAGTGGTGGACGCCGGACACCACCGAGGTGCTCGACCATGACCTGGAGCTCAACGTCCGCCGCGGCGTGGTGACCCGCCGGTTCCGTCTGCGGGACGCGGCCGGGCGTGAGATCCACGGCGTCGAGCGCCGCTTCATCAGCATGGCCGACCCGCACCTCGCCGGGCAGACGCTCGCCGTCACCGCGGTGAACTGGTCCGGCCGGCTCCGGATCGGGTCCGCGGTGCACGGCGACGTGACGAACTCCGGCGTCGAGCGATACCGCAAACTGGCCGGGCGGCACCTGACCCGCGTCGCGCCACTGGTTGCCGATGGCAATCTCGTGGTGACGGCCGCGACGACCCAGTCACGACACCGGGTCTGCGTCGGCACGCGGGTCACCGCCACCCGGAACGGATCGGCGCTCGACGGCTGGATCACCAGGACCGACGACACCTCGGCGTACGCCGAACTCACGGTCGCGGTGAGCGCGGGCGACACGGTCGGCGTCGAGAAGGTCGCGGCGCTCCACGGTTCGCGCGATGTCGGGATCTCCGAACCGCAACTGGCCACCGAGCTCGCACTGGGGTGCGCGCCGTGCCTCGGTGATCTCCTGGAGCACCACGTGCTGGCCTGGTCCCAGCTGTGGCGGCGCTTCAGCGTGGAGCTCGAGGAGGCGTACGACGGGACGCTGGCCGCGCTCCGGCTGAACATCTTCCACCTGCTGCAGACCGTGTCGCCGCACAGCCCGGACACGGACGCCGGCGTACCCGCTCGCGGGCTGCACGGCGAGGCGTACCGCGGACATGTCTTCTGGGACGAGCTCTTCGTCTTCCCGGTGCTCACGCTCCGGCTGCCCGAACTGACCCGCGCGTTGCTGCGCTACCGCGCCCGGAGGCTGCCTGCGGCCCGGCTCGCGGCACAGCAGAGCGGACTGCAGGGCGCGATGTTCCCCTGGCAGTCCGCCTCCGACGGGCGCGAGGAGAGCCAGCGTCTGCACCTCAACCCGCTCTCCGGGCACTGGACCGACGACGTGTCGTTCCGGCAGCGGCACGTAGGCCTGGCGGTCGCCTACTCGATGTGGCAGTACGTCGAGACCACCGGCGACACCGACTTCCTGTCCGATCACGCCGCCGAGGTCATCGTCGAGGTCGCCCGCTTCTTCGCGGCCCTCGCCGAGTACGACGCCGGCCGCGACCGCTACGTGATCCGGGGCGTGATGGGACCCGACGAGTTCCACACGGCGTACCCGGGCCGCGCGGAGCCGGGCATCGACAACAACGCGTACACCAACGTCATGGCCGTCTGGCTGTTCGGCGTCGCCGCCCGCGCCCTGGACCTGCTCCCGGCCTGGCGACGCACCGAGCTGATCGAGTCACTCGGCCTGCGGCAGGAGGAGCGCAACCACTGGGACGAACTCACCCGCCGCATGTTCGTGCCCTTCCACGACGGCGTCATCAGCCAGTTCGAAGGCTACGAACAACTGACCGAACTCGACTGGCCGCGGTACCGGGACCAGTACGGCGACATCCGGCGGCTCGACCGGATCCTCGAGGCCGAGGGGCGCGATGTGACGACGTACCAGGTCTCCAAGCAGGCCGACGTCCTGATGCTGCTGTACCTGCTCCCCCGCCGCGACCTCTACGCGCTGATGGAGCGGCTCGGGTACCCGCTCGGGGCCGAGATCATCCGCAAGACCGTCGAGTACTACCTCGCTCGGACCTGCCACGGCTCGTCGCTGAGCGCCGTCGTCCACGCCTGGGGCCTCGCGACGCTCGACCCCGACCGCGCCCTCGCGTTCCTCGAACAGGCCCTGCACAGCGACGCCGGGGACGCACTCCGCACCGGCACCACCGCCGAGGGTGTCCACCTCGCGGCGATGGCAGGAGCCGCGGACCTCGTCCAGCGCTGCTTCACCGGACTCACCACGACCGGCGGCGTCCTGCGCTTCCGCCCGCACTGGCCGGCCAGGCTCGGAGCGCTCGAGATGGTGCTGCGCTACCACGGTCACCGCACGACGGTCACGATCACGAGCACGGCCGTCGCCGTCACGATCGATCCCGGGCCGGGCAGAGCGATCGCCGTCCGTTGCTTCGGGCGTACGCGGCAGCTCAAACCCGGCGACAGCTGTCGCTGGACTCTCCCCACCTGACGCACCCCGAAAGCCCTCGGCAGACACGACGAATCCGCTAGGCTCGGAAGGTGTTCGCCATCCTCGCACCAGCTCATGAACCAGCCTCCGGAGCCCCTCGTGACGGAGCAGCGTGACCGGTTCGACATCGTCGCCATCGGGTCGTCGGCCGGCGGCATCCGGGCGCTCGGGATGGTGCTCGGCGCACTCCCCCGAAGTCTGTCGGTACCGGTGGTGATCGTCCAGCACCTCGATCCACGCCATGAGACCGTGATCGCCGATGTGCTCGGGCGACGCAGTGCGATGGCCGTGAAGCTCGCCGCAGCGGGCGAGCACGCACGGCCGGGCACGGTGTACGTCGCGCCGCCCAACCGGCACCTGCTCGTCGGCGCCGACGGCGAGCTCACGTTGTCGAGCAGCGAACTGGTGCACTTCGTCCGGCCGTCGGCCGACCTGCTGTTCGAGTCCGTGGCCGGGGCTTACGGCGCGCGGGCGATAGCCTGCGTCCTGACAGGATCCGGCAGCGACGGGGCGATGGGTGTGAGTGCGGTCAAGTCACGGGGTGGCACGGTCATCGTCGAGGATCCGGAGTCGGCGGAGTTCAGCGGAATGCCGGAGGCGGCGGTCGGCACCGGATCGGTCGACTTCGTCCTGCCGCTGCAGGAGATCCCGGGCGTCATCGTCGCCCTGGTCGAGGCGAGGAGCGTGTGATGGCCGAGGACACCGACGAGAGCGTGAACCCCGGCCTGGAGCAGTTGCTCGCGTTCATCCGGGACGCGCGCGGCTTCGACTTCACCGGCTACAAACGGTCCTCGCTGGCCCGCCGGGTGCGCAAGCGGATGAGCGACGTCGGAGTCGGCGACTACCTGGACTACCGCGATCTGCTGGAGACGAGCGCGGAAGAGTTCGAGTTCCTGTTCAACACGATCCTGATCAACGTCACCAGCTTCTTCCGCGACACCGAGAGCTGGGCCTACCTGCAGCGCGAGATCATTCCCGACCTGCTGAGCAACGCGGGCTCCGACCAGGAGATCCGGGTCTGGAGTGCCGGCTGCTCCAGCGGCGAGGAGGCGTACTCGCTGGCCATCATGTTCGCGCAGGCGCTCGGCATCGAGGAGTGTGCGCGACGCGTCAAGATCTACGGCACCGACGTGGACGAGGAAGCGCTGCGCGAGGCCCGGACCGGCGCCTACTCGGAGAAGGCCCTCGACGCCGTTCCCGGCGACCTGCGCGACCAGTACTTCGAGCAGAGCGGTTCCCGCTTCGTCTTCCGGTCCGATCTGCGCCGCCGCGTCATCTTCGGCCGGCACGACATCACCCGGGACGCGCCGATCTCCCGGCTGCACCTGCTGGTGTGCCGCAACACGCTGATGTACTTCAACGTGGAGGCACAGTCGCAGATCATCGACCGGTTCCACTTCGCCCTGCGCCCGGAGAGCTACCTGTTCCTCGGCAAGGCCGAGATGCTGTTGTCCGACGGTGAACGATTCGACGTCGTCAGCATGCGCCAGCGCGTGTTCCGGCGCCGGGCAGGCCGCTCCGAGCCGCCGCACCAGCCGACCCCGCTGAAGCTGACCGCGCCGACGGGCGTCGAGCGGCGGGACGCTGCGCGCCGCCGGCAACTGCGCGATCTGGTGATGGAGACGGCCCCGAACGCGATGATCGCCCTCGATCTGGACGGGTCGATCACCCAGGTCAACAGTCAGGCGAGAGCACAGTTCGGGCTCACCTCCCAGGACGTCGGCCGGCCGCTGCGCGACCTCGAGGTCTCCTACCGGCCGACCGAGCTGCGCTCGCTGATCGAGCAGGCGCACTCCGAGCGCCGCACCGTCCGGGTGAACGCCGTGGAACGCCGGTTGTCCGCCCAGGACGTGCAGTACCTCGACATCATCGTCCAGCCGCTGACCGCCGACGACGGCATGGTCGTCGGATCGTCGGTGGCCTTCATCGACTCCACCACCCTCACCCGGCTGCAGCTGGAGGTGAAGCGCAACCGAGAGGACCTGGAGACCGCCTACGAGGAGCTGCAGTCCACGAACGAGGAACTCGAGACCACCAACGAAGAGCTCCAGTCCAGCATCGAGGAACTCGAAACCACCAACGAGGAACTCCAGTCCACCAACGAGGAACTCGAAACCACCAACGAAGAGCTCCAGTCGGGCAACGAGGAACTCGAGACGATGAACGAGGAGATCCGCATCCGCAGTACCGAACTCGACGAGGCGCGGACCTTCCTCGAGGGAGTACTGGCCAGTGTCGCCGCGGCGGTAGTGGTCCTCGACCGCGAGCTCCGGGTACGCAGCTGGAACCGCGGCGCGGAGGAACTGTGGGGGCTGCGCAGCGACGAGGTCCAGCGGCAGCCGTTCTTCCAGCTCGATTTCGGCCTGCCGACCGACGCCCTCGTCGACGTCGTGCAGCGCTGTCTGACGTCCGGTCAGCGGACCGAGCCGGTCAGCGTGATCGCCGTGAACCGGAGGGGCCGGAAGATCGAATGCTCGGTCGTCTGCTCGCCGCTGGCCAACCAGGCGGAAGGCGTCGTCTTATCGGTCGAAGAGGTCCGGCCGGCCGAGGATGAGGGTTAGACTCCGAAGGTGGTGAGCGGACTGTCCTTCTGGATCGGACCCGCTCGGGAACGAGCCGCCATCGAGCGCGACCGAGCGGACCGTTCTGCCGCGATCGCCCGCCGGCACGAGCGGCTGCTGATCACCGATCCCGCCTCGATGCGCGCTCTCCACCAACGGATGGCTGCTGTCCACCGCCGCGGCGAGGAACGGCATCTGACCGCTGCGAAACTGCACGAGGCCCACATCCGCCGCCTCACCCGATGGTTCTCGGCGGACGATCTGGACGAAGAGCGTCCCCGGCTGATCTCGGCCGTCGCAGAACTGACCGGCGCCCGGAGCGCAGGGCTCACCCTGCTGGACTCCTGGCGTACCGAAGCCTCCGTGACCGGTTCCGACGAGATCGCGCTGGCCGCCCAGGACCTGGAGCTCACCCTGGGTGAAGGACCGATGCACGACTCGACCTCCACCGGCCGGCCGGTGGTCGCGACCGGGGAGGCGCTGTGGTGTCGCTGGCAGCACTATTCACCCGCGATCGCCGCGCTCGGCGTGCACGCCCTCGCGGTCGTCCCGCTGGGACCGCCTGACCGCTGCGTCGGTGCGCTCACCGTGCTCGATCCGCCGCGGCCCGAGCTGCCCGGGCCGCTGACCGGAGAGCTCGAAGAGCTCGCCGACGCGCTGACGCACACGATGCTGCTGACCGCGGAGACCGTCGCCGGGCTCGCGCCCGAGGCATCGGGAACCGCCGACGTGCTCGATTCACCCAACCAGCGGCTGGTGCTGCATCAGGCCGTCGGGATGGTCGCGGCGCAGAACGACTGCAGTGTCGACGACGCCTCGTCACTGATCAGGGCCTGGGCTTTCGCCCACGAGGAACAGGTGACCGAGGTCGCGCGGAGGATCGTCGCGAAGCGTCTGCGCCTGGACACCCGCTAGGAGGTAGAACGGCTATGGACGACGTCCGGTATCAGGCCTGCGATACCGTGTCCGACCTCGTCGCCAGGCTGGTGACCGACGAGGACCTTTCCGGGACCCTCGCGTGGCTCACCGAAGAATGCGCGAGGCTGCCCGGCGTGACCGCGTCGGCGCTGCTGCTCGTCGATCGGCAGGGCACGCTGAGCGTCGCCGCGGCGTCGTCGGCGCCGGTCCGCCGGCTCCAGGAAGCGGAGCTGCGAGTCGCCGAGGGACCTGCCCACGACAGTTACGACCGCGGTGCGCGCGTCGACTGCCTCGATGCGTTCGACGCCGACAGGAGGTGGCCCCGGTTCGCCCCCGTCGCGCGACGTCGCGGCGTCCAAGCCGTGCACGCCTTTCCGTTGCCGTCGCCCGCTCGGACCATCGGGGTGCTGACAATGTTCATGAGTGAGCCGGGCGGCCTGTCCGACGTAGCGCTCGTGGCCGGGCAGGTGCTGGCGAGCACGGTGGCGCTCGGCATCGAGAGTCACCAGGCGGCCCAGCTCGAGATCCGTACCGACCAGCTGCAGACGGCTCTGGACAGCCGCGTCCTCATCGAGCAGGCCAAGGGGCTGCTCTCCGAGCGGCTCGGGCTCAGCCTCGACGATGCCTTCACGGTGATGCGGCGACACGCCAGGAACAACGGAGAGCGTCTCGTCGGCGTCGCCGCCGCGGTCCTCGACGGCACGCTCACTCTCCCCGCGCACAGCCCCCGCTAGCGCCGGCCTCGTCAGCACCGCGCACGCTGCCGGTGCCGAAAGCAGCCGGGCCTCCGCCCGCTGCACCATGCGCCATCGGTGTGCAACAGGCGGAGGCCGGCCGTCGCCGGGCACCCCTCCCACCGCCGGACGACGAGAGGAGCGTCGTCCGGCGTCCCGGCGAGTCCGCACCGCGATGCGGCAGTCAGTCAGCAGCGCGTCATCCGTCTCCTCCCGCCGCGCGGCGATCCAGTTCCCGTTGCAGGCGTTGCCGATACACCTGGAGGCGGATGTTGAGAACTCTCGGGCCGGCGTCCGGCGACTCCCAGCGTTCGCCGATCTCCGCGTCGAGCCTCACCAGCGCGTCCGCCAGTTCCTCGGTCCGCCAGGAGTCGAACCGCGCCGAGTGCGCCAGCCGGTCCAGATACGCGGCCGTCATCTTTCTGCCCTCCCGCCAGAGCGGCTGCCGTCGCACTTCCCGGCCGGATGCCGAGCCGGGTCGCGACGAGCGGTCACGCTCCGAGGTTCTTGGTGCGCACAGAGCGCAGCCGGAATCGCCCCGGCGGCCGACGAGAATTCTTCGGCGTCAACGATCGAGCGATCCGGCGAAACGAGCATGTGACCCCCTGCGCACACGAACAGGCGCCGGGTCCAGGGCCACCTCGATGATGACCTGACGTTACCACTCGCCGCGTGGTCGCAACAGGCTGTGCAGACCGCCCGCGCTGCCCGAGGTCAGGACCGTTGTCCTCGCGCTTTCGGGACTTTCGGCCCACGGCCCGGCGACGAGGATGCGGCAGTGTTCTGCTGGACCCCGTCGATTCAACTGGCCAGGTCTGGGGGCGCTGCCAGGACTCCTGCCCGGAGGACCGGACCATGAGAACGCACAAGACAACGCATGAGACAACGTACGAGACAACGTACGAAGCCGCCGCCCCCGAAGGCGGTACCGAACTCCACGCCGACGTCGAGACCTACTACGAGCACGGCGCCTGGCACACGCGCCGTTGCGACTCCCCGGAGCCGTTCGCTTCCGGCCCCAGCCGGGTCCGGCTGATCGCCGTCGGCGTCGAGGTGGCCAGGTGGAACGGCCTGTGCCACATCATCCGCGAGGCCGACGGCACCGTCGCCGAGGTCAACCGCTACGCCACCGGCCCGTACCCCAGCCGCTCCCCCATCGCCGGCGGGCACTCCAGCAACTGACCTACCAGGCACGGCGCCGGTGTCCCGGCGCCGTGCCTGGTACGTCGTCATTTCCCGGAGTCCGAAGTCCTTACTCCGAGTGGATCGAGGCGCCCATGCCGGCCTGGCGGATCAGGTCGGAGACCAGGTCCTGGGCCTCGCCGATCGTGTTCTCGAGTGTCTTCAGGCCGTCGTCCGCCCGGCCCGCCTCCAGCGCCCAGCGGGCCGCCGCCATCCCCTGGACCAGGGAGTCGTTGATCTCGATCGCCTCGCGGTACAGCAACGCCCCGGACTCCAGACGGCGGCGCTCGGCCTCCGCCCGGCGGAGCCGGTCCGACGCGTCGCCGAGCAGGAACCCGAGCAGCAGCTCGGGCAGGCAGCGAGCGATCCAGCCCACCGGGCCGAGGTCCGTGCCGGTCGCCACCACCCAGGTCACGACCATCAGCACAGCCAGCGTCCCCGCGGCGAGACCGGCACGCCGCCCGAAGGCGACCGCGATCAGCGCGACCGGGAGCGTGAACAGCAGCATCGACGCGTCGACAGCATCACCGTCGACCAGGCGCACGAGCCACACCGCGGCGAACAGCACACCCGCGACGACCAGTGCGGCCGCCGGGTGCCGCCGGAACCACGGTTCCCGGGGAAGTGCTGTCGAACTGCCGAACACGTTCATCTGCCCAGCGTGCGCCGCACCCCGGCCACACGCACGGGCCGAAGGTCACCTGCCGCGATGACCAGTGCCCCGGCCGCGTGGTCCCGGTGGTCCGGGACCTTCGGCCCTACTCCACGATCGTGGATCTCGCGAAAGTTGCCTCACGCAGCCAGGGAAGGCAGTCCGATGACCATCACCTCTCACTTCGACCACTCACGGCTCGAGATCGTGAGCCGTGACGAATGCCTGCGGCTGCTGCAGTCGGTACCGATCGGGCGCCTGGTGTACACGTCCGGCGGTCTGCCCGCGGTCCGGCTGGTCAACTTCCTCCTGGACGCCGACACCGTGGTCTTCAGCTCGGGTCGCGGCGACAAGCTCCGGGCCGCGGAACGGGGCGACGTGGTGGCGTTCGAGGCGGACGACGTGGACCTCGAACGGCACACCGGCTGGACGGTGACCGCGATCGGTCACCTCTCGGTGGTCAGCGACGACGAGGCCGCCGACCTGCGCCGTACCCTGCCGGTGCGCTCCTGGCTGCCGATGGAGGACCCGCAACTGGTCCGGGTGGGGGTCGAGTCGGTGCACGGGCGACGCCTCGTCCCCTGGGGAAAGCGGCCACGCGAGGGCGCCTAGACCGGAATCACCTTCCCATTGCCTGCACCTTTCCCTAGGCTGAGCGGGTGGCAGGCGACTCGCACGCGGCACGCGGGACCTGGGACGAGGGGGCGCTGGAGTACGCCGGGCTGTCCCGGGTGCGTCTTGACGCGCTGTTGCAGGAGCTCCTCGGCCGCGTCGACGAGATCATGGAGTATCAGGAACGCCTCCGCGCGCTCCTCGACGCGGTCGTCGGCATCGGCGCCGACCTGGACCTGAACAGCACGCTCGACCGCATCGTCACGGCGGCCTGTGAGCTCGTCGGGGCGCAGTACGGCGCGCTGGGTGTGGTCGGCCCGGACGGCAAGCGGCTGGTCCGCTTCATCACCCACGGCGTCACCGAGGGCGAGATCGCCGCGATCGGCCCGTATCCGGAGGGACACGGCATCCTCGGCCTGCTCATCGAGCATCCGGAGCCGCTGCGGATGCACGACCTCGCCGAACACCCCCGGTCGTACGGCTTCCCGTCGAACCACCCGCCGATGAAGAGCTTCCTCGGGGTCCCGATCCGGACCCGCGAGCACGTCTACGGCAACCTGTACCTGACCGAGAAGACGGGTGGCGCGGACTTCACCGAGGACGACGAGCGGACGGTCACGGCGCTGGCCGCGGCCGCCGGTGTGGTGATCGACAACGCCCGGCTGTACGCCGACACCGAGCAGCGCCGGCGCTGGCACGAGGTGAACGCCGAGATCACCCAGCTGATGCTCGGCGAGTTCGACGCCGACCAGGCGCTCCAGCTGATCGCGCAACGGTCGCGGGAGATCTCCCGGGCACAGGTGGCCGCCGTCCTGATCGCCGATCACGACGAGCTGGTCGTGCGGGCGGTGGACGGTCCCGCGGACTACGGCCGGTACGTCGGCCGCAGGCTGCCGGCCGACCTGCCCGTGCTGCGCCGGATGGTCTCCGACGACGGGCAGGTCGTGGTGATCGAGGATCTCGCCCAGGTGCTCAAGGACGCGGGCGGCCTGGCCGATTTCCCGGAGGCGGCCACACTCGGCCGGACGACCATCGCGCCGCTGCCGGCGGGCGGGACCGACACCGGCGGCCTGTTGGTGGTGGCGCTGGAACAGGGTGCGAACAGCCGTCTGGCCGAGGGCGCCGACCTGGTCCGGGCGTTCGCCGGCCAGGCCACGCTGGCGCTCGAGCGGGCCCAGGCACAGCACGACCGGGACATGCTCGCCGTCCTCGAGGACCGCGACCGGATCGCCCGCGACCTGCACGACCTGGTCATCCAGCGGCTGTTCGCGACCGGCCTGCAACTGCAGGGCATGTACCGGATGGCGCGCCCCGAGCACCAGGAGCGTCTCGGCCGCGCGGTCGAGGACATCGACATCACCATCCACGACCTGCGGGCCGCGATCTTCGAACTGCAGCAGGCCCCCGAGTCCAGCTCGTTGCGCAGCGACCTGCAGGCGATGGTGTCGGAGTACGCCGACGGCCTCGGCTTCCGTCCGCGGCTGATCTGCACCGGCCCGATCGACACCGGTGTGCCGGCGTCGGTCCGGCCGCAGATCCTCGCGGTGGTGCGGGAATCGCTGTCGAACGTCGTGCGGCACGCCGACGCGTCGAACACGCTGGTCGAGATCACCGTCGGGGGCGGTCAGGTCGTCGCGCGGGTCTCGGACGACGGCGTCGGCCTCGGTTCCAGCACCCGGCGCAGCGGTCTGCGCAACCTCGCCGAACGGGCGCAGTCCCTCGGCGGCACGGTCCGGCTGGCCGGCAACGACCCGCACGGCACGGTCGTCGAGTTCACCGCACCGACCGACTGACGCACTGACAAAGGGCCTCCCAGGTCGGGACTCTTGCCCGCAGCGCCACACGCCTCCCACCGGCGAACCTGAAGGCGGAGAACCAGTGGGAGGAGCCTCAGGTGTCCGATCAGCTGCCGGCGAAAGACGTCGACGCCCTGCTCGCCGCCGCCGTGGCCGCGCCGAGCATGCACAACACCCAGCCGTGGCGTTTCGAGGTCGAGGGCCACGTGATCGACGTGTACCTGGACGGCTCCCGCACGCTTCCCGCCGTGGACCCGACCGGCCGGGCGATGCGGATCGCCGCCGGCGCCGCCACCTTCAACCTGCGGTGCGCGGCCGAGAGCCTCGGGTACGGCACCTGGTTCGGGCTGGCGCCGTACCCGCGGGAAGAGCCTGATCTGCTCGCCCGGGTCGTGCTCGAGCCGACCGCCGCCCGGGACGACGAGCTGCGCGACCTCGCCGTCCAGATCCCGTACCGGCACACCGACCGGAACCCCTCGGACGCGATCCCGCTGACCGAGGACGTCCGGGTGCGGCTGCTGCGGGCGGCGTACGCCGAGGGCGCCGAGCTGACCTGGCTCGGTGAGGACGACGTCCACACCGTGCTCGACCTGGTGCTCGACGCCGACCTGCGGGAGATCCACGACTGGCAGCGCCGCGCCGAGCGGGCGCACTGGGTCGGCGGCGCGCGCAGCGGGGACGGCGTGCCGAGCTCGGCCCTCGGGCCGCGCGCGGCCGCGTACCCGTCCGCGGTCCGCGATCTCGGGACGCGGCCGGCCGACCGGATCCGCGGCGAGCAGACGTTCGAGAAGCACCCGGATCTCGCCGTGCTGTCGACCGAGTTCGACGACCCCACCGACCAGGTGGCGGCCGGGACCGCGCTCGAGCATGTGCTGCTCGCCGCGACCCGTGACGGGGTCAGCGCGTCGTTCCTGAACCAGCCGCTCGAGTACGACGACCTGCGCCGCAAGGTCCAGCGCCTGACCGGCCGCCCGGGCCATGCCCACATGATCATCCGCTTCGGCCACAGCCGGTCCCACACCGGGACCGCCCGCCGCCCGGTCGCCGACTTCCTCCCGAAGGAGCCGTCATGACCACGCTGCGCCAGGAGATCGACCGGTGGGAGGCCGACCTCACGACCATCGCCGAATCCAGCCAGACCGACAACTGGTTCCTGGAGGAACGCCGGCTCGCCGAGGCCCAGCACACGCTGGTCGCCTTCCGCGGCCACATCCTGCCGATCCTGAGCGGCGGCGCGGACGCGGTCGTCGTCGACGAGATCGAACACCTTCTGGACGCCCTCGAAGACCTCCGCAACGACCTCTTCCGCACCGTGCACCCGACCGACTCGCACCGCAGGATCGCCGAGACGGTCGCCGCACTCCGCGCCCTGGCCACCGTCGCCCTGCGCTTCGAGCAGACACCCGCCCGATGACCGCTCTCACCATCCGGGTGCGGCGCTGATCAGTCGCCGCGCAGCCGGCGGGCGTGCCAGTCGGGCTCGGGGGCGGCCGGTGTCAGGCGCAGGCGGACGTCGACCGCGAACGCGCCCGACGGGCCGGCGACGAGCGGGTTGATGTCGAGTTCGGCCAGTTCCGGGACCTGCTCGGCGAGCCAGGCGATCCGGTGGATGACGTCCACGACCGCGGCCTGGTCGGCGGCGTCCGCGCCCCGGTAACCGGCCAGCAGCGGCGCGCATCGCAGCGAGCGCACCATGTCAGCCGCGTCCAGGTCCGTGAGCGGCAGACCGCGCCACTGCCGGTCGGCCAGCAGATCGGTGAGCGTCCCGCCGCTGCCGGCCATCACGAGCGGCCCGAACAGCTGGTCGCGCACCGCGCCGATGACGAGCTCGGTCCCGCTCGGCGCCATCGCCTGGATCACCACGTGCGGATCTCCCGCGGCCGCCGTCACCTCGTCGTACGCCGTGCTCACCTGCGGCTCGTCCGCCAGACCGATCCGCACGCCGCCGATGTCGGTCTTGTGCACGACACCGGGCGCGGCGGTCTTCAACGCGACCGGGTACCCGGCCTGCTCCGCCGCCGCGATCGCCTCCGCCCGAGTGGACGCGGGCAGCACCGGGATGACCGAGATTCCGGCGCGCCGCAACAGCTGGTTCGCCTGGTGCGGGTCCAGCCACCCGCCGTCCGGCGACTGCTGGACGAACCGCCGGACCACACCGTGAGCGCCGGCCACGTCAACACGGCCCACCACGGGTACGACGCCTTGCGGCCGGGCACGCCACTCGGCGTACCGCACGGCGTGGGACAAGGCACGGACCGCGCTCTCCGGGAACGGGAACACCGGCAGCCGCCGTCCGTCGGGCAGCGCGATCTCCGGAGTGGCACGGGGTGAACCGACACAGTTCACGACGATCGGCAGGTCACCCGGCGCCGCAGCGGCGGCGATGGTGTCGTAGATGTCCTCGACCCGGCCGGCCCTGGTCACCGCGTAGTTGACCACGATGCTGTCGGCTTCGCCGCTGTCGCTGATCACCTGCAAGGCTTCAGCCAGGCTCTTCGCAGACGCGGCCGCACCGAGATCGACCGGGTTCCCGCTCGCTACCGCGCCGGCCTCCTCGAGCCGCCGCTGGACGCCGTCGCTCAGCTCGGGCAGCTCGAGTCCGAGCCGCCCGGCGGCGTCGGCCGCCAGGATCCCGGCGCCGCCCGCGTTCCCGACCACCGCGACCCGGCGTCCGCGCGGAAGCGGCGGCACAGCGAGCACGCGGGCCGTCTCCACCAGCTCCTCGATGGTGTCCATCCGCAGTACGCCGGACTGTGCGAACAGCGCGTCCACGGCGGTCTCCGGCGTCGCCGCCGCGGCCGTGTGCGAGGCGCCGGCGCGCCGGCCCCCTGCCGAGCGTCCGCCTTTCACGACCAGGATCGGCTTGGTCCGCCCGATCATCCGGGCCAGGCCGCCGAACTTGCGCGGGTTCCCGAAGGACTCCAGGTACAGGCCGATCACCGCGGTCCGTGGTTCGCCCCACCAGTGCAGCAGCATGTCGTTGCCGCTGACATCGACCTTGTTGCCGAGCGAGACGAACTCGGAGATGCCCAGCCCGGTCCGCCCGGCGTGCTCCAGGACAGCGATCCCGACCGCGCCGGACTGGGCCGCGATCGCCAGCACACCGGGCCGCGGCGCCACCTCGGCGAATGTGGCGTTCAGCCTGATCTCCGCGGCGGTGTTGACCAGGCCGAGGCAGTTCGGGCCGATCAGCCGGATGCTGTGCCGGCGGGCCACCGCGAGCATCTCGCGCTGCAGCTCGCGACCGGCCGCGCCGAGCTCGGAGAAACCGGCGGTCAGCACCACCGCGCCGCCGACACCGGCCGCGCCGCACTGCGCCAAGACGTCGGCCACCTGCTCGGCCGGGACCGCGATCACCGCGAGATCGACCGGCTGCGGCACCGCCCCGATCGCCGGGTACGCCGCGACCTCGGCGATCCGCGTCGCGTACGGGTTCACGGCGTACGCCGTACCGGTGAAGCCGCCGGTGACGATGTTGCGCAGCACCTCGTGCCCGATGCCGCCAGGGGTGCGGCCCGCGCCGACGACCGCGACCGTCCGGGGCGAGAACAGGCGTTGCAGGGAGCGGTTCTCGGCCGCCCGCTCGCGGTCGGCCATCTTCTCCAGCGTCAGCGGGTGGTACGCCGTGTCGAGCACGAGCTCCACCACGCCGCTGTCGAGCTTGCGGACCTGCTCGAACCCCGAATCGGCGAGCACCCGCAGCATCTTCGCGTTCTCCCCCAGCGTGTCGGCGCGCAGCCGCTGGATGCCGTTCTCCCGGGCCGTCGCGGCCAGCTGCTCGAGCAGCAGCGTCCCGATCCCCTTGCCGTGCACGGAGTCCTGCAGCAGGAAGGCCATCTCGGCCTCGCCCGCCCGGAGCACCTCGTAGCTCGCGATCCCGACCACGTCCTCGCCGTACTCCGCGACCAGGGCGACGTGCCCGTCGTGCTCGACGGCGAGGTGATGGGTGTACTCGTCGGCCATCAAGCGACTGATGCCGAAGAACCGCAGGTAGATCGACTCGTCCGACACCCGGCTGTTCATCGCCGTCAGCGCCGGCTCGTCGTCCTCGCGCACCGGCCGGATCCGGATCACCGATCCGTCCGCGGCCAGCACGTCCCACCCCGCGCCCGGGTGCTCCACAGCCGTCATCGCGGCTCCCTTCGACACTCCACCAGCTCACCGCGGCACAGGAGTCCGGCTCCAGAGCCGTTGGGTCCCGGGCCGCCGGGACCTTCGCCTCTAGGGCGCCCCCGCCGGTTGCCGCGACGCTGAAGGCGTCGACCGGATCGCCGTTGCCTCGGAGGAGAATTCATGCACGAACTCACCGGAAAGCCCCTGTCCGCTGAGGAAGTCGCCGACCTGGACGCGTACTGGCGGGCGGCCAACTACCTGTCCGCCGGTCAGATCTACCTGCTCGGGAACCCGCTTCTGACCGAGCCGCTCCGGGCCGAGCACATCAAGCCGCGACGCCTCGGGCACTGGGGTACGACGCCCGGTCTCAACATGCTCTACACCCACCTCAACCGGGTGATCCGCCGCCGCGACCTGAGCATGATGTACGTCATCGGCCCCGGCCACGGCGGCCCGGCGATCGCCGCGAACACCTGGCTCGAAGGCAGCTACAGCGACACCTACCCGGACGTGTCCCGCGACGCGGCCGGCATGGCCCGGCTGTTCCGGCAGTTCTCGTTCCCCGGCGGTATCCCGAGCCACGTGGCGCCCGAGCTGCCCGGTTCGATCCACGAGGGCGGCGAGCTCGGGTACTCGCTCAGCCACGCGTACGGCGCCGTACTCGACAACCCCGATCTCGTCGTCGCGTGCGTGATCGGCGACGGTGAGGCCGAGACCGGTCCGCTGGCGGCGTCGTGGCACTCGAACAAGTTCGTCGACCCGGCGACCGACGGCGCCGTCCTGCCGATCCTGCACCTCAACGGGTACAAGATCGCCAACCCGACGGTGCTGGCGCGGATCGGCGACGACGAGCTCACCCGGCTGCTGGAGGGGTACGGGTACCGGCCGTACCTGGTCGACGGCGCGGAACCCGAGCACGTCCACCAGGCCCTCGCGCTCACGCTCGACCAGGCGCTCGACGACATCGCGACCATCCAGGCCGACGCGCGGTCGCGCAACGACGTGGCGCGTCGCCCGTGGCCGATGATCGTGCTGCGGACGCCGAAGGGCTGGACAGGTCCGCGCGAGGTCGACGGCGTGCCGGTGGAGGGGACGTGGCGGGCGCACCAGGTGCCGCTGTCCGGCGTACGGACGTCGCCTGATCACCTGCGGATGCTGGAGGAATGGCTGCGCAGCTACCGGCCGGAGGAGCTGTTCGACGCGGACGGCAGACCGGTGGAGCGCCTGCTCCGTCAGGTACCCGACTCCGAGCGCCGGATGGGGTCCAGCCCGCACAGCAACGGCGGGCTGCTCCGGCGTGACCTCGACCTGCCCGACGTCTCGCAGTACGCCGTACCGGTGGAGCTGCCCGGTCAGACCGAGGACGAGCCGACGCGGGTGCTCGGCGACTACCTGCGCGACGTGATGCGCGCCAACCTGCCGCATCGCAACTTCCGGGTCTTCGGGCCCGACGAGACCGCCTCGAACCGGCTGGACGCGCTCTACGACGTCACCGGCAAGGCCTGGAACGCCGAGGTGCTGCCGACCGACGAGCACCTCGCCGTCGACGGCCGGGTGATGGAGATCCTCAGCGAGCACACCTGCCAAGGCTGGCTGGAGGGCTATCTGCTGACCGGACGGCACGGCTGGTTCTCCTGCTACGAGGCGTTCGTGCACCTCGTCGACTCGATGGTCAACCAGCACGCTAAGTGGCTCAAGGTCACCCGTGCACTCCCCTGGCGCCGGCCGCTTGCCTCACTCAACTACCTGCTGACCTCGCACGTGTGGCGGCAGGACCACAACGGCTTCTCGCACCAGGACCCCGGCTTCATCGACCACGTCGTCAACAAGAAGGCCGAGGTCATCCGCGTCTACCTGCCGCCGGACACCAACACGCTGCTGGCGACGGCGGACCACTGCCTGCGGAGCAAGGACTACATCAACGTCGTCGTCGCCGGGAAGCAGCCGCAGGCCGACTGGCTCGGCCCCGAGGCCGCCGCCCTGCACTGCGCCCGCGGTCTCGGCGTCTGGGAGTTCGCGAGCAACGACGACGGCACCCCCGACGTGGTGATGGCCTGCGCCGGCGACGTACCGACGATGGAGACGCTCGCCGCTGTCAGCCTGTTGCGCGAGCACCTGCCGTCGTTGAAGATCCGCGTCGTCAACGTCGTCGACCTGATGCGCCTGCAGCCCGCGAGCGAACATCCGCACGGTCTGGCCGACGCCGACTTCGACGCGCTGTTCACCACGAACAAGCCGATCATCTTCGCCTACCACGGCTACCCGTGGCTGATCCATCGGCTCACCTACCGGCGGTCGAACCACGACAACCTGCACGTGCGCGGCTACAAGGAGGAGGGCACCACGACGACGCCCTTCGACATGGTCGTACGCAACGACCTCGACCGCTTCCACCTCGCGCTCGACGTGATCGACCGGGTGCCCGGTCTCGGGCAGCGCGCCGCCGACGTCCGCCAGTGGCTGATCGACCAGCGGGCCCGGCACCACGCCTACATCCTCGAGCACGGCGAGGACCTGCCCGAGATCCGGAACTGGCAGTGGAGGACGCCATGAACGCCGGCAAGGTCGTCGTCGGTATCGACGGCCGGCCCGATTCGGAGAACGCGATCCGCTGGGCGGCCGCCGAAGCCGCCGCCCGCGGCGTTCCCCTGCACCTGGTGCACGCCTTCGTCTGGTCGGAGTTCCGCGGGGTCCCGCTCGGCGCGAGCGACATGGCGCCGGGCCTGCGCGCGCAGGCCGACCTCATCGTCGCGGACGCGGTCGAGCTGGCCCGCAAGTGCGAGCCCGGCGTACCGGTCACCGGAGAGCGCGTCGACGGCTTCCCGGCCGCCGTCCTGCGGGTCGCGTCGCGGCACGCCGATGTCGTCGTGATCGGCAGCCGGGTCACCGGACGGCTGCTCAGGCTGATCGTCAGCTCACCCGGCGCCGAGCTCGCGGTGCACGCCCACTGCCCGGTGGTCGTCGTCCGGCCCACCGAGGACGCGCTCGCCGGCAGCCGCGTCGTGATCGGGTACGACGGCTCGCGCCCGGCCGACGTCGCGGTCGACTTCGGCCTCGAGTACGCGCGCCGGCGCGGGCTGCCCGCCCGGATCGTCGCGGTCCGGGCCAACGACAAGGACGACGACCACGCCCTCCTCGCCGGAGTCCGCCGGCACGCTCTCGCGGCCGACACCGAACTCGTCGAGGTGACCGGCCATCCGTCGGAGCTGCTGCTCGAATGGTCCGCCGACGCCGAGCTGCTCGTGGTCGGGTCCCGCGGCCGCGGCGGCTTCGCCCGGATGGTGCTCGGCTCGGTGAGCCAGACCATGCTGCACCAGTCGCCCTGCCCGGTCGCGGTCATCCCGCAGGCCGCGATCGAAGGTCCCGTCTAGCCGGGTCGTTCGGCACTGCCGGCGCGGGGGCGCCGGCTGATGTTCTGGGAAGGATCGAAGGAGGTCGTGATGTCCAAGAAGGTACTCGTCGCGTACGCCAGCAAGGCGGGGGCGACGGCCGGCATCGCCGAGGCGATCGGCGCCGAACTCCGGGCGCACGGGCACGACACCGACGTCCTCGATGTCAACCAGGTCCAGGACCTCACGCGGTACGACGTCGTGATCCTGGGTAGCGCGATCTACATCCGCCGGTGGCGGAAGGACGCCGTACGGTTCCTGCGCCACAACGCCGACGCGCTCCGCGAGCGCCAGGTCTGGCTGTTCCACAGCGGTCCCGTCGGACCGGACAAGGACGAGGAGCAGGACATGCCACCGGCCGTCGGCCGGCTTGCCCACGAGATCGGTGCGACGCCCGCGGTGACGTTCGCCGGCCGTCTCGAACCGGACACCGCCAAGGGTTTCCTGGCCCGCCGCCTGGCCACCGGCAACCTCGCCGGCGACTCCCGCGACTGGGACAAGATCCGCGCCTGGGCAGGCGATATCAGCGCCTCCATCGACGCCACCGAACGCAGCACCTGGCATCGCCCCGCGACCCGATGACGACCGACCGACGCCGCGGACCTCACCGACGGGGACCGGCTGCACGAGCGGCTGCAGTGGATTGGCAGTGGTTTGGCAGTGGTTGGAGGGGTAGATGAGGCAGACGGTTCGGTTCGGCCGGATCTTCGGTGTCGACGTCGGGGCCAACTGGTCCCTGCTCGTGCTGATCTTCCTGGTGACCAACGGGCTCGCCACGGTAGTCCTGCCCGAGCTGACGCCGGGGCACAGCACAACCGGGTACTGGTCGGCCGGAGCAGTGTGCGGGCTGCTGATCGCCGGCTCGTTGCTGCTGCACGAGCTCGCGCACTCCGTCGTGGCGCGACGAGCCGGCGTGCCCGTGGAACGCATCACCTTGTGGGCGCTGGGCGGGGTGAGTGTGCTCGGTGGCGAGCCGGCGTCGCCCCGGTCGGCGTTCTGGATCGCGGCGGCGGGTCCGCTGACGAGTATCGGGCTGGGAATGGTCGCCGGCGGTGGCGCTTTGGCGTTGAGCCTCTTCGGAGCTCCGCAACTGGTGGTGAGTTCCGCGCTCTGGCTGGGCACGATCAACGTCTTCCTCGCCGTGTTCAACCTGCTTCCGGGCAATCCGCTGGACGGCGGCCGCATCCTGCGCGCCGTCCTCTGGCGGCGATCCGGTGACCCCGACCGTGCGGAGGCCGGGGCGGCGCGAGCCGGACAGGTCCTCGGCGTCCTCCTGATCGCGCTGGGCTTCGTGCAGTCGTTCACCGGTGAGTTCGCGGGGCTCTGGCTGGTCCTCGTCGGCTTGATGATCATGACGTCGGCAGGGGCGGAGTCGCAGACGGCCCGGCTGCGCATCGCCCTCGGGACGACCAGGGTCGCCGACGTGATGTCCGCACCCCGCGCGATCGCGTACGACGCGACGAGCGTCGACCGCTTCCTCGCCGAGATCGTCCCCGGGACCCCCGAGCTCGTCTACCCGGTCGTCGACCTGGACGGCCGCGCCGCCGGAACGGTCGCACTGCACCGCCTCGTCCGCGTGCCGCGCAGCCTCGCTCCGTCGACCCGGATCGCCGAGATCAGAACCCCGCTCAAGGACGTCCCGGTCGCGGGTCCGGACGACCGCGTCGCCGACCTGGCCGTCCGGATGGGCGCACGCACCCTCGCCCTGGTCATCGACCACGACCACCGGCTGCTCGGTGTGGTCGACCAGCAGGATCTCGGACGCCGGCTCCGGCTCCTGGCCGAGCACCCGGCCCCGCGGCCCGAGACCGCCTAGCCGGGACGACGGGCACCGGACGGTCCCGCCTGCGTCTGGACGTGCGGTGGTGCGGCGGAGGACAGTCAGAAGTGGTGGAAGGAGTCATGTCATGAAGATTCGCACCACTTGTCTGGACCATGTTGTCCTGAACGTCTCCGACGTCGACGCGAGCCGGCGCTGGTGGTCGGCGCTGACCGGTGCTCACGCGACGCTGGACCATGAAGGGGAGGTGTCGTTCGTCGTCGGCGGGCAGGCGATCCGGCTCCGCGCCGGCACACCGGCGCCGCGCGGGTCGATCGGCGTCTGCCTGATCGCCGACGCCTCGATCGACGCCCTGTACGAGCGCGCCGAGCAACTGCACGCCGTCCACGGATCGGTCCATCCACGCACGACTGCCACCGCCCCCGCCCAGGCGCTCACCCTGGAGGATCCCGACGGCTACCAGGTGGAACTGGCCACCTACACCCCGGAAGGCGCCTCGGTCCGGTAGCCGGCAGATCATGACCGAGTTCGCCGTCGAACTGAACCGCAGGATCGCCGCCGCGCGCGACGCGCTGCGCGCGGCACGAGCCGCCGCGGATCTCGATGCCGAGCGCGTGTACGCCGGTGAGCTCGACAGCCTGCTGCACATCGCCGCGGAGAACGAGGTCGACGTCCCGGCCGAACCCGATGAGGGCCGCGCACAAGGCTGACGTCGTGGGCTAGCGGCGGTTCTGCCGTTTCGCGTGTTCGACGGCGAAGACGGCGGCTTCGGTGCGGCGTTCCAGGTCGAGCTTGCGCAGCAGTGAGGACACGTAGTTCTTCACGGTCTTCTCGGCCAGGAACAGCGACTGGGCGATCTGGCGGTTGGTCTTGCCCTCGGCGATCTCGGCGAGGATGCGGCGCTCCTGCTCGGTCAGCGACGCGTACCGCGGGTCCTCCGCCTCGGCCGGGTGCCGCAGCCGCTCGAGCACCTTCACCGTCATCGACGGGTCGAGCAGCGACTCCCCGGCGGCCAGCCGGCGGACGGCGTCGATCAGCGCCTGGCCGTTGACCTGCTTGAGCAGGTACCCGGCGGCGCCGGCCATGATCGCGGTGAACAGCGCCTCGTCGTCGGAGAACGACGTCAGCATCAGGCAGGCCGGCGGCTGGTCCATCTGCGAGCGGACCTCCCGGCACACGCTGATGCCGTCGCCGTCGGGCAGCCGCACGTCCAGCACCGCGACATCGGGCCGGACGGCGGGGATCCGGGCGACCGCCTCGGCGGCCGTCGCCGCGTCCCCGACGACCTCGATATCCGGCTCCGCGTCGAGCAGCTGGTGCAGCCCCAGCCGGACCACCTCGTGGTCGTCGAGAAGGAACACCTTGATCGTCATCGTCGTCTCCTTGGCTTCACGCCGTACCCCGCCCCAGCCGGGCGCTCGCTTCAGCATGCCGCTGTCCCCACGGTACTGCCAGGGACCTCGGTCCCGACCGTGCCGGGACCTTCGGCGCGTGCCGTCCGGCCCGTCCGGGAGTGACCTCGGACCCTGCCCGCGCGGACGTCCGGCTGGTTGTCTGGAACTGACAGACCGACCGGAAAGGCAGAGCCCGATGGACACCCCGATGGACACCCAGACCACAGGCGGGCCGAGCAGCCTCGGCACCCGGATCCGGCACCGCCGGCAGGCCCTCGGTCTGAGCCCCGCGGAGGTCGCCGAACGCGCCGGACTCACCGCCGACCGCATCAAGCAGATCGAGACCCGCCCGTTCGCGCTGACCGGGGCCGAGTTGCTCCGGCTCGCCCACGCGCTCGACGCCACGATCGAGGAGCTGACCGGGCCACGGCACCCGGCGGGCGCGCACCAGCCGCCGATCGACCCCGTCCTGGAGCCGATGCGGCGCGAGGAGTGCATCGTGCTGATCCGGTCCGGCTCGGTCGGGCGGATCGCGTACGCCGGGATCGACGAGGTCGTCGTGATCCCGGTGAACTACTGCTACCGCGACGAGCTGATCGTCTTCCGCACCGCGGCCGACAGCGCGGTCGCGCAGTTCGACCTGGAGCCGGTCGCGTTCGAGCTCGACCTGTTCGACGAAGGGATGCAGGACGGCTGGAGCGTCCTGGTCAACGGGATGGTCCGTCCGGCCACCGAGGCCGAGACCGCCGCCGCCCGCGGCCGCGTCGACCCCTGGGCCGGCGGCACCCGCGACACCTACATGGTCGTCGACCCCCGCCGGATCACCGGCCGCCGCATCCGCTCCTGGTGAGCCAGGAGCCGATGCGGCAGGCAACGATCTGGGCAACCCCCGGGCATCGGGTTCAGACGTCGATCTCGTGTTCGCGCAGCCGGGCCCGGGCCTCGTCGAAGTCCTCACGGGTGATCTCGCCGGCGGCGTACCTGCGTTCGAGGATGTCCAGCGGGGACGGGAGGGCGGGCGGCTTGGGCTGCGGGTGCCGGATGATCCGGACCGCTGCCACGGCCGCCCCGCCGACCACGAGGATCCACAGGACGAGCACCAGGATCGACCAGAAGGCCGCGTCCGCTGTCGAGTGCATCATCGTCGGTCCCTCCCCTACCCGGCGACCCGCGCGGCACCGGTCGTCAGCCGGCCGAGCTCCGCGCCCCAGCGCCGGGCCCGCTCGATCTCGACGTCGCGGATCGGTCCGGTCATCTCGTTGACGAAGAAGCTCTCGGACGTGCCGATCATCCGGTAGCCCATCCGGCGCAGGAGTTTCGCCGCCGACCGGGCCGCCGAGCCCGGCAGCCGCCGGACCTTGGCGATCCGGGTGTCGAACGTCGTCACCCGCAGGTCCCGCGGGCGGTTCCCGCCCGCGCGCTCGAGCGCGTCCAGCCATTCGCGGATACCGACCTCGGTCGGCATCACCACATCGCCCTGCTGCCACGCGTCCTTGCGCGTCGACGGCCGGCTCATCGAGAACGCGTGGGTCGGTCCGCCGACCACCAGCAGCCGGACGTCACCGGGCACGACATCCGGTGCCCGGTTGACCGGCACCATGTCGGCCTGGACGTAGGTTCGCAGCCCGTCCCGGATCGCTCGCGCGATCCGCTCGGTGTTGCCGAACATGGTCTCGTACACGATCAGTGCACGACCTGTCCCAGACATGACTCTTCCTTCCTCTCAGGTCGCCGGGACGACGGCGCCGGCGCGCCGGGCCACGACCTGGCGTTCCCGCTCCGTCTCGGTCAGGTGATGCGGGACGATCGCGACCGGGCAGGTCATCGCGGCCGTCGACCGGCGCGCGACCGGGTCGATCGGCAACGGCCCGCCGTGCGCGCCGACGACCACCAGGCCGACCTCGCCGCTCTCGTGCACCAGCGCCGCGGCCGGCGGCCGGCTGCTCAGGAACCGCGTCACCTTCACGTCCGGGAACCGGCTGGTCCACGGTGCCAGCGTCTCCGACAGCACGTACTCGGCCCGGCTGATCCAGGAGCATTCCGGATCCTCGTCCACGAACGGGCGCTCGGCCGGCAACCCGGCGTGCACCACGATCAGGCCGCCCTCGCGGGCCGCCGCCTCCCCGAACGCGAACTCCAGCGCCTCGGCCGACAGCGCCGTACCGTCGATGCCGACGGCAACCTTGCGGTCCAGCAGCGACGGCTTCCAGGACAGCGGGACGACGACCACGGGGCAACCGGCGCGCGCCGTCAGGGTCAGGTTCGCCTGCGTGTGCACCAGCCGCTGCGGGCCGCGGCTGCGGGATCGTCCGACCACCAGCATCCGCGCCGTCCGCGCCGCGTGGGCGAGCACCCGCGACCGCGATCCCTCACCGGCGACCGCCGCCAGCTCCAGCCCGTACCCGTTGCGGTGCCGCAGATGGGCGACCGCCGTACGCAACGCCGCGTCGGCCATCTCGGCCGGGGGCTTCGGCACGTACCCCGTCATCGGGGTGGCCGGGCCGTGCGCCGAGTACGGCGCCACGAGCACCAGCTCGGCTCCGGACCGCAGCGCCTCCGCGGCGGCGTAGTCCACCACCCGAAGGTTCTCCGCGGTCCCGTCGACCTCGACCACGACGGGCCCGGTCCGGTTCCAGGCATTCATTTCTCTCACCTCATACTTGAACTGGTACGACGGCCAGTGGGCACGTCGCGTGATGCAGGGCGCCGCGGGTGACCGAACCGAGCAGGACGGACATCAGCCTGCTGCGGTGCCGGCTGCCGACGACCAGTAGCTGGGCGTCGGACTCCTCGGCGCCGGCGACCACGCCGTCGACCGCGTGGCCGCGCCGGACCTCGACCTGGACGGTCGTCTCCGGGTACTTGTTCTGCCACTCGGCGGCGAGGTTCTCGAAGTGCCGCTGCGCGTTGTCGGCCCACTCGGCGCCCGCACTGCTGGTGTTCATGGCGTCCCAGCTGTAGATGGCCGGCAGGTCCCACACGTGCAGCAGGCGGACCGGCACGTTCCGTTCGGCGGCGGCCTCGATCGCGAACTCGATCGCAGCGCTGTCGTCGGTGGTGTCCCCGGTGGTCCGGCCGCTGTCGTCGACGGCGACCACCACCGGCCCCGCGTGGTCGGTCGGCTTCCAGTCCGGCGGCACGATCACCACCGGTACGGGCGGATGGGCCGCGTGTGTCACGACGGCCTCCGACGTGGAGCCGATCAGCAACCGCTTGAACGTCCCCAGTCCGCGGCGGCCGACGACCAGCATCCGGCTGCCCGCGGCCGCGTCGACCAGCTTGCGGGCCGGCGGGCCGACCAGCAGGTCGGCCTCGTGGTCGAGCGTCCCCGGGGCGGCGTCGAGATACTGCTGGACCTGGTCGACGAGTTCCGTCGACGCGTCGTCGACCGCGTCCGGCTCCCAGCCGGGTGCGTGCCGCAGCCGCTCGTCGATCACGTGCACCGCCTGGAGGGGCTCCTGCCGGAGCAACGACTCCTGCAGGGCCCACTCCAGCGCACCGGTGTCACGCCAGGAGCCGTCGACTCCCACGTGGATGACCGGTCGCACGGTCGTCGTGTTCACCGCAGCCACGGGTACTTCCGGACGAAGTCCAGGCTGCTCCACCACCTGCCCAGGCCCCACACGTTGCCAGCAGCAAGCAGTGCGAGGGTGACCAGCGTGATGGCGCCGAGGATGTGGTCGTCCAGCACCGGGTTGTTCTCCGGCGGCAGGTTCGCGGACCACATCAGCAGGTACAGCAGCGACCCGGCGACGGCGGCGATCCGCATCCCGATACCGAGAGTCAGCGCGAAGCCGATACCGGCCAGGCCGACCATGAACAGCGGGGTGACCCACCAGTCACCGACCAGCGACTGGTAGAAGTCCGCCAGCGGGCCGGAGGTTCCCTTGCCGAGGAAGCCGGCGGTCGGGTCGCCGCCGTCGATCCAGCCCTTGCCGGACGGGGTGGCGTAACCGAAGCCGAACAACTTGTCGAAGAAGGCCCACAGGAAGGTCAGGCCGAACGCGATCCGCAGGACCGCCAGTGCCCGGCCGCCCGCGGTGGTGATGATCGGGTGCCGATCACCGTCTGGCTCCATGGTGGGAGCGGGGAACTGACGCCGATGCGTCGTGCTGGTCATGGTCTCGTCCTTTCCATCGATCCGTCACTTCGATCGTGGTCGTTCGCGGGCGTGCCGTTCAGAGTCGTGTCACCCCAGCAGCCGGTGCCGAACGGCCCGTGGGTCCCGGGACGTATGCCGCTGCCCGGCGGGGCGCCCGCGGGCCGACGCTGGAATCCCAGAGACAGGCACAGAACCGCCGGCACGGAGGTACCGATGCTGACCGACCAACTGACGTCCGCGGCGCTCGGCGTGCTGCTGCACGCGGCCGGGGCGGCGCCGGGTCTGCACGTCCCGCGTCCGTGGCGCGCCGAGGTCGACGGCCACCTCGTCGACCTCTACCTCGACGACGGGCCGGCGACGCCCGACGCGGTCGCGCGGGTGCAGCGGATCGCGACCGGCGCGGCCGTCTTCAACCTGCGCTGCGCCGCGGCCTCGCTCAGCTTCGACAGCTGGGTGAGCCTGTACCCGTACCCGCACGATCCCGGCCTCGCCGCCCGGATCCTCGTCGAGCCCACCGGGCTTCCCGACCAGGAGCTGCGGGAGCTCTACACCGCGATCCTGTCCCGGGAGCTCGCCCGGCCGGCGACGCCGCCGGACGAGCAGGTCCGCCGGATCCTCGCCCGCGCCGCCGCCATCGAGGACGCGCGGCTGACCTGGCTCCCGCTCGACTCGCTGGCCGTCGTCGTGACGCCCGGCGCCGAACCCGCGGACCAGGTCCGGGCCGGGATCGCCCTGGAACGCGTCCTGCTCACCGCCACCGCGCACGACGTGCGCGCCGACTGCCTGAACCACACCCTGATCCGCTTCGGGGAGCGGACCGGAACGGACCCGAGATGATCGCCGAACTGACCGAGGACGAGATCGGCATCCTGCTGACCGCCGCCGTCCACGCCCCGTCCATGCACAACACCCAGCCGTGGCGCTTCGAGGTGCACGGCCCGGTCGTCGACGTCCTGCTCGACGAGGAACGCGGCCTGCCGTTCGAGGACGTCTCCGGCCGCGGCGCCCACCTCGGCGTCGGCGCCGCGGTGTTCAACATCCGGGTCGCGGCCGCCATGCTCGGCCACCGGACCCGCCTCGCGACGTCACCCGACCCGGCCCGCCCCGAGATCAAGGCCCGGGTCTACCTGGACGGCCGCGGCACGCCGGTCCCCGATCTCAGCTGCCTGTACGGCGAGGTGGCGCAGCGGCACACGTACCGCGGGCCGCTGCTCGATCACCCGGTCCACCCGGGCGTACGGCGCGAACTCTGCGAGGCCGCGCGCGCGGAAGGGGCCGAGCTGCACTGGCTCGAACCGCCGGCCGTCTCCGGCGTCGAGCTGCTGCTCCGCCAGGCCGATGCCGAGGACCACTACGACGAGGAGCGCCGTCAGGAGCGGGCGACCTGGATCGGCGGTGACCGGTCGGGTGACGGCGTCCCCGAGAGCGCGCTGGGTCCGCAGCCGGTCCGGCCGTCGTTCGTCCGCGACCTGTCCGCCGGCTTCGACAGCACGCAGCGCAGCCAGGCCGTCTACGAGACGACCCCGGCCATCGCCGTGCTGAGTACCGACGACGAGGACACCGACGCCTGGACGCGGGCCGGTGAGGCCTTGCAGCGGGTGCTGCTCGTGGCCACGTCGTACGACCTCAGGGCGTCGTTCCTCGACCAGCTCCTCGAGCGCCCGGCGCCGCGCGCCCAGGTCCGCGAGCTCATCTGCGGCCGGTGGCCGCAGATGGTCCTGCGGATCGGCTATCCCGCGCAGTCCAACGGCCACACCGGTCGCCGGAACTGGCGCGAATCCTTCGACCGGTGGTTCTAGACAAGGAGATCCCATGACCACGCAGCCCGCCCCGATCGTCGTCGGCTACGACGGCTCGACCGGCAGCCAGAGCGCCCTCCGCTGGGCCACCGCGGAGGCCGTCCGGACGATGGCGCCGCTCCGGCTCGTCGAAGCGTTCGAACTCGTCATCACCGCCCGGCCCTCCCCCGGTCACGTCGTACCGCTCGAGGCGGTCCGGACGGCGCGTCAGACGGGGCTCGACGCCGTCGCCGAGAACGTCCGTCTGCATCATCCCGGCCTCACCGTGGAGACCCGGCTGGAGGGAGGTCCGGCGGCGCGAGCGCTGATCGACGCCGCCGCGGAGGCCCGCACGGTCGTCCTCGGTTCGCGCGGCCTCGGCGGCTGGAGCGGCCTCCTGGTCGGCTCGGTCGCCGTGCAGGTGACCACGCACGCGCAGTGCCCGGTCGTGGTGATCCCGCACGATCAACGGCCGCACGCGCACCTGGGACCGACCGTGCTCGTCGGTGTCGACGGCTCGAAGGCCTCGGCGAAGGCGATCGACTTCGCGTTCGACCAGGCCGAGGCGATGCACGCCGAGGTCGTCGCCCTGCACGCGTGGACGAGCCCGTTCCTGACCTACGCCGACGGCGCGTCGATGCTGCAGTTCGACGAGGCGAAGGTCCGCGAGGAGGCCCGGCTGCTGGTCGCGGAGTCCGTGGCCGGCGCGGCGGCCGAACACCCGGACGTGCACTGGACGACAGAGCTGACGATGGGCGGCGCCGCCCAGGCCCTGGTACGGCGGGCCGAGTCCGCGGACCTGGTCGTCGTCGGCTCCCGCGGCCGCGGCGGGTTCACCGGCCTGCTGCTCGGATCCGTGGGCCAGACGGTTCTGCACCACGCCCACTGCCCGATCGCCGTCGTGCACTGAGCCACGACGGACCGCGGTCCGCGACACCTCGTCGCGGACCGCGGTTTCGTTGTGGTGCTAGAAGCCCTGCTCCCCGAACAGTGCGACCTTCAGTGCGCCGGTGGTGGCCGGGTCCGCGAACACGTCGTACGCGTCCTGCATCTCGTCGAGGCCGAACCGGTGGGTGATCAGGCCGGGCAGCTGCAGCCGGCCGGCCGCCAGCATCGACAGCAGACGCGGCGTGGAGAACGTGTCGACCAGGCCGGTCCTGATGGTCACGTTCTTGATCCACAGGTCTTCCAGGTGCAGCGTCGCCGGGGCGCCGTGGACGCCGACGTTCGCGACGGTGCCACCCGGACGGACGACGCGGGCGCAGAGCTCGAACGTCGCCGGTACGCCGACCGCCTCGATCGCCACGTCGGCGCCGAGCCCGCCGGTCAGCTCCCGAACCTTCGCCTCCACGTCCTCGTCCGGCCCGAGTGCCAGATCGGCACCGCGTTCGAGCGCGGCCTTGCGCCGTGAGTCGGCCGCGTCGACGATCACGACCCGCGCCGGCGTGAACAGCTTGCTGGTCGCCAGCGCCGCCAGGCCGATCGGGCCGGCGCCGACGATCACGACGGTGTCGCCGGGCGACACCTCACCGTTCAGGACGCCGACCTCGTACGACGTCGGCAGGATGTCGGCCAGCAGCACCGCTTCCTCGTTGCTGACGTTGTCCGGCAGCTTGTACACCGACCGGTCGGCGAACGGAACCCGCACCTGCTCGGCCTGGGTGCCGTCGATCAGGTGACCGAGGATCCAGCCGCCACCGCCGAGGCACTGACCGTAGTGGCCTTGCCGGCAGTACTCGCACCGGCCGCAGGCCGTGATGCACGAGATCAGGACCCGGTCGCCGACCGCCACACCGCGCACGCCGTCGCCGACGGCGGTGATCGTGCCGACCGCCTCGTGCCCGAGGATCCGCCCGGGCTCGACGGTGGGTACGTCGCCTTTCAGGATGTGCAGGTCGGTGCCGCAGATCGTCACCGCGTCGACGCGCACGATCGCGTCCTCGGGATCCTGGATCACCGGATCCGGCACGTCGTGCCAGCTCCGCTTGCCCGGACCGTTGTAGACCAATGCCTTCATCACGAACCTCCCTGAGCGAAACTTCCCACCTTCGACTCTGGCTGCTCCGAACAGCGCGGACAGCGGCCGAACAACACGTCCCGGCGGGACCTTCGGCCCTGCCCCGCGGCAGCGTGCCCCGCTTGACTGGAACTGCGGTGGTACGACCCCGAGGAGGCGCCCGATGACCAGCGAACTGCCCGTACTGGTCGGGATCGACGGATCCCGCGACGGCCTGATCGCACTCACCTGGGCCGCCTGGTACGCCACCTTGCGAGGCGCGCCCCTGCACGCGGTGTACGTGGTCGACGACGAACAGCAGTCGCCGCCCGGCGCGCCGGTCGAAGGGCCCGACGACGGCACCGAGGTCCTCGACGACGCACTCCGGGAGCTGGAGCGGATCGGCTTCCGGTCGGCCTCGCTCGAGGTCCGGCACGGGCATCCCGCGCAGACACTGCTCGAGCTCGCCGAGCGGTCGATCGCCCTGGTCGTCGGACGCCGCGGTATGGGCGGCTTCGCCGAGCTGGTCCTCGGCTCGACGTCCCAGGTCTGTACGGCGCTGAGCACCGAGGTCCCGCTGATCGTCGTACCCGACACCTGGGACCCGGCCGCACCGGCCCGCGGCCGGATCGTGGTCGGGGTCGACGGCTCGCTCGAGGGGCAGGACGCCGTGCGGTACGCGTTCGAGCTGGCCGCCGCCACGCACTCCGGCATCGTCGGCGTGCACGCCGTCGAGATCCGGGAGAACTACCCGGATCCGCGCGTGTGGCTCGACCCGGACCGGCAGCCGTGGATCGACAAGTGCGACGAACTCCTGACCCAGACCCTCGACGGCTGGACCGCGAAGTACCCCGGCGTCCCGGTGGAGCGGCACGGCATCACCGACCACCCCGTCCTGGTCCTGGCCCGCGAGTCCGCGGACGCCGACCTGGTCGTCGTCGGCGGCGTCGGGCAGACCGCGTTCTCCGAGCTGCGGCTCGGCTCCGTGGCGCGCGGGCTGCTTTACCACTCGCACTGCCCGGTCGCCGTGGTCCACCACCAGGAGCCGTGACATGGACACCGTCATCAAGACGCGCGGGCTGACGAAGCGCTTCGGCCGCCGGACCGCGCTCGACCGGCTCGACCTCGACGTACCGCCCGGAGTGATCGTCGGATACCTCGGCCCGAACGGCGCCGGCAAGACCACCACGATCCGGCTGCTGGCCGGGCTGATCCGCCCGACCGCCGGGTCCGCGATCGTGTTCGGCTTCGACGCCGCCGACCAGTACGACGCCCTGCAGCGCCGGATCGGCTACCTGCCGGGCGAGTTCGTGGCCTACCCGGACCTCACCGGCACGCAGTACCTGGACTACTTCGCCCACCTGTACGGCGGCGTCGACAGCAGCCGGATCGACCTGCTGGCGAAGCGGTTCGACCTCGATCTCGGCCTGCGCATCGGGACGCTGTCGCGCGGCAACCGGCAGAAGGTCGGCATCGTCCAGGCGTTCATGCACGACCCGGACCTGCTCATCCTCGACGAGCCCACCTCGGGCCTCGATCCCCTGATGCAGCGCGAGTTCCGCGCATTGCTGCGCGAGACCCGCGACGCCGGCCGGACCGTGTTCCTGTCGTCGCACGTGCTGTCCGAGGTGGAGGCCGTCGCCGACACCGTCGCGATCCTGCGCGCCGGCCGCCTGGTCACCGTCCAGTCGGTGCAGGCCCTCAAGGACCGGGCCCGGCGCCGTCTCGACCTCACCTTCGCCGACGTACCACCGGCCGCAGCGATCCGCGGCGTCCCCGGCGTGCACAACGTCGAGGTGGACGGCCACACGGCACGGACCACCGTCACCGGGTCGACGGCCGCGCTGATCCGGGCGGTCGCGCCGTACGACGTCACCAACGTGCTCAGCCACGAGGCGGACCTCGAGGCGGCGTTCCTCGACTACTACGACGGCCCGGAGGAGCCATGTTCCGCAACGTCTTCCTGAAGTCGCTGCACGACGCCCGCCGCGGACTGGTCGGCTGGTCGATCGCGATCGCCGTCCTGGTGCTGCTCGAGTGCGCGCTGTGGCCGTCGGTCCGGGACATGCCGGACCTGAAGGAGCTGTACCGGTCGTTCCCCGAGGAGTTGCGCAAGTTCTTCAACCTGGAGGCGATGACGACCGGCGCCGGCTTCCTCAACGCGGAGCTGTTCACGCTTCTGCTTCCGGCGCTGTTCCTGGTCTACGGCATCGGGCACGGCGCCCGGGCGCTGGCCGGCGAGGAGGAACGCGGGACGCTCGAGCTTCTGCTGGTGACACCGGTCTCGGGCTCGCGGATCGTCCTCGACAAGGCGGCGGCCCTGGCGGTGTCGGTCGCCGCGCTGGGTGTCGCGCTGTTCGCGGCGACGAGTATCGGCAGCCTGGTCTTCGACCTCGGGATCTCCGTACCGCAGGCCGCGGGCGGCGCGCTCGCGCTGACCCTGCTCGGCATCGAGTTCGGCGTCCTCGCACTCGCGGCCGGAGCAGTGACCGGCCGTCGCGGCACCGCTCTCGCGATCGCGGCCGCGGCCGCCACGGCGGCGTACGTCGTGTATGCGATCGGGCTGATCCTGCCGCGGTTCGAGTCCTGGCAGCCGTACTCCCCTATCCACCAGGCCTTCCACGACGGGCCGTTGGGCGCAGGGCTCCAGCTCAGCTACCTGTGGCTGGTCGCCGGGGCGGTAGTCGTCACGCTGTTCGCCCTGCCGGCCCTCGACGGCCGCGACATCTCGACCGCACACGCAGGCTGACCATGCCCACCCTTCCGCGCCGCGACGTCCTCGTCTCGCTGCTGATCATCGGTCTGCTGGCGATCCAACTCCCGTTCGTTGCGTTGAGCAACCGTGCGGGTGCGTGCCTGTCGTTGATGGCGATCGGCGGCGTCGTCCTGCTCCTCGCCGGGACGCTGCGCCCGGATCTCGGCGGGTGGCTCGCCATCGCCCTCGCCGTGGCTTCCGCGGTCACCGGCGCGGTGGCGATCGCCGTGCCCTCGGCCTTGCTCGCCACCATCTCGATCGGCTCGATCCTGGTCCTGTGGTGCATCAGCCTCACCGCGCATCTCACCTTCCGGGTGTCCGAGCGCCGGTTCGGCCCGGCCACGCGCCAGTGACCGGCGCGGTGGTCAGGGGCGCGCGGCCCAGTTGCTCCAGCTGGCCTTGGCGCCGGAGTCACCGATCCGGACGACGTCGTAGACCGCCGCGGCCGAGACCACGACCGCGAGCACGGTCAGCGCCGCGGTGAGGGTGTTCGACGACGGCGCGAGGAACGTGCGCTTCGCGGGCGTCCGTCCGGTGCTCTCCCGCTGCCGCCACCAGGTCACGAGCGCCAGCGCCGCGACCGCGATCGCTGCGTAGATGGCGGTGTCACCGAGCTCGGCGTGCCGATGGACGAGAGCGCTGGGCGCGACCCGACGCTCAAGCCATTCGCCGGCACTCGTGGTGATCGGGACCAGCACGACGACGACCACGGACAGCACTGCGTTCGGCCCGGCCAGGCGACGCCTGCCCGCGGGCCAGAGAGCTGTCAGCGCCAGCAGCGCCGCGGAGAGCGGGAGCAGGACGACGATCGCGTGCACGAGCAGGACGTGGGCGGGGAGACCGTTGACAGTCTGCATTCAGGTTTCCTTCGACTCGACTCGGAGGCCCCACACTGGCAGCCGGATCTTGGGGAATTCTTGGAACGCCTCAGCCCGCCGCACGGAAGTGCGCGGCGTCCAGGGCGGACTGCAGCGAGCGGCGGTACCCGTCCGACGTGAACGTTGCCCCTGACACCGTGTCGATACGGGCACCCTGGGCCGCGACCGCCTCCCGCTCCAGCTGCGGCAGCGCGAACGAGCTGATCTCGCGATCGCGGCCGCCCGAGGCCGGATAGGTCACGGCGGTCACCGCCACCAGCCGCCGGCTGCGGATGGTGATCCGCACCTGTACCGGTCCGTACCGGGTGCCTTCGGACGTCCCGTTCACCGTCACCTCGCCTGAGCCGGTGCTGACGACGCCCGGTGTCGCGACTGGACGCGCGGGGGCCGAGACGTGGTTGCGGCTGGTCGGGAAGAGGAAGAGCAGCAGCAGGAGTACGCCGGTGGTGCCGCCGACCACGACGTTGCGACGGAGCCGGCGCGAGTGCACCGTCATCGCGCGCCTGCCTGGTGCGCGGCATCGAGCGCCGACTGCAGCGATCGGCGGTATCCCTCGGAGGTGAAGGTTGCCCCGGACACCGTGTCGATGTGGGCGGTCTGTGCCGCCATCGCCTCCTGGTCCAGTCGCGGTACCGCGTAGGCGTTGATCTGGTCGGTCTGCCCGTCGCCGCTCGGATGCTGCAACGTTCGTGCCTTGACGATCCGACCACTGCGGACGGTGATCTCGACCTGCACCGGCCCGTACTGCGTATCGGCCACGCCACCCGCCACGACAACCGATTCGGCCGGCGCGCTGCTGGGTGACCTGCTGGGCGGGCTGATCGGCGCGCTCGGCGCCCGCCGGGAGGCCCGGGTGCTCTTGTCCGCGCGCGGCGATCTGCGGGGTGACGCCGTCGGTCGAGTGGACGGCACGACCTCGGCGCCTACCACCGCGGCACTTCCAGCGGGGGGCTGCAGGCTCGCCCGGAACGCCACCGCGACCACAGCTGTCGTCGCGATCGTCATCAGCACCTTGAGCCCGCGCCTCACCAGCACTCTCCTCTCACCACGAGAACCGTTCCTGGTGCAGCTGGTTCGCGGGCAGCCCGGCCGCGAGCACAGCCGCACAGGCCGCATCCATCCAGCGGTCCGGGCCGCAGACATACACGTCGTACTGCGAGAGTCCCGGCAGCAGCCGCCGTACGGCATCCGCGTCGGACCAGGACGCGGCACTCTCCGGCAGCCACGACGCACGCCCACGCAGCCGGGGCCCGAGCAGGTAGTGCACCGTGATGCCGCGGCGACGGGCGAGTTGGTCGAGCTCGTCGCGGAACACCAGGTCCTCGACGCTGTGCGCCCGGTACACCAGCACCGCGTCGCCCGGCTCATAGTCGAGCTCCTCGAGCAGCGCCCGCAGCGGCGTGATGCCAATGCCGCAGGCAAGCATCGCGACCCGGTCGGTGGCCCGCCGCTCGGCGGTCAGCCGCCCGTACGGCCCCTCGACCGCGACCCGCGTTCCGGGCCGCACCCGGGCCAGCCGACTACTGCCGTCGCCCGCGGCCTTCGCGGTCACCCGGAGCCGGTCAGGTGCGGGTGACGCGGACAACGAGTACGGGTTGCCCCGTGACCAGCCCGGACCGTCGAGGAACCGGAACACGAAGTACTGCCCCGCCCGAACCGGCATCCGGTGCAGCCCTCGTCCGCCGAGCGTCACGGTCACCACACCGGGTGCCTCGTGGACGACCTCGCGCACTGTGAGCCCGTGCCGCAGCGTCCGCCAGACCGGCAGCAACACCCGGTACAACACGATCGCGCCGAGCGCGACACCGTACGCCGACCACCAGTACACCTGCGCGAGCCGAGAGGTCGTGAAGTCCGCTCCGGTCCAGATCTCGTGCGGAACGGACAGCCCGACGCCTACATAGGCGTACAGGTGCAGCAGGTGCCAGGACTCGTACCGCAGTGCCCGCCGCGCAACCCTGAGCGAGGTGACCACGACCACCGTCAGCGCGACGCTCGCCGCCACGGCCAGGAGCATTCCGCCGTACGTCGTGACCACGGTCCACGTCTCGCGCAGCAGGTTGTTGTGATCGCGTGCCGTGTAGCCGACGAGGATCAGGACGATGTGGACCAGCAGCAGGTTGAACGACCAGAAGCCGACCAGGCGGTGCCGGCGCGCCAGCGCGTCCTGACCGTAGCTCCGCTCGATCATCGGCACTCGTGCCATCAGGAACACCTGCACCAGCAACAGGTCCGCGGCCACCAGACCGGACAACCGGCCGAGCGACGTGAACAGATCGGCCGGCCCGTTCAGGAGCGTCTGCACGCCACGCCCGGACACCCACAGCGCCACGACCACCAGCACGCTCGCCCAGCACAGCACCGCGGCCAGATCGCGCCACCACGACGGCGTACGCCGTGGCTGCCTGCGGGCGTGCGTCGTTCGCGGCCGGTTCGCCACCGGTGCAGCACCGCGGTTCGTCATGCTCCGACGATGACCGCGGATTCTTAGTCCTTCCTTGGACCGCCCTCGGTGACGGCGGGCAGTACGAGCTCGAAGGTCGCGCCGATGTCGCTCGGGACCAGCCGGAGCTGCCCACCGAGCCGGTTCGCGACGTCATGAGCGAGCGCCAGACCGAGGCCGTAGTGCTTGCGCCCGGCCCGGTGACCGCCGGAGTCGAAGCGGCGCAGGACCCGCTGGGCAGCCTCCGGACCGATCCCGGGGCCGGTGTCGCTGACCGCCAGGATCACCTCGCGGCGCTGCCGTCGTACGGCGATGCGGACGTCGCCGTCGCGTGGCGTGTGGTCGATCGCGTTGTCGACCAGCGCCAACGTCGCCCGGCGGATCGCGCTCGGCGACCCCAGAGCGGTCGCCGCTTCGGTGTCCGCCGTCCAGTGCAGATGGACGCCCGCCTGCTCGGCATGGGCGCCCGCCGCCGCTGCGACCTCCTGGGCGATCCCGGTCAGGTCGACCGGCTCGTGGTCCTCGGCGCCTCGCGGATCGGCCGCGGCCAGCAGGTCGTCCACCACGTCGGCCAGCCGTCGTGTGTCGCCAACCACTCCGCTCGCGTCGACCAGAAGCTGGTTGCCGGCGCCGCTCCGTCGCAGGGCTCTTTCGAGAACTTGCGCGCGCGTACTCAACAGCGTCAGCGGTGTCCGCAGCTCGTGCCCGGCATCAGCCACAAACGCACGCTGCAAGGTCAGGGCCTGCGCCAACGGCCGTACGGCGCGTCGCCCGATCAGTACGCCCAGCAGGCCGGCCAGCAGCAGCGCGAGCACGGTCGCGAGACCCATCGCCTGCAGGAGGCGAGCACGCTCCTTGTGGGCCGTCGCGAGGTTCAGCACTGCTTGCACCGGGCGCTCTTTCACCAGGCCGGTGGCGATGCGGTACTCGCCGTCGTCGTTCTCCACCGTGGTCAGCCGGACCTGTCCCGTCGCCTGGGCCCGCAACGCCTCCAGCTCAGGCAACAGCTCGTCCGGCAGGCCTGGTGAGCTCGTCGTACCGGACGGGCCACTCATGACCAGCCACGTACCTGCAGGTGGATCGCCGACGTCGTCGGCCGTCGCGACAGCCGACCGGAGCAGATCGTCGGCCGCGCCGGCCTGGCCACGGACGACGACCACGGTGACCAGGGCGATCAGCAGCAGCATGGCCAGCGCGACCAGAGCCGCGGCCTGCACAGCGACTCCGCGACCGGCCCGACGGACGAGGACCTCGTCACCGATCGGGCTGCCGCTCACAGCTTCCCCAGCCGGTAGCCGAGCCCGCGCACAGTCTTGATGACGTCCCGCCCGAGCTTCCGGCGGCAGTAGTGCACGTAGGTGTCGACGACGGTCTCCGACTCGGCGGCGTCGAACACGCGATCCAGCAGCTCCGCCCGGCTGAACACCGCCGCCGGCCGGGCCGCCAACAGCCCGAGCAGCGCCGCCTCCCGCTCCGACAGCTCCACGGATCCTCCGTCGGTCCGCCGGACCGACCGGGCGGCCAGGTCCAGCGCGCCACCAGGGATGGCGAGCTCGACGGCATGGTCCAGGTGACGCCTGAGCAGGGCACGCACGCGGGCCAGCAGCTCGGTCAGCTCGAACGGCTTCGTCAGGTAGTCCTCGGCGCCCGCGTCGAGGCCTTCGACCCGATCCGCCGTGCTGTTCCGCGCCGACAGCACGAGGATCGGCGTACCGACGCCGCGGTTCCGCAGCCGCGCGATCAGGTCCAGGCCTTCCACGGCGGGCAGGCCACGGTCGACGATCATCGCGTCCACCGGCCGCGTGAGCGCGAGATGCAGCCCACGGTGCCCGTCGGCCGCGAGCGTGACGGCATACCCCTCGTCGGTCAGCACGCGCTCCAGCAGGCGGGCCAGGTCGGCGTCGTCCTCGATCACCAGGACCCTCGACGTCACGCCCGCCCCCAGCACGCCGTGGCGGACAAGTTGCCGTCGGCAAGAACACCGAGCCCCTCGTAGCCGGGCAGCAGGACGGCCGGCCAGTCGTCACCGGCCACGAACGCGGCCGTCGCGAGGACGTCGGCGTACTCCAGCGACGGTCCGGTCACCGATACCGACAGCCACCGTGTCCCGGCCGGGCCACCGGTTCGCGGGTCGTACAGGTGCGCGCCCCGCGCAGCCGTCCCACTCGTCGCCACCGCTCCCCCGGTCCGCGGCACGCCGGCGATCACCCGGCCCGGATCACGCGGGTCCTGGATGCCCACGGTGAACGGCTCGCCGCTCGGGCACACCACGAGGACGTCGCCGCCGGCGTTCAGGCACCAGTCCACGTCGGCGACCTCCCGCAGTCGTTCGCCGGCCCGCTCGACAGCCCACCCTTTCACCAGTCCCGACGGATCCCAGCCGCCACCGGGCACCTGGGCGTCGAAGAGTCCACCGGTCAGCTCCCGCGCGGCCGCGCACCGCTCGGCGACCTCCCGCACCAGCGGATCCACCTGGTCCCAACCCACCTCGCCTCGTGCCAGCCGACTCACCGCGCTGTCGGTCCGGTACGGCGAGAAGACCCGATCGACCCCGGACAGCTCGGCGAAGACGTCTCGCACCGCGACCTCCGCCTGCTCGGAATCAGCCGCCTCGCCACGCGCGAGCACGCTGACCGGCAGACCCATGATCTGCTCGACCCAACTCCGCCGCGGCGCCATGACGCATACGGTACGTCGGCGCCCTCGAGGATCCGTCAGTAGAACGGTCCGGTGGCGCGGGCGGTGTCGTCGAACGCCCAGGTCAGCTCGTTGCGCACGCCGACCACGCCGTCCACCCCGGCGACCAGATTGCCCGCCCGCGCGACGGTGCTGCGCTGCGGAACCTGCCCGGACAGGGTCACGACACCTTCGCGTACGTCGATCCGCACGGCCAGCGGCTCGTCCCACAGGTGCCGCTCGACGACGTCGCGCCGGACCCGGGCCAGGATCTCCTGATCCGGAGCCAGGAAGGCGCGCAGCAGATCGGACCGGGTCACGATGCCGGCGAGCTCGTCACCGTCCATCACCACCAGCCGGGTGATCCGGCGCGCCGCCATCAACCGGGCCGCCTCGTCCAGCGTGCAGCCGCCTTCGATCGTCACCGCCGGGCTGGACATCAGCAGCTGCGCCGTCGTCGCGTCCGCCTTCGTGCGCGTCCCGCCGCGCTGCCAGGGCCGGCGCGGGCGGCGCTGGAACTCCTCCTTCCGCAGCAGATCGGTCTCGGAGATGATGCCGACGATCCCGCCGAACGCGCTGCGCACCGGCACCGCGCTGATGTGGTGCTCGGCCAGGACGGCGGCGACCGTCTTGAACGCAGTGTCCTCGGCGACGGTGACCACGTCCTTGGTCATCACGTCGGAGACAGTCAGGAAATGACGCATCACGACTCCTTGTGCCGGCGGACGATCGCGACCGGCGACTCCGCATGGTGCAGAAGGCTCTGACTGACCGAGCCCATCAGCAGCCCGGCGACGCCGCCGCGGCCCCGCGAACCGACGACGACCAGCGAGGCCGTGCCGGACTTCTCGATCAGTCGTGTACTCGCCCGGCCGTCGAGGACGGACGCGCGCACCGCGACCGTGGGGTACTTGTCCCGATACGGTTCGAGGCTCTCCGCGAGCCAGTTCTTCAGCAGCCCTTCGGTGCTGTCGATCGACGCCGTGTGGTCGGCCTGCGGTTGCCAGCAGTACACGACCTCCAAGCGTTGACCGCTGCGCGCCGCCTCCTCGAAGGCGAAGGTCATGGCCGCCTCCGAGTCCGGCGACCCGTCGGTGCCCACGACAACCGGTCCGGTCCGGAGTTCGCCGCGGACGACGACGACCGAGCACGGCGCCTTCGCCGACACCGCCGTCGCCACCGAGCCCAGGAACGCGGCGGACATCTTGTTCCGCGAGCGGGTCCCGACCACCACCATCTCGGCGTTCTCGGCCTCGATCAGCAGCGCATCGGCCGGATCGGAGTTCGCCAGCCATCCCGAGCCGCCCTGGTAGCCGAGCCGGTCCCGCGCGTACCGCACCGCGGCGTCCAGTTCCTGCTCGAACCGGTCGAGCGGCATCGGCGGCGGCAGGTATCCCTCGGCCCCCATGTCCGGCCAACGGCTCGCCTCGTCCAGGTAGGCACGGATCACCCGGACCGGCAGGTCGCGCTCCGCCGCGGCGTCGACGGCCCAGTGCAGCGCGATCTGTGCCTCGGGCGAGCCGTCGACACCGACGAGGATGTACTTCGTCATGAGCGGGTTCCTTTCATCGACTGGGATGCTGGACGAGGATTTCCTTGAGGCCGTCGACGAAGGCCAGCGACTCGTCGTACCCGCGCTGCCAGACGTTGCGGCCGAAGATCAGTCCGAGCCCGCCGGCGTCCATCGCCTGCTCGGCCTTGCGGTACATCGCGTCGTCGCCGGACCGCTCGCCGCCGGAGACCAGCACCAGCGTGCGGTTGGCGGAGCGGACCACACCGTCGATCGCCTGCTGCGGCGTGAAGATCTCCTCGTACGGCGGCTTGACGTTGTCGCGCTTGCCCGGGTGCGGGAAGTTCACCTTCACCACGTCCGCGCCCAGCTCACCGGCCACCCGAGCGGCATAGTCGACGGCGTAGAACGAATCCTTGCCGCCCTTCGCCTCGATCGCCGAGCCGCGCGGGTAAGCCCAGACGACCAGCGGCATGCCGAGCCGCTCCGCGTCGGCCCGGATCGTCCGGTACTGCGCGAAGTCCGCCTCCTGGGCGGGCGACCCGACGTACAGCGTGTAGCCGACCGCGTCGGCGCCCAGCCGCACCGCCTCCTCGACACTCGCGTGCACCGGGGACAGCGCGGCGTCGTCCGGCGGGATGTCGGTCTTGCCGTTGAGCTTCAGGATCAGCGGGATCTCGCCGGCATAGTCCCAGAAGAACTTCTCCGCCAGCCCGATCTGCAGCGCGACCCCGTTGAACTCGCCGGCGATCGCCAGCTTCAGGATGTACGCCGGGTCCGAGGCGACCGGGTTCGCGAAGAAGTCCCGCGGCCCGTGCTCGAGACCCTGGTCGTACGGGAGGAACAGCGCCGTACCGTTGCGCAGACCGTGGTCGAACAGGATCCGCCGCAACCGCGCCTTCTTACCGGCGTTCAAACCGAGTTCGTTCAGAGCCGGCCTGGTCTGCATGATGACCTCCACTCACACTCCACTCACTCAGCCCCATTCCCACTGTCGCTCCGCCGGTCCCGGCCCGGCAGAGCCGACGGGCCTACTTCCCCAGGGACCTTGGACTGTCCGGTCCGCTGTCACTCACGGTTGCCCCTCTTGGCTGTGTAGACCGCGGCCGTGACGAGGAGCGCGCCGACAACCAGCAGCACCAGGGGCGCCGCCAGCTCGCCGGGGAACCACTCGTTGACCACGACCGGCAGGGTGTTCAGGGCTCCGAGCGCGCCTACGGCGAGCAACAACAGGTCGCGGACGACCACAGCCAGCACCACGACGGCCACGACGGTGCACAGCGCGAGGACCATCCCGGCGTCGGTCGGCAGGGTCATCAAGGCGCCGATCAGCGTGGCGGCCGCGGCCAGTGCCTGGACCGGTCGGCGGGGCTTCACCGTGCCGCGCCAGCCGAGCAGGAACCAGATCGCACCGGTGCCCCAGACGGCCAGGCCCGGCAGCTGTGGGTTGCTGGTCAACTGGGCGACGAGAGCCCCGGCCGTGACCATCGTGGCGACGAAGAACGTCGCCTGCTGGGTCATGACGGGCAAACGCCACCAGAGCACCAGGGCGAGCAGGGCCGCTCCCCCGCCGGCGACCACTCCGATCGCACTGCCGTCGAACTCCAGCACGATGTCGGCGAACAGTGCCAGGAAGGCTCCGGCACCAGCCGTGGCCAGCAGCCACACCACAGACCGCAGCCGGACGCCTGGCGCACTACGGCTCGGCACCAAGCCTCCGGCCAGCAGCAGCGCGGCCGCCGCGCCGCCGACGACAGCCAGTTGGCCGGCATCCCCGAGCGCACGCCAGTACTGCGCACTGATCAGGCCGGCGGCGACCAGCACGATCACGCCACCCAGGTACGCGAGAGCTTCAACCACCAACGACGTACTGCGATGCGTGTCCGCCGGAGGGCTGTCCGCTGCGGGCCGGTCGACCTCGTGGTGCATGCGGTCGGCCTGCGCGGGCGTGATGAGCCCTTCGGCCAGCCAATGGTCGATCAGTCGCGACGTCGACCGCCAGTCGCTGCCGGATGCCCTCATGGCTCCAGCGTCCGCCGTCCGGCCGGTGCTGAGCAGGGCCGAATGTCCTGTCCCGGTCAGGAACGTCAGCGCACGACAGCCACCGGACAGGTCGCATGATGCAGGACTGCGCGGCTGACCGAGCCGAGCAGGAAGCCGCGGACCCGGCCCCTGCCGCGGGACCCGACGACCAGCAGGTCAGCGTCCCGGGACTCTTCCGCGAGCACTCTCGACGGCACGCCGTGGATGACCTTCTCGGTGACCTTCACGTCCGGATGATCGACTGTCTGACCCGCCACGGCCTCGCTCAGCACGAGTGCGCCGTCCTCCTCGAGGGCGTCGAGGTCGTGGACGGGGTACAACATGTCGCCGGGGCCTGTGCTCTTCGGGTCGTGCCACGCGAGCACGGCCGTGACCGAGGCGTCGGTCTGCTCGGCGAACTCGAACCCGACCGCGACCGCGTTCCAGCTCTCTGCCGATCCGTCGACACCGACGACCACCTGGCGCGGGCCTTCCGGCCGCGGCTGCCAGTCCGCCGGTACGACGATAACGGGGCTGGCCGCGTGCGTGGCGATGTGCGTCATCACCGACCCTCCCGCGAGTTCGCGCAGCTCGCCCAGGCCGCGGGAGCCGAGCACCAGCACCGACCCGCCGGCCGCTTCCCGCAACAGCACCGGGACCGGGTCGCCGATCACCACCTCGGCGTCGATCACCACCCCGGGGTGCTCGCTGCGGATGTCCCGGCAGGACTTGTCCAGCAGCCGTTCGGCCGCCCGGCCGAGGGCATCCGTGCCGAGAGCGACCGCGGCGCCGCCGGTACCGCGCACCGCCGGCCAGGGCATCACGTGGATCATCCGCACCTGCCGGCCCAGCCGTTGCGCCGCACCCGCGGCCCAGCGCGCTGCCGCGTCACTCGCCGCCGAGCCGTCGTAGCCGACCACGACCGGTCGCGCCTCCAACCGTCGTACCTTGCCGGACTCGTCCACGGAAGCTCCTCTCGCCGGTGCCCCACGATCCTGACCGCCGCGACACCCGTCGCGGCAGGGACCAACGGCCCTGTTTCGGGGCCCAACGGACCTGCCCGCCGGGCCGGGCGCGGTGCGACGGTGGAACCGCGGTCGGAGCTGAGGCGGAGGGCAAGGGGGGACGATGAGCACTGAGAGTCATGGCGCGGTGCCGTTACGCGCGGTGCCGTTGCGGATGGCCGCGATCCCGGTCAGTACGGCGGGGATCCTGCCGACCGACGCGGCCGAGGTGATCCGCGAGCACCTGGCGCCGATCCTCGGGACCTGGGCGCCGCACTGCCGGGTGCGGCTGACCCGGCTGACGCAGCCCGGCCTGCTCCGGCCGCTGGTCGCGCAGGTCGACGTCCAGCTGAGCGGCGGCCATCGCGTCCGGGCCCAGGTCGCCGCGGCCACCATGTCCGATCTCGTCGGGCTGCTCGCGAACCGCACCCTCGAGCAGTTGCACCTGTTCCCGTCCGTGCTCGCCGAGTGCTTGCGGCAGCGCGTGACCACGCTGCTGCCGCCCTCGCCCCCGGAGCTGCTGCCGCCGGCGGACCGCCGTGTGATCCGGCGCAAGAACTGCCACCCGACGGCGGTGACGGCGGCCGAGGCGATCAGTGCGCTGGAGGCGATGGACTACCGCTTCCACCTGTTCCGCGAGAGGTACAGCCGCCAGGACAGCATCGTGATGCGCGCCGGTCCCGGCCGCTACCGGATCCTCCAGTCCCGGCCGAACCCGCTCGGTCTCGAGGCCACGTCGCCGCCGATCGCGCTCGCCGTCGCCGAACCGAGCAGCATCCCGCAGGCCGTCGCCCGCCTCGACCTGACCGGCGCACCGGTCGACATCTTCACCGAGAAGTTCACCGGCCGCCTGCACGTCCTGTACGCCCGCTACGACGGCCACTACGCCCTGCTCGGCTCCACCGCGGCCGTCACGAACGCTCACGGACCATGGTGATGGCTCCGCTGGGGCACTCGGCCGCGCACAGGCCACAGCCCTTGCAGAAGTCCAGGTCGATCTCGTAGCGCTTGCCCGGGCCGAGTTTGATGACCGCGTTGTCAGGGCAGACACCGAAGCAGTTGTCGCACTCCAGGCAGTTGCCGCACGACATGCAGCGCCGGGCCTCGAACAGCGCGGTCTCGGCGGTCAGGCCGGCGGTCACCTCGTCGAACGTCGTGATCCGGCGCGCGACGTCCAGCTGCGGCCGGACGGTCGCCGGCGCGTCCGAGTAGTACCAGGTGTTCAGCCGCTCGTACGTCGCGAGCTCCGGCCGGTCCGGATGCGCGTACGACGTACCCCGCAGCCACGCGTCGACGTTCCGCGCGGCCTGCTTCCCGTGGCCGACCGCCACCGTGACGGTGCGTTCGCCCGGCACCATGTCGCCGCCCGCGAACAGGCCCGGGCGGCCCGTCATCATCGCGGCGTCCACCTGCACCACGCCGTCGGCGACGGTCACCTCGGGAAGGTCCCGGACGAGCGCCAGATCGGCCTGCTGCCCGAGCGCGAGCACCACCGAGTCCGCGTCCAGTTCCTCGAACTCGCCGGTCGGCCGCGGGAACCCGGTCTCGTCGAGCCGCATCTTCTCGATCCGCACCCGATCGCCCCCGGCGTACACGATGGTCGATAGCCAGCGCATCCGCACCCCCTCCTCGAGCGCCTCGCGGACCTCGATGTCGTGGGCCGGCATCCGCTCGCGGGTCCGCCGGTACACGACGACGGCGTCCGTGGCCCCGAGCCGCCGGGCGGTCCGGGCGACGTCCATCGCCGTGTTCCCGCCGCCGTACACCGCGACCCGGCGGCCCAGCAGCGGCCGCTCGCCCTTCTCCAGCCCGGCCAGCATCGACACCGCGTCGACGATCCGCGCGGAGTCGCCGGCCGGGATGTCGGCCCGTCGCCCGATGTGCGCGCCGACCGCGAGGAACACGGCGTCGAACTCGTCCAGGACGCCGCCCAGGTCCGTGACCGCGTGGCCGAGCTCCAGCCGTACGCCGAGGCCCGCGATCCGGCGGATCTCGGCGTCGACGACGTCCCGCGGCAGCCGGTACGCCGGGATGCCGTACCGCATCATGCCGCCGGCCTCCGGCGAGCCGTCCCGCACGACCACCTCGTGACCGAGCCGCGCCAGGTGGTACGCCGCCGAGAGCCCGGACGGGCCCGCACCGACGATCAGGACGCGCTTGCCGGTGGGCGGCGCCTCCACCGTCACCGTCCAGCCCTGCTTCAGCGCCTCGTCGCCGAGGAACCGCTCGACCGAGTTGATCCCGACCGGCTCGTCGAGGGTCGCCCGGTTGCAGGCCGTCTCGCAGGGCCGGTAGCAGACCCTGCCCATCACGGCCGGGAACGGGTTGTCGACCATGATCTGCCGCCAGGCCGCCTCGTAGTTGCCTTCCTCGGCGAGCGACAGCCACTCCTGCACGTTCTCCCCGGCCGGGCAGGCGTCGTTGCACGGCGGCATCCGGTCCAGGTACACCGGCCGTTCGGTCCGCCACGACCCGGTCTTGTTGGCCAGGCTCGAGCCGACGTCCAGCGTGATCGCGTACGGATGCACGCTGCTTGCCTCAGGCATCTAAACCACCTCGTCGGGTTCGGTCAGGCCGAAGGTGCGGACGGTGCGGTCCGCCTCGGCCTGGATCCGGCTGATCACGTCGTCGCGCGGGGTGTCGCCGAACAGGTGCGCGAACCGGCCCTGCGGCCGCAGGTAGTCGGTGACCGGGCGGAGCCGGCGGATCCGCGTCACGTCCGTCACCTCGCCGTCGACGGCCTCGAAGACCGGGAAGATCCCGGTCTCGGTGGCCAGCCGGGCGATCCGGATCGTCTCGTCCGACGCCGTCCGCCAGCCGAGCGGGCACGGCACGAGCACGTGCAGGTAGCGCGCGCCGTGGTACCCCATCGCCTTGGTGACCTTGTACTCGAGGTCGCGCAGGTCGGCGACGGTCGCGGTGGCGACGTACGGGATCCGGTGGGCCATCGCGATCAGCGGCAGGCTCTTGCCCTGGCCGAACGAGTTCCCGGCCGGTGTCGTCGTGGTCAGGGCGCCGTGCGGAGTGGCCCCGGACCGCTGGACGCCGGTGTTCATGTAGCCGCCGTTGTCGTAGCAGACGTACAGCACGTCGTCGTTGCGTTCGAACATCCCCGACAGACACGCCATACCGATGTCCACCGTGCCGCCGTCACCGCCCTGCCCGACCACGCGGACGTCGGTCCGGCCCTTCGCCTTCAACGCGGCCGCGACACCTGTCGCCACCGCGGGCGCGTTGCCGAACAGCGAGTGCAGCCACGCGACCCGCCACGACGACTCCGGGTACGGCGTGGAGAAGACCTCCAGGCAGCCGGTCGCGTTCACCGTCACCGCCCGGTTGCCGGCGGCACGCATCACCGCGTCGAGCACGTACCGCGCGCCGAGCGCCTCGCCGCAGCCCTGACAGGCGCGGTGGCCCATGGTCAGCGAGTTCGTCCGGCCGGCGTCGGCCTGCACCGACCGCCGATCCGGATCGAGCAGCCGGTTCCCGACCACGAAGCTACCGGTCTGGTAGAACTTGATCCGCTCCGCAGGCATGGTGCCTCCTCCGCTGCCAACTCAGCCCGTACGCCGGAGCTCGCGCTCGACGACGTCGGCCTTCAGGTCCAGGAACGTCAACGGCTCCAGGCGGCCGGCGGCGGCGTCGGTCAGCATCGCCCGCAGCGACGCCTTGGTCACCGGCCGCCCGCCGAGACCCGCGATCACGGTCGCGATCGACGCCTCCGGCACACTCCCCCGGACGTCCGCGGCGACGATGCCGCCCATGCCCACCGCGAGCGCCCGCTCGAGCACGACCACCCGGCGCGCGCCGCGCAGCACGGCCCGCACGGCGCTCGCCGGGAACGGCCGGAACGTCGTCACACCGAGCACCCCGATGCTCAGGCCATCCGCGCGCAACTCGTCGACGGTGTCCTTGAGCGTGCCCAGCACCGAGCCGAGCGCCACCACCACCGTCTCGGCGCCCAGGCACCCGTACGGCCGGAGCAGCCCGCCGGAGCTCCGCCAGAACTCCTGCGCGAACTCGTCGGCGACCCGCGGGATGACCTTCAGCGCCTCCCGGTGCCGCAGGTGCGCGAGATACCGGACCTCCGTGAACGCGTCCGGCCCGACCATCGCGCCGATCGTCATCGGGTCGTCGGGATCCAGCACCTGCCGCGGGCGGTACGGCGGCAGCATCGCGTCGACCTGCCCCTGCGACGGCACGTCCACCCCCTCGACCGCGTGCGTCAGCACGAAACCGTCCATGCAGACCATCACCGGCAGGGACAGCTCCTCCGCGATCCGGAAGGCCTGGACATGCAGGTCGGCCGCCTCCTGGTTGCTCTCGGCGTACAGCTGGATCCAGCCGGAGTCGCGTTGCGACATCGCGTCGCTGTGGTCGTTCCAGATGTTGATCGGGGCGCCGATCGCGCGGTTCGCCACCGTCATGACGATCGGCAGGCCGAGCCCGGACGCGTTGAACAGCGCCTCCGCCATGTACAGCAGGCCCTGGCTGGCGGTCGCGGTGTACGCGCGGGCGCCGGCCGCCGACGCGCCGATCGCGACCGACATCGCGGCGAACTCCGATTCGACGTTCACGAACTCGCACGGCGCGAGCGCACCGGAGGCGACCAGCCCGCTGAGCGCCTCCACGATGTGGGTCTGCGGCGAGATCGGGTACGCGCAGATCACCTCGGGACGGCAGCGCGCAACGGTCTCCGCGACCGCGCGCGAGCCCTCAATCTGTGAGCGCATCAGCAGCCTCCCCGAGCGTCCGGCGCGCCAGGTCGTACGCCGCGTGCACGGCCGCGGCGTTGCCCTCGGCAACCTGTCCGGCGAAGCGGTCCCGGACGACGGTGACGACCGACTCCGGCCGCACCTGTCCGGTCTGCGCGGCGAAGGCGCCCAGCAGGACGGCGCCGGGCAGCGGCCGGCCCAGATGGGTCAGCGCCAGCTCGGTCGCCGGTACCGTCAGCACATGTCCGGGCCGGAACCGGCGCGCGAACGCGTCCAGCCCGAGCTCAGCGAGCGACCACGACGTGTTGATCAGCAGGTACCCGTCGTCGCGGAGTCCGCCGAACACGTCGGTGTGATGGATCAGCGTGGCGTCCTGGACGATCAGCGCGTCCGGTTCCGCGACCGGTTCGTGGGTCCGGATCGGCCGGTCGCCGATCCGGCAGAACCCGACGACCGGCGCACCCGTGCGCTCCGAGCCGAAGGTCGGGAACGCCTGCGCGTGCCGGCCCTCGGTGAACGCCGCGACCGACAGCAGCTCGGCCGTCGTCACCACTCCCTGGCCGCCGCGGCCGTGGATCCGGACCTCGAACATGACCGTCACCCGAGCCGCGATTCGGAGACGGTCCGGCCGCGCGCGGCGATGGTCACCGTGGGCACCACCCACGGCCGGACCTCGACCGCGTAGAGAGTCCCGGTCACCCCGTCCTTCGCCCACTCCAGCGCCATCGGACGGCGGAAGTGCCGGTCGGCGCGCTTCGACCACACGGCGAGCTGCTGGAGCTCCTCGTCGCTCAGCACCAGGGCCATCCGCTCGTCGTACGTCGTCGGCACGGTCCGCGTCCCGCGCGGGTCGGCGTACACGACCTTGGTCAGCTTGGCGCCGTGGTGCCGCACGATCAGCGGCCTGCGGCCGGGGTGGACGGAGTACTGGTCGACGTCACCGGCGGGCGGCTCTCCCAGGCCCCAGCCGGCCCGCACCCGGACGAACGTGCTCTCGCCGCGCGCCGTACCGGAGGCCCCGAGGTCGGCGCGCACCATGGTCTGCACGGTCACCGGCATCACGGCGTCGAGGTGATCCAGGCCGAGCGCCTCACGGTTGCCAACGGCAACCGTGCTGAACAGCGAGGCGAAGCACCGGCGGCAGGCCGCGACCACGTCCGCGCCGGTGCGCAGGTGCAGGAACACGTCGTCCTGCACACCGTCCGCCGAGTCGACCGGGCTGCAGCGCACGGCGACGTCGGTGCCGTCGCCGCCCAGCGCGTCGTACCCGGCCAGGATCTCCTCGGTGAGCGCCGGCGGCACCGGCGCGTCGCGGAACGCCGAGCGGATCTCCGCCGCGGCGACGACCAGGTCACAGCCGGCCCGGAAGCGGCGGATCCAGTGCGCGATCAACGGCTCCAGCCGGGCCTCGCGCACGAACTCCCGGTACGCCGCCGCGGTCAGCGCGAACCCGTCGGGCACGCGGATGCCCTCGCCGGCCAGCGCGGCCAGCCGGGCGGCCTTCACCCCGATCTGCTCCGATCCGGCGTCGCCGTCGAGCCGTACGACGTACTCGGTGTTCATCTCTCCTCCAGAGCTGCTGGGCTCAGAGCGAGGCCGCGACGAGCTCGGTCAGGTCGACCAGGCGGCTCGTGTAGCCCCACTCGTTGTCGTACCAACCGAAGACCTTGACCAGGTGGTCCTGGACCTGTGTGAGCTGCGCGTCGAAGATGCACGACGCCGGGTCGCCGACGATGTCGCGCGACACGATCGGATCCGTGGTGTAGCGCAGGATCCCCTTGAGCGGACCGGCCGCGGCGTCGGCGAACGCCTGGTTCACCTGCTCGGCCGTGACCGGCCGGGACAGCTCGACCGTGAGGTCGGTGAGCGAGCCGTCCTCGATCGGCACCCGCACCGCGACGCCGTCGATCTTCCCGGCCAGCTCCGGGATCACCAGCCCGACCGCGCGGGCCGCGCCGGTGCTGGTCGGGATCAGGTTGGCGGCGCCGGACCGGCCGCGCCGCAGGTCCTTGTGCGGCGAGTCCAGCAGCACCTGGTCGTTGGTGTAACTGTGGATCGTCGTCATCAGCCCACGCTCGATGCCGAACGCCCGGTGCAGCACCGACACCATCGGCGCCACGCAGTTCGTCGTGCACGAGGCGTTCGAGACGACGTCGTGGGCCGCCGGGTCGTAGTCGTCCTCGTTCACGCCGAGGACCACGGTCGCGTCGACATCCTTGCCCGGCACCGACAGGATCACCTTGCGCGCGCCGGCGGCCAGGTGGGCGCCGGCGCCCTCGCGGGTGCGGAACTTGCCGGTCGACTCGATCACGATGTCGGCGCCGACCGCGGCCCAGTCCACCCGGGCCGGGTCACGCTCGGCGGTCGCACGCAACTGCCGGCCGCCGACCGTGATGGTGTTCCCGGTGTGACCGACCTCCTCCTTCAGGGGGCCGTACGTCGAGTCGTAGCGGAGCAGATGCGCGAGCGTCTCCGGTGCGGCGACGTCGTTGACCGCCACCACCTCGATGCCGCTGGACCGGCGGTCGAGCACACAGCGCAGGTAGTCCCGCCCGATCCGCCCGAACCCGTTGATCCCTACTCGTACGCTCATGATCGGCCCTCCGTCGGTCGGCGTGTTCTCCTCGCTCTCATTGCATCGGTGCGGGCGGTGGCGCTTGCAGGGCCGAAGGTCCCGGCTGCGGCCGCCGGACGACCGCCAGCACGACCAGCGTCAGGCCGATCAGCAGCGTCAGGCCGGCGCTGGCGAGCACGACGATCCAGACCCACTCCAGCGCCGGTGCGGTCGCGCCGACATCCGCTCTGACCGCGACGTTCGCGCTCGCGTCCGCGGCCATCACGACCAGCGTCCAGTCACCGCTCTCGATCGGCCACGTGATCGTCTGCTCGCCCGGGCCGGACGCCTGGACGCGCCAGATCTCGAGCCCGGCGGGCGGGGTCGACGGTGCGCCGCCGACGTGGTTGTCGTACGAGGTGCGGTACGCGCCGATCGACCTGACCGTCGCGTAGCCGACACCGGCCAGATACGACTGCACGTCCGCGGACCTCGCCAGGCCGACGAACACCGGTACGCCGGTCGTCGAGGTCACTCGCACCCGCGTGTCGCCGAACCAGTCCCGCGGGACGTTCGCGGCGCCGGCGTCGATCACGAGGTTCTCGCTGACCAGCGCGTATCCCGTCGTGCTCAGCGTCACCTGGTCCGAGGAGACGAAGCCCGCCGAGTCCCGGCGTCCTTCGTCGAGCCAGGCCAGCGCGCCCCCGACGACCAGGCCGGCGATCGAGGCCAGCGTGACGATGATGCCGAGGACGAGGGCGACGATGCGTCCGCCCGACATCCTCGCCCTTGGCTGCGGCGCCGGTCCCGACTGGCCCGTCTGACCCGGTTGTCCCGGCTGACCGGGCTGACCGGGCTGGCCCGGCTGGAGTGGCTCGCGGTACGGCCGGTCGGTGACCGGCGGGCCTCCGGGCGGCGGCTCGTTCAGCCTCGTCGTCCCGGGATCGTCACCGCCCATGTCCAGGCGGAACGGCGGGTACTGGTCGACCATCAACCCGGCGTACGCCGCCACCCGCAACACCCAGCGGTTCATCCCGAGCACCAGGTCGAAGACCGACCGCGGGTAGCGCCCCGTGAACAGCAGCACGACCGCGGCCACCAGGACGAGCAGGCCCACCAGCCCGCCGCTCCAGGCCCAGATCCGGTCGTCCGCCTGCGTCGCGAACCAGGTCCCGCTGCCGACGAAGAACGCGACCACGATGTACTGCGGGATCGCCAGCAACCACCACTTGACCAGCACCAGACCGCGCGACAGGTGCTCGGGATACTTCACCTCCAGATGCGCCGGGTAGTCCGGGACGTCATCCAGCGTGAACGGCGGGTACTTGTCGGTGCCCAGCGCGCCGTACGCGTAGAACTGCACCCGCCACGACCAGCGCAGTACCCCGACGTTGAACTCGAAGATGCCCCGCGGGTACCGGCCGGTGAACAGGATCGCGAAGAACGCCACGAAGCTCAGCACGGCGAACGCGATCCACAACACCGCCAGCACGAACAGGTGCGGGATCACCAGCACCCACTTCACCAACCACAACCAGCGATTCAGCCGGTCGTCGAGCGCCCCGTCCACCCGGACCGGGTACGTCGTCGTACTCATCACGTCCTCCCCTGCGTCCGTTCTCTGTCCGTCCCTCCCAGCGTCGAACCGCACGGGACCGCGACAGCAGGGCCGAAGGTCCCCCAAAGCCACGTCTTGCTGGTCCTGACCGTGCGGCCTACTTCTGGCCGCGGTGCCAGCGTGGGGCGATCGTGGTCCACTCGGCGTCCCAGGCGCGCAGGCGGCGGCGGTCCAGGGGGACCCGGGCGAGGCGGAACAGGCCCCACAGCAGCAGCCACGAACCGAGGACGGTCGAGACGCCCGCGGTGGCGCCGAACGCGGCGTCGTCCGACGTCGAGCGCGGTGCGGTGACGATGGTTCCGGAACTGTCGAGCCAGACGCTGACGTTGGCGCCGGCCTTGGTACCGCGGACCACGGTCGTGTAGCCCTGTCGTTCGGCGTTCTGCGTGTCGACGTATCCGACCTTGATGACCGTCAGTACGTCCCCGGGCACACTCGGCACCTCATGCTCGGCGCTCTCCAGCGTCCGGGCCTGCACCTGGTGCAACGCCGCCCGCTGCCGCGCCGACGACGCGTCGAGCGTGTTCCGTACGGCGTTGCCGGTCGCCGCCCCGATCGGAAGCATCAGCAGCGCGGCGATCAGCGCGCACCAGAGCAGCATGCTCTCCAACCGGTCCGACGGACGACGCAACGGGTTGCGGCCGATCCCGAGCCGACGAGTCTGCATGAGCACCCACAGTTCCCCGGACCGTTGCTTGGCGGCGGTCATGACAACCCCTCCTGACTGCGGCTCCCCCCGCACCTCCCAGGTTCGGCTGTGCGGCGCTCCGTGGTCAGGGCCCAAGGTCCCGACCTGTCCGGACCCACGTCACTCGCTGATCAGCACGTCCTCGGCCGGGCGCCTGGGTGTCGCCGGAACCGCCGTACCGTAGCCGAACCGGATCACCGACTGCGGGCGCTGCCACGGCCCGAGAGGATCGTTGATCTCGCCGCGCAGCTCCTCGTGCTCGATCGCCTGGTTGAGCAGCGAGGTCGACACTCCGCGCGCCGTGGCCTCCAGCAGCACGTGCTCCAGGGCCTGGCCGGCGCGCAGCCACTCGATCGGCCCGTCGAAGCGGGTCGCGAGCACCGCCAGCTGCGGCTCCCGCTCGAAGTCGGCCACCGGCCGCGCCGCGTCCGCGTCCGTCGCGGCCAGGTCCCGCACGACCGGCGCACCACCCGCGGCCCGCGAACCCAACGCACTCGACGGCACGCCGTCGGCGGCCCGGTCGCCGCCGACCCAGTGCCGGCGCTCGGCCGTCCGCGCCTGGCTCTCGTCGTCCGCGGCCGTCGCGTCGTTCGTTGCCATTTGCAACCACCAGCGTCGGGTCGGCTTGTCGATCCACTGCAGGACGGCGCCCTCGGTGCGGGCGCACAGGTCGAGCTCGACCCGCAGCTGCGCGGGCAGCCGCCGATCGGTGAACGGCTCCCGGTTCGTCCGGCGCTCGGTCAGGGACGGTGCGAGCGCGGCCATCGGATCGCTCGGCGCCGCGTGCAGCTCCACGACGGCGACGAGGTCCGGCCGCCGCTGATCGACGAGGTGCCGGACCACCGACCCCATCCCCCGGGCCGCCGCAGCCACCCGGAGGTTGAAGATCGCCGCACCGAGGGACACGAACAGCATCCGCCGCGACGGGTCCTCGGCCGGCAGCTCGCGCTCGCGGTCCCGGTACACCTCGACCGCCCGGGCCGCGAACCGGAACCGCCACGGCTGCGTGTTGTGCATCGACGGCGCCAGCACCGCGGCCGCCAGCAACGCCTTCCGGTCGTCCTCGCCCAGCAGCTCGTCCATCAGGATCACCCTTCAGAACCGGAACACCACACGGGCCGGGATGTCGCCGGCCAGCACGTCCGCGATCGACTGGTTGACGTCGTCGAGCTTGCGGTCGACGGCGATGACCTTCGTCCGGCCCGCGGCGTGCAGCGCGAAGACGTCGGCGAGGTCGTTGCGGGTGCCGACGATCGAGCCGATCACGGTCTTGCCGTTCAGCACGGTGTCGAAGATCGGCAGGCTGAACGCTCCGTTGTCGGCCGGCAACGCGACGCAGACCAGCCGCCCGCCCCGGCGCAACGACCGGAACGCCTGGTCGAACGACTGCGGGTTCGCCGCCAGCGCGACCGCGACGTCGGCGCCGCCGAGCGCCTGGATCGCCTCGACCGGATCGCTGGTCGCCGCGTTCACCAGGTGGTCCGCGCCGAGCTCCTCGGCCATCTCGAGCTTGCTGTCCTCGATGTCGACGGCGATGGTTACGCCGCCGGCGATGCGCGCGTACTGCAGGGCCAGGTGCCCCAGTCCGCCGACCCCGAAGATCGCCACGGTCTCCGCCGGCGCCACGCCGGCCACCCGGATCGCCTTGTACGTCGTCACGCCGGCACAGGTCAGCGGCGCGGCGTCCCGGGACGAGACCTCGTCCGGCACCGGGTTCGCGAAGGCGGCGGGCAGCACGGCGTACTCGGCGAAGCTGCCGTTCACGGAGTACCCCGAATTGCGCTGCTCCGGGCACAGCGTCTCCCAGCCGCCGATGCAGTACCGGCAGGTGCCGCACGCGTAGCCGAGCCACGCGATCGCGACCCGGTCGCCGACGGCCCGCTGCGTCACACCGTCGCCGAGCTTCTCGACGATCCCGATGCCTTCGTGGCCGGGGACGAACGGCGGGTTCGGCTTCACCGGCCAGTCACCGTGGGCGGCGTGGATGTCGGTGTGGCAGAGACCGCTGGTCTCCATCCGCACCAGAACCTCGCCCGGCGCCGGCTCGGGAACCGGGATCTCCTGGATCTCCAGCGGCTTGGCGAAATCGGTGACGACGGCTGCCTTCATGACGTTCCTTTCGGAGGTGACGGGTGTGGACGGACGAACACGACCGCCGGGACGGGTGACGAAGTGGCCGCCGAGTCCGGCGGGCAGCGAGAACCCCTCCGGGCCGCCGGGCGCGACGTCGAGCAGCAAACCTTCCTCGCTCCAGGCCTGCTCGAGGCGCCGGTCGACGTAGAACGGGCTGCCCTCGACCTCGCCGAGCAGTACGTCGCCGGGACCGACCGGGAACTCGTTCTCCGGGTAGCACCGCGGCGTGCGCTCGACGCCACGGCCGCCGAACTGGACGAACATCACCGGCGCCCCGCGGGTCTCGGTCAGGTGCCGGATCGCCTGCCGGGCCGCCTCGGTGGCCGTGATGCGAACTGCCGGGCCCGAGGCCTCCGGCACCCCGGAACGGGCGGGTACGACGTACTGCATGGACCTGCTCCTTCGGCTCGACGTGTCCGTGCCCTTCGAGCGAACAGCCGCCCGGACTTCGCTCGTAGGGCCGAAAGACCTGTCCGCCGGGTGCCGGAATGCGGCATCGTTCAGGGATGAAGAAGTTGCCGAAGAAGGCCTACGAGCGCGAGTTGCTGCGGCTGCAGGCCGAGCTGGTGAAGCTGCAGGAGTGGGTGCGGGCGGAGGGCGAGCGGCTGGTGATCGTCTTCGAGGGGCGCGACGCGGCCGGCAAGGGCAGCACGATCAAACGCGTGACGGAGTACCTCAATCCCCGCGTCGCCCGGATCGTGGCGCTGCCCGCGCCGACCGAGCGGCAACGCACCGAGTGGTACTTCCAGCGGTACGTCGAGCACCTGCCCGCGGCCGGCGAGATCGCCCTGTTCGACCGCAGCTGGTACAACCGCGCCGGCGTCGAACGCGTGATGGGGTTCTGCACCAACCAGGAGTACGCGCGGTTCCTGCACCAGTGCCCGATCTTCGAGCGGCTGCTGGTCGAGGACGGCGTACTGCTGCGCAAGTACTGGTTCTCGGTCAGCGACGGCGAGCAGGAGCGGCGGTTCCGCAGCCGGCTCGAGGACCCGATGCGGCGCTGGAAGCTGTCCCCGATGGACCTGGAGTCGATCACCCGCTGGGAGGACTACTCGCGCGCGAAGGACGAGATGTTCGTCCACACCGACATCCCGGAGGCGCCCTGGTACGTCGTGGAGAGCGAGGACAAACGCTCCGCCCGGATCAACATGATCGCGCACCTGCTGTCGACGGTCCGGTATCACGAGGTGCAGCGACCGCCGCTCGACCTGCCGCCGCGGCCGCCGTCCAAGGGGTACGAACGGACGCCGCGGGACATGCAGACCCAGGTCCCCGACCATGCGGCCCGGTTGCGCGACCCGGCGGACGACTGAGGTCCAAGGTCCCGCGCCCGGAGGACCGACGGCCGGTGCGCACGGCGGTCCGGGAAGCCGATGCTCGAACGAGATCGGTTCAGGAGGTGGCCCCGTGCACGACGCGCAGGTACGACGGGTGCCGTGGGTCCGGCAGCTGGTGATCGACGCCGGTCGTGCCGCCCGCCGGCGCCATGCCATCCATGGCCTCTTCGAGGTCGACGTCACGTCCGCCCGGGCCGCTCTGCGCCGCGACGACGCCACCCGGTACTTCACCGCGTTCGTCGTCCACTGCGTCGCCGCCGCGGTCGCGGCCGACCCGGTGGTCCAGGCGTACCGTGACTTCCGTGGCCGCGAGGTGATCTTCGACCAGGTCGACGTCGGGCTCCCGGTCGAGGTCGACGTGGACGGCCGGCCGTTCGCCTTCACCCATGTGCTGCGCGACGCGGGCCGGCGTACGGTCGTGGACCTCCACGACGAGATCCACGCGGTCAAGGCGGATCCGCGGCGCAGCCCGTCGGTGCGTAAGGCGCCGTGGGTGCACGGCTACCTGCTGCTGCCGGGGTTCGTCCGGGTCCGGCTGCTCGGCATGCTGCACCGGATGCCGCACCGGCAGCGCGCCCTGGCCGGGACGATCGGCCTGACGAGCGTGGGCATGTTCGACGCCGGCGCGGGCTGGGGCATCGGCTTCCAGCTGCACACACTGAGCATCGTCGTCGGCGGCATCGCGCGCCGGCCCGTGCTCTTCCAGGGCGTACTCGTCGAGCGCGAGTTCCTGCAGCTGACCGTCAGCGCCGACCACGACATCGTCGACGGCGCCCCGGCCGCCCGGTTCATCGCCCGGCTGCGCGAGTTGCTGCTGACCGGTGACGGCATCCCCGCACCGGACACCGCGGCCGCCGCGCCCGTCCACTCCCGGAGGCTCGGATGAAACACCTGCCGGTGGTCGTCGGCATCGACGGCTCTCCCGCGGCGGACGTCGCGATCAAATGGGGTACGACGGAGGCCGCGTCGCTCCGCAGCCCGCTGCATCTGGTGTACGCCGTCGCTCCCGGCAGCTCGCCGGCACAGGCCGGTGAGGTCGTCTACAAGGCGGTCGCGCAGGCCCGCGGGCTGATGCCGGGGATCGTCATCGACTCCCGCATCGAGAGCGGCTCGCCGTCGGCGGCGCTCGTGAAGGCGTCCGGCACGGCAGCGGTCGTGGTGATCGGCAGCCGCGGCCTCGGCGTGATGATCGGTGCTCTCGTCGGCTCCACAGGACTCGACCTGGCCGCGAACGCGCGCTGCCCGGTGGTCGTCGTCCGGCCCGACCTCGGCAGCCTGGCCGGCATCCGGGTGGTCATCGGGTACGACGGTTCGCCGGCCGGCGACACCGCGCTCGACTTCGGGCTCGAGTACGCGCGCCGGCACGACCTCGCGGTCCGGGTGATCGCCGCCGAGCCGACCGGAACCGCCTTGCACCGGATCACCGAGAACGAACTCCGCGAGGCCGTCCACTCCCGCGGCGGGCATGACGCCGAGCTGGTCCACATCACCGGCCACCCCGCCGAGCACATCCTGCGGCTGTCGTCCGACGCCGCCCTCGTCGTCCTCGGCGCCCGCGGCCGCGGCGGCTTCGCCGGCATGCTCATCGGCTCGGTCAGCCAGACCGTCCTGCACCACGCCGACTGCCCCGTCGCGATCATCCCGGCCGCCGCGGCCGGAGGCTGACCACTCCGGCACGCTCAGATGAAGATGATCTGGGCGCCCTCGGTCTTCTCGATGAAGTCGGCGGCGCTGATGATGCCTTCGACGTCCTCGAACAGGTCCGACTCGTCGAGGTGCATCATGTCGGCCGACATCCGGCAGGCCCACAGGTGACCGCCGGAGGCGACGATCTGGTCCAGAAACTCCGGGACGTCGGGGACGCCGATGTCCTGGATCTGCTTCTTCATCTGGTGCGTCGCCATCGCGGTCATCCCGGGCAGGCCGCCGAGGCCCTGCGGCAGGTGGGTCGCGGTGTTGCCGAGCATGGTGAACTTCAGGTCGTGCATCCGGGACCTGGTGATCATGTCGAAACCCCAGAACGTGAAGAACAGATGGGTCTCGACGCCTTCGCCGAGGGCGGCGTTGGCCAGGATCAGGCCCGGGTAGGCCATGTCCAGGTTGCCCTTCGAGCAGATGATGGCCAGTTTCCGGCCGGCCGTCGCCTCGTCACCGAAGTCCGGCGTCACCAGCGGCATCGTCGTGGTCATGATGTCCTCCTCAGACACATCCGCGGGGTTTCGGCAGGCCGGCGACGTACGCCATCTTCTTGGCCGGCTTGCCCGGGAACAGCACGAACAGCTGCTTCACCGGGATGCCGGCCAGTGTCGACACCCGGCGCAGCGTGGCGGTCTCGCCGTGCGTCGGGTAGTCCTGACGCAGGAACCGGATCGCCTTCCAGTGCTCGTCGGTGAGCTCGATGCCGATCCGCTCGGCGAGCTGCCCGGCGAGCTCCTCGGTCCACTCGTCGTACTCGGTGAGGAAACCCTCCGCGTCGGTGTGGATCTGCGGGTGAACGGTGGTCATGGTCGGACCTCCTCGTCCGGTCGGTGCTTCCCGCTCATCGACATCCGGGTGGGGACCGGCAGCCGCCGCCCCGGGAGCAGCAGGTTCCAGTAGATCCAGCGGAATGCGACCTTGCCCCAGTGGTTCGCCCTGGTCTCGCGGAGCAGGGACAGCGGTCCGAGACGTCCGAGCGGGAAGCGTCCCGGCAGCGGTTCGGTGTCGTAGTTGAAGTCGATCAGCAGGCCTTTGCCGTCGCCGGTCTCGACGAAGCAGTTCGCGTGCCCGTCGAAGCGGTGCGTCATCGCGCGGCCCTCGACGTACTGGCAGAAGTTGTCCACGAAGACCTCGGCGGAGAAGTGCGCGACCGAGCCCGCCTTCGACGTCGGCAGGTCGTTGGCGTCACCGACGGCGAAGATGTCCGGGTGCGCCGTGGACTGCAGGGTGCCCTTGTCGACGGGAACGTAGTTCAGCTCGTCGCCGAGCCCGGAGGCGCCGACGAAGTCCGCGCCCATGTTGAGCGGCACGGTGACCAGCAGGTCGTAGCCGATCTCCCGCTCGTCGTAGCTGACCAGGACCTTCCGCTCGGCGTCGACGCGCTCGACCAGGAAGTCGGTCTCGACCGCGATCTTGCGGTCGTCGAGCAGCCGGCCCAGGTACCGCGAGGCGATCGGCTTGGTGAACGCGCCGTCCAGCGGTGTCACGTAGACCAGCTCCACCTGGTCGCGCATGTCGAGCCGGCGGAAGAACGCCTCCGCGAGGAAGGTGAACTCCAGGGGCGCCACGGGGCACTTGATCGGCTGCTCCACGACGTGGACGACGAGGCGGCCGCCGGTGAAGCCCTGCAGGGCGTCGCGCAGCGCGAAGGCGCCGTCGTAGGTGTAGAAGTCGTGGATCGTGCGGTGCCACTCACTGCCCAGCATGCCCGGGGTCTGGTCCGGCCGCGGGGTCGTGCCGGTGGCGATGACCAGGTAGTCGTACCCGACCACGTCACCGTCGAAGAGCCGGACGGACCTGGCCTCCGGGTCGACGGCGGCGACCTCGCCGATCAGCAGGTGGATCCCGTTCCGCAGCAGCCGGCGGCGCGGCTCGAGCAGATCCTCCCGGCCGCCGAACGGCACGAACAGCAGACCGGGCTGGTAGAGGTGATCACGCCGGCCGTCGATCACCGTGATGCGCCAGTCGTCCGGCGACAGCCGTCGCCGCAGCTTGTTGGCCACCACGGTGCCGGCCGTACCGCCACCGAGAATCACCAACCGTCTCATCGTCAGCTCCTTTCCTTGCCCTTCCACCTCACCTCGCGGCCGATCACGGGAGCAGGGGCCTCCGCACCGGAACAGCCCGGACCTTCGGCCCTCCCGCGGCGGCGTTCGGACGGCGACGCTGCGGAGAGGAAGGAGCGACGCATGCACAGAGCGACCGGGTCCCGGCCGGCCTGGTATCGCCGGGTCTGGTCCGCGGTCTCGCTCGTCCTGCTGGTCGCGCTCGTCGAGTACGTCGTCCTCCCGAGGCTCGCGCCGGCTCGTGACTCGCTCGACCGGGTCACCCGGCTCGACCCGCTCTGGATCGTCGCCGCCGGCGTGCTCGAGGCCGCCTGCCTGGTCAGCTACTCGCTCTTCACCCGCGCGCTGCTCGGCCGGAGCCGGGTCCGGTTCTCGTGGATCCTGCGCTCCGACATCACCGGGTACGGCGTGAGCCACGTCGTACCCGGCGGCGCGGCGACGGCGACCGCGCTCCGTTTCCGGCTGCTGCAGTCGGGCGGCGCGCGCACCACGGACATCACCGCGACCATCACGGCCGAGGCGGTCGGCTCGTACCTCGCGCTGCTCCTGATCGCCTGGCTGGTCTCGATCCCGGCACTGTTCCTCCGCGACGCGACACCGGCGTACCTGACGATGTTCCTGATCGGGCTCGTGACGATCGCGGCCGGCGGCCTCGCCGTCCGGGAACGCTCCGCCCTGGAACGGTGCGCGGCGCGCTTGTTGCGGGTCGTCCTGCGCAGGCTCCCCCGCCGCGGGCGTCCGTGGGTGAAATCGGTCGCCCTCCGGCTGCGCGACCTGCTCGCCGATCGTGAGGTGCGCAAAGCCTTCCTGCTCTGGGGAACCCTGAACTGGCTCCTCGACGCCGCCGTGCTGTGGACCTTCCTCCTCGCGTACGGCGAGCTCGTCGGGCCGGTACCGCTGCTGCTCGCGTACTGCGCCGCCAACCTGGCCGCCGCCGTCCCGCTCACCCCCGGCGGGATCGCGATCGTCGAGGGGATCGCGATCTCCACGCTGATCGGCTTCGGCGTCCCCGGCGAGACCGCCGTCCTCGCCGTCCTGTCCTGGCGCCTGCTGCAGTTCTGGGCACCGGTTCCCGCGGCGGGCCTGTGCTATCTGAGCCTGCGCGCCCAGCGCGGCTTCCTGCCGAGGCGGTAGGCCGCCAGCAGACCGAGCAGCGCGATCACTCCGCCGGCGACGCCGTCGACGATGTAGTGGTTGGCGGTCAGCACGATCGCGCAGAACATCAGCACCGGCATCAGCCAGCCGAACAAACGAATGATCCAGTGCGCGCCCAGGCTCGCGACCGCGATCCCCATCAGCAGGTTCCAGCCGAAGTGCAGGCTCGGCACCGCCGCGTACTGGTTCACGAAGGCGGGCGGCTGCAGGACGCGGTACGCCGAGGTGCGCTCGCTGACCGTGTCGACGAACCCGTACCCGGTCAGGAACCGCGGCGGCGCGACCGGGAACGCCGCGAAGATCACCAGCCCGGCCGCGCCGGACAACAGCATCGCGTTCCGGAACAGCCCGTACGCCTCACGATGCCGGATCAGCAACCACAGCAGGGTGGCGAGCACCACCGGCCAGTGCCCGTAGATGTAGATGTACCCGAGCACCTCGGCCAGCCAGCCGTGCCGGATCACGGACTCCTGCAGCTGTGGCTCGACGAAGATCCCGGTCGACTGTTCCAGGGCGATGACGTTCCCGGCGTTGCGGTAGGCGGTGTCGATGCGTGTCGTCATCAGTCCGCGGACCCCGAAGTACAAGACGATCGCCGCCGTGATCAGGAACACCTCCCGAGCCACCTGACGCATCTGGTGCGTCACCCGCAGTACCGCCGTCACATCCCCTGCCACCATCGGCCGCACCTCCCTCGTCCACGCTCGCAATCCGGCGGTCCCGCGACCTAGAGGCATACCGCCCGGGTGGGCCGGGACCAAGGTCCGCGACAGGCGCCGAGATGCCGGATTTGCACCGGCCGGTTATGGTCCTGGCATCGCATTGCCGGGCGGCGTGTCACCGTGCGTCATCCCGGAGGCCCCGGAAGGACCCCTCATGCAACTGGGCCGAGAACATTTCGCACGTCTGGGGCGTGGCGGCCGAAAAATTGTCACCCATCGCGGCGTACGTCTCGTCACCCTCGTGGCGGCGGTCGCCGTCTCGCTGTGGAACGTCGACCGCGTCCCGCACACCGCCGTACTGCCTGCCGTGCTCGGCCTGCTGCCGTTCGCGATCGGCAAGTACATCTTGTGTCCACTGCGGTGGCACGCGATCTCGACCAGCGGCCGGACCCGGCGCTGGCACCTGCGCGCGTACGCGGAGAGCGAGATCCTCGGGCTGATCACGCCCTGGCACGCCGGTGCCGACCTGTGGCGCGTCCATCGCCTGGAGACCGCCGGCGTCCGACGGGCCAGCGCGGCCGCCGAGGTCGGGCTGGACCGGTTCATCGGCGCTGTCGGTCTGGTCGTCGCGGTCGCGGTCACCGGCGTGACGCTGCCGTGGACGGTGCTGGCGATCGCGCTCGGCGCCGCGGCCGTCATCCTGGTGGTGGCACTCGTCGTCCGACGCCGGCGCCCGAGCCTCATCGGCCGCTGGCCATGGCCGTCGCCGAAGGTGTTCGTGCTCGGTGTGCTGCTGTCGATCGGCTACCAGGCGACGATCCTCGGGCTGCTCATCGGCGCGATCAGCGCGGTCGGCGGCCCGGTGCCGGGACTTCAGCTGGTGGCGGTCTTCGGCGCGAGCCAGGTGGCCGGCGCGCTGCCGGGCGTCCACGGCGCGAGCCCGCGGGACGGAGCTTTGGTGGCCGGGCTGGCCGCGATCGGCGTTTCGTGGCGCGAGGCGTTCGGCGCGGTCGCGCTGACCACGTTGCTGTACTGGATCCCGGCGCTGCTGATCGGCGGCAGCCTGATGTTCCTGCGGTGGCGCGGCTGGTTCACCGAGCGACACCACGAGCCGGCATGACCCGCCCGCTCGCCATCGCCCACCGGGCCGGCAACGACCTCGGCCTGCTGCGCTCTGCCCTCGACGACGGCGCTGATCTGGTCGAGGCCGACATCCACGCTTATCGCGGCCGCCTGGAAGTCCGTCACCGCAAGACACTCGGTCCCTGGTGGCTGTGGGACCGCGGTGAGCTGGTGCGGCGCCGCCACGTCGAGGTGCCCGAGGTTCGGGAGCTGCTCACGGCCGCCGGCGGCGATCCACGGTTGATGCTGGATCTCAAAGGGATCCATCCGTGGCTCGCCCGGCGGCTGGCGGTCGCGTTGCCCGGCACGACGATCACCGTCTGCACCCAGCACTGGTGGATGTTGTCCGCGTTCCGTGACCTCGCGAACGTCCGGCTCGTCCTGTCCGCGGGTAGCCGGCGCGGCCTCCGCCGGCTGCGCGCCCGGCTGCGACGGCGACCGGCGTACGGCGTCTGCGTCCACCGGCGGCTGCTCACGCCCGAGACGGTGACCGAGCTGCGCCGCACCGCCGAGGTGGTCTTCACCTGGCCGGTCGACACCGCGGCCGACCTCGCCGACGCGCATCGCCTCGGAGTCGACGGCGCGATCGGCAAGAACCTCGCCGTACTGACCCGCTGACCGGCCCCGCCGGAACGGGTCCAACGACCCCTGTGGCGACTCCGGCCACGACAGATGCTCGAAGTGAGGACGGCGCCGTCCCGCCCGACCGCCGCCCCGAGCCTGTCGAAGGGAGTCGCCATGTCCAAGTCGTCGACCGGAAACGCGACCCACGAAGCACGCCGGGCCCCCGCATCCTCGACCGGATGGTTCGTCTGGATGACAGGGCTGTGGGTCGTCTTCTTCGTGCTGCTGTCACAGGGCCAACTGGACGATCTGGCCGCCTGGATCCGGGACCTGCCGCTGGTACTCGAGATCCTCGTCTGGATCGCGTTCTTCCCCCAGGTCCTGGCCACGGCCGTCTGGACCAGCGACTGGTCCGAGGCACTCCGGACCACCCTCGTGATCCTGTTCGCCGCCGTCTGGACCATCGTCTCGATCCCCAGGCCCAGGTCGGGCCGGAGGTGAACCCGATGCGACTGCGTGTGCGCGACATCCTCGCGTTGGTGTTGCTGCTCGCCGTTCTGGTGCCGTACGGCGGATATCTCGTCGACAGCGACGTACCGCTGATCGACGACCCGCGCGCGATGGCCTCCACCGGGCTCTTCCTGGGCGGGATCGCGTTCTGGGTGATTCGTGGCGGTCACCGCGCGACCCGGCTCGGACGCGTCGAGGGCGGCGCGGCCGGGCTGGCCGTGGTGCTGTACGTGCTGACCATCGCGCTCGCCGCGACGGGCGCCGTCGAACTGTTGCTCGCCGCCTTCGTGTGCAGCCTGTTGCTCGTGATCGCTCTGGACCTGCTCGACCTTGGCAGCCCGCGGCATGACGCCGCAGTGCGCCGATGACCGTTCAGCAGACCACACCGCGCGGTCTGTCCACCGATCAGGCCGCCCGGAGACTGGTAGAACACGGCCCGAACACCATTCCGGCGCCGCGGCCGCCATCGCCCTGGCTGCGCGTCCTCGTCCAGCTGCGCGATCCGATGATCCTGCTGCTGATCGCGGCCGCGGTCCTGACCGCGAGCCTGCGCGACTTCACCGACCTGTCGGTGATCCTGGTCGTCGTCGTCCTCAACACCACCGTCGGTGTCGTGCAAGAGATCCGCGCCGAGCACGCGCTGGCCGCGCTGAACCGGCTGGCCGCGCCGCAGGCCGCCGTACGGCGCAGCGGGCGCACGATCGTGGTGCCGGCCGCGAACGTCGTACCCGACGACGTGGTCCTGCTCCAGGCGGGTGACGTCGTACCGGCCGATCTCGTGCTGTTCGACGCGGTCCAGCTCCAGGCCGACGAAGCCACCCTCACCGGCGAATCCGTACCGGTCGAGAAGGATCCGGCCGACGAGCTGTTCGCCGGCACCGTCGTCACCCGTGGCCGCGGCGCCGGCACTGTCACACGAACCGGTACCGGGAGCGCGCTCGGCCGGATCGCGGCGTTGCTGTCGAACCAGCGTCCACGAGCGACACCCCTGCAACGCCGGCTCGGCGCGCTCAGCCGGACGCTCAGCATCGTCGTCGTCACCATCTCCGCGATCGTCGCCGTCGCCGGCCTGGTCCGCGGGCTGCCGCTCCCGAGCATGGTCGTGACTGCGGTGAGCCTGACGGTGGCCGCCGTCCCCGAGTCGCTGCCCGCGGTGGTCACCCTCGCCCTGGCGATCGGCGCCCACCGGATGGCGCAACGCGCCGCGGTCGTCCGCAAGTTGCCGGCGGTCGAGACTCTCGGCGCCGTCACGGTCGTCGCCACCGACAAGACCGGCACCCTCACCGAAGGCATCATGCAAGCCGACCGACTCTGGACCGAGTCGGCCACCGCCACCGCAACCGGCACCGGCTACAGCCCCACGGGACAGCTCCAGTTGTCCGATCCCACCGCAGCACGGCACCAGCCGTCCGATCCGACCACGGCGCGGCCCCAGCCGGCCGATCCCGCCGTCCGGCGGTTGCTGCGTGACATTGCCTTGTGCAACGATGCGGCGCTCCGGCCGCCGGAGGGCGACGACGACTCGTGGCGGCCGATCGGCGACCCGACCGAGGCCGCGCTGCTCACCCTCGCGCACCGCGGAGCGGCCGACCCCGACGAACTGCGCGCGGCGTACCCGCGAACCCACGAGCTGCCGTTCGACAGCAGCCGCAAACGCATGACCACCTTCCACGAACAACCCGGCAGTGACGACCTCCTCGTGATCGGCAAAGGCGCCCCCGAAGTCATGCTCACCCCCGACGTCACGCTGTACGGCGACATCGCCCGGGCCAGGACCGTTGCCGCAGAGCTCTCGCTGGCCGGCTACCGGGTGCTGGCGGTCGCCGACACCGTCCTGCCGCCCGGCGCACCCCGGACCGAGAACGATCTACGGCTGGCCGGTCTGGTCGCGATCACCGATCCCGTCCGGCACAACGCCGCCGACGTGGTCGCGTCGTTCGGCCGGGCGGGTGTCGGCCTGCTGCTGATCACCGGCGACGCGCCCGGGACCGCCCTCGCGGTCGCCGAACGCATCGGTGTTCACGACGGCCAGGTGGTCACCGGAGCCGACATCGACGACGGCAAGGACCCCACCGCCGGGCGGGTGTTCGCCCGGATCCGGCCCGAGCAGAAGCTCGACATCGTCCGCGCCTGGCAGGCGAAGGGCCACGTGGTCGCGATGACCGGCGACGGCGTCAACGACGCTCCCGCGCTGCGGCGCGCCGACATCGGCGTCGCGATGGGCCGCGGCGGCACCGAGGTGGCCCGCCAGGCCGCCGACCTCGTCCTGACCGACGACGACCTCGGCACGGTCGAGGCCGCGATCGAGGAAGGCCGCCGGATCTACACCAACATCCGCACGTTCCTCCGGTACGCGCTCAGCGGCGGGCTCGCCGAGGTCCTGGTGATGCTGATCGGCCCGCTGCTGGGCTTCGCCGTCCCGCTGCTGCCCGGGCAGATCCTGTGGATCAACATGCTCACCCACGGCCTGCCCGGCGTCGCGATCGGCGCCGAACCCGCCGATCCGCGGGCCATGCGGAAACCGCCGCGCTCGCCCCAGGAGCAGATCCTCGGCGCGGGGCTGTGGCAACGGATCGCGTGGACCGGCTCGCTGATCGCGACCGTGACGCTGACCGCCGCCCTCTGGGCGAGGAGTGCGGGCGCGCCGTGGCAGACCATGAGCTACCTCGTTCTCGGCCTCGCGCAGCTCGGCGTCGCGCTGGCGTTGCGCCGTCCGGACCCATCGAGCGGCAGGCGTGTCCGCTTCCTCGATCTCGCGGTCGCCGGCGCCCTGGCAGCCCAGGTACTCCCGCTGACGCTCGCTCCGCTGCGCGACCTCCTCGGCCTGCAGACAGTGACAGGCACCGAGGTCCTGTACGCGGTGGTACTGGCCTCAGTGCCTGGTCTGGTGACCGCTGTCAGCCGGCTCGGTAGAGCGAACCGCCGCCTGAGATCGCGACGGCTGCCGCCTTACCGCCGACGTTCAGCGAGACGATGAACGTCGTCCCCGAGGTACGCGCCCGGAAGGTCACCGCTCCTGAAGCGCGGACCGGGACGACGAACGACAGGATCGACGCCGACTTCCCCGAGCGGGCCATCATGATCGTCGGCGCGGACCTGCGGACGTAGCTGCTCGGGTAGGTCCAGCCCTGGATCGGGCTGGTCTGCCCCTGCTTCACCAAGGTCGATCCGGGCGGCAGCGCCTGCTTGAACGGGACCTGGAACAGGACCGTCCGCGTGGTGTCACCCGCTGCGATCGCGGTCGCGGTCGTCCGCGAGTAGACGGTCGCCCGCTGATCCGCCGGCAGGTGCCACAGCGTCTGGAACGCCTGGGCCGTCCGCGCGGAGGCCGTGTCCCAGGTGACGATCATGTCCGGGTTCTTCAGTACCAGGACCCGCCGTACGCGACTGATTCCCGCGCCCGGTGCGTCGGTGAACACATAGGCCTCCGACGTGGTCTTGACCGAGTACGCGGTCAGCCGCGTGGTCGGGTTCGTGTACGTCGACATCGGTGTCGTCATCACACTGTGCGCGGTCGGACCGAGCGTCCACGTGCGCCAGACGCCGGCGTTGTACGCGGCGTACCCGCCGTTGATGATGATGTCCCGGCCCCGCGCGGTGTACGTGATGCTGTTGTGGTCGAAGTGCCCGTGGAACGCCCGCGGCGGGCCGTACCTGATGCTGTAGGCCGACTCGCCCCTGAAGCCCCTGGTGGGATCCGTGCCCCACCCGGTGCGGCCGAAGACGTAGCCGGCCGAGTAGACCCCGACCCGCCACGGCGGCGGCGTGCCCTTCGTGCCGAGCGAACCGGCGTACTCCATCGGCGTGCCCGCGTACGGGTAGGTCGCCTGGACCTCGGTGTCGCCGATCTGCGGCACCCGGCCGACCGAGTTCGTGGCCAGCGTCAACCATTTGGCCAGCAGCGCGCGCCGTGTCTGGATCGTCGTACCGGGTGACACGCCGCCGTTCTGCAGAACGGTGATCGCCCGGCCCCACAGCCGGTAGTTGAACGCTGCGTACCCGGTCGACTGCTCGTTGGTCGAGCCTTGCGCGTCGATCGACGTCGTGATGCCCGCGGCGAGCCGTTTGACGGCGAGGTTCTTGTAGTCGCTGCGATTGAGGGTGACACCAACGCCGAAGAGCGCGATGCTCTCGTCGGTGCCGTGGTTCCAGGCACCACTCCAGTAGTTGGTCAGGAACCGGGCGTGACTGAGCAGTGCGGCGTTGACCCAGGCATACCGGGTCGGGACCGCGGTCACCTTCAGCCCGGACAGGATTGCCTGGCGCAGGCAGATCAGCACGTTCGTGCGGTGCATGGTCGACTCCCACGCGCCGACGTTCGCCTTCCACGAGTACGGGTTGTCGCGTACCAGTCGTAGGCGATCGTGTTCACGCGGGTCAACGCGGTCAGGTTTCCCGCGCCGGCGGCCGCGATTCCTTGGCCGAGCCAACGCAGCGAGTGGAACCACATGTACCAGCTGGCGTTCTTGTACGGGTTCAGCGACCAGTTGATGTTGCCGCCGCCGTTACCGACCTTGTACGCCGCGTACGGCCCCCAGGCGAACTTGTCGGCGTACAGGTTCGCCAACGGATTGGTCTTCTCGATCCCGCTGTAGCCGGGACACGCGTAGAACGGTGCCACCAGGCTCTGCACCGCCGCGGTGCCGATGTCCGTGGCCGGCGCGGCCGTCGCGGGTACGACGTTGCTCGCGCCCGGCACGAACTGGGACTCCCCCGGGTCCTCGGATGCCGGATCGATCGTGATGCCTGTCGTGATCGCCGGTGCGGCTGTAGGCCCCCGGGCTGCGCCGGCCGTCGTTCCCGCCCCCAGCAGGAGAACGGCGATTCCAACGATCACGCAGTACGCTCGTTTGAATCTCATCGTCCTTCCCCCTCCTGCACCGCCGCAGGACAGCGGCGATGCAGCCGAGGGTCGAACGGGTCAGGCACACCTCCCAGAGGCGAACGTCCCGATCAGGACGGGCCGGTCGGCGTCAGCCGTGCAGGCGGACGCGCTCGTGCGTGATCGCCTCGATATCCGATGCCGCGGCCTGCAGCAGCTTGTGCGCGAGGTCCGACAAGGCCCGGGCGACGGCCAGCTCGTCGCCGATCTCGGCGATCTCGGCGTCGACCGGGTTCCGGTGCGCGGCGCCGTTGCCGACCAGTCGGGTGTTGTCCCCGGTGTGCAACCGGGCCTCCGCCCGGGTCGTCCGGTCGTCATCGTGCTCGTCGACGTAGATGTCCACCCGCCACCGCCTGCTGATGATCATGATCTCGTCCTTCCGCCCCGGCAGGTCTGCACTGTCCCGGCCATCGTCGGAAATCCACCGGCCGTCTGCCAGGGCCGTCCGGACCTGCAGTGGGGGAACTTCTACCCTGCCGGGCGGGCGCGGCCCGGCGTGTGCTGGAGGCGTGAGAAGGGGGTCCGCCATGAGCGACTTCGAGAAGCACCGCACCCAGGCCGACGCACGCCGCGCCGTCGTCCGCCGCCCGACCGGCTCGGCCGTGGCCGAGCAGGCCGTCCTGCGGCACCTCGGCGTCGAGCTCTACAAGGAACGGCACCAGGACGGGAAGCCTGCCGGCGAAGACACGTCCGAGGACTCCACGGATCGCTGACCTTCGGCCCTGACCCGGTCCCGGGATCAGGCGTGCAATCGAAGGAGGCGGAGGGAGCTGGGCGAGGCACGAAGTGGCGGGCGCTCCCCTTTCCCGCGAACCGTGCCCGCAGCCCCGTTGCAGCGGCGGCCGGCTCCCTTCGCCGTGACTGACGTGACCGATGGAAGGAGCCGCTGATGTCCGAGAAGGTGCTGGTCACCTACGCGACCAAGATGGGTGCGACCGCCGGGATCGCCGCCGCCGTCGGCTCCGAGCTGCGCGCCGCCGGTTTCGAGGTCGACGTCCATGAGCTCAGCGCCGCCCAGGCCGTGACGCCGTACGACGCTGTGGTGCTGGGCAGCGCGATCTACCAGGGGCACTGGCTTCCGGAGGCCGTCCGCTTCCTGCGGCGGCACGAGCGCCAGCTGCGCAACAGGTCCGTGTGGCTCTTCCACTCCGGCCCGGTCGGCATCACCAGCCACCAGGACCAGCCCGTCCCTCCGGACGTGGCCCGGCTGGCCCGCCTGATCGCCGCACCCCCGATCAAGACCTTCGCCGGCAACCTGCAGCCCGACGCGGTCCTCCACCACCCCGACCTCGAACGACTGACCACCGACTCCAGGGACTGGCCGGAGATCCGCACCTGGGCCGACGAGATCGCCACCACCCTCCTCGCCGGCGCCCACACCTGACGGCGGACCATGGGTCCATGGACAGGCAGTCCGTGCACGACGAGCTCGAGCGGGTGCGCGCGGACTTCCGGCAGCTGGTCGAGTCCGCCGACGACGACGTACTGCGGCGTCCGTCGGACGGCACACGCTGGAACAACCGGCAATTGCTACCCGCGCCTGCTGAACGCCGCGACCAGACCGTTCGACGAGATCAACTTCCTCGGTTCGTACGCCGCCGGCCGCACCGTCAGCCCGACGCGCCGGGATCCGTTCTTCCAGGACTGTATGACGCTGGCGGACGTCTACCACTTCCCCCACCCAGCACTACGACTTCCACCGGCGTCAACTGACGATCGGCCAGGGTTAGGCGACCTGCAGCTCGGCCAGCAGCTTCTCGATCCGGGTGCGGATCTCGTCGCGGACCTCGCGGACGACCTCGATCGGCTGCCCGGCCGGGTCGGTCAGCTCCCAGTCCTCGTAGCGCTTGCCCGGGAAGACCGGGCACGCGTCGCCGCAGCCCATCGTGACGATGACATCGCTGCTCCTGGCGGTGTCGTACTCCAGCAACTGCGGCACGTTGCCGGTGATGTCGATCCCGACCTCGCGCATCGCCTCCACCGCGACCGGGTTGATCTGGTCCTTCGGCGCCGACCCGGCCGAGCGGACGTCGACGCTGTCCCCGGCCAGGTGCCGCAGCCACCCGGCGGCCATCTGCGACCGGCCCGCGTTGTGCACGCAGACGAACAGAACCACAGGCTTGCTCACGATCCGACTCCTGCCTCTGGATGGGGTACGACGACCTCGTCCGCCGACTCAGCGACGACGGGATAGAGCACGACGAGGAGCAGCGTGCCGACGATCGCGCCGGCCACCTGGAAGACCACGAAGGCCGGCACCGACCCGGGCGCGATCCCCGCGAAGGTGTCGCTGAACGCCCGTCCGACAGTGACCGCGGGGTTGGCGAAGGACGTCGACGAGGTGAACCAGTACGCAGACCCGATATAGGCCCCGACCGCCACCGGCGCTGCCGCGGATCGCCCCGACCGCGCCAGCGAGAAGATCAGCAGAATCAACCCCGCGGTGGCAACCGACTCACCCATCCAGAGGTGGCCGGCTGACCGCTGCGTGGCCGACCACGACACGGCGGCCTCGCCGAACATCACGTTGGCCAGCACGGCGCCCGCGATCGCCCCCAGGATCTGCGCCGGCACGTACGCAATCAGGTCCCGTACGGTCAAGCCACCACCGTTTCGTTGGCCAAGCCAGCAATCGACGGCAGAAACGACGGGGTTGAAATGCGCACCGGACACCGGTCCCAGCATCAGGATCAGCACGGCGAGCCCCAACGCGGTCGCGAACGAGTTCTCGAGCAACTGCAACCCGGTGTCCCCCGGCGACAGCTTCGCCGCCGCGATCCCCGAGCCGACGACAACGGTCACCAGCAACCCGGTTCCGAGTGCCTCGGCAAGGACCCGCCGCCCCAACGCCCACCGGTCGTTCATCGCGTACTCCGGGGCAGGGCGGGAGCCAACCGGTCGATGCGCTCGGCGAGTTCGGCGTAGGCGGCCTCGAAGGCGGCGTCGGTGTCGACAGGCGCCGGGTCCGGTATCGACCAGTGGAGGCGCGGGCGTTGCTCGGGCCGCAGGTCCTCGTACGCGTTGTCGCATACGGCGATCAGCAGGTCGTCGCGCCGTACGACGTCGCGCATCCGCGCGGTACGCCACCCGGCCGTCTCGAGGCCGTGACGACGCGCGACCTTCAGGGCCCGCGGGTGCACACGCTCGGCGGGCGCCGTACCAGCGCAGGCCGCCGGGATCTCGCTGCGGCCGGACCAGATCGCCGCGGCCAGCTGCGACCGGGCAGAGTTCCGCGTGCACACGAACACCACGCGCTTGGCCGCCTCGAGCGCCGGGCTACCGATCGCGGCGATCGCCTCCGGGCGAAGCCGCACATAGGTACGCCGCCTGTCCCCCTCGGACCGCGTCCGCACCACGACGCCCGCGTCCTCCAGGACCTTCAGATGATGCGCGACGAGATTCGTCGGCAGGTCCAGCGCCGCACCCAGCTCACCCGGAGCGGCATCACCGGCGACCAACGTGTCCACAATCGCCAGCCGCGCCGAATCCCCGAGCGCCGCATGCACCCGCGCCCGCCGCACCAACTCGCTTCGCTCAGTACTCATTGAGTCAATGATCACTGAGCTAATTGCCGGCCGTCAACCTGCCAGACCGCGGCGGCCTTTGATCACGGCGTGGTTGCGGCCGGCGCAGACAGCAGGGCGGCGAGCCAGCGGAGGCGGTCGGGCATCGGCCAGTAGTAGACCCAGGTGCCGCGGCGCTCGCAGTCGACGAGGCCCGCTTCGCGCAGGACGCGTAGGTGGTGGGAGATGGTCGGGCCGGAGACCTCGAACTGCGGTGTGATGTCGCAGACGCACAGCTCGCCGCCGGCCGACGCGATGATCGACATCAGCCGCAGCCGGATCGGGTCGGCCAGGGCCTTGAACACCGCGGCACCCTCGGCCGCCGCGGCCGGATCGAGCGCGGCCTCCGAGATCGGCGTGCAGCACCCGCCGTCGGTCACCAGCGTGATCTCCTGTTTCGACATACATCTATCTTGACTCTTGTCGAATCAAGAGGCAAGGTGGGAGCTGTTGATTAGATGATCGTCTAGTCAAGGCCGCCAGCACCTCTGGAGAAGATCTATGAACACCACCACGCCTGACCTGCCGGTCGTGGTCGTCGGCGCCGGCCCGATCGGCCTCGCCGCCGCTTCCCACCTGTCCGAGCGCGGGCTCGACTTCCTCGTCCTGGAAACCGGCCCCTCGGTCGCGTCCGCGATCGACGAGTGGCGCCACGTGAAGCTGTTCAGCCCCTGGCGTTACGACATCGACGCCGCGGCCCGGCGCCTGCTGGAGCAGGCAGGCGGCTGGACCGAGCCGGACCTCGACACCCTGCCCACCGGCGGCGACCTGATCGACGGCTACCTCGCCCCGCTCGCGAAGACCGCGGCCCTGACGGACAAGATCCGCTACAACTCCCCCGTCGCGGCCGTCACCCGCGTCGGCTTCGACCGGATCCGCACCGCCGGCCGCGAGAACGCGCCGTACCTCGTCCGCCTCGCCGACGGCACCGAGCTGCTCGCGTCCGCGGTCGTCGACGCCGCCGGGACCTGGCGCCGGCCGAACGTCCTCGGCGGCTCGGGGATCCCGGCGCGCGGCGAGGAGCAGTCTGCCGCGTTCATCTCGCCGGCCCTGCCCGACGTCCTCGGCCGCGATCGGGAGCGCTTCGCGGGCCGTCGTACGGCGGTGGTCGGCGCCGGCCACTCGGCCGCCACCACGCTCCTCGACCTCGGCGTGCTGGCCGGGCAGGTCCCGGGCACTGAGATCGTGTGGGTGGTGCGCGGTTCCGACCAAGCGCGGACGTACGGCGGCGGCGACGCCGACGAACTGCCCGCGCGCGGCGCGCTCGGCAGCCGGCTCCGCGCACTGGTGCAGTCGGGGCGGGTCGAGCTGGTCAGCTCGTTCCGGATCGAGTCGATCACCACGAACGACCGGATCGAGCTGACGGCCGGCGACCGCCGCGTCGTCGCGGACACGGTGGTGAAGTCGACCGGCTTCCGGCCCGACCACGACATCGTGTCCGAGCTGCGCCTCGACCTGGACCCGGTCCTCGGCTCGACCCGTGCGCTCGCGCCGCTGATCGACCCGAACCAGCACTCCTGCGGCACCGTCCCGCCGCACGGCGCCGACGAGCTCGCACACCCCGAGCCCGGCTACTACGCGATCGGCGCGAAGTCGTACGGACGCGCCCCGACCTTCCTGCTCGCCACCGGCTACGAGCAGGCCCGCTCGGTCGCGGCCGCACTCGCCGGCGACTGGGACGCGGCCCGCGACGTCCAGCTCAACCTGCCGGAGACCGGCGTGTGCTCGTCCAACCTGGCGTACGGCGGATCCGACGACGAAGCCGGCGGCTGCTGCGGCCCGGCCCCGCAAGCGATCTCCGCACCCGCCGGGCGCGGCCTGGCCACCGGCATCAGCGGCGGCCTCCTCACGATCATCGACGACAAGCCCGTCAACCAGTCAAGTTGTTGCGGCTGACAACAATCGCCACGGACCCGGTCAGGTGTTGCGGCCGATCGGGTCCGGGGCGGCCGGAGTTCCGGAGCGGCTGATGTCGAGCTTCTCCGCGGCGGAGATCAGGCCGAGATCGTGCAGGATGGCGGCGGAGCGGCGCCAGCAGTCCCGGGCGGTGCCGGCCGCGCCGAGATCGGCTCTGGTACGACCGAGGCCCCACCAGATCTCCGCGTCGAGGAGCGTCTGGGTGGCCTCGGACCGCCGGCTGGCCTCGCGTGCCCGCTCGAAATGGTCCAGCGCCTGATCGGGATCACCGGCCAGCCGGGTCGCCTCGGCCAGATTGCACAGGATGTTCGCGAGCCAGTTGGTCTCGTCGAGCGGCTCAGCGATCGCCAGGGCCTCGGTGTGAGCGGCGACCTCGTCTGCGGGCCGGCCGGCGTGCCGGTACGTCAGGCCGAGGCTGGTCAGGCTGTCGGCCAACGCGGTGGGTCGTTCGGTCCGGCGGTTGAGCTCGATGGCCGCGCGCGAACGCGAGACCGACTCGTCGTAGCGGCCGAGCAGCCGGTACGTGGTGGCCATCGCGGCGAGCTGCACCGCCTGGCCCGCCGCGTTCCCGATCTCCTGGTATCCCGACAGCGCCCTCGACAGGTGCTCGAGCGCGAGGCCGTAGTCGCCCCAGCGCAGCAGCGCGGCGCCGATGTTCTCGTGTGCGACCGCGTGGTGCTGCGGCTCGACGGCCGCGGCGTGCAGCAGCTCACCGATCCGCAGCCTGTCGCGATGCCGGCCGCGCAGCGTCAGCCCGAGACCGACGGCCGAGCAGATCGCGGCCGCCAGGCCCGGGTCGAGCATCGCGGCCTGGCGGACGACCGCGGACAGGTTGCCGACCTCGGCGTCGAGCCAGCAGTAGACCTCGTCGCGACCGCGGAGCTCGACGCCGCGGGCCTCGAGGGTGGCCGGCCCGACCTCGGTTCTCCACGCGGCGTCGGCGTTCAGCAGCCGGCACGCCGTACGGGAGGTGGCCAGGTAGCAGTGCAGAGCTCGGCGTACGGCGCTGGCGCGGCTCATCTCGTCATCTGCTTCGCCGGCGCGGTCGCGGCCGAACAGCCGCAGCAAGTCGTGCGCGCCGTACCGCCCGGGCCGCTGGCTCTCGAGCAGTTGCATGTCGACCAGGCTCTCGAGCAGGTCCTCGGCGGTATGCGAGTCGGTCCCCGCCAACGCTGCGACGACGGGCACGCCGACATCGGCGGCGTCCAGCAGGTTCACTTGCCGGAACAACCGCTGCTCCGGCTCGCCGAGCTCCTGGTAACTGACCTGAAAGCTGGCCCGTACGCCGCGGTCCTCGGTCTGTAACTCCGCCAGCCGTCGCGATCCAACGCCCTGCTCGGTGGCGGCGAGACGATCGGCCAAGGTCTCAAGAGTCCAGGACGGCCGGGAAGTCAGCCGGGACGCCGCGATCGAGACAGCCAGTGGAAGGGATCCACACAGCCGTACGACGTCCGCCGCCGCCCGGCGCTGCGCCTGGTCCGCGAGGTCGACGCGCTCCGGACCGACCAGCCGGCCCAGCAGCGTGACCGCGTCGTCCTCGGGCAGCATCTCGAGCGGCTCGTGCACGGCGCCGGGCAGGGCGGCCAGGATCCGTCGGCTGGTGACGATCGTCCGGCAGTTCTGCCCCGCCGGGATGAGGGGCTCGACCTGCGCGACGTCCAGGGCGTTGTCGAGAACCACCAGGAGCCGCAGGTCGTTCGTCATCGACCGGAACCGGGCGGCGGCCTCGTCGGCCTCCACCGGGATCGTGCCATCGGCCGCTCCGAGCGACCGCAGGAACCGCCCGAGCACGTCGGCCGGCTCCAAGGGCGCGACGTCCGGGGTCGACCCGCGCAGGTCGACGTACAACTGGCCGTCGGGAAACGCGTCCGCGATCAGGTGCCCGACGTGCACCGCGAGCTCTGACTTGCCGACGCCGCCCGGGCCGGCGAGGGCCGCGATCGCGGTCGGCCGCAGCTGGTCCGAGGTCAGCTGCTCGCGGAGCCGGCGGACCGCGGCGTCCCGTCCGGTGAAGCTCGGTACGCCGAGCGGCAGCTCCGCGGGTACGACGAGTTCCGGGCCTGCTCGCGGATCGCCCGGCGACGCACCGGCAAGCACCGAACGCTCCAGCTCGCGCAGTTCGCGGCAGGGCTCGATCCCGAGCTCTTCGACCAGAACGTCGCGGCCGTCCCGGTAACACTGCAGCGCCTCGGCGGGCCGGCCCGAACGCCACAAAGCCGTCATGAGCTGCGCACGCAGATGTTCGCGCAACGGTTGCTCGGTCACGAGAGCGCTCAGTTCGGCGATCGCCTGGCGGTGCCGCCCGAGTGCGAGCTCCACGTCGTACAGCTGCTCAGCGATGGTCAGCCGCAGGTCGGCCAGCCGTTGGGCGCCGGCGCTCAGCGCGCGCGTCGACAGGTCGCGCAACGCCGTACCGCGCCACAGTGTGAGAGCGGCCCGCAGCCGGTCAGCCGCGTCCTCGAGATCGGACGCGGCCTGTGCCTCGGCGCGTAGCCGCTCGGCCTCTGCCAGGTCGATCCGAACCTCCTGGTCGTTCAGCCGGTAGCCGTGCTGCGTGGTCTCGATGAGTTCGCGATCGCAGCCCGCTTCGGCGAACGCGCGCCGCAGCGCGGACACCTGGATCGACAACTGCGTCCGCGCCGACGCCGGCGGGCTGTCGTCCCACACCGCGTCGATCAACGCGTCGGCCGACACCGCCCGCCCGGCCTCCATCAGCAAGGCGGCAAGCACCTGACGAGCCCGCGGCCCCCCGAGGCACGCCGCTCTCCCACCGACGCTCACCTCGACCGGGCCCAGCACCCGGATCTCCACCCCGTCCCCGACCATCACTTCAGGTTAGGCGACGAACGGGTCCCTCCTCCGGGCACAGCTCGTCGTTGTCGCACAGGATGTTCCGCGGCGTCGCGGCACCTGGTGTGCCGAGGTTCCCCCGTCGAGTTATTTGACTCGCCAGCCGAAGAAGCGTTTGCACTTGTCCGGGTCCACCCGGCGGTGCGAGCTGATGCTGTTGCTCCAGTTGCCTGCTTCGGCCTTGCCGTCGCCGTACATGTAGAGCTTGGTCACGTAATGACCGGGGCGGACGCAGAAGCGGTCGCCGTCGTCGCTGTATTTCGTGCGGGTGTAGAACTCGACGGTCGCGTCGCTGTGATTGATCAGCGAGCCGGCCTTGTTGTCGAAGTCCTTGATCTGGCCTTCTCCGTCGCCGTAGTCGCTGTCCGCGGCGGAGTCGTCCTTGGCGTCGTTGGCGCCTTTGCACTTCGACGCCGTGTACAGATAGATGTGCTTGTCGCTGCTCGGCAGACTGTTCGCGGTCGCCCGGCAGTCGTTCTCCCGCGTGCCCTCGGCGCCTGCCTTGACGGCAGGTCCGGCCTCCGGTGTCAGTGCGGCCGCACTGACGCCGCCGACCATCAGAACACCAGTTGCCGCCGAGGTCAGCACAAGTCGCGTACCCATCACCACTCCTTTTCCTGGATGACCGATTCCAGGACGGTAGGAGCACTCGCTATGGACCGGTTATCCCCGCGCGATAACCGGTCCATAGCCGCGGTGTCTACCGTCGCGGTCATGAAACCTTCGGATCTGGTCAAAGGACTCGTGGTCGCCGCGACGACCTGCGCACTGGTGTACGGCGGGGGTGCTCAGGCCGCCGGCACGGCACAGGACAAGGAGAACGCCGCACCCGACAAACCCACCACGTTCGTGGACAACGATCCGAACGGCTCGACGAGCGAGCGGTACCGGATCCGCGATTACCTCGTCAATCTGATCAAGGGCGCCGAGCAGGACTCGACCATCACGATCGCGTCCTACCGCTTCGACGACTACGAGATCGCGAAGGCGCTGATCGACAAGATCAACACCAAACGGGTGACGGTGAAGGTGATCGTCGACGCCGAGCACCGCGGGACCAAGCCGTACCGCGACGTCAAGATCGCCGCGGACGCCAGCCGGCTGTCCTGGATCAAGTACTGCGAACCCGGGACGAGCTCCGGCGGCAACAAGCACACGTCCTGCATCGGCGACCACATCATGCACAACAAGTTCTACCTGTTCAGCAAGACCCGCGGGCAGTCGAACGTGGTCGTGCAGACGAGCTCGAACCTCAGCGAGCACTCCGGGCCGAAGATGTGGAACACCGCGTTCACCGCGATGGGCGACGACGGCAAGTGGCTCTACGCCAAGTACCAGGAGTACTTCTTCGATCTCAGCACCGAGGAGAAGCGCGACGACCAGTACACGCACTTCAACACCGAGCACGCGCCGGTGTCGAACGCGAAGTACAAGATGTACGTCTCACCGCGCAAGGAGTCCAGCAGCACGGTCACCTTCGCGAACATCCTGAAGAGCGTGAAGTGCGGCGGCAACACCTCCGGCGGGACCGACGACGGGCACCGCACCATCGTCCGGGTGGCCGCGGCCCAACTCGCCAAGGGTGGCGGGGCGCCCGTCGCCGCGGAACTGTGGCGGCTCGACAACGAGGGCTGTTACGTCGACGTCGTCGGCACGGACGTCAGCCAGGCCGAGGACGGACCACTCCGCGGCGGGTTGCTGCGCGCTCCGACCGGCGAGTTCCACGGCCCGGAGGTGCGGGAGTTCAGCACGAACCAGTGCGGAACGCACGAGAAGAACATCCTGATCGACGGCAACTACGCCGGGAACCCGAACCAGAAGGTCGTCTTCACCGGCAGCCACAACCTGAACCGGAAGTCCCCCTGGCACAACGACGACGTGATCCTGCGGATCACCGACCCGGACGTCCACGAGAAGTTCAAACAACACTTCTTCACGATCCGCGCCGCGGCCGCCGTCACCTGGCAGACCAGCAAGTACGAAACCACCGACCCGGACAACCTCAAGTTCAACTGCTAGCCGTCGGGCCTGGGGAGCGCTCGACCGGGAGGCCGGACAGGGCCCATTCGGGGAATCCGTCCTCGAGGCGGTACGCCGGGTGGCCCTGTCCGGCCAGCAGTCTGACCGCGTCGTCGGCGTACACGCAGTACGGACCGCGGCAGTAGGCCACGATGTCCGCTCCGTCGGCCAACTCCGTCAACCGATCCGCCAACTGGCCGATCGGCAGGGAGATCGCGCCCGGTAGATGCCCTGCCGCGAACTCCGGCGCCGGCCGCACGTCCAGTACGACGATGTCGCCTGCCCGCAGCCGCCGTACTAGCTCGGCACGGGTCATCTGTTCGAGCGAGGAGCGGTCGCCGAGATAGTCCCGCGCGAGCCGGTCCAATCCGGACACATGCTCCTCCGCGACCAGGCGCATCGCTCGCCACAGATCGGCCACCGCGGCGCTCGCCAGCGAGTAGTAGACGCGTGTGCCCGACCGCCGCGTGCGCACCAAGCCGGAGCGGAGCAGGCGCTGCAGGTGGTGTGACGTGTTGGCGACCGATTGCCCGATCTCGGCGGCGAGCGCCTCGACCGGCCGCTCCCCTTGGGCCAGGACGTCGATCAGCTCGGCCCGGCGCCCGTTCGCCAGCGCCTTGGCCCCGTCCGTCAGCGCCTCGAACAACACCGCCTTGGCCGCGTGATCGGCCATTCGACAGCCTCCTGACCTGGTTGTTCAAACCTTCTCTTGACAATACCCCGAGGCTCGGCGTGTTATTCAAGTAATCTCTTGAAGAGGTCGGGGCGATGACTGTTGTTCCGCTCGTGGACGAAGGACTCGGCAACTCGGCGTACTTGGTCGACCTGGACGACGGGCGGGCGCTGGCCGTCGACGTGAGCGTCGGCCTGCGGGCCGCCGGCGCCGTGGCCGCACGCCGCGGGCTGACGGTCGCGTACGCCGCCGACACCCACCTGCACGCGGATTTCCTCTCCGGGGCGCGGCAACTCGCCGCGAGCCAGGGCGCCGAGATCCTGGCGTCCGCCGCGGGGCGTCGCGCGTTCGGCCACCGCGGCCTGCACGACGGCGACGAGGTGGATCTGGGCGGGCTGCGCCTGCGAGCACTCGGTACGCCGGGGCACACGCACGAGCACCTGTCGTTCGTACTTCTCGACGGCACCCGTCCACTCGGCGTCTTCACGGGCGGATCGCTGATCGTCGGCGCGGCCGCCCGGACCGACCTCGTCTCCCCCGACCGGACCGAATCGCTCGCGCGTGCGCAGTACACCTCACTGCAACGTCTCGCCGAACTGCCTGATGACGTAGCCGTATGGCCGACACACGGCGCCGGATCCTTCTGCTCCGCTCCCCCGGGCGCCGACCGGGTCAGCACGATCGGGCGGGAGCGGGCGACGAATCCGCTGCTGCGGGCCGGCAGTGAGGACGCGTTCGTGAAGGAACTGCTGGGTTCGCTGGGCAGCTTCCCGCCGTACTTCCTGCGCTTGCCCGAGATCAACCGGCGCGGGCCGGCGATCCTCGAACGCGCTCCGTTCCTGCGACCGCTGGACGCCGCCGCGGTTCGCCGGATGGAGGCCGAGGTGGTCGACGTTCGCCCGGCGAAGGAGTTCGCCGCCGGGCACGTCCCGGACGCGTTGTCGATCCCGCTGCGGCCCGCGTTCGTGTCGTGGCTGGGTTGGCTGGCGCCGGCCGACCGCCCGCTGGTCGTCGTCCGCGGTCCCGGCCAGGACGCGGACGAGATCGTGTGGCAGGCCGCCAAGATCGGCTACACCTTCGCCGGCGAACTGCTCGGCGGGACGGACCCCGAGACTGCCACCACACAACTCGTTGCCCCAGGCCCCCTCTACGGCACGGTGCTGGACGTCCGCCAGGACGCCGAGTTCCGGGCCGGCCACCTCCCGCACGCGCAGCACATCGAACTCGGCGCGCTCGTTGGCCGGATCGGCGAGGTACGGCGCGAGCCGGTGGTCGTGATGTGCGGCCATGGCGAGCGCGCGATGAGCGCCGCGAGTCTGCTCGAACGCGGCGGGCACCGCCAGGTCGCCGTTCTCGTCGGCGGGGCGGAGGACTGGGCGGCGGCGACCGGGCTGGATCTGGAGACCGGGTGATACGGCTCGGGATCCGCGCCAACCTCGCCCAGTTCAGCCTGCTGGTCGCGGTCAACGGGCTCGTCGGCGGCATGCTCGGGCAGGAGCGGACCGTCCTGCCGTTGCTTGCCGAGCAGGCGTTTCAGCTGACCGGGTACACCTTCCTGCTCACCTATGTCCTCGCCTTCGGCCTCACCAAGGCAGCGACGAACTACTTCGCGGGCACCTGGTCGGACCGCTACGGACGCAAACCGGTGCTGGTCATCGGCTGGCTCATCGCCGTACCGGTGCCGCTGCTGCTCATCTGGGCGCCGTCCTGGGGCTGGGTCGTCGCGGCGAACGTCCTGCTCGGCGTCAACCAAGGTCTGACGTGGTCCACGACGGTCATCATGAAGATCGACCTGGCCGGACCGCACCGCCGCGGCCTCGCGATGGGGCTCAACGAGGCGGCCGGATACGTCGCTGTCGCTGTGACCGCGCTGGCCACCGGGTACCTCGCCGCCCGGTACGGCCTTCGCCCGGCACCGTTCCTCCTCGGGCTGTCGTTCGCGGCGCTCGGACTCGGCCTGTCGAGTCTCGCCGTCCGCGAAACCCGCGGCCACGCGCACCTCGAGGCCTCGCGACACGTGACCGGCGGCGAACTGACAGATCGGCAGGTGTTCAGCCGGACAAGCCTGCGCGAGCCGGCCCTGTCCTCGGCCAGCCAGGCGGGGATGGTGAACAACCTCAACGACGGGCTCGCCTGGGGTCTGTTGCCGATCCTGTTCGCGACCGCGGGGTTGTCCGTCGCCCGGATCGGGGTCCTGGCCGCGCTCTATCCCGCCGTTTGGGGCGTCGGGCAACTGCTTACGGGTCCGCTGTCGGACCGCTGGGGCCGTAAGTGGCTGATCACCGCCGGAATGCTCGCCCAGGCGGTCGCACTCGGCGTCATCGCCGCCGTCCATACCTTCGCGTTGTGGGCAGCGGCCGCGGTCCTGCTCGGGATCGGTACGGCGATGGTGTACCCGACGCTGCTCGCGAGCGTCGGCGACGTGGCGCACCCCGCCTGGCGCGCCCGCGCCGTCGGCGTCTACCGGCTCTGGCGTGACGGCGGCTTCGCTGTCGGCGCGGTACTGGCCGGAGTCATCGCTGACATCTGGGGGCTTCGGACGGCGATCTGGGTGGTCGCCGTCCTCACCGGTCTGTCAGGGCTGCTCGTCGCCGTCCGCATGTACGAGACCCATCCGGTGCGGCACGCGCGGATCGGAGGCGGCTGATGGCGATCGACGACCGGCTCGCGGCCGTTCAGGCCGGGCTGCCCCGGCTCACACCCGTCGAGGCGTACGACGCCGTCCGTCGAGGTGACGGGATCATCGTCGACACCCGGCCCGAGTACCAGCGCCGCGCGACCGGCGCCGTACCGGGCGCTGTCGTTGTCGAGCGCAACCACCTGGAGTGGCGGCTCGATCCGGAGAGCGGCGCACGGATCCCCGAAGCCGTGTCCTTCGGCATCCGGTGGATCGTCATCTGCGAAGGCGGCTACTCCTCCAGCCTGGCGGCCGAGTCGCTCCGCGAGCTCGGCCTGCTGCGCAGCACCGACGTCATCGGCGGATTCCAGGCCTGGCAAGCGGCCGGGCTACCGGTCGACCGTCCCGGCGGCTGATCAGTCGCAGCAGCCGTCGGTGCACGAGTTCGTGCCTGCGCCGGACGGGGCGCAGCAGCCCTCGCCGTGCCAGGCTTCGATGCCTTCGCGGACGGCGACAGCGGCGATGACCAGCGCGGCGATCGGGTCGGCCCAGCTCCACCCGAGGGTCGCGTTGAGGATCAGGCCGACGAGCAGTACCGCGGACAGGTACGTGCACAGCAGCGTCTGCGTCGAGTCGGCGACGACCGCGTTCGACCCGAGCGCCTTGCCGGTACGGCGTTGCGCCCAGGACAGGAACGGCATCACGATCAAGGACGCGATAGCCAGCCCGATGCCTACAGGTGAGCTGTCCGGGTCGGTCCCGACGATGAGCGCGCGGACCGACTCGAATGTCACGTAGCCGGCGAGCGCGAAGAACGAGATCGCCAGAAGCCGCAGCGCCTGCCGTTCCCGGCTCTCGGGCATCCGGTGCCGGAACTGCCACAAGATGATCAGCCCGCTGGACACCTCGACCACGGAGTCCAGCCCGAAGCCGACCAGCGCGACCGAACCGGCGATCGCGCCGGCGGTGATGGCGACGACCGCCTCGATCACGTTGTACGTGACCGACGCCGCGGCCAGCAGCTGCGCCCGCCGCCCGAGTCGCCGGCGCTGCTCCGGATCCGCCGTCCAGGTGCTGATCTGCAGGAATTCGGGCGTGCTCACGCTCCGGCTCCCTGTCCGTAGACCGGGCACAGCGCAACCGCGTCACCCGTGAGATCCAGCAGCCGCTCGGCGGCCGACAGCAACTCCAGCGTCGCCTCCGGGTGCGTCAACCGAAACACCGAAGCTCGTCCTTCCGGCCGGGACTCCACCAGCCCACAGTCCCGCAAACACGCCAGATGTTTGGACACCGTCGACTGCGCGAGCCCCAGGTGCGCCGTCAGATCGACGACGCGATGCTCCCCCGACGCGAGATGCCTGACGATGGCCAACCGCGACGCGTCGCTGAAGCCGTTGAACAGACACGCAGCCACGGAGAGCGCCGCCGCCTCGTCGACGGCCGGCTCCCCCATATCCGATGTCATCGCCATTTGGCGATGCTAGCACCTACATGGCTTCGATAACCCGTACATGCATGTTCGAGTTAGATGCTACATTAACTCGAACACCGTTGTTCGAGATCAGCCGTCCCAGGAGCACTGATGACCAACGCACAGCAGCCGGCCGGCCGGGCGTGGCGCCGGTTCGTGCCCTGGGAGGGGTCCGCCGACCGAGGTGATCTCGCGCTGATGGGCGCGATCCTCGGCGTGGTCGCGGTCGGGCTGGCGCTGCGGCCGGCCAAGCCGTTCCTGATCGCGTCGCATCCGGTGCTGCTCGAGTTTCTCACCGGCGACCTGACCGCCGTCGGTGCGGCGGCCGCGTTCGCCCGGATCGGCGAGGCCGACCTCTGGCTGGTCGTCGTCGCCGGCGCGGCCGGAATGGTGAAGTTCGACTGGCTGACCTGGTGGACCGGCCGTCGCTGGGGCCTCGGCATCATCAAGATGTTCACGACCAGCGAGCGCGCCGTACGCTTCGCCGGCCGCGCCAGGGACCTGAGCCCGTGGACGCTGCGCGCCGCGGTCTTTCTCGCCGTACTGCCAGGTGTCCCCACCGCGGTCGTCTACGCGATGGCCGGCTGGGCAGGAATGCGGCTCGTCACCTTCCTCGCCCTCGACTTCGCGGGCGCCGCGCTGATGACGGCCCTGGTCACGGCCATCGGCTACCGGGCCGGCCAAGAAGCCGTCGACCTGGTCCTGATGATCGACAAGTACGCAACTGTCGCCAGCCTCACCCTCCTGGCCGCTGCGGCCCTCTTCCCTTTCCTCAAACGCCTTCTCCGCCGCACTCGCTAACCACGGGCCTTGTCGGTCAGGATGTCCACGAGGCGATCCGGAGCCTCGTTGTAGACAGCATGTCCGACCGCGAGCTCGTGGACCTCCCAGTCGGGCTCGGTGCGCAGACGCTCGAACTGCGCCTGGAACGGCGTCGCTTCCCAGGCGGACGCGTGGATCAGTGTCCGCCGCGCCACCCGGTCGATACCGTCCCCGAGCCGAAGCCGTTGGAGGAACGACGCGACGGGATGCGGTCGCCTCCGCGGATCCGCGTCGGCGGACGGAGCGGCCGTGCGACCATCCGCCCGCGCCCCGTCGATGATGCGGGTCCGATAGTGCTCGTTGGCCAGTGACCACCAGGAGTCGCCGTCAGCCGGCACGAAGGCATCGCAGAAGACCAGCCGATCGACGGAGCGGCCGGATCGATCCGCGGCGCCGGCGATCACCAGCCCTGCATAGCTGTGTCCGCACAAGGTGATCGGCCCCGGGCCGCACTTGTCCAGCACCGCGAGCACTCGCTCGATGTGGGTATCCAGGTTCGCTCCGGCGCTGTCCGGCGACGGGTCCGGCTCCAGGCCGTCGAGCGTGACGGCGACAGCCTGGTGACCGGCTCGCCGAAGCCTGGCCACGATGCCGTCCCACGCCCAAGCCCCATGCCAGGCCCCGGGTACCAGAACGAAGGTTCTCTGCAGCTCGTCCGTGATCATGGCTCCAAGACTCCCCCGCACCGGCGCTGGCCTTCCACCGTTAGAACGCCAGTTGATGCCCGTTGGCGGCCAACCTCCACGACAGGCCACCGGGCCGATGCGGAACTGTGACGTCACCGCAGGTCACTGTCCTGCCGTGGGCGTATCAGTCGTTCTTTTCGCTCCTCTTACAGGTGAGCACGTTCCGTGCCGATGAACCCGTGGGGGTGCAGCATCATGGCGATTCTTCTGGATCCGCCGACCGGCGGCCTGGCGCCGGAGACGGACGTGTCGTTCCACTACGGGCGCCGGGTGTTCTGGCTGGTCGTGGGCCTTGCCGTCTTCGGGGTGCTCGTGGCGCTGCTCGGCGACCGGCTCGGGGACTTCTTGCCGGACGCGTTCTGGATCGTGCTGCTGTTCGTCACCATCCTGCTCACCGGGGCGGTCCTGCTCGCGGCCGCCCGCGTCGAGGGTCGCAAGGTCCCCGGCTGGGCCGAACGGCTCTTCACGCGCATCGACAGGCTGCCTCACTGGTTCGCCGTACTGCGTTGGGCCACGCTGGTGCTCGCCGTACTCGTGGCCGCGCACTTCGGCGCCGCGGCGAGTCTCAAGGGTCAGTCGGAGTCGATCGTCGACATCGAACTCGCCGGCACCAGCCAGGCGTGGACGGACTGCGCGTGCGACGCCGAGTTCACGCGAGCCGTGCAGCAGGACTTCTGGTTCATCGTCTCCTACGTGCTCCTGCTCGGCCTGCTGGTCTTCTGGGCCGGCGCGTACTTCCGGCTGCCCGCGCTGCGGCGGGCCCGCATCACCGTGCTCATCTCGGTCTTCGTCGCCGGCGCCTTCGACATCGCCGAGAACATCCTCATGCTGTCGGCCGGATCGTCGAACCGGGCCTGGCAGTTCGTGGCGATCTGCGCGTGGGCGAAGTTCGCCATCCTGCTCGTCGCCGTCGTCTACGTCACCGCCGGCGCGTTCGCGTGGTGGTCGACCCCGCGCTGGGTCCGGCTCGCCTCCTGGGCGCTGCCGGCGTACGCCCGGAAGGCGGCCGCCACACCTGCCAAGGAACCGCCGTCGCAGGAGGTCACCCAGCAGGCCGAGGGCAAGCAGACGCAACGCGGCACAGCCCCGCGTGGAACGGCGCAGTACGGCATCGCGCTGTCCGGCGGCGGTATCCGCGCATCGTCGATCAGCCTCGGCGCGCTCCAGACACTCGACGACGGCGTACTCGGCTGGTCCGGGGCCCGTGCGGTCACCGCCGTGTCCGGAGGCTCGAACCTGGCCGCCGGCTGGAGCATCTCGCGGTCCAGCTACGACACGACCGACGGCGGGAGCACTGCCCGCCTCGGTCCGGACGTGCTCAACCCGGTGCCGTGGGAGTGGCAGGACAACGGCTGGCTCACCCCGGAAGAGCGGCACCTGGTCGACAACCTCGGTTACCTCGCGTCGAACGAGCCCCGCGGATCCGACACCGACCCCGCCGCCACGAACGCGACCCGGCAGGGCGAGAGCACGGACAACCAGGCTTCCTACCGGCCGGCCGTGTTCGCGACCGTCATCGCCGGCCTCACCGTCAACGTGGTGGTGCTGCTTAGCATGCTCTGGGCGATCACCCGGCCGGTGGGGTGGGCACTGCGCAACTTCACGGGCCTGGACGGCACGCTGCCGAAGGGTGCGTTGCACGATCTCGTCCAAGAACACTCGCTCGCGCTGCCCGGAATCGTCTTCCTGGTCGCCGGGTTCGCCGTACTGCTGCTCTGGGTTCTGGCCGGCCGTCTCCTCATCGGTACCGCCCAGAACCAGGGGTGGGCGCGGCTGACGCTGCGGACGCTCAAGCGAGCGGCGTACGCCGCACTCGCGATCGGGGCGTTGCTCGCACTCACGATCTGGGCCTTCGTCGAGCTCGTCGGCGCGGTCGCCTACCTGTCCTTGCCCGCGCTCGTCGCCACCGCGGCCGCCAGCGCCGGCGTCGTCGGTTCGGTCGTCCGCATCCTCCGGAAGCCGGCCGCGCGCTTCGCACCCAAGCTCGGCGGATTCGCGTTCATCGTCGTCGCACTGGGTCTGGCGGCGCTGTCGACCTGGACCGCGGCCAAGCACGGGGTGACCTGGTCAGGAAGCGATCTGGTCAGCTGGCAATCCGGCTGGAACTGGGTTCTGGCCGTCGGTCTCGTGATTCTGGCGCTCCTGGGGCCGAGCCCCGAGAGCTGGGCGCTGGCGCCGTTCTACCGCGGCAAGTTGCGCCTGGCCTACGCGACGTACCGCACCAGGAACGCACAGGGCGAGTTCAGCGTGCATCCGTACGAGAACGACGACGTCGCCGGCGCCGACCTGACCAAGCGTGAGCCCGGCCTGTTCGCCTTCAACAACGGCAAGACGGCCGTCCGTACGCCGCTCGTCGTCTGCACCACCAGCACGGTGAGCTCGCGCGCGGTCCGGACCCACTACGGCACGCCGGCGCTCAGCGTGACCTTCGATCCCGAGCGGACCACCCTGCACCTGCCCCAGGACGGACGCGGCAACACGCTGGAGTTCGCCGCCTCGACCCGGGTGCTCGACCGGCTCGGCGCCCGGCTGCACAAGCGGATCACCACGATGATGGCGGTGGCCATCTCCAGCGCCGCGGTCTCGCCGGCGATGGGCCGGTTCCAGATCGGGCCGACCAGCATGCTGCTGACCTTCTTCAACATCCGGCTCGGCGTCTGGATCGCGAACCCCCGGTTCATCACCCAGCTCGAGGCGGCGAATCTCCAGGACCAGCCCGGCCTCCGGTATCCCGGCACCGGGCTCGGCTACCTGTTCAAGGAGTTCTTCGGGATCCACGACCTCGACGACCCGTACCTGTACCTGACCGACGGCGGCCACTGGGAGAACACCGGCCTGGTCGAACTGCTCCGGATGTCGGAGATCACCGAGATCGTCTGCGTCGACGCCGACTCCGGTCCCGGCGACGCGACGGCCTCGCTGGGCAAGGCGATCGCGATCGCGCCGAGCGAGTGCGACATCCGCATCGACATCAGCCTCGACCCGCTCCGCGCGGCGCCGAGCGGCTCGCGCGTCCCGGCGTACTCCCCGCGCACCGTCAACATCGGCTTCTTCACCAAGGGCGCGGGCACCTTCACCCACGACACCCGGGTCGGCATTCTCTGGTACGCCAAGCCAGGCCTGGCCAAGGAGATGCCCGCGGCCCTGCTCGCCTTCCACGAGCGCTATCCCAGTTACCCCCGGGAATCGACCCTCAACCAGTTCTTCGACACCGCGAGCTTCGTCGCGTACCGCAACCTCGGCCGCTACAACGCCCGCGAGATCCTGGTGGCCCGCACCAAACTGCGGGAGGCCCTCGACGAACTCCTCACGATGACCGCCGCCGACCTCGACCAGAGCCTGCGAATGATGGCCTGCAACCCCGCCACCCACTGGTCCGTCGTCGAACTGTCCCGCGCCGCCCGCAGCGCGGTCCCACCCGGCTCCACCACGACACCACACCTCATCAGGTCCTACTGCGAGGCAGTCAGCGATTCCCTCGTCTGACGCAGGAGCCCGGGAGGCTCGCGCATCCCGGGCTCCCTTGAGCTCCACCGGGCTGGAGGGATGCCACGGCGGAGCGTTCTGTCTACCTACGGGTCGATGACGATCGTGCAGGTGTATGTACCCGGCCGCAGGTTGGACGCCGTCGCCGAGCCGTCACCGTTCGTGCCGGTGCTGCCGCTCGCCACGGTTCCGCCGCCAGGGCCGGTGCAGACGATCGTCGACGCCGTACCGCCGTTGATCTGCGAGTCGACCGAGACCGACAGGTTCGTCAACGGGGTGTTGTGGAAGGTGGCGGTCTCACCGGCGTACGGCGAGCCACCGCAGGTCGCCACGTTGTCCACCGTCACCGATTGCGACAGCGGACCGTCAGCCGCGTAGCCCGCCGGCAAGGTCTCGGTCACCGTGTACGTGCCGAACTGCAGCGCGTCCCAGCAGACCTGGCCGTTGGCGTCGGTCACCTTCGCATTGGCGCCGTTCAGCGTGAAGGTCACGCCGGATTGCGGGTGATCGCCGGAGCCGTCGGCCGCGTGCTTGCGCAGCTTCGTGACCTTGATCGCGCCACAGTTGGCGAGGTTCAGCGGCGTCGGGGCGATGAAGTCCTTCAGCGCCGCGGTGAACGAGTCGGACGACCGGCTCTTCAGGTACGCCGAACCGAACGACACACACGGGTCGCCGCCGCCGAGCGCGCTGAAGTTGACCGACGCCTCACCGAACGTGCGCGCCGAGACGTCGCCGAGACCGTCGGACTGCGCGGCCGGGATCGGCGAGGTGTTGATCGATCCGGTCGCCAGACCGGCGGTGGTCAGGTTGACCTTCTTGTCCCAGCACGGCACCGAGTTGGACGCCTCGCACTTGGTCTTGTCCGCGGTCTCCCAGCGGGACAGGAACAGCTGCGGGTTCGTACCTCCCTGGGCCAGGTCGTACTGGATCAGTACGTCGCCGGCGGTCCGGAGCGGGGTGGTGCCGTTGGCGCTCAGCGTCAGCGACTTGTTGAACTCGAAGTCCATGTTGGTCGTTCCGGTCGGCTCCTGCACACGGTGCCAGAACAGGTGCAGGAAGTCCGTCGTCGCGGTGTCCTCCAGGTAGACACCGAAGTTGAGCAGATCGCTCTTCTGCGGCGGGATACTGCCGTCGACCACCTGCGGTACCGGTGTGTCCTCCTTCGTGCCCTGACCGAACGAGTCGTCGGTCTGGCCGCTCGTCTTGTCGGCCTTGCGGGTCTCGGTGACGTTCGCCCAGTCGAGCGATCCCGCGTCGTCGACCTTGAGGTTCGCGTCGGTGTCGATCTCGAAGTTGCTGCCCGGCAGACTGACTTCGGGATGGGACGCGAGTGCCGGTGACGCGATCAAGGCGCTACCCACCAGCAACAGACTCGCCGCCAGAACCAACGGCCGGCGTGTCCTACGCGTTGTGCCGGCACGCGGGCCGGCTCCCAGTGAAGACCCCATCTCTCCCCCTTTGGAGATCCAGGTCCCGGCCCGTGTCTCGGGCCAGGCAGTCTCCTCACGGCGAGCCGTGCGCAGTCCCTCCCTACGCAGCCCGTGTGTTCCCCATCGGCCTGCCGAACAGGCCCCCCAGGCGAGGTCGCGCACCAGGCCCCCCAAGCCGGCCGCGTCGCCAGAATCCCGCTGCCGACGTTACGCCCGGATCCCCTTACCTACAACGGTTTGAGCTCCAGCTACTCCCCCGGCCCGGGCGGCCACGCGACGTGCGCGGAATTGTGGCCGGTGGCATGCATCAGGCGGGTCGCTCGATGGTCGCGGGCAGGCCGAAGGCGGTCACGTGGTGGGCTCCGACGAAGGCGTTGCTCTCGACGATCCGGCCGTTGCTGATCGTGAGCACGTCGACGACCGTCGCCTCGTACAGGTCGGTGCCGGTCTTGCGGAGATAGCAGATCAGCGCGGGCCGGCCGTTGGCGGCCGACGGGAACGTGAGCCAGTCCAGCGGCCGGCCCAGGAACTCGGCCGCCGCCTCGCGCCCGACGACGGGCGGGTCCGGCGGCATGGTGATCCGTACGTCGTCGGCCAGCAGCTCCCGCACACTCACGGGATCGACGGCCTCGGCGTACCGGCGCAGGACCTCCTCGTCCTCGCTGGTCAGCGTCGGCCGGCGCCAGTTCCGGGCGTCACCCGGCGCGTAGTGCCGGAGGGTCTTCCGCGCACGCTGGATCAGGCTGTTCACCGCGGGTACGGCGAGCTCGAGGCCGGCGGCGATCTCGGCGGGTGTCCAGCCCGACACGTCACGCAGTACGAACGCCGCCCGCTGCCTCGGTGGCAGGAACATCAACGCCGCGATCAGCGCGAGCTCGACCGTCTCCCCCGCGACCAGCGCGGCGGACGGATCCTCGCCCAGCAGCGAGTCGGGATACGGACCGATGTCGGTCGACCACTCCAGCGGGTCGCCGACCGATACGGTCCGTCGCGCCGCGGCCTTGCGGTGGTCGAGGTACACGTTGGTGGCGATCCGGTAGAGCCAGGTCCGGATCGAGGCCTTCCCCTCGTACTGCGACCGGGAGCGCCAGCCCCGCAGGAAGGTCTCCTGGACCAGATCGTCGGCGTCGGCGACGTTGCCGGTCAGGCGGTAGCAGTGCGCGTGCAGCGGGCGCCGGTGCGCCTCGAACACCTCCCGGAACCACGCCTCGTCCGCCATACCGCCGGATCCTTCCAAAGAAAGTGCGATGACGGTACGCCGGGTGGCTCGTCGGTACTGATGACACCGGACCGACAAGGAGAACCCCCATGACCGCAGCACCGCCGATCGTCGACCGTGAGACCTGGGCCCGCGAACGCCGCGACCTGCTCGTCCGCGAGAAGGCCCACACTCGCGAGGGCGACGCGATCGCGGCGGCCCGGCGCCGCCTGCCGATGACCGAGGTCGACGCCTCGGCCACGCTCGTCGGCGGGGACGGGCCGGTGTCGTTCCTCGACGTGTTCGACGGGCGCGACCAGCTGATCGCGTACAAGCACATGTGGCACGCGGGCGCCGGGATCGAAGGGCAGTGCGAAGGCTGTACGGCGTCCATCTTCGACGTGCACGACGCCGGCTACCTGAACCATCGCGGGGTGTCGTTCGCGGTGTTCTGCGAGGGGCCGTGGGAGGAGATCGCGCCGTTCCGCGCCTTCATGGGCTACACGTTGCCGTGGTACTCGATGCTCGGAGTGCGGGACGCTGCGGTCGGTACCGGCCTGATCGACGAACCCGGCTACTTCGCGTGCTACCTGCGCCGTGGAGACCGGGTCTATCTCACCAACGAGACGATCGGGCGCGGCGTCGAGGCAGCCATGACGCAGGCCCGGCTGCTCGACCTGACCGTGTACGGCCGCCAGGAGACCTGGGAAGACTCCCCCGACGGCTGGCCCCAACACCCGACCCACACCTGGTGGGCCAAGGACGGCCGCCCCGTCCCTCAATGGACGAGGTCCTGCTGCTGACCGTCCTCGCTCCCGGCCTCAGCCCAGTACCTTCTCCGCGCGTGCGAGGTCGGCCTGAACGCGTTCCGGCGAGAAGCCCTTCACCACCGACTCGTGCACCTGGTCGACCATCCAATGCGCCTCATAGCTACGTCTCGTCGCCGGGGTCAGCTGGGCCAGCTCCGCCTCGATCTGGTCCGGCTCCCCGGCTCCGATGCCGCCCCACCGCATCGCCAGGAGGGCGTACCGCCGGTCGCCACGCGCCGCACCGGAGTTCCAGTCGACAACCCCGCTGACGTTGCCTGAGGCATCGAACAGAACATTGCCCGGCGTGTAGTCGGTGTGCACGAGATCATCGCCTTCCATCCGGAAGGGCCGCCCACCATCGACTTCGAGCAGCCGCTCCAGCAGCCGCCGACCACGTCTACCGAGCTGTCCGACGGTGCGCTCGAACACGCCACCGCCTCGGAACGCTCCTGGCCGCGGAACCTGCGGATGGTCCCGCAGCACACCGGCGAAACGGTTGTTCATGGCAATGAACGCGGCGGCCGTCCCCGGATCGAGCGAGTCCACATGCCGCCCCGGCAACCTCTCCTGCACAACCGCGACATACCCGTCGTGAAGCTCCAGCACCAACTGATGCGCCGGAACCGGCAGACCCCCGCTGCGTACGTCGTTCAGCACGCTCGCCGTCTGCCGCATCGTCGACAGCTTTGTCCGAGTACGCGTCATCGCGGCCTCACGCCCGTCCGGCCAAGCGACGTACGCCGCACTGCTGGTACCGCCGACCTGATCAGCCAGGCCCGTCAGCACCAGCCCACTGCCCGTCCGGGCGTTCACCTCTTCGACGACGGCCGTCGGCGCCCAGGGATTCTCCGACAACCGAAACTCGACCTGGTGTGCCATCTCCTGCCCCTTCCATCCGAAGGGGGCCTGAAGGTGAGCCTCTCGCATCCTGACATGCCGCCCGTCCCGCCCGCCACCATCAAGCCGGCTCGAGAGCCACATTCCTGACCAGCCACCGCGCCAGCGGCCGCAACTGCCCGAACGCCTCCAGCACCCGATCCGCGGCCTCCGCCGTATGAATCCACTCCCCACACCCGAGCCCGCGCGACGCGATCACCGACTTGTGCCGCAACAACTCCGCCCGAGGATGGTCCACCGGATACCCCCGCAACGGCCGCTTCAACCGCTCCCCCGAAATCCCGAACCCGTCCCGCTCGAGCCGCGCCAGAACCGTCACCAACCGGTCCCCCGACCCGTCGTCCGCCACCGCCGCCCGGTACCGCTCGATCTGCACCGACGGCGCATACCACCAGGCCAGCCCGACCTCTAACCCATCAAGATCGAACCGAACCCCGAACTCGACATTCCGAGCCACCCGAACAATCGCCGTCTGCCGCTGCCACGCCTGCAGCAGCACCTCCCCATACCCCCACACCGCAAAGTCCTCATAGGCCGAATCCGCATCAGCCACCGCATTCAGCAACCCCACCATCGGCCGCCGAACCAACTCTTCCCGCTCCCGCCGACACCCCCGCCGCACCTCAACAGAAGGCTCCCCCTCAAGCCGCAAAAGCACATCAAACGCTCCCCGCGGCCACCCCTGGAATGCCTCTGTCACGCCAGTCACCCTAGTGCTCGGGGCGCTTGAACAGCCGCCAACTCCCTTCCGAGACGACCTCCACAGCCCCGTCGATCACCTTGACAGCGGTCTGATCATCGATCGCGTACGTCGGCGCGGGAATCCGTGCCGCCCACTTCTCCGCGTTCGCGAGCGAAGCATCAGGATGGTCCACGTGCTCGAAATGCGGAATCACCGCAAAGTCGACGAGCCCCGCCCCCCGACCGCTGACCAGGATCCTGTCGACGTCACCTTGCGGCGTACCGAAGACGACCTTCTCCGACTCCGACGGCCCATCCGCGCCACGCGGCGGCTCGACGTACGTCTCGACAAAGGTGGACGCAGCAGCAATGCTGCCCGCACTCACCCCGACGTACACCGCCTCAGCCCGCAACGACGACAACACCTCGGCCAACCCCGACCGCCGCATCCAACCCGCCAAGAACAACGGGTCACCGCCCGCGAACAGCAACGCATCCGCCTCCCGAACCGCCGGCACCCAGGCCCCCTCGTCAATGCTCGGCAACACCGACAACTCCAAGATCCCCAGGGACTTCCACCCCAACTCGGCCAACGGCGACGGAGACTCCCCACGAACAGCCCGCCAAGCCATCCCGGCTCCCCCGGGGAACGGGTAGAGCGCGGCAGGCACGAACAGCGCGCTTGCCTCGGCCACCGGCTTACCCAACAGCTCAACCAGCGCGCGCTATGAATACTCGCGTTCTGAACACCCGCAGAAGTCAGCAGAACCTTCATCGTCACCACTCCTCCATGACTCACCAAGCCCGACACGTCCGGCGCACGGCAAAACAGGTGCCTCCCCCACACCTACTCACCCCTACAACGAGCATCCCCACCCGGATCCGACACCACGTCCCAAACTCCTTGAAAGACGACCACGAGCAGAGCATGTACTCAGGGCGCTCCCCCGGAGCCGGCCGACCGCTGATGCTTGTTAGACCAGCCGGACATGTCCGGCCCGGGGCCCGCGAGATGCCTGTCAAGGCCGCTGCCGCCTACCCGCAGCGGCCGGCCCGGCCAACTGCGTAGTACGCGCGGGTCGATCACCTTTCCCCGGTCACCGGCCACATCCGACGCGGTTCGCCTCGATGGGTTGCCCGTCCGTCAACACGCGGCGGTCGAGGGCGCGGCAGCGCGCAACTCGCCGGCGCCAGCCGGCAACCAATGCTCCGGCGCTGAGCCGGGGGTAGGTGGGAGCGCGCGGAGCAGACGCGGGAGGGAGCGTAGCGACCGGAGCGTCTGCGTAGCACGCGTGGGTTTGCTTCGCTCCCCCCACATCACCAATTACCTATCCGCTTCACTCCCCACACCATCACCACTGACCTATCCGCTTCACTCCCCACACCATCACCGGGTCCGCGGGGGCGGTCGGGTTACTGGCTGAGCTTGGTCAGTCGGGTGTACCAGTTGCCGAGGCTGGTGCGGGTCCCTCCGCAGCTGCCGAAGTTCTCGAGTGTGGGTGACGGGAAGTACTGCGCCAGCGTGCAGGTCTGGCCGATGTACTCCGAGGCCAGCCAGATGCTGGTGCCGTCGCTGACCGCCGCGCCGTAGTCACCCCACCGGGTCCGGGGCGGATCGCCGACGAACGCCTTGTACGCCGTGAATCCGTCGTGCGGCCCGAGACCCGCTGCGGCGATGTGGATCGGCCCGACCGATCCGTTCTCGGTGATCCGGACGTAGCCGGCACTCGGGAAGCGGTTCTCACCCAGGACGGTGAACGCGATGGCGCCACGACCCGATCGGGTGAAGGTGATGGCCGGCATCGTCAGGTTGTTGTTCGCCAGGGCGAGGTACCCCTGCCGCTTCACGGTGCCTTGGATCTTGCCGGCGCCGTTGATCTTCGGGCTCACCGCGAACCATGCCACGCCTGCCTTGAGTTCGCCGTTGACCCTGACCGCCGTACCGGACGAACCCCACAAGGTCCCGTTGACGTACCAGGTCTGCTGCATCCGTGAGTCCAGCGAGTCCGGGTGCGACTCGACCTCGTCGTGGGCGGGCTCGTCGGCGGGCTCGAAGAACACCTGCCAGCAGCCCGGTCCGAACGGTGTCGGCAGCGTCGTGTCGTTGATGCACTCGCCCAACGGGATGTCGCCGGTCTTCTGATCGGCGGTCGGCGGGACGACATAGGTCTGGCTGTTCACCAGCCGGCTCGTGATGCCCAGTGCCGGCGTCGCGGTGTTCAGCGAGGCGGTGTTGGTGATCCCCCAGATGCCGATCTTGCGGGCGGTACCGGTCGGGTTGCCGGTCTCGCTCCCGTCGCCGGCGATCGTGCTCAGCAAGTACTCCGTGCCGTTCCGCTCGTGCGAGTACTCGCCCGCCGGCGAGGTGGCCGGCCAGACGGTGAAGCCGGGCGTACCGGCCACGTGCAGGTTCTCGACCAGTGTCACGTCGATGGCCGAGGGGTGCGCCGCCAGCTGTGTCTTCGGGAACGCGAAGATCTGCGCGGCGTTGTACGACGGCCCGAACAGGTCGTACTCGTTGGTCGACACGTACACGCCGTTGGCGTCGGCGCCGATGTGCGGGTAGTCCTGGAAGCACGGCCCGGGCTCGACGCCGTCGAGCGTGCAGCCATGGTCCGGAGTCCCGTCCGTACCGTCGTTCTGCGCGGGGACGTGGTAGATCGTCCAGGCACCCGTCGGGTTGCCGGTGTTCGAGACCGCGAGATCGATCGTGTTCTTCCCGGTGAACGAGCCGTCCGGCAGGCTTCCCAGCGTCGTGAGAGCAACCACGAACCGCTGGTGGTCCGGCTCGTACAGACACACCGGGTCGATGACTTGCGGTCCGATCACTCCTGTCGTCCGGTCGATCGCGGCCGGATAGCCGAAGAACGTGTTCAGGTCCTGTACGCCGGTGAGCGCGGCCGCGGTCGCAGAGCTGCGGACCCGCAGGACGCTGTTCGTCGCCTCGACGGTGTAGCCGTTGCCGACGCAGAGCGCCTGGTCGGGCGGCTCGAGGGAGAACTGGTTGCCGCCGTTCGCCAGCCGCTGGTCGCGATGCGTCAACCCGTTCACGCTGGCCAGCACGTCCGGGTTGGACACGGCGACGGCGCTGGACTTCACCCGCGGTACGTCGAGCGGCCGCTTAGGGAACGGCCCATGCTTGAACTCGGGCCGGGGCCGGTTGAACTGGGCTGCCACGCGCTGCTCCTCGGTCCGGCCCTGCGGACGCAACTCCGGCTGCCGCAGACCGTCGGGCCCCGTGGGCCCGGGCCGGATGGAGGTCGTCCCCGCACTGGGAATCGCCCGGGTGCTGTCGGCCGCGGCGATCGCGCCTGACGCCGGGGCCGTTGTGGTGAGCGCTGCGATGAGCAGTGCGCCTGTTGCCAGCCCCACCCCTGTCCGGCGGGCGGCCTGAGAGCTGAACTTCATGATTCCCCTCCTGCCTGGTCGCACGTGTGCCTTGACGACCAAGCCGGCATGCCGCACCCCCTGAAGCCGTGCTCGACAGACCGCACCCCGAGTTGCCCGCTCGCCAGAGCCCCACCAATCATTGGAGACCCGGTGATCAGCCGAGCACAAGGCGTCGTTCCTAGCGTTCACCGCACGCGACAGGTAGGTCACGGCGCGCGCTCAGAGCCTTTCCCGTGACCGATCGTGACGCCAGGCGAAGGACGATGCCCGAGGAGCCCGGTGTTCAGCCGGCCGACACGCGGTGGCTGACGCCTGGGGTCGGTAGCGTCGGAGCGGCCTCGTTCTTCAGCGACGCCGGTCACACCGCCGCGGCGACCGTGGCATCGCTCGGCGGCGGGCATCTCGCCGACCGCCTGAGCCCGCGCCTCGTCTTCACCGGCGGCGCCGCCGTCTACGTCGCGTCGTACCTGCTCTTCGCCTGGAACCAGCACAGCTGGCCGATCCTGCTCGTCGGGTTCCTGCCCGCCGGGATCGGCAGCGGATTCGCCGAGTCCACCGAGTCCACCGTTGTCGCGCTGACGCTGCCGGACCGCCTGCGCGGCAACGGGTACGGCGTACTCGGCCTGGTCCAATCCCTCGGCGATCTCGCGGCCACGCTCGCAGTCGGCGTCCTCTGGGCCGCGATCTCCCCGACCGTCGCCTTCGCCTACGCCGCGATCTGGACGGCCGCCTCCGTCGTCGCATCCACCGCGGCCGGGTCTGACGAGCCGCAGGTCTGACCGCGCTTGCATCCGGTACCTGGGTACGGATCTACCGTCGAGGCATGAGCACAGAACCTCGTGACCCCGATCAGCCCGACGACTGGACACCGCAGGCTTGCACCCTGCCGACCGCGGAGCGGCCTCTGCGGGTCGCCGAGTTCGACGAGCTCTTCGCGAGCAGCCTGTTGGACGTCACGCGGCTCGGCCCGACGCGGCTGCGGCTGAGACTCGCGCCGGAGTCGGAGGCCACCGCCCGGGACCTGACTGCCCGGGAGTCCAGCTGCTGCTCGTTCTTCGGCTTCGACTACACGGCAGATCCGGAGAACGGACTGTTGCTCGACATCACTGTGCCGGTGGCACACGTCGAGGTGCTGGACGGCCTGGCGCTACGCGCCGCTCGTTGACATACCTGCTCGTTCACCAGCGGTGGAGCGGTAGCGTCCTCGGCATGACGACGCTGCGATCGATTGCGCTCTTCCTGCTGGCCGCTGTCGCCGAGATCGGCGGGGCGTGGCTGGTCTGGCAGGGGTGGCGCGAGCACCGCGGCTGGTGGTGGATCGCCGGCGGAGTGCTTGCTCTCGGCGCCTACGGTTTCGTCGCGACCTTCCAGCCCGACGCGCATTTCGGGCGCATCCTCGCGGCGTACGGCGGGGTGTTCGTCGCCGGATCGCTGGCCTGGGGCGTCCTGCTCGACGGATTCCGCCCCGACCGCTGGGACCTGCTCGGCGCCGCGATCTGCCTGGCCGGGGTCGCCGTCATCATGTACGCACCACGGAGCCCGTCGTAACCGCCGAGGCTTGTCGTATTCCGCGGTGTCCCGATCGTCAGACATTCGAGGAGGTGGGCGATGCTTGAAGAAGACAGGAAACGCGCAGCGCACCGTGCGCTGGTGGATCGCATCCTGAGTGGCGACGGCACAGCGCCGGCGGAGCAACGCAGACGCGCGTTCGACGGCGACGAGCTCTCCGCGCCGTTGGGCACATTGCTCGACAAGGTCACCAGTACGCCGGTCGAGGTGACCGAAGCGGACTTTGCTGAGGCGACAGCGTCCGGCCATACCGAGGATCAGCTGTTCGAGTTGGTGATCTGCGCCGTCGTGGGTCAGTCGTCCCGCCGCTACGAGGCGGGCCTGACAGCCCTGGCAGAAGCGATCTCCGAGGGAGGGTCGGGACATGCGTCTTGAGATCCTCAACCACGGCTACCGCCCGGCAACCAAGCTGCTGTTCGCGATCATCCGATTGTTCTCCGGACACCCGGTGCCCGACGCTGCCAAACTGACCTTCTACCGGCCCGACTTCTACGGCGCCAGGGCCAAGGAATTCACCGACGAGGCGATGCGCGGACCGTCCGAATGGTCCGTAGGCGACCGCGAACTGATGGCTGCCTACGTGTCCTCGGTGAACGAATCCGCGTTCTGCATCGGCGCCCACACCGCGACCGCAAGTTTGGCCTACCAGGACGGCCCGCGCGTGACAGCAGTCCTGACTGACCTCGAATCGGCCCCCGTCGACGAGCCCCTCCGCGCAACCCTGCGCATGCTCGGCAAGCTCACCCAGAACGGCAACGTCGACGCCGACGACATGCGCCAAGTACTCGCCGCCGGCGCATCGCCCCAACAGATCGCAGACGCGCTGGCGGTCTGCACCGCCTTCAACACCACGAGCCGCCTAGCCGACGCCTTCGGCTTCGAACAGCTCACCCCGAAAGGGTACGAAGCAGGAGCCAAGTACCTACTGAAGCGCGGCTACCGCTAGCCCGCTACGGCCCCAACCTCCGTACCTGCAGGCCTCGGCGCCGTCGACAGCACTTGCCACTCCGCAGGCGCGGCCCGTCACTCGTACACGAACGTCTGGCGTATCTCGGTCTCGAGTTCAGCGGTCGGTCTCGTCGTACCTGCCGCGCGGCGTCCCCTACCCGAGGCACGTCGTACGCGTGATCGCAGGCTGTGCCGGTAGACGGCACGACCCCGAAGCTGATCGGCCTGATGCCACCGGCCGTCGACCAAGATCCACCCGGCGCCGACACGCCACCTTCACGGCGCTCGGCGGCACCCGCTCCGCCGGCCGCGTACCCGCCGACACGGCCAGCGCATGACGACGCCGCGCCCAGACCGTCGCCGCCGACTGCGAACGGGCCGGCTTCTCGTACACAGCAACACCACCGCAGCAGCCCTCCAACGACGACCCCACCACCGACGCCAGCCGCAAACCTGTGATCAACGACTTGCAAAGTTCTTCAATTCACTATATGCTGATGATGTCATGTGAGGCAGGGAGGTGCGGTGAGCGGCAGCGAGTTCGCGGTTGATCTTCGGCGCCGGGTTCGCGAGGCGAAGGACGCGCTGGCGGCGGCCAGGGCCGAGGGGGACCTCTATGCGGTGGATGTCCGCATCGGCGAGCTCGACAGCTTGCTGCGGCAGGCGATGGAGAACGATGTCGATCTCGGCGAGGAGCACACCGACTGGGCGGGCGGCCGATGACCGCGCCTGTTCCGCTCTACCAGGCGAAGGCCGAGTTCTTCCGCATCCTGGGGCATCCCGTCCGGATCCGGGTGCTCGAGCTGCTGCAGGACGGCCCGCGACCGGTACGTGAACTGCTGGCCGACATCGGGATCGAGGCGTCCAGCCTGTCCCAGCAGCTGGCTGTGCTGCGCCGCTACGGCATCGTGGTGTCGCGCCGCGAGTCGTCCAACGTGGTGTACGAGATCGCCGGCGGCGACATCGCGGAGCTGCTGCGAACCGCACGCCGGATCCTGACAGAGCTGCTCGCCGGCCAGAGCGAGTTGCTCGCGGAGCTGCGTGAGGCCGAGGCCGTCAACCGATGAGCGCGGTGCCCGGCGCCCGGGCGCGAGCGTTGCTTCCCGCGCGCGCCGACCTCGCTGCCATGCTTCATCAGCCCCAACGCGACCTGCTCGCCGGCCTGACGGTCGCGATCGTCGCGCTACCTCTCGCGCTGGGATTCGGTATCTCGTCGGGACTCGGTGCCGCGGCCGGGCTGACCACCGCGGTCGTGGCCGGGGCGTTGGCGGCCGTGTTCGGTGGGTCTGGGCTGCAGGTGTCCGGTCCGACCGGAGCAATGACCGTCGTACTGGTGCCGATCATGCACGCGCACGGCGCGAGCGGCGTCCTGACCGTCGGGCTGCTGGCGGGGCTGATTCTGATCGGTATGGCGATAGCCCGGGTCGGTCGCTACATGGCGTTCGTCCCCGCATCGGTGGTCGAAGGGTTCACCCTCGGCATCGCCTGTGTCATCGGACTGCAGCAACTGCCCGCGGCGCTTGGCGTCGACACCCCGGACGGCGACCAGGTCGCTGTCGTTGCTGCCCGCGCCGTCGCGTCGTTCGCCGAACACCCCCACTGGGTGGCGCTCGCGGTCGCGGGTGGTGTCGCGATCCTCGTCCTGGCCGGGGCGAGGATCCGGCCGACGATACCGTTCTCGATCCTCGCAGTCGTTGCCGCGACCGTGATCGTCGAGGTCGCCGGACTCGACGTGGCACGAATCGGCGAGCTCCCAGCCGGTCTCGCCGCTCCCTCGTTGTCCTTCATCGAGCTGTCGACGCTCTGGTCGCTCGCCGGGCCCGCACTAGCCGTCGCGGCGCTGGCCGCGCTGGAATCGCTGCTGTCGGCCGCGGTCGCCGACGGGATGGGCGTCAACCACAAACACGACCCGGACCGCGAACTGTTCGGCCAGGGCCTGGCCAATCTGGTCACGCCGCTGTTCGGAGGTGTCCCCGCCACCGGCGCGATCGCCAGGACCGCGGTCAACGTCCGGTCCGGTGCTGGATCGCGCCTGGCCGCGCTCATCCACGCCGCGCTGCTCGCCGCCATCATCTACACCGCCGCACCCCTGGTCGGACGGATCCCGCTGGCCGCGCTGGCCGGCGTACTCCTGGCAACCTCGGTACGAATGGTCGAGGTCGGCTCGGTCCGCACCATGGCCCGCGCCACCCGATCGGACGCGATCGTGCTCGCCCTCACCGCGATCGCCACCCTGGCGCTCGACCTCGTCAAAGCCGTCATCCTCGGCCTCGTCGTCGCCGGCGCACTCGCCCTACGCTCGGTCGCCCGCAGCGCACGCCTACGCCAAATGCCCCTGCACCCAGACCTGCCAGGCGACCACACCGCCGAAGAACGAGCCCTCCTGGACGAGCACATCGTTGCCTACCGCATCGACGGTCCACTCTTGTTCGCCGCACACCGCTTCCTGCTGGAACTGTCCGAGGTCGCCCACGTCTCGGTGGTGATCCTGCGAATGTCCGCAGTCACCGCCATCGACGCCACCGGAGCCCTGGTCCTCAAAGACGCCATCGAAAAACTCCAGCACCGAGGCATGACCGTCCTCATCTCCGGCATCCGCCCCGGCCACCACAAACCCCTGGACGCCCTCGACGTCATCAACACCCTCCGCACCGAAGGCCGCATCTTCCCCAACACCCCCGAAGCCATCCACGCCGCAAGATCCCACCTACACCACAACGGCCTCCTCCATCCAAGCACCGGCCACACGCCACCGGCTCCATGAATCATCAGCAAACGCAAGCCAATACTCGGGTGGTCTCCGAGCTCCCCGGCCACTAAAACGGCAAGCAGCAGTCGTTGCGAGCAGCGCACACCCAGCCCAGGAGCTCCTTCGGATCACAAGCGGCCTGCGGCACTTCGATCAGCCTGAGCGAGAAGAACTCGTCCAGAGACAGATGCACGGCGGTACGCCGGGGGCGCGTGCGCCCGCATGTGACAGCCGCAGGCAGACGGAAGCGCAGAGCGCCTGCTCAGCATGCGTACGGCGATCACATGCCCGGCACGTGGCCGAGGGCCATGAGCGGCCCCGCCCGCGTGGTCATCGGGGTAACCGTCACCACGCTGCAGTCACCTGCGAGCTACAGCGTCCCAGGCGATCAGCCCGACGTACCCATCTCAGTCGCAGTGCAACTCCACACTCCTACCGAGCCCGGTAGGCCTCACGCGGTGAGGACCGCCCTCAACGTCACCAACTCTCGCCCTGTCGCCGCTACCACTCCGCCGACATCGAGGAGGCGAGCGAGGGATCACGTGGGCGATCATCAAGTCCACCTGAGAGGGCGCCGTCAGCAGCCGGTCCGCGTGCCCATCACGCTCAACCGCCACGACGCTGGGGTCGCCCGCGAGCGCCAGCGAGCTGAACGCGGGCGCCGGCCCGCAACTCGCCGGCGCCAGCCGGCAACCAATGCTCCGGCGCTAAGCCGGGGGTGGGTGGGAGCGCGCGTAGCAGACGCGGGAGGGAGCGCAGCGACCGGAGTGGCTGCGTAGCGCGCGTGGGTCTGCTTCACTCCCCAGAGGGCCGCTACTGATCACCGAAGGCGTGTCAGCCGCGGTTGTAGGGCTGTACCGCTGCCTTGGTGGCGCCGATTCTCAGGTTGCGGAAGTCGGAACGGAAGGTCGCGCCCGGCTGGTAGTCCTTGTACATGCCGAACTTGACCCTGAACTCGTTCTTGAACGAGTCGTCCTTGCACTTGGAACGCGTCGCGTAGCCGAAGTACTCCTCCCGCTCGAAGAGCTTCTCCTCGACGGTCGTCGCTCCCACTGTCTTGTGGTACACCGCGATCCGCCCCTTCGGCGCGCCGTCGTGGTAGGGCTCCACGTTGTACTTGATGACGAAGGAGTGCCACTCGTCGGTGCCGATGCTCTTGGTCGCCATCGAGATGTCGTAGTTCGTGTCGGGATCCTCGCCCCGGCGCACGAACTGGAGGTTGTGCCCGTTGCCGGCGCCGGACTGGATACGCACGCCGCCGATCGGGTTCGCGGTGCACTGCCACAGCTGCAGCACGTACGCCCCGCTGCCCGTCACGTCATCGACGCCCGCGGGGATGCGAACGTCGAACCCGACCCACACGTCGGTGTGGAACGGCAGGTCCCACCCCGTCGCCAGCTCCGAGCGGTCCCGGAGGGTGTTTCCAGCGGCGTCCTTCCAGGTGTTCTTGGCCGGGTCCTCAACGATGGCGCCCTCGTACTCGAAGTCCTTGTCCGTGCGGAACGTCAACGCCCGCGCGCCCTCGGTCCCGGTGGTCTGGGGTGCCTGCCCCGCTCCCTGACACTTGCCTGGGAAGAAGCCGGAGCCCTCCCGGAGGTTGCCGCCGGCGCCTAGCGTCGCACTGCACGCACTGGCGTTCTCGATCGTCCAGCTCTCACCTGCGATACCCGCCGAGTAGCTGGGAACCGCGGCTGTCGCCGCGCTGGCGGATCGTGTGTTCGCTACTGCAGCGATACCAACCGAGGCGCTCAGCGTTACCGCAACGGTGAGAGCCATCGTCTTTCGAGCAAGTCGACTGGGGGCGGAGATCTGCATCGGTGTCATTCCTTCCTTGGAGGGAACTGCTTCGTTCGCTGATGCTCAGGTCGGGGTGTGTTCGATGGCTGCGGTTGACGGGATCTCAGGGGCGGGCAGGTCCTGCCTTCGCAGGTTCTCCGCGAACGCTTTGAGGCTCGGGGTCCGATAGACGGCGGCGGCTTCGTCGGCGAGCCACAGGGCGGTGCGGTCGAGGTCCGGGAGCACCCGGGGCCAGATCCATCGGCGGTCGTCGTCGGCGTGGCCAGCCCAGAAGTGGAACGCGTCGCGCAGACTGCCGTGGCCGGGTTCGGCGGGCGCGTTCCAGAGGTCGCGACCTTCGGCAGCTGCGACTCGGCAGCAGACGGCGAAGGCGCGTAGACAGTAGATGGTGTAGAGCAACGAGTCGGGACGGGCCAGTTCTCTCGGGAGCGCGCCGCCGGGCGCGATGTGGCGCAGCCGGATGCCGAACCGGTCGAGGATCTCGGTGAGCGCGGTCCGATCATCGGCGAACTGCAGATAGCGCAGCACCTGTGCGTCCCACCAGACTCCGTGGTTGTTGGTCATCAGTTCTTCCTGCCGGCCGAGTTCGCTCGACCGCATCCAGCCGGCCAGCTCGGCGAACCAGCCCTGGAGGTCCGGGAGGCCGTCGGTGAACCATCCGGCCTTCACCAGCAGGTCGACGTGATCCAGGAGGTCGGTCAGCAGCGTCGCCTCGATCTGCCCGATCGCCGCACCGTCGTGCCGACCGGGCAGCGCGGCAGCGTGAGCGAAGTGGGGGCGCATCGCCGTCGCCGGGTCCAGGAACCAGCGTTCGAGACGTTCGACCGCGGCGTCGGCGTAGCGCTTGTCGCCGGTACGGAGGTGGGCTTGCACCAGGGTGTTGACAGCCGCGACCGTCTGCCGGAACCGCCGTTTGTCGTAGCGATCGCTCCAGGCGTCCGGGTTCCGCCGACCGTCGACCCTGATGTACGGCAGACCGTCGGCTGTCTCCGGATTCGGCCAGGAGTAGTTGCCGACCGAGTAGTAGTCGTGGGCGTCTCCGGCCCAGTCCGACGGCTCCCGGTCGAGAATGGAATACGGCCGCCCGGCCAGGAACTCGTCGGCCTGGGTCATCAGCTGACGGCTCATTTAGGTCCCGCCTCCGAGAAGGCCTGTTGGTACTCGTCCCGGATCTTGTCGCCGCCGCCGCTGCGCCACTTGCTCACGGCCGCCTTCCAGCTCGATACCGGTGCGCGGCCGGCCAGGATGCCGTTCCGCGCATCGGTCAGGTCCTTGCCCAGCTGCAAACCTTTGGCCGCATCGGTCTGGGAATACAGGCCCTGGGTCGGGTCAGGGGCGAGAATCGGCAACGCGGCTTCCTGGTAGTCGAAGCGGGCCTGGGCGACGTCGCGCCGGCCCGGGTCGTAGATGGCCTGGGTCGGTCCGCAGACGTACCCGAACGGCACCAGCCGCAGATTCTGGCCGCGTGAGTTCACGATCGGGTCCTTGCCCTCGAACTTGAACGTCTGGCCCTCGATCCCGAAGCTCCGCAGGAGGTACTCGGACGAGCCGAACGGCGCGGCGAGCCAGTCGAGCACCCGGAGCACCTCGCGGACCCGGTCCGGTTCGGCCTGGGTGACCGCGGTGAACGCCTGTGCTGCGCTTCCTCGCGGATGCAGGGGCTTGCTGGACGCGTCGTATCCGAACACCCCCAGAGACCCGAGCTTGAAGCCCGGCACCTCGGCGCCCCACATCTCGTACTTGCTCCAGCCGGCGTACCCGCCGAAGACGATCGGGGTGGTCCCGTTGGTGAACCAGTCATTGCGTTGGTTGTTGGACGCCACCAGGCCGTCCGGGTGGAAGACGCCGGCGTCGGCCAGCTCGCGGGTGTCGGCCAGCGCCTTCTCGTACGCCTCGAGCTCGATGTTCGAGGTGAACTTCCCACCCTCCTCGATCCAGTTGCCGGGGATTCCGAGGGCAGCGGTGATCATGGTCAGGGTGCCGCCCGGATCTCCACAGGCCCACCGTGACTTGCGCTCGTTGGTCAGCCCCTTCAACAGTGCCTTGAACTCACCGATGTCCTTGGGCTGCGCGGGCAGTCCGGTACCGGCGACGAGGTCGGCGCGGATCCAGGCGACGCCCGGGATCGGTACCCGGGCGATCGGCACTCCCCACAGAGCGTTGCCGTACACCGTCTTGCGCCACGAGTCGGTCGAGAGCCCCGCCAGGTTCGGATAGTCCTTCACCGCATCGCCCGACAAGTACTCGGTCAGGTCGGTGAACTTTGCCTTCAGCAACGCGGGCAGCTGCTGCACCGAGCCGTAGATCGACACCAGGTCGGGCAGATCTCCGCCGGCCACGGTGGTCGCGAACCGTTGCGCGTAGTCGGCCGCCGGCGCGTACGTGATGTCGAGCTTTCCACCGAGTCGCTTGTCGACCTCCTGCCACAGCGGATTGTCGGACTTGCCGGGCGCCACCGGGTCGAAGGTGTAGGTGAGTGCGGAGATCTGGCCACCTGACAACGGCGGCTTACTGACCGCCGCGACGGGATTCGCCGGGTACTCGAAGTACCCGCTCATGCCCAGCGGGTTCGCGCTCTTCAGCGCGGGTTCGGCGTTCCCGGCCTGGGCGAACGTCGGGAGAATGTCCGCTCCGATCCGGCCGGAGGTTCCCGTCGAGGTCTTGGCGGAGCAGCCGAGGGCTGATCCGGCGGCACCGGCGACGGCTGCCGCGGACAGCCCTTTGAGCAACGTACGGCGCGAAAGCGCATCCATGGTTACGGTCCCTCCTCATGGCGGGCGTCCGGTCGATCAGCCTTTGACGGCGCCGATCAGAAGTCCCTTGCTGAAGTGCTTCTGGATGAATGGGTAGATGATCAGGATCGGGATGACGGACATGACCAGAATCGCCATCTGGATCGATGCCTGGGGTGGCAGCGACTCGGTCGACGCCGAGAGTTCGTCCGTGCCGAGCGGCGTCTGGTTCACGACGAACGTTCGCAGGACCAGCTGCAGCGGCCACTTCTCCGGCGACGGCAGGTAGAGCAGGGCGGAGAAGAACGCGTTCCAGTAGGCGACGGCGTAGAACAAGCCGACCACCGCGACGACGGCCTTCGAGAGCGGTAGGACGATGAAGGCGAGGATCCGGAGCTCGCCGGCCCCGTCGAGCTTCGCCGACTCGGTCAGCTCGGCGGGCAGCTCGAGGAAGAAGGACCGCATCACGATCACGTTGAAGGCATTGACCACCACCGGCAGGATCAACGCCGCCAGGTTGTCGATCAGGCCGAGCTGCTTGACGATCAGGTACATCGGGATCATGCCCGGATTGAACAAGAGCGTGAACAGTGTCATCAGCAGAATCGGCTTGTGCAACAGCGATCCCGGCCGCGACAGGGCGTACGCGAGCATGATGGTGCAGGCCAGCGACAAGACGGTACCCACAGCGGTGACCACGACCGACACGCTGAGGGCCCGGGTCACCACTCCTCCCGACAGAACGGCCCGGTACGCCGCGAGCGACGGCTCGCTGGTGAACAGGACAAGTCCACCGCGCGCGCTGATATCGCGTTGCGGGGCCAGACTCGTCATCACGACGGCGACGAACGGCACGATCACCGCGAGGCAGGCGACGGTCAGCAGTACGCCGCGCGCCGCGGTCGCCCAGCGCGGCTGCCGTCCCATCCAGGCGGGCCGCTCGTCCGACGCCGATCGCTGGTTGCGTCGAGCGCGGCGCTCAGCGGGGGTCTCCAGCAGTCCCGTCATTTCGAGTACACCCCCCGCTCCCCCATCGCATGTGCGAGCCGGTTCGCCCCGAGTACGAGGACCACACCGACAACGCCCTTCACCAGGCCGACCGCGGCCGAGACACCCCAGTTCCCGCCGATGATCCCGTTGTTGTAGACGTAGGTGTCGAGCACTTCGGAAGCCTGCGCGCCGACCGGCCCCTGCTGCAGGAGGATCTGCTCGAAACCGACCGTGAGCGAATCACCCAGCCGCAGGATCAGCAGCAGGACGATCACGGGCCGGATCGCGGGCAGCGTGACGTGCCACAGCTGCCGCAGCGGGCCGGCCCGGTCGATCGCCGCCGCCTCGTACAGGTTCAGGTCGACCTTGGACAGCGCGGCCAGGAAGATGATGGTCGACCATCCGGTGTCCTTCCAGATCACCTGCGACGTGATCAGCAGCTTGAACAGCTCCGGTACGCCGATGATCTGGAAGGTTCCCAGGTCCGCGGAACGCAGCCACTCGTTCAGCATTCCGCCGTTGCCGAACATCTGCTGGAACAGCGCCACCACGATGACCCAGGACAGGAAGTGCGGCAGGTAGAGGATCGACTGCGCCAGCCGCTTGGCTCGTTCGTTCAGCATCGAGTTGAGGACCAGGGCCAGCGCGATCGGCAGCGGGAACACGAACAGCACCTGGACCATCGTGATGATCAACGTGTTCACGAGGGCGTTCAGGAACTCCGGGTCACCGTCGAAGATGACGGAGAAGTTGCTCAGGCCAACGAAATCTGACCCGCTGATGCCGAGGAACGGCTGGTAGTCCTGGAAGGCGATCACGTTGCCCAGCAGCGGCAGGTAGTGGAACAGCACCAGGACGACCACGCCGGGTATCGCGAGCAGGAGCAGCACCCGGTCCCGGTGCCATCGGGTCGCGAGCTGCCCGCGGGGGCGAGGCTCGCGGACGGCAGGCGCGCCGGGAGCTGCGTCGGCCCCCGGCCGCACCTTGATCCCCGACGACATCAGGAGATCCTGCTGCCGACCGCTGCGACGGCGGTCTCGACCATCCCCCGCACGCGCTCCTGCGCGCCGTCCCGCGCCTGCCGCGTGACCTCGGCGGCGGCCGGCCGGTCATCGGCGATCTTCTGCAGGAGTTGCCCGGCCGCAGCGTCGGCCCCAGGTCCCAGCTCGACGAACGGCAGGCCGAGATCGTTGTACATCTGGCCCTTGATCGTGTCGGTCGGCTGACGCAGGTAGACCGACGGAACACCTTCCGCCAACGCGATCAGCGGTGAGTGGCACTCCATGCTCACGACCGCGCCGGCTCGCCGGTACACCGCGGCCGCCTCGGTCAGGTCCCAGAACCGCGGCAGGATGTGGACCAGGTCGGCCACGTCGGCAGGGAATGTCCCCGCGAACTCGGCCTCGGCGACCTCCATCGCGTAGCTCATCTCCGGCACGACGAGCGCCGGCTCGCCGGTGGATCGCACCCAACCGATCACGGCCTGCCGCAGAACATCCAGGTCGGACTTCAGATAGCCCGCGTTGTAGGCCGACCGGCGAAGGTCCTCGGCCGCGGGCGGATAGTTCCGGATCTGGTGGTACGGCGTGAAGCGCAGCCGCGGCACGACGCACAGGAACCGGCCGGCGTTCAGCCCGTACTCCGCGAGGACCGCCTGGCCGTCGCCGTCGTCGACCACGTCGAACATCACGGTGGCGTCCGGACCGAACGCGATCGTGGGCGCCGCGAGGTTCTGGCCGGTGAGGAACCGCTCGGTCAGCGAGTCCCGGCAGTACACGAACGCGGCGGAGTCGAGCACCTCACGCTCGCGCTCGGTGAGCAGGTCACCGTCGATCGCGTTGACCATGCTCGCCGCCCGGTCGAGCGTCGAGAAGTACGGGCGGAGCGGGTCCACCGTCACACCGAAGAAGCCGTGCGGCTTTCCGGTCAGCCGCCGCCATTCGGCGACTTCCGCCTGGCCGACCAGCGAGGGTCCCGACCCGTGGACGAGAAGGTCGCCTTCGGCAAACATCCGCTCCAGCGCGGGGCTGAGCTGCTCGCCGGGCACGACCCGGTCCTCGATGACCTCGACATCCGGGAAGTACCGGGCCAGCATCCGCCGTACGCTCTCGTCGATGCTGCGGGCCCACAGCGTCAGCTTCACCTCCGGTGCGTAGCGCTGAAACGCTCGGAGTGCGCCCGGCGTGTGGGCGACGTCGCCGATGTTGACGGTTTGCCAGCCGGAGACGAGAACGACGTGAACCATGCGCGATTTCCTGTCCAGCCCAGCCCGAGCAGCGGTGGGCCTACGGTCGATTCGGGGCTACTGCGAGCATCATGCCGATGATTCATCGGTTAATCAAGACCCGTGGGACCTCGACGGCGGGCCCAGGGCAGGTCGGAGCTCAGCGGGCGTACGGCGCGGTCGATCCTCGATCGATCAGTTTCGGCGCCGGCCGCGTCACCTGAGCGGACTGGACGCGGCGGCCGTCGATCATCCGGCGCAGTGTCGTGTAGGCGCGCATTCCGGCTTGCTGCACAGGCATCCGGACCGTGCTCGGCGCCGGCCGCATGGAGTCCGCCGCGGGCAGGTCCTGGTACACGACGATCGACAGGTCGTCGGGGATCCGCAGGCCGAGATCGAGAATCGCCGCGATCGCTCCCGACGCCGCGACGATGTTGTCGACGATCAGCGCGGACGGCGGCCGGGCCGAGCCGAGGAGCCCGCGCGTCGCGGTCGCCAGGTCGGGCGGCTCGTAGCCGACCTGCTTGATCAGTGACCGGTCGAAACGCACACCCGCTGCGCGCAACGCCGAGCGGTAGCCGTCGACCCGGGCGCTACTGGCGATCGGGACGAGCGGGCCGCCGACCAGTGCGATGCGGCGGTGCCCGAGACCCAGCAGGTGCGACGTGGCCAGTCCGATCCCGGCCGCGTCGTCGATCCACACCGACACGGAGTCGTCAGGTCGCGGGTTCTGCAGGATCACGTACGGGATGGACCGCTTGGTGAGTTCCTCGGCGGTCTCGTTGCCCCACTGGGTGGACCGCAACAACACCCCGTCGACCATGCCGGTGCCGACGATCCGGCTCATCAGATGGCTGCCCGGCTCGATCCACAGTGCGTCGGCCAGCAACAGCACGTCACCGTGTTCCTCGGCGGCCGCATGCATGCCACGAATCGCCAGCTCGAAGACCGGGTTCGCGATCTTCGGCACCACCGCTGCGATCACGCCCGATCTGGACAGTCGCAGCGACTGCGCGGCGTGGTTCACGCGATAGCCCGTGTCCCGGATCGCCTGCTCGACGCGCAGCCGGGTCGCCTCGCTCATCCGGACGTTGCCGCGAGCCCCGGAGATCGCCGCGGAAACCACGGCCGTCGACACCCCGGCCCGCTTCGCGACGTCCTTGATCGTGGTCATGCCGCCAGCGTAACCGCACCCGCCCTGGACACCATCAGGAACACTTGGACGGGTGCGGTTTCGCTAGCAGGAGCGTGCGACAGCGACGTTTTCGAACGTGCTCTCCGTGGATGCGTAGAGCCCGACGCCGCCGTTCCGGACAACGGTGTCGCGACCCTCCAAGATCTGAACGCCGTTCAACGTGACGGTGATGCGGTCACCGTGGATCGCTGCACCAAGTTCGACGGGACCTGTCAATGGGTTGCTGAGGGATACCGTGCCCACCGTGACCGGACCTGACGCGTGAGCCTCGCGGACGATGCTCGCGTACTGCGTTCTGCTGCTCGTCTTGCCGATGTGGATCCGGTACCCATAGGCGTCCGAGGTGTCTCGCAGCGAGATGCCTGCGGTGCCGACGGATCCATTGATCGTGACCGTGGCCCGCGCGGCATAGTCGCACGTGTCGGAGAACCGTGACGGCAGCGTCGAGTCGGCCAGTACGTGCGCCCTGCCATCGGTAGGCGTGAGCTTCAACTGACCCGAGCTGACGGACGCCTTTCCTGCGATACCCCGCCAATTGGCCTGGTCGAGCCCTTCCTTGATCGTGATGTTGTCAAAGGCTGCGGCCCGGCCGTTCGTGACGGCGGCGGCACCACCCGTCGGCAATTGCGAGTCGTCCGCGGAGACCGACGTGCTGCCGACTGTGGCGGTCAGATGCTTCCCGACCGCGGAGACGGTCAGCGTGTGTGCGCTGTCTGCGGTGATGGGCAGCTCTGTCTCCGCGAGAAGCGTAGATGTCGCGTTGTAGACCTTCACGAGCTGCAGCTTCGCGCCGCCCGATGTCTTGAGAACGTCGGCCCGGTAGTAGTTGCGGGAATCGTGGTAGCGGAACGCCAGACCGGTCGATGCCGTCGTCTGGTCTCCTGTCCCCGGAACGATGTCGGCGGTCACGACCACGTCATCCGGGACGTCCTGCTGCACCGCCAACGACTGCGTGTCCGTACCCGAGGTCTGCACCAGCTGCTTGTCAGACTCCGCGCCACCCAGCGTCCAGGTGCCCTGCACCGGCGTCCAGCCGTCAAGGGAGCCGTTGAAGTCATAGACGGTGCTGTCCAGGCTCGCGTCGGTGAACGTCTCGTTGAGCAACGGCTTCGGGGCGAAGGCCGCCTTGGCGGAGACGGTGACGAGGTTGCCGGTGCGGGTGAACGCGGTCGGGGTGCCGTTGATCTTCACCGCGCGTGCCTTCGGCGCGTAGATCGAGAGGGTGCCGGTGAAGGGGTCCCCGAGCGAGATCCGGGCGGTAGCGCCCAGCAGTTCCACACTGACGTCGGACACAACTCCGGAGGCTTTGATGACGGTGTCCGCGTCGTCGACCAGCGACGATCCCCGGGTCAGCGCGTACCGCGTCAGCCCGCCTTTGTCGGCACGCTCGAGGTACGCGGTCTCGGCGTCGGTCGCGGCCTCCCCGAACTGCCGCGGCGAGGGAATCGCCTCGCGCGACAGGTAGAAGCGGCCGGTCGCTTTCGGCAGGTCGATCTCCATCGCGCTGGCCACGGAGTGATCGACCTGGGGCAGATCGATGCGCGACGCCTTGACCGACGGCGCGGCGCCGGCCTTGCCGGGAACTACGACCGTGTCCACTCCTGTGGCGCCGGTGGCGGACCAGTCGTACGACAGGTAGTCGACGTCGGTGAGAACCTGCTCGCCCACGCGTACGGCGCCGTTCTTGTGGACGCTCGACGTGAGATCGGCGCCGGGTCGGGCCACCGGGACGAGCTGCACGCCGGCCACCGGTGGAGCGCCGGGCACGGTGTCGAACCCGATCGTGGCGACGTTCGTGTCCGGGTCGACGGTGACCGGATCGCCGGGGAAGTGCCAGAGTTGCCGGTAGTCGTGCGCGCCGGTGTCACCCGTGAGGTCGTCGGAGACCACCCAGAAGCCGGGCTTGACGAAATAGACGACGCGATCGTGCGCGATCGGCCGGTACGCCTGCGTCTTACCGCGATAGATGTCGAGGCCGGCGTTCGAGCGCCACAGCGACGTCGAGCGGGGCAGGCCGGCGGGCTGCGGTTGCCCGTCGACCTCGACGGTGTTGTGCGCCTCGGTCGTGCGGCGCATCCAGTCGTTCGTCGGGGTCGCGCTGTAGTCCCCCGCTCCAGGGTCGACGATCAGCGGACGCCCGTACGCCGCCATCACCAGGCTGAGGTCGTCGGGATGCCGATGCGAGGCCGTGTAGCTGGAGTTCTGGTTGTTGATCAGCATGTACCGGGCATCGGCGTCCCATCCGGACCGCTGGACCGCATAGCTGATCGGGAACACCGTGGACGACAGCGTCGGGACGGTCCCCTCGGTGCGCCCGGAGGCGACCCAGGTGAAGTCGGACCAGGAGTTACGCTCGCCGGTCTTCCGGATCGCGCTCGTGCCGGCGTCCGTGTTCGGGGAGTCGCCGACGAGCGCGGGCTCGAGATTCGGCTGACGGGTCGCGAACAGCGCATCCGCGATCCAATCCGCTGACTGCACGATCCCGTCGGGAAGGGTTCGCCCGTTGGCCTCTGCAACTCCGATCATCGTGTTGATCAGATCCGCCACGTAGGCCTGATAGTTGAACGTCGGCTCGCGGTACACGCCGTCGCCCTTCACCCAGGCGCGTAGGAACCGCTCGACAGAGCGCACCACGAACGGCTCCCAGACGAAGGACGCCCTGAACTCGGGCAGATAGACCGCCGAGACGTAGATCGCGCGGGCCATCGAGACATACCAGTTGTTTCCGACATGGATCTGCAGCACGCTCGCGAGGAGCTCCGTCGTCGCGTGCACGCCGGACAGGTACGCCACCAGGTCGTTCGCGTCGATGCTCGGCTCCGTCCGGAACACGGAGAACGCGCTGACGAGCTGGGCCAGCCGCTTGCCACCCGACAGGTTGCGGTTCTGCGGCCAGCTCGGGTTGTCGGCGAAGAAGTCCAGTGAGATGTCCATCCACGCCGACGCGTACGCCGCACGCTTCTGCGGGTCGCTCTCCTTCAGATAAGCGCTCGTCAGCGTCGACATGAACGCGAAGTCACTCATCAGGACCTGCGCGCTCCCCGGGGCGGTCTCCGTCCCGCCCCAGAGGTCCGCCCAGTCCACGTCGATCCGCTGCGCGGCATCGTCGTAGAAGTCACGCGTCACGGTGCCGAACCGGAAGATCCCCGCCGCCAATTCGTCGGCGGTCGCATCGCCGCCTCCTTCCCCGCCCGTACCCGGGTACTCGATGCCCGAGCGGCCCGCGTAGTAGGCCTTGAGCTCGGCCGCGGCGCCCGCCTCGTCGCCGTCGGCAAGCTCCGCCGCCACGCGGGCGAGCCCCGGGCGCGTCAGATCGAGCAGCTGACCGAGATCCGACATGTCGCTCGTGGCGGCCCGGGCCGGCGACAGCCCCGTCACCGTCAGAGCCAGGGCGACTGTCGTCGCGACCCACGCATGGGCACGGCGGCGAGTGCTCCGCCGCAGAAGTCTTCGTTGCATCCCAGCTCCTCGAGGATCCTTAGGTGACGTATCGTTAATTCACCGTAGAGTTGATAGCGACGTTACGTCAACGGCTCGAGGGAGGCGCGCAAGCGTGACAACGCAACGGGACATCGCCCGCACAGCGGGGGTATCGGTCGCGGTGGTGTCCGCCGTCATCAACGGCACCGCCCATACCCGGATGAGCGAGGCCACCCGTGCCCGGGTCATCCAGGCGATGGAGAGCCTCGACTACCAGCCCAACCAGGCGGCCCGGTCCCTGCGGCTCAACCGCACCGGCATGATCGCGCTGATCCTCCACAAGCTCGACAATCCCGTCTACGCCGACCTGCTGCGCGGCGTCTACGGAGCCGCGGCCGAGCGCGGCGACACAGTCCTGCTCGGCGACGCCGAGATGATGCGCTCAGGCAGCCAGTTCGTCACCCGGCTGCTCAGCCAGGGCACTGTCGACGGCATCCTGATCCGGGATGACTCGCTGTTCGACGACAAGGTGCTCGCCGAACTGCGCTCCCATCCCAAGCCGATCCTCAGCCTGGACTACGCCCAGGACCACCCGTGGGTCGGCATCGACGACTGCCGCGCGGGCGAGATCGCGACCCGGTTCCTGCTCAACCTGCGCCATCGCCGGATCGTCTTCATCGGTGGGGCGACCGGGCACGCGTTCCAGCAGCGCTACCTCGGCTACCAGCAGGAGATGCGGCAGGCCGGCCTGGAACCGGCGCCGCACCTGGCTACCGGCTTCGGCGAGCAGGCCGGCGCCGACGGGCTGCGCCAGGCGCTGCAACTGCCGGCCGCGCCGACCGCGGTCGTGGTGAACAACATCATGGGCGCCGTCGGAGTACTGGCCGCCGCCCGCGACCTCGGCATCTCCGTCCCCGACCAGCTGTCCGTGGTCGGGATCCACGACGTAGGCCTGATGGAACACCTACGCCCAGCCGTGACCGCTGTCCGGATGCCCATGTACGAGCTCGGCCAGGCCGGTGTCCACGCCCTGTACGAGCTGATGGCGGGCCGCCCCAGCACCAACGGCATCATCACCGGCCCCGACCCCGAACTCATCGTCCGCGACTCGGCAACCACCAATCCGACGTAACGTTATGTCCTTGCAGGGCCTACTTTCCCTGCCGAGCTGCACGTTCGGCGGCAACTGACGAAGCTGAGGAGTTGGTTGCCTCCCGTCGAGTGACACGATGTCCGGGTGCGTGACATCGCCGGCGACTTCGAGATCCACCTGACGACCACAAGGTCGGGCGTCATCGTCGACCGGACCGGCGGCGAGCTCCGGGTGATCAGGTGGACCTCCGACGATGTCGCCGCGTTCGCGGCGCGCCACGAGCTGAAGTTCAGCGACATCGTGCTCGACCGCGGACAGTCGCCCGAGCAGCCGATGGTGACTGTGCGGGCGAGCGGCACGCTCGAGGAAGTCGAGCGGGTAAGCCGCGAGTGGAGCGACCGGATGCAGGCGGAACACTTCTCCGTAGTTAGGGTCAAGGTCGAGGCGGCGCCTTGGAACGACGGTGTGCCCGAGCAGGACGCGGACGCAGTCGCGGGCCGCTACTTCGAGCATCACGTGAAGCTGCTGCTGCCCGACGCCGGAGCCGGGACGCTCGTTGCGCTCACCCGGCTGCTCCAACCGCACGAGGCGAGGTTGTCTCGGAACGCCCGCCGGCAGCGCGACGACGGCCGGCACGAGCGGTTTGCCACTCAGCGCTGTCACCGGGCCGGGAGGAACACCGCCAAGGCACGGCTCGATCGCCTGTTGGTTGCGCTGCGCGGCTACGAGATTCTGGAGATCGAAGAGGAATACGTCGTCCTCGACAGCCTGCTCAGTCTGGATAGCGGATGGCTGGAGGAAGTAGGGCAGCACACCAACCCGTACGAAGACAGCGCCCGGCGGGCGCCCGCTGGACAACCGGACTATCCGGCGACCTACCTGCCCTTGCCTGAGACCTCGGTGCAGCAGCGGGCCGCCTTCGACCCGGCGCTCAAGCAGTATCCGCACGCCTACCGGGCCGGTCAGCCGACCTTCGACGACCCAGAGTTGGCGGCGCGCTGGCGGTCCACGCGGCGAGCGGCGATCGATCACCTACTGCGCTTGATCGCCGCTTCGGACTGGGCCGGCAAACTCGTACTGCGCGGCAGTGTGGCCCTCCGCGAGTGGTTCGGCGAACAGGCCCGCGAGCCGGGCGACCTCGACTTCGTCGTCCAACCGGCCAGCGTCGGCTTCGACAGCCCAGAAGGACTGCGCTTGCTCGACGACATGATCGCCGCGGTAGCAGCCGACCCCGGACCCGGCCTTCAGCCCGCCAAGGTGGCCCGCGACGAGATCTGGACCTACGAGCGCGTCCCCGGTCGTCGGCTGGTCTTTCCGTACGAACACGAAGGCCTGACCGGTTCGGTGCAGCTCGACTTCGTCTACAACGAAGAACTGCCCATGAAGCCGGAGCGCCTGCCGATAGGCGACGCCTGGCTCCCAACAGCCGGCCCAGAACTCTCACTGGCCTGGAAACTCCTCTGGCTGGAATCCGACGCCTACCCCCAGGGCAAGGACCTGTACGACGCTGTGTTGCTGGCCGAGTCGACCGACATCTCCCCCACGCTGATCCGGACCGTGCTCGCCGCCGAGCACGGCAGCCAGGGCTTCGGGCCGACCACCGTTCTCGGGTGGGACGTCGACTGGCAGAACTTCCTGGACGAATACCCCACCATCGAAGGCGACGCCGAATCATGGAAGCAGCGCCTGGCCCTGGCGCTGGAGCGCTCCTACTCCGCCTGACATACTCCGGCGCGTGAGCTATGACTTCGCGATCTGGGAGAGCGACGCATCCACCGGCGCTGCGGCTACCTTCGAAGAGCTGTTCACTCGGTACCTCGAGGTCGACCTGGTTGCGCCGACCCCAAGGATCCACGCGTACTCCGAAGCCCTCGCCGCCCAGTTCCCGGACGACGAGAGCGAGGACGCCCCCTGGGCAGCGGGCGGTCCGAGCAGCAATTGTTCGGGCCCGATCCTGTACGTCGCGGTCAGCTACAGCCGGGCCAACGAGGTCGAAGTAGTCGCGAAACGACTCGCACAAGAACACAACCTGATCTTCTTCGACCCTCAGAAGGCGCCTGTCAACGACGGTGAGCTGACCATCACCACCTCGCACGGGACTGTAGCCCTACCCGACCACTGGATGTCCTTCCTATCGCAGGAACTACGCAACTTCGACGGCTACGTAGTCGTGGACAGCGGCCAGGACCATGTCTTCGCCCAAGCACGCAACGACAACGGAACCCTCACCCTCGAATACCGCGACGGCTCACCGCAGCACCACTACCAGGTCCAGGGCGTCGACCTCAGCGACGTCGCAGAAGCCCTCTCCCAGTGGGCCGACAACCGCCGCGACTTCATCAACAAACACCCCTGGGACCGCCTGACCCTCTGGGACTGACCACTCCGAGGTTCGCTGTTCCATCCCGCCACGCCACCAACCGCATCTCCGAGATCGCCTGCCGGTGAGCATGCGTGCCGGGCGAGCCGGCGACCTCGACCAAGCAACGGCCGAGCCGCGGCATCTGGAGACACGAACCACAGGTGTGGCCCATCCCGGAACTGACAATTTTCGGCCGCACGGCAATCATCGACGCGCGCCGCTGAGGCCGGGGGGCGCCGCCCATTGATTGGCTATTCCAGCCCGGCGGTGCTCATCCTCGTCACGGCTGCGGTGCGGCTCGTTACGCCGAGCCGCTCGTAGATGTGGTTGAGATGCGTACGTACCGTTCCCTCGGACAGCCGCATCCGGTGGGCGATCTGGGTGTTCGTGTAGCCCTGGGCCACGTACTGCAGCAGTTCGAGCTGACGTGCGGTCAGTGCTGCTGGTGCCTGCCGGCGCCGCTCGGCGGCGCGGAAGGCGGCGATCAGGTGCGGCCGCAGCAGGGTCAGCAGGAGCCGGTCACGCTCGTCGAAGTCGCGGCCTGGGCCGCGCCACAGGTAGATCCGCGTCCTGTGGCCGGGCTCGTCGGGCAGGTACGTCATCAACGCCCGGGCACGTCCGAACCCGTAGTCGATGCTCATCGGGCTGGCCCACCATTGGCGGTCGGAGACGAAGTCGCTCAGCTTCGTCACGCCGGCGATGTCGCCGGTGCGGTCGGCGTAGTTGCAGGCGTCTGCCGACCGGTACAACTCCCAGTAGTGCGGGTCCGGCGGGTCTGCGCCGATTTCAACCTCCTGGGTCTCACCCAGAGCTTGCTCGAGGACGAACGCTTCCACAGCGGGCTGGAATCGGCAGAGCTTCATGGAGTCACTGTGGAACAGGTCGCGCAGGCATTTCATCAGCTCCCACGGCAGCGCAGGACCGGGATCGGCTTCGTTCAGGGCGAGCAGACCGCGCAGCGCATCCAAGTCCCGCCCGCTGATTCCGTCGGCCATGAGCGCCGCCTCCCGCTCGCGACGCTACGCCGTCGCCTCGTCAGGCGCTATACGCGACACCGCGTATTCCAGCGTGCCGACCGTCAAACCTAGCGTCGAAACCATAGCCCGGGCCTCGACCCCGGGCCTTCGTCCAGGAGGCTGGTCATGAACCACGCACACACAGCGATCGCGGTATCCGCACTCGCGCTGGCCACCGTCTCGCTCGGCGCAACCAACGCAGCAGCAACGCACCCTGGTGAGAACGGCGTCCTCCCTGGCCCGGCCGTACCCTACGACTGGCCGAACGAGGGAACCGGCTATCCCGGCTACGCAGACCAGCCATCGCCGTCGAGCACTGAGCCGAACCAGGGCTTGGACACCACCTCCGTCGCGCTCGGCACGCTGGCCGGCCTCGCACTCAGCGGAGTCGGACTCGGCATCGGACGAACCGTACAGGGACGCCGCGACCATGCCACGCTGCCCACACCGTGAGAGCTGTGCACGACTACGGACGGGCCGTACCGAAAGCCGACCGCGGCAAGCCCCCCCCCGTGATCGGCACCGCGTTCGTGCCTACCGTCGTCGACGGTCTCCGTTGCTGGCGCGTTCACGGCTGACCTTTCCAGTCGCACGGCGATAGCTAGGGCGGCAGCCGGGAGATGGTGCTTCGCTTCCAGTCGGCCGAAACGCGGCCAAGTCCCGAGCAGGCCCGCTGGTCATGCCAGTCGGCCCTCTCCACGTCGCGGCGTGTGCGTGAGTGGCCGGTCCGCTTTGTTATTGCGGTCGGCCGCCACCACGCTGGGGCCGCTCGCGAGCGCCAGCGACCTGAACGCGGGCGCTAGCCCCGCAACTCGCCGGCGCCAGCCGGCAACAGATGCTCCGGCGCATAGCCGGGGGTGGGTGGGTGGCGCGCGTAGCAGGTGCGGGAGGGAGCGGAGCGACCGGAGCACCTGCGTAGCACGCGGGGGCTTCTTACCTGATGCGCATGCCGGAGATCGCGCGGGCGATTACCAGGCGCTGGATTTCGCTGGTGCCTTCGAAGATGGTGTAGATCTGTTCCAGCGAGGCATGACGTTCCGCGCCGACCAGAGAATCCGCCTTCTGGCCTGCGGGTTTGTCTCTCATCGGTGATCAGTGCTGACGATCGTTTGTCAGCGTCTCACGGAGCTGTGACGGAGCACGGACTCGCGGGCAGCCCTCCCGAACGCGGCACTAATGCCGACCTCTGATCTGGGCCAGGAGCCCGGGCGGACTGTCCTCCGGACATGCAAGCGATACGGCCTGGCTGTCGAATCAGCCAGACTTGCCGGTGGCGCGCGCAATCAGGATCGCGATCACGATGATCACTCCGGCTCCGACCGCCATTCCACGCGCGAAGAACTGCCATCGCCGATCGTCAGCGACGTAGTAATGCACCTGCGGCTCGCTGCCAGAGCCAACCGATAGCGACCTGCTGATCTGCTCTGCGTCCTTGACCGCATCCGCCAGGTCGGTCGCAGCCGACTGTAACCCGAAGACGGTGTCGTCGTTGATCTTAGCTGTTGCGGCGTGGAGCATTCCTGCGGTGTCCTCAAGGTTTGTCAGCATCCTCGCCGACCGCTCCAGCGATTCGACCGCGTCCAAGTCCAGTCTCGGCCGGTCGAACACCTCAGCGACCATCGACCGCAACATTCGTGCGGTGTTGGCGCTGATGTCCTCAACCCGCGCGATCGCATCGAGGATGTCCTCTTTAGCATCAGTAACAACGTCGGTGAATACTTGCTGCAGGTCGCGCGCGTCCGAAACCTGAACCTCGACCAGGTCCGCGGCTGCATCACCCTCGCGGGCTCGCTTCCATGCGTGCAGTACGGCCTTCGGATAGGCGTGTTCGTACGCCTTGCTGTCTACCCGGATGTGATGTGCCTGGCATAGCAGCAACAAGTTCCCGAAGTTGTTGCGATGAGCAACTGACATCTGCTGCTCGAACCGGGGCCCTCTTTCGTCGAGGGCGCAGATGTGCGCGATCTGGACGTTGATGCTCGGTTCGCCATCGATGAACCGCATCACCTGCTCCGGGCACCTCGGGGCATAACAGTGGCCTCGGCTCAGCATGAACAAGGCCGCGCGCACAGCAGCCCTGTAGTTCCGTGCCGGGCTCACCACCGACGCCCCAACCCGCCTCGACGCACATCGGTCACCGATGCCCTCCCCATTGGTTCCGTGCTCGGCCCCCAGTCTCCCGGCACGCGGGGCGATTAGCCAGTCATCACGCGCGCCGCACCGTGGTCGATGCCACTGCACCCCGTATCACCTACCTGACTCGCACCCTGAACATCGCTCGGTCGGCCGGGGCAGGCGCCGACCTTCGGAGACGACTCGAAGTACGTGTAAAACTTGTTCTGATCCTGCGAGCCATCAGCCGATGACTGCCGAGGCTATGTTGCGGTCGGAGGAATTGGCCTGTCAATAACCGGGCCCATAGATGTCTATCTGACCAACCGCTTCACGAGCGGGCACATGCGCTGATGCTCGAATCATTCGGCGGTATCCAACATCAACCGATGGCGGTGGGAACAACGCAAACGGACTGAGCAATAGACTAGACCCCAGCCAATCAAGCGCGTCCGGCAGTGGGATACGCAGCGCCCCCAGTCGAAGATTGAAATAGTCGTCGTCGTGTGGTCTAACGAGCAAGCCATGCTGCGCGTGCGGTCTCAGGTAAAAAGATGGCACAGCTTCGCGAAGATCAACTATACGCCCACGGTCCGGTACGCGAACTAGTCCAGGAGCTACTGTCTTCCGAGCACCTGGTAGGCCAACTGTAATGACGTACACATAGGGGTCCCCGCCATCATGGAGGGTGCGACGTACAGGATGACGATAACCTTCGACTCCACCGAACGAATGGCATGCAAACCACAGCGCAATCCAGAGATTGTCGACGACATCTATCCACCGCGTCTTCACCCCGTAGTGCTGAAGAAGCGGTTCTGCGGCGTATCGCGGGACTCCGCCACTCAGAAGTCGTATTTCATTATGGCCAGCACCACTCAGCCGTTCGATACAATCTCCGGCCTTATGCCCCGAATGCGAACAGGTCCACGGACTGGTCGTCGCAACCAGTCTCGCGATTTGGGCCGCCCGCTGATTGCCTGGTCGAGCTCCGCGGAACAAGGACGGCAGCATGGAGTCATACAGGTGGGTTTGACCCCGCAGATATGTTAGGCCCTCGGTGTGAAATTTGAGATAACCAACGGCTTGCACTAGCGACGGCAATTCATCCACCGTCAATACCGGAACACCGTCGATCACGGACACCGCATCTGGTCTTCGGCGATCAACGTTGGCGAGATACTCCGGACCTATCCACGGGCCGTTCACTGGAGGAGCCTTCAGACGGTTGTTGAGCCAGAGCATCGAAGTCCTCCCAAGATGTCGAACGGAGCCTTCCCCACGCTGCATAGAATCTCACGAGGACTCACAGTCTCGTGAGTGACGCGCCTCCTCGCAGGAGCCGTCGCCGGCATCCGAAACCCACGAGGTCACGAGATTGATCCCGGGGACACCCGCGACGAGGCCATTAGGTCCTAGCCCTCGCATCACTCCAGCTGCTAGGCAGTCGCCCAGAGGCTGTTCCTTTCTGGTTATCACGCAGCCTGATGCCTCTGGCCGTCTGACCTCCCAGCGCGCCCTATCGCCAATCGCATCCGCTGGGCAGCGTCGACACACTCGAGTCGACACCGACGAGGAGCATCGCCCTGGCCGACGGATCAACATCAACGATTGTGCAGTACCTGGCACACTCGGCACGAGATCACTCACTCATCCCGGCCGGCCGTCACCACGGGGCGGTCGGGTGCGCGCGTAGCGCGCAGGGCGCCGGCGGCAGCAGGCAAGGATGGACCGGCGGCAGCCGGAGGGGGTGGGAGCGGGCGTAGCAGGCGCGTCGAGGAGCGGAGCGACGAGGGAAGCGCTGCGCAGCACGCGTGGGACGTACTCCTGATCCGCATCCCGGAGATGGCTCGGGCGATGATCAGGCGCTGGATCTCCAACCTACCCTCGAAAATCGTGTAGATCTTCTACAGCGTGACGGCGACCTCAGCGTGGCGACGCCGGTTGGGCTCTGACCTGCGATTTTGATTGTCATCGATGACCAACGGCGACCAGGGTTTGTCAGTGTCTCACGGAGCTGTGACGGAGCAGGAGCTTGCCTGCAGCAACGGTCTGAATCGGTCGGTCTACGGCTCGCTCGTCGGGAGTATGGCTAGCGAAGGTGGAAGTCAGGGCCGAAGACGCGGGCGGATGCGTGCCTGTGCCTGGAGGCGGGTCCTGATCTCGGCATGAATGGTCTGCGACGTCGAGACCTTGGTCTCGACCGAAACCACGAGGCCGTAACGGACCCGGACACCGCGCTTCAGACGTTGCGCATCGTCCATGCACTCGACGTGGATCGGCAGCGATTCTCCGTCGGAGAACGTGAGGGCTCGGGTGCCGTCGATGATCTCGTGCTGACAGCTGCCACGCCGTACGGCGTTGACGTCGGCATCTATCCGGGTGCCGCCGGCTGCCCGGTCATCGAGCTTCTCGAAGAAGACCTTCGTCCCGCGATACCTGGTCAATTGCCCAGACGTCGGTGCCTGGTACGCCAGGGTCACAGTGAACCGGTGCCATTCCGCCTTTGCCTGCAGCGAGATCGGGAACGGCACGTGGTGTGTCTGCCGTTCATCGCGGCCGATGGAACCTGCCGCGATGAGAAGTGCCCGGTTCGGCGCGGCCGTTCCCAGACGGGCGACATCAAGCCCGCCATATCCAAGCAGGGCAGTCAGTTCGCGCCGAGCCTGCTGGCTGTCTATGCTGACGATCGGCTGCAACGCCCGACGCCGATCTGCCCAACTGCTTGCGTGTATCAGGAGGGCGCGAGCCAGGATCGGGTGGTACAGCGCGTCTGGATACGGTTCGTCGTCCGCGTCGTCTGCGCCCCGCTCCAGCAGGTCGAACAAGCGGCTGGCCTCACGGGTTACGAGCGCGGTGGCGTTGCTGGTGCCGTAGCTGTAGGTCGAAGCGGTTATCTCACCACCTCGCCCTGGCGCAGCCACTCTGTGCCCTGGTCCTTGCCGGCTGGTCGGCGCCAGTTCAAGGACAACGTCCTCGTCTGTCGCCCCCGGCGCGGGACGCACATACAGCGCCCGTCCGCCGTCGTGGTAGAGGTCGGGCTTAATCGATCGACCGACGCCGGGCCCGACCGCGCCGTACAACGCCGGTGCGCCCGGATCGACAAGATCCCAGACGGTGTCGGTGACCTGCACGTTGCCCGCACCGTCCGCGTGCAGCGCGCCCACGGTGACAGCATTCATGGCATCACCGGGTGGCAGAATCCGGCGCAACCGGCTGCTCTCCTTTACGGCCTTCATGGCCGCGACTTTGGCCTGTGCCGGATCGCCTGCCGACGCTGCGGGGATCCTGATGGGCCCCTGGTGGTTCCCGGCACTGATGAGGAACAACAGGTTGTACTCAACCGCCAACCAGTCGATCAGACGGCCGAGCGGACTCATCCGTCGAACCAGCGAGCGCGATTCAGCTCCGATCGACAGATTGACGATCCGAACGCTCGGCGCGGCTGGTGGTTGGTTGTTATCGCCATGAACGATGCGCCGGACCGCACGGTGCAACAGGTCCGTCAGCAGTTGATCGTCGACCACCCGCTCGGCGCCGGGCGCGAGCTGATGTGGCCCAAGGATCGGCCGCACGTACAGCGGCCGATCCAGAACGGATCCCGACTCGGACAGGTCGCCGTGGAGAACGAGCGACGCCATAGCCGTTCCGTGATGCCTGGACGCAACCGGATAGTTCGCACCGAGGTTGTCCGGATCGTCGATGATAAGCCGATCGGAAAGCATGACGTGGTTCGCCATCGGCAGGCCGTCGAGCAGGGCGATGCGCGGCTGCCCGGACGACGGAGCCGACGGCCTCAGGCTGATGTCCGTCGACGGCTCGGCCGACGGCACCGACACCGACATCGGTGTGAACGGACTGACGAACATGATCTCGTCTGCGTTAAGCAGGTCGATCGCGTCGGCGCCGTTCTGGAGGACTGATTGGACCTGCTGGACAGGGAGTTCGACCAGCAACGCGTGATAGCCGATCTCGCCAATCTGTGCCTGGTTCTTGATCGTTCCCCTGGCCGCGGCCACCAACTCCACGATGCTTGCTTCCGCCGCACGGCGCTGAGCTGCGTCACGTCGGTACCACAGCTCGATCTCGACCATTACCGGGCTGAACGTCTGCCCGGCGACCTCAAGCCGCTCCCGCCACTCCTCGAGCAGCCCGGTTTCCCGGATCCGATCGACCGGTCCCCAGGGCCGGATGGCCAACAGTTGTTCGAAGGCTCTCTTAAACCGAGCGAGGCCGTGGGCGAAGGCGATTCCGGGATCAGCCTGCCACTGCTGGAATAGCGTGACCAGCTGAGCCGCGGCCTTCGCGTTCGACATGACGAGGTACAGCGAGTGTCCGACCAGCTGGTCGGAGCGATCCCCGTTGGAGTTCATGTGGAAGTCGTCGTCGGGCTCCAGGTCAGCGTCAAGGAGCTCCGACAGGAACTCCAGACCCTGGATCTTGTCGATCGCGTTACGAAACTCTACGACGCTCCCCGCCAGATCGAAGACCAGCACCAGCTCCGGATCGACCTCGTCAGCGGCCTCTGACGAGAGCGTCGCGCGTCTGGCGTCGAAAGCGTCGACGAGCGCGCTGAACTGCGAGGATAAGCGTTGCCCTTGCTTAGATGCACCAGGACCCGCGACACGCGGGACAGGTCGTGGCTGCTGAGTGGCGCGCTGCCCCGGGACCGCGGGTCCCAAAGCCAGCATGGGGCGGGGATTGTCAGTCATAGGCCAGCCTGCGCCTGCCAGTTCTCAAGGCGTTCGCGGACTATCTGTCGGAGGTCTGCATCGGGCTGATCTAGCACCGCGCGGCGACGGATATCGAGCGCGAACTCCTCGAGTTCGGCGAAGCTGGCACCCGCGAGCTTGTCAGCGAGTGTCCGCGGCGCGTAGCCGAGGTCGCCACCGAATCGAGCCGCCAGCCGCTCCAAGAATCGGGTCGCCTGAGCACGGCTCGGCAGCCCGAGCTCCGCTCGAACCTGGAAGCGTCGCCAGGCTGCGCGATCGAGGAGTTCGCTGTGATTAGTGGCGCCGATCAGGACCACGTGCGACGGCAGCCTGTCGATCTGGAGCAGCAGCGTCGAGACCACCCGTTTGATCTCGCCTGTTTCATGCTCGTCGGCACGTTCCTTGGCCACCGTGTCCAACTCGTCGAAGAAGAGCACGCACCGACGGGTCCGGACGAACTCGAAGACGTGATCCAGGCGCGCCGCGGTCTCGCCGAGGAAGCTCGAAACCAACCCCTCGTATCGAATGATGTAAAAAGGCAGCATCAGGTCGGACGCTATCGCCTCTGCAACGCTCGTCTTGCCGTTGCCGGGCGGTCCTGACAGGAGCAGGCGGTTCCGCGGCTCGATGCCATAGCTACGCAGCAGCTCAGAGCGATTCTGCTCCTCGGTCAGCTCCGCCACGACTCGTCGCACCGGGAGCTCGAGCTCGAGTTCCTCTAGTCGTCGTGCGGGAACAATCTCATGGATGAGGTCTCTCACGCCGGCGGCGTGGTCATCGCGAGGCTTGCCCTGTCCGGTGGTCGTGATGAGCTCGGACAACCGGTCAGCAAGCAAGTGGTGCTGGTTCGCCCGCTCCTCGGCAATCAGAGCCTCAACCAGAACACGGAAACGCTCCCGGTCACCCCGCCTCTCCGCCTGAACGAGGTCCAGAAGCAGGTCCGAACGTGCCACGTCTGTCCCTCCACTCATCGGCCGTCTTTCGATCCTATCTGCCGTCATCGGCAGCGCATCCCGCCGCGCCGGGAGGTGTGTGGGGCAGAGCGATCACGACTGGACCGTCCGTCGGATCGACTCTTGGTTTCACATGGAGGCGACGAAACGCCGCGACGGACCCGACCAAGCTTCTCCACTCAAAGTGACAATCGGCCAACATCAGTAGCTGTGGGTGACGTCACCTGCAAGCATGACGGCCGCTTGACGTCCGATCTCGACGGGCGGGTGCCGTATCCGATGTACCTGGAGACGAGCGACGCAGATGCATTCGCTACGGCTCGAGGTCCGAGGCGCGATGCGAATTGGTGATGAGGGGGGAGCCGTCGATGCGCATGCCCTCATCCGCGCTTGATGGCTGAAGGTTACCGCGAAGTCCGCCAACAGCCGTGAAGCCAACTGGCTCGGCCTGACCGCGGGAGCCGAGGGGCCGGCTCTGCCCCTGTCGGGCAGAGCATCACCTGGCGCCAGGCACGAAGGCCAACGGCGGCGAACGTCCAGTGGCGACCACCGAGTGACTTGCGATCGAGCCCGCGACGCGCTCGTCATCTCCTCCCGGAGAGCGGCGAGCACCACCGGCAAATCAAGCCAGCAAGTCCTTCGGATGCCCCCGGAGGCCATCCAGGCGTCTGTTCGTAGACAGGATCCAGGCAGTCTGAACCGCATCGCGGACAGCGGTTCGATTCGGGAGATAGTAGGTCGATCATCCCGCCATGCTGAGCTGCACACCTAGCTAAGGTCCATTCGGGAGATGTGATAGACGCCACATCGCCTTCCCGCATGCGAAGTTGACATCAGGCTCGGCCCAACAGACTCGACCCGCACACCGTAGCCGACGTCTGGCCACGACGAATGCGCCACTCGCACACTTCACAGCGGGGAACTCGCCAAGTCCACCGTTGGCGCGATCCCCCAGTTGGGCGAACGTCTGGTCGCGAGCGGAGGTCACATAAATCACTGCGTGGAGTCGTCACCGCCATCGTGTCGGCGGCAGCGACGGCATTCGTCCAGCTGACCCAGGTCGTTGAGCTCGGCGGCACTGCCCCAGGTCAAGTTTCGCCTCGGTGCGTGTCCAACGCGAGGCGCATGCGGGCGTCTTGCGTCGGTCTCTGGTTTCCGGCGGCAGGATGCGGCTCGGGCTATGAGCGAGTAATCGAGTCGGATGGACCCGGAGGGAGACCTGGACGGAGCGCTCTGGCGGCCTCTGCATGGACTCGTCAACCATCGCGACGTGCGCATCCGGCCACCCACGGCGGCCCAGCTTTACCTGAGGGTTCAATCAATCGGCGTCTGTCCGAGTGATGTGCACACTCTCGACCCGCTGAACGACGCCAGCATCGCCGCCACACTTCTGGCATTCGAGGCGTGTCACTGAACCGTCCCGGGTTTGGTGCACCCTCGGTTATGTGTGGACGACCGGTCGGTCGTCTCGGGTTTGTGCATAGTAGTCGGCCTCGGCTTCGGCG